>CALOEW010000084.1:0-32198 GCA_942492445.1 uncultured Gammaproteobacteria bacterium
TACAACGTGCAATCGGACAAGGTATCCTACGGTGCGGACTTGACCGATACCGGCAGGCTGCAGCTGGCGCTGGATGGCCGGGGCGGCCCCAATGGGAATGAGTATTTCAATCCCCTGGGTTCCGCGGATCCCCGATCACCCTATTACGTGGAAGGGGTGACCAGCAACTCCAAGGAATTGACCGAATGGTTGTGGTATCACTTCGACAATTACGTCTACTCCAGGAATGAACTGGAGGTACTGGAATCGGTCGTGGCCGGCGACCTGTTCGAGCTGCCGTTCGGTACCGTGCAGGCAGCAGTCGGCTTCCAATACCGGGACCTGGTTCAGAATACCTATGCCGAAGCCCATGAAGTGGCTGAACCAAACATCAACTTTACCCGTCGCGGGATTGGTTCTCCCCAGCCCCAGGATGAATCTTATCGCTCGGAAACCGAATCCTTCTTCGCTGAGATCCAGATCCCCATCCTGGAGAACCTGGACGCTCAGATAGCGGTGCGGGATGAGGAATTTACAACTTTCGGTATTGGAGCAACCACACCCAAGGTGTCCCTGCGCTGGGAAGCACTGCCCTCCCTAGCGATCCGTGGATCCTGGGGTGAAAGCTTTGTGGCGCCGTCACCCTACCAGGCGCGACGCTTTATTGCCGATGAGGCCTGCAGCGACCTGTTCATCGGTACCGACCCCATCAGTGGCACCCTGCTCGGCGGCGGACTCTCCTGCAGCTCAGGCAACCCCAATCTCGACCCGGAATCCTCCGAGCTGTGGAATGCCGGTTTCACCTGGGAGCCGGGTGGCGCCCTGGACGGTTTCACACTCTCCCTGGACTACCAGGAAATCGAATACGTTGACCGTATCCGCTCCCTGACCAACCAGGACACGGTGGAGTGGCAGTTCAAGCAGATGCTGGCGGCAACCGGACAGAGCGCAGCCAATTACGATCCGACTCCCGGCACGCCCAGCCGCCAGAAGGCGGACGCCTGGCTTGCCACTCAGGCCAACGTCGCGGGTAATCCCGTGGAACGCTATCCCAACGGGTCGGTCAGCAAGGTCTACCGGCAGGCCAGCAACATCAGCTCAGTGTGGGTTGGACCTGTACGACCTGACGGTGCAATACACCTTCACGCCGGGTGACCTGGGCAAGTTCACCACCACCCTGCAGGCACGGGCTACACCAATTACGAGTATGCCAGCCTGGACGGAGTTGTCCCCGATGCGCTGTGGCTAGCTGAACAGCGATACAGCGTATTGCTGCCACCGCTGCCGCAAGTACAAGTTCAACCTGCGCATGAACTGGTTCCGCGGCAATCAGACCGCCTCCATCTCGGCCAACTATTGGGATGATCTTGATTTCGATGCCTTCGTCTTCAATTCTACCCGGAGAAAGAACGCTTCCGACACCCAGTACACTTGATGGCGAATACATAGTCAGTGCCCGTTACGGGATTGTGCTGGATCAGTTCTTCGACAGCGAGTTCTTACTCTCTGCGGGGATCAACAATCTGTTCGACAAGCGTCCACAACGGGCCGGTATCCTGAACGCCTTCGAATCCCGACTCTCCGTTCCCCTGGGGACGGCAGTACTGGGTATCACTTGAGTGGGCGGGTCTGGGTCGCTAGGGGCTCTGTCGTGGCGCAGATCGCTGATCAGTTGAACTCCGCAGGGGCAGCCAACGCTGTTTGAGTATACGCATTCGGTTTCCCTGCGACATTGGTCTGTCCTTATAACAATAATCACATTCACTACCGCGGAGGTTCAATGAAACCCCTTCAGAATTTTCACAGCTTCCAAGCTTGTTCTGTTTACCCTGCTAGCGGGACTCGTTGCCGGTCAGGCTGTAGCCCAGACCAATCGAAAAATAGAAACCGAGGCGGATTTCGATCGAGCCATGGAAGAGCTTTCCAATTGGGGGCGCTGGGGGCCTGACGATGAACTGGGCGCTGCCAATCTTATTACCAGTGCAAAACGCAAACAGGCGGTCGCACTGGTTTCAGAAGGCATCACCGTTTCGCTGGCCCACAATGTCAATGAAGTGGATGCTGTGGACGCCTCAGGAGCCCTGGACCGTACGGTGCTGAGCGTTCGTCCCACGGGTGCATCGGACCAGTACCAATATACCGGCACCTACCACGGGACCATTCACAGCCACCTGGATGCCGTCGGCTGCCATATCATGTACAAGGGGAAGGGCTATAACGGAGTTCCCTGGGAAGACGTTCAGGCCGCCGACGGCTGTCCCAAGAGCAGTATCATCGTACACAAGGACGGCATACTGACCCGTGGCATAATTTTCGACGCCACCCTGCTGCCGGGCAGAGCCACCGAGGAAGGCTGGCTGGAGCCGGGGACTGCCATCACCTATGACGACCTCGTTGAGCTGGAAAGAATCCAGGGTGTGAAAGTGGAGCCTGGTGACATCATCCTGTTGCACACCGGTCGCTGGAAGCGCCGCGAGGCCCTGGGCCCCTGGGCTCCGCGAGAAGGCGTGGCCGGCTACCATGCCGATGTAGCCTACTTCCTCAAAGAGCGGGGTGTTTCGTTCATCGGCCACGACCTGTGGAACGATGTCACGCCGAGTGGCGTGGAAAATGTGTTCCTGCCCCTGCACAGTCTCGCACTTGCATCCCAGGGGGTAGGCATTTTCGACAACCTCGATCTCGGTGCCGTAGCGGAAACAGCGGCTCAGCTTGGTCGCTATGAATTCATGTTCACCGCGGCCCCGCTGCGTATCGATATGGGTATGGGGTCGCCCATGACCCGATTGCGACCTTCTGAGGACGGTTGACAGCGTCGGGCTGGAATTTTTACCTCGGAATACTATGTTTCGGGTTAAGGATATCAGCGGTTGTAGATCTGAAAAGGGGCCATGGTATGGCCTCTTTTTTTGCAAGAAAAAGCGGTTTGTATGAAAGTATCCCCCGACCAGGGAACCGCGGAGAATCGCGGTAACTAACAGGCTCTTTAGGCTCCAATAGTTCTGGCCATCAGACAAGTCTGCTGCAGGGCGCATCGCCGCATGTGGCAGAAGGCATATATCAGAAGAGGAGGAGCCAGGAGGTATTCTCCCGGCATAACCACAAAGGCATCTCAGGCGCGACGCAGAACCGTGGCATCGAAGAGTGTCAGTGCTGCGAGAAAGGGTAATCCGGGTCTATTTTTCCATGAGTTTTATATTGAACGAAAGACTGATTCGATTGTTGTCTGTCTGGTTTTCTTCGACGAAATGCGCGAGCCATGACGGAAACAACACAATTCTGCCTTCTTCGGGGGGCACTTGGAGACTGGACCAGGGGGAGTTGATAAACTTGGTTGCATCGAGAATTGGTGATGGATTGATAAGTGTCAGCGCGCCATCTTTTCCATTGGTTTTGTAATAGTAGGCTCCGGATATATCGTCACCATGGATTGCATGGGTATGGGGAACCGCGTGTTCACCCTTCAGTGTTTCAGTCAGCCAGCTACTGGAAAACTTAAACTCCCACGGAATTTTGAATGCCGTTCCATTGATGCCGTAAATGTATTCACGAACGCAGTCGAGGAAAAAATTCCGAGTATTCTCCATATCGTTTTCAACCAGCATATTGTAGTTAAAGTCTGTTATTGAATGAGAGGTTTTTCCGAAATGTATTGGTCGGGAAAACATGCTGGTTGCAGTCGCGCGGTCATAAAAGGTCTTTATTTCCTTCTGTATCGCATCGAATTTATTTCCCGCGTTTCCAAAATAAACCGGCGTTGCCCATAATCCAGCTACTGGCATAGAATTCCCCCAGATTGTTGACCATGTCCTGTCTCATTGATGGAATTAGTGAGACGACATCGTGTGTATCGTGTGTAAAGAACGATTCAAAGGTATCTCCGCCGCATAGGATTGTCCAGCACCAGGGCAACCCAGCGGGGTGAGCTGAGGACTTTCCGGGCCGGGCCAGTGGCATGCCGTGGCGTCCTTGTCGTGGGAGGCAATGGAGCGACCATTCCCTGTGCACGGCGCTTCACTGAAACTCCCGGCCGACCTCGCAGTGCATTGTGGGACTTATTCAGATGTTCCCTTGATCACAGCCTTCCCTGAGGATTCGACTATTCTTTTTCGATTCAGGACGCTGACAACAGCGTGCCGCCACTATTGCCTTCGGTATCAGTCCAGAGATGCGGCAGTTCCAGGTCTCGGAGCCAGGCTTTCCCGTTTTGCTCTTTCAATATGGCAATGGTTGAAGCACTGCCGGCAACTATACACAAGTCACTGATTACGCTGACAGCAGCGAGGCAGGATACCGGCCAGCCGGTTCGAGGGTTGAGTATGTGTCCGTAGCGCCGACCATTGATCGTTATACAGCGTGCGTAGTCGCCACTGCTGGCCAGGGCGCCCTGATGCAGGTGTAGAGAGTGTAACGGCTGTGTGGGTCGTTGCGGATCACACACAGCCACTGACCAGGGATCACCGTGATAGTGGCAACCCACTACCTGAATATCCCCGCCCAGGTTCACCAGGGCATGGTGTACGTCCTGTTCGCGACACACGGCCGCCGCCCGGTCTACCGCAAACTCTTTTACAACACCACCTAAATCCAGTTCCATGCCTGGCACAGTAAACCCTAAAGTTGATCCGTCCCAGTCAAGCTTATCCAGGCCAATGCGAGAAAGCAGGCTATCGACCTGCGCTTTATCGGGTATGCGATTCAGTTTGAAGTCCCAGGCATGGCGCAGGATCCCCGAGGTTATGTCGAACAGGCCTTCACTCTGCTCATAGCAGGCCTTTGCATAGTCAAGAATCCGGGCGGTCTCATCGTCGACTCGGAGCGAGCCTCCAGTCGAGGCAATCGAATTGATCCGGCTGAGAAAACTGTCTGATCGATACCTTGAGTATTTTCTTTCCAGTCTGACAACTTCTGACTCCACCATGCCGGCGACCCGCCTGGCAACGGTGCGGCCAGGCGCGTACAACTGCACATTGCAGGGTGTTCCCATAGCGGTGAAGGAGAAGCTGTGAAGGTCCATGGATTCACTCTTCAGAAGTGAAACTGCCAGCTCAAAGCCAGCCGGTCTTGCGTTTCTCTCTGGAATCCATTGAGGTTTTCCTGCAGCGGCCTGCTCCACTCCAGAGCAATCTGGTTGCCAGCCAGCGGTCCCGTTGCAAAGAATGCATTGATCCCCAATCCAAGATCCCAGTAATGGCCTCCTTGATTTGACGGAAAATCCATCGGCCCGATCCGCGCGTTGTAGCGATCATAGTCCTCCTGGATCGGTTCGACATGGCGGTAGCTGGTACGAACGGTTGTACTCAGCCAGGACGAGATATCGTAGCTGTTCCATCCCGAAACCTGCCAGGTGTTGCCGAGGCGGTAACCCGATTCGTTTTCCGATTCAAGCCGGAAATCAGAATGCCACTGGGCACCCCAATGCCATCGCTGCGAATCGCCAACGTAGGTCAGTGAAGGGACAAGATCCCAGGTGCCACTGCCCAGCTGCATGCCGAAATGGAAAAGGCCCCCGTCGGCCCGGAAAATTCGACGCAGCTCCAGGTCCACCTGCCCGGTAGGAATACGCAGGGCCATTCCAGCGTGCAGATGGTGTTGCTGCCCGTCATAAACGCTCACTAACCCACCTACAAGGGTATCGCCCAAACCTCCGGTAGTATGCCCGGATTCCCCAATGTGCTCATGGGCTTCCAGATTCGGCGGCGGTCGACCTTGAAGATCCCGCAACTCCATGTCCATATCGACAAACTGTGGCATGACCAGCAATGTCAGCCAGTCGGTGGGTGCATACATGATGTCCAACATGTGCATTTTCATATTCATGTAGGTGGGAACAGAGCGGCAACCGTCAGTCCCCGCGCATCCGGACTGGACCACTTCTTCGTCGGTGGCAGGGCGGGTCCCGGACAGCAGGTCTCCGGCCTGGCGCACGAATTGTGTCTGGTATCCGAACATGATTTGTCCTGCGGCATGCAGTCGATGACTGAAGCGGATTCCCGCGGGCACACGATTTCGATGCATGCTCTCCTCATGCACCATACCGGGCATGTCCCTGCTTTGAATTGTGCGCCGGCTGGCGCGGCGGGAGTTCGCCAGGCTGAAATCCGCACCCAGGGAGGCGTTGAAGGTAACAAAATCGAAATCAGCAAAACCTGTACCGGCTCCGGTTCCCGAACCAAGGTGCGCAGAACGGTCATAATATTCAATGCCGGCCTCAAAACTGACCCCGTTGTTCCAGGTATGAGACAGGGTAAGTCCTGCACTAAGCGACCCAAAAGATGAAAGGCGATGGTCGCTGCTGAAATGGCGTGGCAGCAGATTCGGGTCAAACTGCTCCTGCAAGGGGCGAAGTTCGAGGTTTATGGGATCGACGGGCTGTCCGCCATCGGTATAAAAATTCCCAAGCGCATCACGGAAATATTGGGCATTCGAATCTGTTACATCCACCCAGATTTGTTGCCCTTGATCATTCGTGGCTGTTTTCCTGAACGCCTGTTCAGTTATCAGGTAATTCTGGTAGAAATCCGCCTCGCTTTGGGAATAGATTCTGAGTCTCGGGGACAGCAACCAGTTACCGCCAACCGGCTGAACCCATTCCAGCTCCAGGCTGCCAGCCTTTATATCCCAGCTGTCCACTGAAGATTCCAGGGTAATATGCAGTGCTGCGTCCGGCGCTTCAAAATAGCGGACGTAGCCGGCCCGGAATCCAATCTGATTTCGGCGACCCGGCCGCTGTTCGGAGAGAGCCCGAAGGCTTGCAGGTACCGGCCCTGTGTTTCCGGTCATCAGCTTGTCGGGATCAACAAACAGCACGGAAACCGCTTTGTAGGGATTCTCCAGAAAGCCGCTATCGGTTGTCAGGCTCAAAGAGAAGTCTACAAGCGACCATTGATTCACTACCTGGGTCAAGCCGCTACTGAATGACCACCCGTGAAGGCTGCCTGTCAGGATTTCTGAGTCACCGCGGCGTTCGATCTGTTCTGCATAGGCATCCCGCGTGAGGTACGGAAGAATATCAGGGTCCAGAATCGCATCCGTGTCGTTTGCAGAATAGCCCAGCGTGGCACTGACAGTTGTGAGATTGTCGTTGAGATTGAATTGAGTCCCGACACTCCCATAGTGGGATTCATAGTCATTCTCCAGGGACACGCCAAGGCTCGCCGAAATGCTGTAGTTACGCCATTCCTGGCCCAGGGTCACATCAAGTTGATCCCTCGACTCTGGCGAGGCCGATGACATCACCAGAACATTGCGTGAATCACCGGTCAAAGAGCCGGACCGCAATGGCGTCCAGTCCTGATCCAGAAACAGCTCAGTATTCAGAAATGGTGAGGCCCCGGCCACGACCACACCGCTCTGGCTGTTCTTCAGGATTGGTCGATTCACTTCGGCGGCCAGTGGCGCCGTGGCCACAGGAGTGGCACCCGCCCAGGTATCCTGTGTGTAACCGAACGAAAGGAACCTGCCGGCGGGCAACTGAATTCGACCATCCAGGTGCAGAACCTCTACATTCAGTGCTTCCCTGCCACTATTGATCTCAATGAGATCCCGTTGACCCTCCTGATACTGGGAATGCTGGAAATTTAACCCACTGCCCAGGAATTCCGCTGCACCAACCACAGTCGGGCTGATCCCGGGTATCAGCACTGCAACCGAGGTCAGTGCCTGAACAACTGAGGTGCTGGGCCTTTTACATGTAGATTGAGGGGCTGGGTTTTCAGTTGTATGAAGGCTTCTATACAACATTGGCGAGGCTTCCCTGAACGGATTGACCACAGCAGGCCAATTTACGGATCAGTCTGATCCTTCAATATGGAAAAATTGTATCACTTGCTGCGGGTCTGTTACGTTGGTAAATTTCTGCAGTTTCCCGCCAGTCGCTTTGCAGGGCAATAGAAAACCCACAGGCTGATCGACACAGTGGCATTATTTTCTTATTCAGTAACAACCGCACCCGCCACCACCAGCTGACTCAGTACGGGCACCTGCTTCGCGGCTCTCATAGGTGTGAGATTGAAGTTCCGACTGCTGTGGATGGGGATTCAGTGCCATTTGTGGTTTGGCCAGCGTACCTCTCTCCCAGGGCTGCACATGCACGCAGCCGCCCAGACTTACTGCACTCAGCAGTAAGACCAGGCGGAGGTTTGAAACTGGCGAGTGGATCAGGCTCATGGGCAACACCAGTTCACTGGTATTGGTCGACCAGGATATCGGTACCCGTGTGTAAGTTGTCCGGAGTCAGGCAATGCCACTCCAGATCAAAATTGTGCGCCCCGGCTCTGGTATGATTCAGCATCAGAGTATAAACACCATTGCCCCCTGCCACAGAGACATAGGGGGTATACTCGGCGTCCCCCGGGGTCTGATCGCTGATGCTGATAGCGCGGGTACCCTTGAGTATCTGCAGGTTCAGAAACAGCCCCTCGAGAGGGGGTGAATTGTCCCTGATTCGCGCGATGAGAAAACCGGCATCTCCGGTTCCGTCATCAAAGCACGTGATACGGGCCAGTGCCGTGAACGTTTCAGAATTACCTTCAGGATCGAAAACAGCATTACCACCGTGCCCGAAGGCATTGGTGATAGTGGTAGCGAGCAGAAGGGCTGCAACAGAGATTACCCTCACTTTAATTGCCATATAAATCCTTACATGCAAATGCGGCCACCTGGGCAGTCGCCGCAAACAGTTTCAATGTCAGAGCAGGGTTGGGACCTGATCAGAGATCAGAGGTTCCCCAAGGCTACTCGGGAATAGGCCACGCCTGAACGCCATTGTATTTGATCGGCATGTCGCGGTTAATCTGCTCGGCACTCGGCCTCACTTCCACGCTCACTCCGCCACCATTACACGAGGCTGGTAATGGATTTTCTTCGAGGTCACGCATTACCGTCAAGGGCGCGGGACCATCATCAACACTGCTGATTCGATCAAATACCGTACCCAGGTTGTTGTGTGTCCACAAACCTGCCACTCCTTCAGTTGACAAACCGTCAGCCGTCGTCACCTGGCAAATATCCACGATGGAAACAAAGAACCGCACACTCGCTGCGCAGGATTCCGCCACGAAATTGACAGCACCGGTGCGGAAAGGAACGAGCCCGACAAGATGGTGTGGCAATGGGTTTCCGCCGGCCCAGAAACCTATCGAATTGCCATTATTGTCTTCTTTGCTGCCCGTTGCATCAAATAAAGCCCGGGAGTAAACGGCTTGCACACTATTGCCCCAGTTGCTAACGAAGTCCTCAAGCGAGCCGGCATGGGCTTCCCCATCCACGGTGACTGACGAGGTGGCACCATCGGGAAACACTACCGATGTACCCACGACGTCGTTGGTTCCACAGCCGTGGCCAATCACGACGTTGTTGTAAACCCGTTCGCCTTCGTTGATCACAGCGATTTCGAAACGCGTATGCGCTGAAGCGCCAAAAGACGACGTTATTGCCACAGCGGCAGCAATCGTTGCGGGAAGCAGCCTGCTTGTCGGATTAAATGTGGAACGGGCTTGGTTGCCGGCTTTGTATTTGTGCTGCATTTACTCATCCCTCTCAGCAGATTTGGATCATTTGTTTTAGTCTTATATTGACGGGTTGTCGGCAATTTACCGGCGCGTCTAACGGTTCGTTGCAAAGATTGACCGGCTTGGTCTGACTCTGGTTCCGGACCACTTCCTTAAGCGATCTACCCCAGAATGGCGTTAAGGTAGCAGGTTTTACTTCATACGCAACGCGGCAAATTGTCGCACTCAAAGGCAACCGCGGCAGGTATCTGAATCGAAGTTGTTCTCTCTGGCATTTTCATGTGATTCGCTTGTGGTGGTGCTTTCCAGATCACTTTTCATTGCTGTCCCACATTTTCCAGAAATACCCATTTTGCCGGAAACAGGAAAGGGCTTATTTGGGCCCAATATGACCTGCCGTTGGAACCGTTGCCTGCGGGGTGCCCAAACTTTTAAGGTGAATATTGTGCGAGTCCTGAAGGTAGAATATCGGTCAGTGGGCAGTTTTGTTGCCAGCGTTTGGAGGGTTTTCAGTTATTGGTGGCTTCGAGCGGCCACACCTTGGCTATGTGCAGAATTTTTCGTGCAGTGACCTCGAGCCCCGCAATCAATTTTTGAATGAGGCAAGGCAGAACCGATTGTGGCGTCTTCAACCATAGACCTACTGGTTTACAAGCTTTGAATTCTGACACTGAGCACCGGTTCCCTAGAATGAATGTCGGACTTTCAGCCCGTATCGGGGGCCGGTGCCGAAGCAGAACGCCTCACGCTCCTCCACGACGCCCTTTCTTGTGGCACCGTCGAAGCGGGTACGTTTGCTACAGTTGTGACCGTTCCGGGCATTCTGGACAGCGAACCGGAAGGTAGTGTCGTCAAAGGCTATTTTCTCGACAAACAGGTTCAGGTTGGGGTCCTGATAAAGAGTCTCGGTGTCGAAGATGTCGATCTGTGTCAGTCCGCTGCCGTCATTTTCCGGCAGGCTCAGGTCGAAGCCATAACTCAGGTTGATACGGGTCATGTCGTGGCGAAAGCTCATCCGATTGAATGAACGGTAATTCATGTAAATACGCCGGTGGATTCCCAGAAAGGGATCGGTAACCTCCGAGTCTCCGATGTTGATGGACACCGTAAGTAGTGCATTGGGCAGTCCGATAAAACCGAGCCGGGCACTGGTGTCGATGTTGTAGCGCCAGCGCCAGCCGTCGCCGATGTTGCCACGGGCAGAAGCCAGTTCCTGGTCATTGGGTGAGACGTCTATCCGGTCAAGGACCTCATCGAAATCACGGTAAAGAAAGCCTGAACTGACGACTCCAACGTCGTTGGGCAGCCGGTACTCCAGATTGACTCGATAATCCCAGGACTGTTCAGGCTCTATTTCCGGATTGCCGGCCTGGGTGTTCTGATCGTAGTCTGAATTGTCCACGCTGGCACTGAAATCGGAGAAACTCAACTGCGAGACGATGCGCTCGGCAGTCGCGCGAAACTGCAGCCCGTTGGTAATGTCGAAACGGTAATCCAGCTTGGGGCGAACGTAGTTGAAATCCCGCTGGTTGGCGACATCGCCGGTTTGTTCAATGACCGACGCCTCGTACACAAGGGAGCTTTCCAGTGACATGCGGTCGCTGAATTGCCAGTTGTGAACGGCAAAGCTTTCGTAACGGAGTTCCTCTACCGTGCTGCGGGCATTGGTCACCGGAACGGGTACCAGGCCACCGTAAAGTGGATCCGTCGTCCCGGCCATGCGCAGACCCTGGCGCAGGTTGTTGTCACGCAGTGTCTGAGCTCTTTCCAGACCTAGCTCGAGGCCCTGTGTTGAACTCAGGTCCCATCGATACGAAGTACGTACTATGCGTTCCCGGTCCCGATTGAAATTGAAAAGATACAGGGTCTTCTCGCGGTTATCCGACTGCACTTCGAAGCGCTCGAAAGTATTGGTGAAGTGGCGGTCATTGACGATCGCAAGCAACTGGTAGCTGCCACCGCCGGCCAGATGGTAATCGTAGTTGGTACCGATCTCCCAGTTGTCCCGGTCCGCATTGGAGGCGTCCATTTCGTAGGCGGAGACCATTGCGCCTCTGCTGAAGTCATTGATGGTTCGTGTTGTGGTCCGGGGTGGCTGGTTAAGGCTGTAAAGGCCGTTAAATTGAAGGGAACTGTGCGTATGCTGATAACCAAGGTTAAAACTTGATTCCCATTCCGTGGAGTCGCGTACGGCATTTTCTCGGCGACTTTCCACCAGCATGCCAGCCGGTGAGTAGCTGTATTCCTGGCGCTCCTCGTTCTCATAGCCAGGTTGAGCCTGCAAATGGAACAGGTAGTTGAGCTGCCCCTTCTGACCGGTAAGCGAGACTTGGCCGCCAGGGTCGAGGGTGCCGTCATGGGCCCGGGCAATTTCCATTTCCGTGGTAATACTAGAGCGCGAATCCGATTCCAACAGCACGACGTTGACCACCTGGGCACCACCCCGAACATTCATCTCCTCGGAGGTGCCACGGATTATCTCAATATAGTTGACCTGGTCCGCTGTAATCCGGCTGAGCTGGCTGCGGCCTTCGTTCGCCTTGCCGGCAATGCGCTGACCGTTTATCAGAATTTCACCGGCACCGGAGCCCAGCCCCCGCCGGCTTCCATTGCGCCCGTTTGAGCCTCCCATGCTCAGACTCAACCCGGGAATCCGGTCGATCATGTCGTTGACCGAGATTGGAGAATACTCGGCAAAAAAATCGGCAGGGTAGACAACTGTTGAATCGTCGGATTCCGGGGAAACTGTTTCAGCGAAAAGCGGATTGCTGCCAAGTAAGAGCAGGGACAGACAACTGTATTTACAAAGAGATGGAATCCTTCCCTGGGCCATGCTGTACTCCTGCCAGAGAACCACTGGAGGGTTTCCTGTCCAGTGGTTCCCGAAAAAAATCACCGCGCATTCGTACTCAAGGAGGCCTGACACACGAAATCTGAAAATATCCGCTCAATGAACGGGAGTTCAATCTCGCTGATTGTACACAGCTTGACCCTGAGAATCTGTGACAAATTGTATAGATCCGGTGGGGACTGTCGCTGCCTGGCGCTCAGCCGGCACGGTGATTCAAGCCAGCACCACGACAGGCTTTCGCGGGCTGGACATTCGCCATAGCCAGGGATAGCCATGGGGAATCCTTGGATTAATGATGGACGGAGCGGTGCCAGAATTAATCAGTGGTTCCTTGATCAATTGAAGCCGGGGGAAGACCCAGTGTCAGAAAACTCAGCCGATGATTTATTCAATCAGGGATTGCGCCATCAAAAAAATGGAGAATTGCAACGCGCTTCGGCCTGCTACTCCCAGGTTCTGGATCTGCAACCCGACCACTACCTGGCGTTGAATAATTCCGCGCTGATAGCCTGGGATATGGGTCACTCAAACATGGCCCTCAAGATTCTCCATGCCGCGAAAAAGCTGGCGCCCCATGACCAGGACATATTGAAGAACCTGGCCAGCATACAGTTGAAACTGGAAGATCCGGAGTCTGCGGAAGAAAATTTAAAGACCGCGTTACGGTACGCGGAAAATGACCACGACTTGCGCCTCACCCTGGCGGACGTTCTTTATGAACGAGGCAAGATAGACGAAGCCAGGTCCCTGTTGGAAAAATCCCTGGACAGGCAGAATCCACACCTACAGATCGTGTTCAGGCTCGGGGTAATATGCATGCGTCAGGGTGAGGCCGATCAGGCAACAGGTTTTTTTACCAAGGCCCTCACTATCGAGCCGCAGAACATCGCTGTAATGAATCAGCTTGCGGACCACTACCTGTTGAACAGGAGGCTGGAAGAAGCGCGTGATCTGCTGGACAAGATACTGCAATTGAGTGCTGGCAACACCAGGGCACTTTCGCAACTGGCGGTATTGCTTAATCTCGTCGGTGATCGAGAGTCGCTCCTGGTTCTCTACGCAGCCGATACCCTTCTGCGGGAGACCTTTGTGACGGTGCCCGGCGATTATTCAACTCTTGATCAGTTCAATGCGGCATTGATTGCATGTACTGAGCAGCTCGCGGAATTGCGGACCGACTCAGAGCACCGGGCCACCTTTAACGGGTTGCAGAGCAGGTCAATCAGTGCTCTGCCATCCCCGGTGATGGCGCACATGAATGAGCTTATCAACAATGCCACTGCAGCAATGCGGGAAAGATGTAAAAAATTACCCCAATTCCAGTTCAGTCGGGCAATTCCTGACCGTTACATGGTCGAATCCTGGATTGTTCGCCTGAACGACGGTGGTTTTCAGAAGCCGCACGTGCACCCGGTCGGCTGGTTGAGCGGTTGCTATTATCTTCAGGTGCCCGCCGAGGTAAGACAGGGTGGTTCAAAATCCGGGTGGTTGGAATTCGGCCGAACCGAAGAGGTTTATGGCGTAAGTTCCCCGGTTATTTTTCATCACGTCCAGCCCGAACCGGGAAAACTGGTAACCTTTCCCTCTTATTACTGGCACAGTACAGTGCCATTCACCTCAACTGAGGAGCGTATTTGTATCGCCTTTGACATCCGCCCCAGCTGATGTTGGACGCAGAAAAATTCTTCCCCAGGGGGTCGATGGCATCCCTGTAAATGACCGATCCGATTTTTTCATCGTGGACGGGTTTTTATGGTAACGTTTCTTTTCGAGAAAACTATTGCGCTAGGGAACCTCTGATTTAGTCAGGCAACGCTCTGCGGGAGCAGTACCCGACCCTCGAGAAAACTCCGCAATGGGTATTCGCTTTTTGACAAGTTGACAAGACGCAATGTCTTTTCGAATACAGCACTGTTAGGTTTAAAAGCCGTCAGGCTTGCTGTCGCTGTAACCCACCCCTCGATAGTCCCTCTGTAGTAAACCAGCTGAACGTAAATGTGTTAAACAGGCTCGGTTCAGAACTCGACACGCCAAACACATTAATCGGCAAACCCAAGAAAAACACTCATTGCTGTCCCACAATATCATGACCGGACCGCTTGCAGTGGCGACCTCGACAGCTCCCGCAATCCGCTGTATGAATGAAGCACCTTGAGATTAACCCCTCGCTATTGGTTTCCGCTCGCTTTGAATGCTGGCACTGAGCACCGCTCCAGGGGAGTCTGAGGACGGAGCGATAAAAACGCAGCACCGACCGACCGAGCAAGACCGTTTTCCAGGGCTTGCGACCGAGAGAGGGAACCCCGGGTGCAAGTTGCGGAGGATCAGATTTCCCTGGAGCGGTGCGATCCCCGACAAATTTGTCGCACGCAAATTTATTGTCAGTCGTGTAACAAACTCAACTTCATATCTTACAGGGAATATGAATACCGTGAGCACCCGGATTCAGGCCTCTGCAAGCCTTCCGGTCATGAAATTGTGGGACAGCAATGGTAAAACAAAGAAGGATGGCCAGAAATGTTTGCGCGCATATCAACTTATAAAATGAATCCCGAATCTGTTGCCGAAGCCGAAGCGAAGTTGCAGCAATTGATGCCAGAAATTATGGGAATGGATGGCATGTTGTCATTCACCAATGTTGTCGATGCTGACGGCAACGGGGTTGTTGTTTCCGTGGTTGAATCCGAAGATAAATCCAATTCAAACCGGGAGCGGGTAGCGAATATCTGGTCCGAGTTTAATGCGTACCTTACCGAGCCGCCCGCCGTCCGTGGCTATCGTGTGCTCGCGCACGAGTCAAACTGAGAAGTTACCGGGCCAAGCTTTTAAGGCTTGTGTGTACTTGCTATACTCGAAAGCGTTGTGACTCATCCAATTACGGTGTCGGGGACGGTGTCAGGCCATCCAGCCGAACGGAGCCGAAGGGGAATTCTGCCGGCAGACCCAGCGGTGGTCTTGTCTGTCGAATTCATCGTGCTTCCCGTTCCCAACCCGTCTCCGAGCGGTTAAAAGTGCTGATGCCGCTTCAGATTCCTCAGTCTATAACAAGAGACTCATGACCCCAGGCGAGACACGAAATCTTTATATCGCCCTGATCAGTGTACATGGCCTGATACGGGGAGAGAATCTGGAACTGGGCAGAGACGCAGACACGGGCGGTCAGACCAAGTACGTGGTGGAACTGGCTCGAGCACTCGGCGAGCAGGACGAGGTCGCACAGGTTGATCTGATCACGCGCCGCATCGTTGATCCTTCGGTCAGCGGGGATTACGCTCGAAAAATCGAACCGATTTCCAGACAATCCCGCATCGTACGAATCGATGCCGGCCCGGCAGCCTACATTCCCAAGGAAGCGCTGTGGGACTTCATCGAAAACTTTGCCGACAACCTGTTGGACTGGTTTCAGGAACAGCCGCAAATGCCGCACCTCATCCATTCTCACTATGCCGATGCCGGGCAGGTCGGGGTTCTGTTGAGCAACCTCACCGGTATACCGCTGGTTCATACAGGTCACTCCCTGGGGCGGGACAAACGCCGCCGGCTGCTGGCGACCGGGATGTCGCTGGAAGAAATTGACCGCGTCTATAACATGACCCGGCGTATCGAAGCCGAAGAAGAGGTTCTCGCTACGGCAGAACTGGTAATCACCAGTACCCAGAATGAAATTGAAGACCAGTACGAGATCTATGACTACTACGACCCTGAAAGCATGACGGTGATCCCTCCGGGCATTGACCTGGAAAAGTTCCATCCGCCGAGGCTGGGGGAGTCGCCCCCACCGGTGGCGAAAGATATCAAGCGATTCCTGGACGACCCCGACAAACCGATCATACTGGCTCTGTCACGGGCTGATGCACGTAAGAATATCACAACGCTGCTGGAAGCCTATGGCGAATCAAGGCGATTGCAGGAACTGGCAAACCTGGTGATCATCGCCGGCAACCGTGACGATATCCGCAAGATGGAGAAAGGCGCACAGTCGGTGCTTACCGGCCTGCTGGTCTCGGTGGATTACTACGATATTTACGGCAGGATCGCCATACCCAAGCAGCATGAAGCCGATGAGGTGCCAGCCATATACCGGATGGTCGCGAGTTCCGGCGGGGTATTCGTCAATCCGGCCCTGACTGAGCCGTTCGGATTAACGATACTGGAAGCTTCGGCCAGCGGAATCCCTGTGGTCGCTACGGAAAACGGCGGGCCTGTGGACATTGTCTCCAACTGCCACAACGGCATTCTTGTCGACCCTCTGGATAAGGCGGCCATGACCGACGCCCTGGTCAGTCTGCTGGAAAACAAATCCAGGTGGCGGGAGTTTTCCACCAATGGCCTGACCAACACGCCACGCTTTTATTCCTGGGCCGCGCACGCCAGGGCCTACCTGGAACGGGTCGACTCCCTGTTCGAGCAGGCGCCGCTGCTTCCCAAAAAACCGAAGACCAAGCGGCCCATGCAAAAGCACAACAAAGCTATTTTCACCGATATCGATCAGAATCTGCTTGGCGATCTGGACGCATTGGTGGAATTTCGTGAGTTTCTGAAAACTCATCGCAATACCACCACGTTCGGAGTCACCACCGCCCGGCGTCTTGATTCGGCACTGACTGCTTTGAAGCAATATGAGATTCCCATGCCGGATATATTGATCACCAGCCTGGGTACGGAAATTTACTACGCTCCGACGTTGACTCCCAGTACCAACTGGCAGCACCACATCGACCACCATTGGGACCGCAGGAGAATTCTGCGCCTGCTGGAGGATTTATCCGGGCTGACGCTGCAGGAGTCCGATGAGCAGAGTGAATTCAAGATCTCGTTCCATTACAGCCCCGACCACCGGGATGTACCCTCGGTGCAGGATGTTCAGACCATTCTTCGCAAGGACGAGCAGACGGCCAATGTGATCTGTTCGTTCGGCAAGTTCCTGGATATCGTCCCCGGCCGTGCGTCAAAAGGGCCTGGCTCTGCGATACATTTCTTCCCTGTGGGACATTCCCCTGAACCACATCCTGGTAGCGGGCGGCTCAGGAGCGGATGAAGATCTCATGAGAGGCAACACCCTGGCTGTGGTGGTAGCCAACCGCCAGCAGGAGGAACTGTCGGATCTCATTGACGCAGAGCGCATTTATTTTGCGCAGAAGCCCTATGCCAGCGGGATACTCGAGGCGGTAGATCACTATAGCTTCCTTGAAATCTAGGTTCCACAGCCACAGCAAGCCCATGTCTTCCCGCTACCTGCTTTGCACCGACCTGGACCGGACTCTGCTGCCAAACGGCTCAGCGCCGGAATCGCCCGGCGCCCGTGAGCTGTTCTCGCGGCTGGCGTCGAAGGCCGAACTGCAGCTGGCCTATGTGAGTGGACGAAGTCTTGATCTGGTTTGCGAGGCCATGGAAACCTGGCAACTGCCCGTACCGGACTACATACTCGGCGATGTAGGTACCAGTATCTATACACCCGCCTCACCGAATGAGTTCCGGCAGGAGCGGACGGATCGTTTACAGCAACCGAAGCCACGGGAAAAATGGTGCCGTTGGCAACTGTGGGATACGGCAATCGCTCGGGACTGGAACGGCTGGTCGCGGTCTGGGATCGCTTCTCTGCTAACCGGAGTCGGGGAACTTGAGTTACAGGAAGTTCACAAGCAGAGCACC
The DNA here is from genome assembly GCA_942492445.1 of uncultured Gammaproteobacteria bacterium. Classification (GTDB taxonomy): domain Bacteria; phylum Pseudomonadota; class Gammaproteobacteria; order Pseudomonadales; family Pseudohongiellaceae; genus NORP240. The sequence continues at coordinate 17,992 of CALOEW010000084.1, forward strand.
TTCAAGCTGAGTTTTTACGTGGCGCTCGATGTTGACGAAAAAGCCCTGCAGGACAAAATACAGACGATCCTGAGTCGTGAAGGCATCAGGGCAAGCCTGATCTGGAGTATCGACGAAGCTTCCGGTATCGGTCTGTTCGACGTACTGCCCGCTAGAGCCACCAAGAGGCACGCCGTCGAGTTTCTCATGCAGCAACAGCGATTTGAGGTCGCGGATACCGTGTTCGCGGGTGACAGCGGCAACGACATTCCGGTGCTGGTCAGTCCGATTCAGTCGGTGCTGGTTGCCAATGCCAGCCCCTCTGTGCGCGAGGAGGCATTGCGCGAGGCGGATGTCAGGGGGCTGACGCAGGCATTGTACCTGGCCAGAGGCGGATTCCTGGGGATGAACGGCAATTACAGCGCAGGTATCATCGAGGGCTTTGTACACTACATTCCGCAATCAGAACAGTGGTTGCAAGGAGCCTTACCGTGACAGCCAGACCGGTGTTATTCGGCGAGATACTGGTTGACCGCTTTCCGGACGGGCAGTCGGTTCTCGGGGGTGCCCCTTTTAACGTGGCCTGGCACCTACAGGCATTTGGTCTGGCGCCGCTGTTGATTTCCCGGGTCGGGGAGGACGAGTCGGGGCAGCGGATACTTGCTACTATGGGCGCCTGGGGCATGTCCACCGCGGGTATTCAGATTGACAGGGAACACCCCACCGGAGTCGTGAACGTCACCCTGGTCGGGACCGAGCCCCGTTATGATATTGTCGAGCACAGTGCCTTCGACTACATCGACAAGGATGGCCTGCCCCCCCTGGAAACTTCCGCTTTCCTGTACCATGGCAGCCTCGCCTGCAGAAACAGCGTCTCGAGGGAAGCTTTGCTCTACCTGAAATCGCAGCGGCCTGTCCCCTGTTTCGTTGACGTCAATCTTAGAAAGCCCCACTACAGTCTGTCGGAAGTACGGAGTCTTGTTCAAGGGGCCAGCTGGTTGAAACTGAACGAAGCGGAATTCCGGGAGGTTTTCTCTGCCGATCCGGATTCATTGCAAAGTCTGGTCGCGCCGATGCAGAAACTGGACCTTGAAAACCTGGTGGTAACGCGGGGCGAGCGCGGAGCGGAAGTAAGAACCCGCCAGGATTCGGGTTTCATTGTCAAACCGGCCCGCCCGAAGGCAGTGATCGACACTGTTGGTGCCGGTGATGCCTTCAGCAGCGTCCTGCTGTTGGGGCAGGTCTGCGGCTGGGGAATAGAACAGTCTCTTAACAGAGCCCATGAGTTCGCTGAAGCCATTCTAGGAGTTCGCGGGGCGACCGTTAACGACCCGGAATTCTATCGTCCCTTTACCAACAGCTGGAGGCTCGGCCAAGCCTGATGTACGAACAGGTATCTCATTCCTTACTGAACCGGATCCTCAACAGTCTCTCGCCGGAACTGCAACGGGAAAAACAGAACCTGCTGACCTTCTATATCCGGCTCGGCGCCAATTTTTACGCAATTTACAGTCTGTTCAAAACGCTCTACGGAGAGCGGGAGGACTTTGAACAGCAGCTTACCGAACTGGTTGAGAGGCTGGGCCGCGGGTACCTCAGGCGTACCGATCGGCTGAAGGCGCTGGATGCCGAAAGGGAACACGATCATAACTGGTTTCTGAGCCAGAAGTGGGTTGGCATGGCATTGTACTGCAACGGCTTTGCCGGAAACCTCAAGGGCCTGAAAGAAAAGCTGGGATACTTCGATGAGCTGGGTGTCAATCTGGTTCATCTTATGCCGATGCTGAAGTGTCCGGAAAAAAACAGCGACGGTGGTTACGCGGTCAGCGATTTCCGGCAATTGGACCGGCGGGCGGGTACGCTGGATGATCTGGAGGAAATCACCAGGGAGCTGGCACAGAGAGAGGTTCTGCTGGTGTTGGACGTAGTGGTGAATCACACTTCAAACGAACACCAGTGGGCACAGCTTGCACAGCAGGGAGAAAAGAAATTTCAGGATTATTACTATTTGTATGATACCCGTGAAGTGCCCGATCAGTTTGAACAGACAATGCTGGAGGTGTTCCCTACCACCTCGCCCGGTAACTTCACCTGGGACGAGAAGATGCAGAAATGGGTGATGACTGTTTTTCATGAGTACCAGTGGGATCTGAACTATCAGAATCCCGAGGTGTTTATCGAAATGATCGATATCATCCTTTACTGGGCCAACAAGGGTGCCGACATTATCCGGCTTGATGCGGTGGCGTTTCTCTGGAAACGCCTCGGCACCACCTGCCAGAACCAGCGGGAGGCGCATCTGCTGCTTCAGCTGATGAAGGACTGCTGTCAGGTTGCCGCCCCGGGTGTACTGTTTATCGCTGAAGCCATCGTGGCACCAAGTGAGATCAACAAGTACTTCGGCGAAGATGCGGTCATCGCGAAAGAGTGTGAAATCGCCTACAACGCCACTTTCATGGCCCTGATGTGGGATGCGATTGCAACACGAAACTGCAAGCTGCTGAACCAGGCAATCGCTAATCTGCCGGTCAAGCTGGACCAGGCAACCTGGCTCAACTACGTGCGCTGTCATGATGACATCGGCCTGGGCTTCGCTGATTCCGATATCGTCCAGGCTGGATACGAGCCGGGTCCGCACCGCAGGTTCCTGGTGGATTTCTACACCGGCAATTTTGCCGACTCTCCGGCTCGGGGCATGCCCTTTGCAAAAAATGAAAAAACCGGTGATTCAAGAATATCGGGGTCTCTGGCTTCGCTGGCCGGCCTGGAAAGTGCGCTGGAAATCAACGACGGCGATCAGATTGCCATGGCTATAAAACGAATTCTGCTGCTGCACAGCCTGATTTTGTCCTTCGGCGGAATTCCGCTGCTGTATTACGGCGATGAGCTGGCCTGCATTAACGACTATAAAAATCTGGAAGATCCCGAGATCGGTTACGACAATCGCTGGATTCATCGCCCGAAAATCGACTGGCAGCGGGCCGAAAAGCGCACCCATCCAGGCACCGTGGAATATACAGTTTTCGAGACCCTCCGAGTGATGATTGCAGTGCGCAAGGAAACAAATGCCTTTGCCGATTTCAACAATCGTGAGCTGCTGGACACCGGTAACAATCACCTGTTTGCCTTCGTCCGCTATCGGCCCGATATTCCCAATGCCAATGTCCTTGTTCTGTCAAATTTCGATACGCTGCCTCAGGGAGTCAGCTGCGAATTTCTCCGCCAGCAGGGATTTCCGATCCCGGAGCGGTTGACGGATCTTATCTCCGGAAAGTCGATGGATATTGAAAACGGCTACCTGATGCTGCCCGGCTGCGAATTTGTCTGGTTAACCGAAACCTGAACCTTCAACCTCCAGGGCATGCAAGCTGTTGCTGTAATACAATGACACATTATTTGCCTGGACTTTAACCGGACCGAATTCTATCCTGCGCGCAAATTCCAGAGTGACGAGAGCAGACAGCGTGTCATTGAGAAGTACCAGGACAAATTTCTGTATCGGGCCTGATTCCCGGGTTTCTGCTTCTTTTTAGCGGGGTTTGTGCAGCCCAGACTCCCGCCGACCTGCGCATGCCCTGGGGTGACCCGGATCTGCAGGGAACCTGGTCCTACGCGACTCTCACTCCTCTGCAGCGTCCGGACAACCTTGGCGATAAGGAGTTCTATACCGAAGAGGAGGCCGCGGAGGTTTACGCCCGCTCCCTGGAGGACAGTGTGGATATTCCGGGCGACCCTGTAGGCTGGTACGACAAGGGAGAGGTCTCACCCAACCTGCGGACTTCGCTGATAGTCACGCCGGCGAACGGGCGCCTGCCACTGAGCGAACAGGCTATCGCCGATCAGGCGGCCCGGCTCGCCTATAGCCGCGAACACGTTGCCGACAGCTGGCTGGATCGAACAGCCTGGGATCGGTGTATCACCTACCACGGTGTTCCGCCGGTCTCCACCGGTTACAACAACACCTTCATGATCGTTCAGACTCCGGATCATGTAGCGATTTATTCCGAGACAATACACGATGTGCGCATCATTCCGCTGGACGGCCGTCCTCCGCTGCCGGAATCCATCAGGCAGTGGAATGGCAGCTCACGCGGATACTGGGAGGGGGACACCCTGGTTGTAGAGACTGCCAACTACAGTAAGAAAACCGAGCTTCGCTTTCCCTCATCGGAAAACACCCGTGCCCTGGAGCGATTCACGCGCGTCAGCGAAGGCCTGATCGAGTATGAATTCACTATTGAGGATCCGCAGGTTTACACTGAACCCTGGCGCGCCGTTCGCCCGCTGCCCAGGCTCGATGACTACACTATCTACGAGTACGCCTGCCATGAAGGCAATCGGTCACTCTACAACCTGCTCCGTGGTGCCCGCATCCAGGAACAGCGCCAGCGGGCCAGTGAGTCCGATCGGCCAGTTGACCGCAAGGGAGGGAGAATATCCCCTGGGGCGATGCTGGAAAGGTGATTCAGCCGCAGGGAATCCATGGCGTTTCTACTTCCCTGGGTTGGTGATTTATCCGGAAAAAACCGATAGACTCCCGTTTGCGTGGTTGAAGTGAACGCCTGACTGATATCTGGCCTGATTTCAGGTAATTCGGTCAAAACCGGCTTCTTCAGCACGCCGAGTTTCAGGAAAAATTATAAAGCAGGAACGTGACCCTGAAATGCACAGAATGCGAGAGGCGGCCAGTGCTGCTTCAGTCTGAAGGCTTATGGTTGTGTTTGACGGGCACAGTGAAGCGATGAAGACTGCTGCGCCAACCGAGAGACTTTACTCGGTATTGAGCCAGCCAGCAGCGCCGGCTCGGAATAGCTGGCCGCTTGAAGGCTTGCAACAGGTTCAGCGCTGGCACCAGGTTGTGCATCAATCCGGTATCTTCAGGCGGCTTCGCCTTGTTGATCGGGCGCCTCCAGGCAGGTCCACGTTAATTCTCAGAATCCCGACCAATAGCTGAATTTTGCAGCCCGGGGTTTACCTTAAAAAGCAACAACGGAGAGTCACTAATCATGCGTTTATTTCGAAACAGTCTGCCGGGCCTGCTGGCCCTGTTGTTCGCCACCTCACTCTTTGCAGCCGAGTTTACACATGTCGAACCCGAGCGAGTGGGGATGTCATCAGAACGACTGGAACATCTCGACACGGTACTGCAATCCTATGTGGACTCCAACCAGGTGGCCGGGCAGGTGGCCCTGGTCCTGCGCGATGGCAGGGTGGTCTATTCGGCGGCCAACGGCATGCAGGATATTTCCGCAGGCATTCCCATGTCCGAGAACACCATTTTCCGTATTGCTTCCCAGACCAAGGCAATCGTCAGTACTGCGATTATGATCCTGCACGAGCGCGGACAACTGGACATCAGTCATCCCCTGTCCCGCTATTTCCCCGGATGGTCCAATATGCAGGTAGCCGTGCCCGACGGTAACGGCGCCTACACACTGGAGCCGGCGCGTCGTCCGATCACCCTGCGTGATCTGCTGACCCACACTTCCGGCCTGCCGTACGGCGTGCAGTTCACAACCGATACCATAGCAGCCGATCGCTGGAGTAACGCCGGGTTTGTCGGCTGGTATTTCGCGGATCGGCAGGAACCGATACAACAAAGCATTGCGAGGATGGGGGCATTGCCGCTGCAGGAACACCCGGGGGAAAGCTGGATCTACGGCTACAATATCGACGTGCTTGGTGCCGTCGTGGAACGTGCCAGCGGAATGGACCTGGCCACGTTTCTCGAAACCGAAATTTTTCAGCCACTGGGTATGGATAATACGCATTTTTACCTGCCCCGGGGAAAAGCCTCCCGTCTTGCCAAAGTCTACAGGCCGAAAGACGGTGGTGGGATCGAAGAAATTCCTCACAATGACGGGATGCAGAGCCAGGGTATGTACGTCAATGGTCCCCGCACCAGCTATTCCGGGGGCGCCGGGCTGCTTTCCACAGCCGGGGATTATGCACGATTCCTGCAAATGACACTCAATGGCGGGGAACTGGATGGGCAGACAATTCTGTCTCCCAAAACCATCGAGCTTATGACGACAAATCACCTGGGCGACATACCTTTTCGACCCGGGGAAGGTTTCGGCCTGGGTTTCTCCGTAGTTACCGATCTTGGTGCCAGAGGAACACTGGGTTCAGTTGGCGAGTACGGTTGGGGTGGTGCCTATCATTCCACTTACTGGGTAGACCCGGTAGAAAATCTGGTCGTGGTCTACCTGACCCAGATCATTCCCGCCACCGGGCTGGATGATTTCGCCAAACTGCGCAGTGGGATTTACCACGCCATCGTGGAGTAACACAGTTGTTGGCCGGGCCAGGTGCACTGTCGGTGTGGTTGCACGTGGCCCGGGCATTTCCCTCACGCTTCCGTGTCCAGCTGGAATACCTGTTTCACTCAGCGGCTCAGGTTGATCCGGCTGTCTCTGTCGGGTTCGCCCGCGCGCCGAAATAGCCCAGTGTGCTCCATTAAAGCGCATCCCCGTCGCCAGTAAACGCTGCAACCGAACAGAACCGCAAGGAATACTCAGGACTGGCGTGCTTTTCTGGCCTAAGTCACTACCGGGAAAAGTTGGTGCGCAAATTGCGGTGTATTTGACTATTGATTCAGAAGCCACGTTGTAAGAACGGTAGAGCATTACCGAACTCATACACCGGCTTTGAAATCAGCTATTTCCAAAATTCACTTCGAATCTTTGTTATCAGGAAAGTGGCGGCGGATCTGAGCGCCGTGTTATCGCCTGAGTCCGAATGACTCATAGCTTACCCACTCCTTTGAAACTGGATTTCCGGTGGACAGGTATTTATCCCATGAAGCGAGTGAGGAATTTTAGATGAGTAGCAATGCAGTTCGAACGATGGCGATCTCAGCGATAACAAACCGCCAGCCCCTGCCGATTTCGTTCCCCGATCCCCTCAAGGAGATCTGGGCATGTGATGTGTTCAATGTCGCCACCATGGAGGATGCATTGTCAAAAAATGCCTTCAAGGCGATGAAAAAGACCATGCAGACCGGGGCTGCGTTGGACTCTGCGACGGCTGACGTGGTCGCCGCAGCCATGAAGGACTGGGCCATCGGCAAAGGCGTGAAGTTCTTCTCCCACATCTTCTATCCCATGACCAATGCCACGGCGGAGAAACATGACGGCTTCATAGTCACTTCCGGCGACGGGCGATGCATAACGGAATTTACCGGCAGCCTGCTGATCAAGGGCGAGCCGGATGGATCGTCGTTCCCCAATGGCAGCATTCGCATGACCAATGCCGCGCGGGGTTATACCGCCTGGGATCCCACCAGCCCGGCTTACATCATGCAAACCGACAACGGTGCCACGCTGATGATCCCCAGTGTGTTCATGTCGTGGACCGGCGAGGCGCTGGATAAAAAGATCCCGTTGTTGCGATCCAATGAAGCCATGAATGCGGCCGCGCAGCGGGTGCTGAAACTCATGGGGGAGACCGATATTGCTTCGCTCAGTTCAAGTTGTGGTGCCGAGCAGGAGTATTTCCTGATTGACCTGAATTTTGCCAACAGCCGGCCCGACCTGTTACTGGCCGGCCGCACCCTGTTCGGCGCCGCCCCGGCCAAGGGCCAGCAGTTCGACGACCACTATTTCGGTGCGATACCGGCGCGGGTACAGGTGTTCATGCAGGATTTCGAGGACCGGCTGTACCGCCTGGGCATCCCCGCCAAAACCCACCACAATGAAGTGGCACCCGGGCAGTTTGAAATAGCACCTTTTTACGAATCCGCCAATGTGGCAGCCGATCATCAGCAGCTGTTGATGACCGTCATGAAGATGACAGCCAGAAAGCATGGATTTGCCTGTCTGCTGCATGAAAAGCCCTTTGCCGGTGTGAACGGGTCCGGCAAGCATGTCAACTGGTCGGTGGGCAATTCAACCCAGGGAAACCTGCTTGACCCCGGCAATACCCCCCACGAAAACCTCAACTTCCTGCTCTTCTGTGGCGCCGTGATTCGGGGCGTGCACCTGTTCGGCCCGCTGCTCCGCGCAGCTATAGCAACAGCCTCCAACGATCACCGGCTGGGAGCCAATGAAGCCCCTCCGGCCATACTCTCGGTTTATCTGGGTGACCAGCTGGAGGGTGTGTTTAACGACATCAAGGCAGGCAAGGTCAGCGTCAGTGTGGACGGTGGGATGATGGACCTCGGATTGTCCCAGATCCTTCAATTCAAGCGTGATCCCGGCGATCGCAACAGAACATCTCCTTTCGCCTTTACTGGAAACCGTTTCGAATTCCGGGCCGTCGGCTCCTCACAGTCGGTGTCCGGTCCACTGATTGCGATGAACACGATGCTGGCAGACTCATTGAACTGGATTGCCGACCAGCTTGAAGCCGTACTTCCCAAGGCCGAAAACATTGGCGATGCCGTTCTGACCGTGCTGAAGACCCTGATGAACGAGCACGGCAATGTCGTTTACGGTGGCGACGGTTACTCACCCGAGTGGCACAGGGCGGCGGTCGAGGAGCGTGGCCTGCAGAATATCCCCACTACCGCCGATGCGTTGCCTGCGCTGAGGGAAAAATCGGTGCAGGAACTGTTTGCCAGCACCAAAGTGTTATCAGCCAAGGAGCTCGAAAGCCGGTTCAAGGTGTATGCCGAACAGTATATCCTGTCTGTCGAGGTGGAAGCCAAGTTGATGGCCGACATGGCGACCACCATCATCTATCCAGCCGCAGTGGGTTATCTCGCCAGCCTGTCCAGCGTCAGCCAGGGTATGGCGGCACTGAAAATCGATTTCGACGCATCCATTGCCAGTGAGATCGCGGGCCACTGCGGGAAAATGATGGAGCTGGCAGGCGAACTCGGCAACAGCCTGGCACAACACGATTTTGATTCCATGGAGGCTCACATGAGCTTCTGCGCTGAGACCATTTGCCCGTTGATGGTTGCAATTCGATCCCACGGGGATGCCCTTGAGGGGTTGGTGGCCGATGACATGTGGCCGCTGCCCAAATACCAGGAAATGTTGTTCATGAGATAGGAGAATGGTTTTTTTTTGCGTTATCATGAGGGAGGTGCAGATTACGGAGTGTCGTAATAATGAAAAAGTATTTCCTCATGATACTGCTGGCGGGGGCGCTTCAGCCTGCCCCCGGGGGTGCCGATCCGGCTTCCCGGGAGGCAATCGAAAGCGCCTGGCTGGCGTTTACCGGCGCCAGGGGTGAAGCTTCGCTGATCCGGGGCGACGTGGAGCACCCGTCGGCAAACGATGTTTTCCGGGTCATACCCGATGTCAGTGCGGATGGCCTGGACGAGAAGAAACTGCAACTTGGCTTCGACCTTTTTAACGAGGCGCGATTGTCCAGGGACGGTTCCGTGGCCTGCGCTTCCTGTCATATCGCCCTGATGGGAGGCGTCGACCGCCGTCCGGTATCATTTGGAATAGGGGGCGCCCAGGGCACCTTGAATGCGCCCACTATCTTCAATGCCGCGCTGAACTTCCGTCAGTTCTGGGACGGCCGTGCTCTCACACTGCAGGAACAGGCCCTGGGTCCGATCCAGAATCCCGCCGAGTTCGGCCATGATATCGACGGTGCGGTCGCAGTGTTGAAGCGCATTCCCGACTACGTGGATGCCTTTGACAGTCTTTACTACGACGGCATTACCGCTGCGAACCTGAGCGATGCTATTGCCTACTACGAAACCATGAATTATACCGGGTTGGGTTCCCCCTTTCTGCGTCAATTCCAGGAACAGCCCGGTCCGTTGAGCGAGCAGGCGCGCCGCGGGCAGCAACGCTTCGTGGAAGTCGGGTGCGCCAGCTGCCACAACGGCGTCAATCTGGGGGGGAATTCCTATCAGCAGCTGGGGGTGGCGGTGTCCTGGTACGACGTCGATCGACCACCGATAGCGGCGGATGATGGCCTGTTCGGGCGCACCGGTCGCGAGCAGGACCGGCATGTGTTCAAGGTCCCGACCCTTCACAACGTCGCCGCCACCGGCCCCTGGTTACACGATGGCAGCGTCACGTCTCTGCAGCAGGCGGTGGACCGGATGGCACGCTATCAGTCGGGCCGGTATCTGGAAAACAAGGATATCGATGACATAGTCGGATTCCTTCGCTCTCTGGGCGACAGCCTCGGTATGCTGGGTGACTGCTCCGCCAGTGGCAGCTACGGGGTCACCATGAACTGCAGCGTGGGGTTGAGAGCCACCGGGGTAACGAAAGTAAGCCAGCCGGCCCGGTCCGTTCTACCCGATCCGGAGATGCTGGCCACACAACACCGGGAAGAATACGCCAGGGCGCTGGACCGGGCAGCCGAAGCGCCGTCGCGTATTGCAAGGGAAATGCAGCGTATCCGTTCCGGCCAGGTCGCGCACTACGATTTCCTGCAATTCGAACACATTGAAATGTTGCGCCATGCCCGCGCACTTGCGTATCCGCCGGCAGACATTATGCCGGCGCAGCGCCAGGCGATGCTGGCTCAGGCTGCACACCGGCAGCAGTCAGCGGATCAGTACGAGTTCATCATCGCGGATTTTCTCCGCAGCCACGCAGTCGCCAGCAGCGCCAGGGCTAACATTCAGGACTTGCTGCAAATCCTGTCAGCCGAAGCAAACGAATCAGCATTATCACAACTGACGCGGGTGGAGCAGAGCGCATTGGCGTTGTTTGAAAACCCAGGCCCCCGGATGCAAGTTGAATTTGAGCGCTCAACCCGGGCTCTGCGAGGTACCACTCTGAATCCTCAGCGACTCGACGAGCTCTTGCTTCAGGTTCGGTTGTTGCGGGATCACACCTCTTTCGTGAATTCTTCTGGAGTCCGGAAATGACACCTCTTCTGAATATCATCGTCCGAAGCGGTAGCGTGCTGCCGTACATCGTACTGGCCTGCTCTGGCGCGCTGGCCCAGGACATCATTCGGCCCGACCTGGAAGGTGTCTGGAGCAATGGATCGCTGACCAATCTAACACGTCCGAGAGGATTGGAATCACTGGTAGTCACAGCGGAGGAGGCACGGGTCATCGCAGCCAGCGTGCCAATCGGAGGTCTTGAAGGTGGTTTTGACGAAGGGGATGGAGTCAATGACACGCCTGACGCGTCCGCAGATGACTTCGGCACCCGGGCTTACAATAATTTCTGGATCGACCCCGGCTCCAGTCTGGCTTTGGTCAAGGGCGAGTATCGAACATCCTACATCGTAGATCCGGAGAATGGGCAGGTGCCATATCTCGAAAACCCCAGCACAGATTTTCAGCGTATCAGTTTCGGCCGCAGGTACGTGACAGGCATCGGTGACGCTGCCGGCCCCGAGGCCCTGCCTTTAGCGGAGCGATGTATTATTTCTGAAAGCAGAGCCGGTCCGACAATGCAGAGCGCACTGTATAACAACAATTATCAATTCGTCCAGACCGAGGATTACGTGGTAATCAACGTTGAACAAATTCACGATGCGCGAATCATCCCTGTTTTTGGTTCGGCCGAAGAGGCCCGCGCCAATCACCGGCCGGAGGTCCTGCAGCAGTACATGGGCGACTCAGTAGGGTGGTATGAAGGGGGAGCTCTGGTAGTGGAAACAATCAATGTAAACCCACGTCAAATGCAGCAGAGCTCCACTCCTATTACCGGAAATGGCAGAATCACTGAGCGTTTTATACGTTACTCTGATACAGAAATAGTCTACAGTTTTACCGTGGAAGATTCCGACCTTTACAGTCAGCCCTGGACAGCGGAACTCAGTTTTTATGCCATTGAGGGTCAACTCTACGAATACGCCTGTCATGAAGGTAACTACTCCATGTCGGGAATTCTGGCTGGCGCACGCAGACAGGACGCAGAGCAGAGGCAGCATTAATCCAATGCCCTGGTTGGCAATTGAAAAGAGCGCAGGTTTCCGGTGTTTCTGCATCAGCCCTATGGAGAGTAGGCACAGTACCAACTCAATGCCGGTTGCAATCAGGATTTCCATTGGTGGCTGCCCATCCAATACAAGCCCCAACACCCTCGCGCCGCCATACCCGCCGTAGTGATAGCTGCAATCCCCGTACATGGAGTTCGCTGGTCAGACTGCTCCTTAATCAGATGTTTCCTAAACCACAGGTAATCAGCAGACCTCCCGGTGCTCGCAGCTCGGAAAGTAACCCGACTGACAGTTCAGAAGGAAGGCCGAATGTACCCATCATGGCCGCCGGGTTGAAGGCAATCATGCTGCCAATCAACACGGCAGTCCAACCATTCACATGTAGCAATATTACAGATATCCTGTTCATGCCGCGATCCTCCAGAGGCCGGCTTCAGCAACCTGCCTGGCAAAGTCACGAAAGTCTTTCGGTTCTCGTTCGAGCGCACGTTGTACCCCGTCACCAATAGAACTGTTGCGTCCGTCCAGAACGGTGGCGAAGAGATAATCCAGCATCCAGACAACATCCTGCGGCGCACCGGATTGCTTCGCTCCCTGGATGAAAGCATCGTGAGGCACTGATTCATAGTGGATGTCACGGCCTGTGACTTCCGTGAGTTCCGCTGCGATATCGCCAAAGCTCATTAATCGCGGACCGGTGACTTCGTATATCTGCCCCCCATGGTGTGATCGGGTCAGTGCGGCTGTTGCCACATCAGCGATGTCCTCCACATCGATGAACGGTTCAAGCGTATCGCCCGCCGGTACAGTGATCTGCCCTGCCATGACCATGTCCAGGAAGGCGCCCTCGGAGAAGTTCTGGAAAAACCAGCTTGCCCTGACAACGGTCCATTCAATGCCGCTGTTCATGATGATCTGTTCGCACGCTTGCGCTTCCTCTTCGCCTCGACCGGAGAGCAATACCAGTCTGTTGACGCCCTGGCTGACCGCTCGATCCACAAATGCCCTGATAGTGTTGGTTGCACCCGGCATCGCCAGGTCTGGAGCGTAGCTGAGGTAAACGGCTTCAACCTCTTTCAGGCAGTTATCCCAGCTCTTCTCATTGTTCCAATCGAATGAAGGGGTGGCGGCGCGTGAACCGGTTCGGGTTGGAACATCCATTGCCCGCAGTCTTTTTACTATTCGTCGACCCGTTTTGCCTGTGCCCCCGGTTACCAGGGTCAATCTTTTATCTGCGTTGTACATCGTGCTCTCCTGATCTGATGGGTTTTCATGAATAAATCAGGAGAAATCATAGAGAGTTACTAAACGATATTATTGACTAGACATGCCAACTATTTGACTCAGGCCGCCAGTTCGATTCACTTGCTCGTCACCAAGCACTACGCAGCGACGCATGACCCTTACCTGGTTGAGCAGGTCGTACTCACCCAGTCGATGCAGAAGACTTGCATTGTCCCAGATTATCAGGTCACCGGATTTCCAGGTATGGGTGTAAATGGCACCGGGTGGAATTTCACGGGAATAGTGGAAAATCCTGTAAAAGGCCAAATCGACCCTTATGAAAAAATACTAATGCTAAATCTAGTAAAGGCACGAGAGGCGCTAAAGCAATGGAAAAAGCTTCCCGACGATCTGTATGCAACTCGTCCAGGGGAATAAGCAGGTGCACTCTAACAATGGCATGCAGTCGGACGCAGCAAAGCTGCGCCGCTGATGCCAAGCGTTAGCGCGTAAGAGTATACGGAGAATAATATGTCCGATTGCTGCCCTACATCCTCAAAAACTAGTGGTCGACCCAAAAGGCATACTTGCCCGAGAAATGGAATTCAATATCGCCAGGTATCGGAGCTGACGATTAAGCATCACATTAGAAGTCCATGGACATGGCAACCGCAGGGTCAGGGTTATTTTTTCTGCACTGACCCAGATTGTTCGGTCGTTTACTTTGGAGAGGACGACACAACAATTGAAGGATCAGAGCTAAGATCGGAGATCGGTGTCAAGACTAAATCAGAGGAAGCTGTTGTTTGTTACTGTTTTGGGATAACAATTGCCCAAGCTAAGTCTGATCCTGGTCTTAGGAACTATGTGATCAGGGAAACCAAACTTAATCAATGTGCATGTGAAACTAGAAATCCATCGGGAAAATGTTGTTTGTTGGATTTTCCAAAATCATGAACCGCGCTAACAAACGCATGCAGTCGGACGCAGCAAAGCTGCGCCGCTGATGCGAGGCGTTAGAGGACATGTGCCTAATAAAACCATTTGTTGTAATCCTCCCTATATTAATCTCGATGGGTTGCTCAAATGAGCAGGAGTACAACGCGTGCGCGCCGCCTGGTGACAGCATATATGTATCGGCAGTAGAAAACGAGCTTGTAGCGCAAGGAGTGGAGGAATATAAA
>CALOEW010000085.1:0-5556 GCA_942492445.1 uncultured Gammaproteobacteria bacterium
GGCCGGCACTCCGTTGCAAAGCACTTACTGATGCATGTTGGCGCACTTCGCAGGCCTGGAGCTCGCTGATTCAGCAAACTTTCGTAACGAGAATCCGGCAACAATCGCAAATCCGGAATTCAGGCGAAAGTTGGTTCTGGAATTAGGAAGAAAGGGGTGTAATGCGATGAGAAAATTCAAGCGCAGGTTTCTGTCCGGGGGAAGCTCTGTGTGAATTCCAGCAACGTCTGATCCAGGCAGATCCTCAGTCTCACGGAGCGGTTGCCTGGATGTTTTCCTGATCGAATCCATACGATGTGCGAAGGGAAGGGGGGTGAATCCGAGTCAGAATGTGTTTCGACTCGTGTCGCCAGGGTTGACTGAATAGCTTTACTTTTCTGGAGGGTGGTCCTAAAGTTTAACCTCAGCCGCATTGCCACAGGAGTAGTAACCCTTTTGTAACCAGATCCGAAAGTTTGAGAGAGGTAAAAATGAAATCATTTCTAAGTTTGTATTTACTCATTGCAGGGTTCAGCTTTACGACCATGCTGACGGCTGCAGAAGAGTATGAAGTGCCGAGAACTCAGTGGGGTCATCCTGACTTCCAGGGTGTCTGGAACTTTTCCTCTGATGTGCCGATGATTCGCCCCGAGCAATATGGCACCAGAGAATTTCTAACCGAAGAAGAAATAGCGGGCCACGCTTCCGCCCGCGCACAAAGAGATGGCAGCTCCGATGCCGCGATTTCCAACGGAGGGCTGAGCGAGGCCTACAGCGACTTCTGGGTGGAATCCAAAGGTATCGGTAGAGGTCACCCGAACCTCGTTGATTGTTTACCCCACCCGACGGCAGATTACCGCCTTTCGCAGGGGACGCTGGAAATTGTTTACGGTCCGCTTAGCACCCGATGTCGATGGTGAGCGCCCCTTACGGCTCGCTGGAGGAGGCATCGGCACAGGTGGTCCCGGAGGACCCGCGTCCTTACCGAGCGGTGTGTGCACGGCTACAACACGGGCCCTCCGTTCACGCCCAGCCTGTACAATAATAACGTGCAGTTTATCCAGAACCGCGATCACTTCGTTATCCTGACGGAGGTTATCCACGAAGCGCGCATCGTGCCGCTGGTTGACCGCCCCAGGCTTCCAGAAAAGATCGGATTGTGGGCAGGAGATTCGAGGGGTTACTGGGATGGCGATACTCTGGTCGTGGAAACCACCAACTTCAATGGATTGACACAAACATTCGGCCCGGCAGGAACCGGCGAAACAAAGTTTCTTACCGAGCGATTTACCCGACTTGGATACGACACCGTTCAGTATGAATTCACTATCGAAGACCCAAAGGCCTACACAGACAGGATCGAAGCGATCATTCCTCTGACCAAGATTTCCGGTCTGATTTACGAATATGCCTGCCATGAGGGGAACTATGGGTTGATCAATATTCTTCGCGGCGCCCGAGAAGAGGAAAAAAGAGCTGCCGGGTTGAATTAGGCGTAGCAGCCACTTGCCCGGTGCCTTTCCATGCCAGGCGATTTATTCGAAAAGAGGTCATTGCATTCAGATTTGACCCCTTAAGTTGCATCGCAATTTCACGGAACCGATGCCAGCAGTGTGCCCAGGCTCCTGGAACGATAGGTCAGCAAGTACTGGACTTGAAAATCAGATAGCGTGCAGTTTTGTTTCCAGGGGTTTGAGGGGAGTCAGTTATTCGTGGCTTCGAGCGGCCACGCCTTGGCTAAGTGCAGAATTCCCCGTGCAGTGGCTTCGAATGCTCCGATTAACTCCGAACAGAGGGAACCCGGAGGGGTGCAGGTTGCGGAGGATCAGACTCCCCTGGAGCGGTGCGATCCCGGAAAATTTGTCGCACGCCAATTCATTGTTGGTCGTGTAACAAACTCACGTTCATGTCTTTCAGGGATTATGAATACTGGAAGCTCGCGGTTACAGGCCACTGAAAAAGCCCGGCCGAAGCCGGGCTTGATTGTGGAGCCCGACAGAGCGTCACTGGCTCAGCAGGTTGTCGACCAGCACGGTGTCGATGTAGTGGATCACGCCGTTGTCAGCGAAGACGTCGGGCCTGATTACGTTTGCTTCGTAATTGATCCGGACGCCTTTGCCGCCGAGGCTGACCGGCAGCGGTTCGCTAGAACCCGCGACGCCGACTCCTCCGTTCGCCAGCAGCGCCTCGGCGCCGGCGGTTGACGCGTCGACATCGTCAAGCTGCCCGACATGAAGCAACAAAATATTGATCACATCCTCAACGGTCAGGCCGAGGCCGCTGAGCACGGACGGCAGGGCCGCCTTGACATCGTCGACACTCAGGCCGTCAAGAAAGCCGGACTCGAGTCCAAGCAGTGCCTCGAAGGCCGAGTTGATCGGTGCCAGCAGGACGATACCGTCAACGGTGGCCAGACCTTCAGCAATGCTGAAGTCCAGCGCCATCGATTCATCGACTACTAAAACGGCGGCGATCAGCGCCTGCGTGCCGTCAACAGCACTCAGCCGATCCAGGATCGTCCCGTCATCCTCGGCGACCGCCGTCGTTGCACTGAAAGCGATAACCAGGCCCAGCATCGTGCCCTTCAAATTGCGAAATACTTGCATGTCGTAACCTCTAGAACAGTGTTTTGATGGGTAGTTAGAAAATGGTTAAACGCTGAAGACGGTCATTTGGTTCAGTGGTTAGTTTGAATTTTTGATTGATCCACTTTCAGCCGTTTCTGTTTTGAGCAGTTGACCCTCAAATCTACAATTGATTTCGCATGACTCTGGTGTATTTGAGGGATCAAAATTGATTACAATTACTGGGTCAGATTTCACAGTAAATCATTTATTCCGGCTATTTTTTGATCAGTCGGTTTTCAGGCAGCCGCCTGCAGTAAAAGAAGTGGTCTATTTCAGGACATTTCCGGGCATTGAAGAGAACCAACGCGGTCCGGCTGCCGCTATACCGGACAACCTCTGGATTCAGACATCGCTTTAATTCATCCAGTAAGCGACAGATTAGACAAACCAACGGCATCAGACGATACTGTTAATCGATCAAACTGGATAAGAGGAATAAAGGAAACAGTCTCATGAGGCTCATGTTGATAATCCTTTCGATTACGGTATTCGGCACCGCTGCCCTGGCCTACGCCTTTCGTCTGGAAGTTCACGATCAGGCACAAAAGGCAGAACGCCTGAACAGGCAGGTGGAACGCCTGCTGGAAGAAATCGAAGGAAACGCCAGACAACGCCTTGCTGATCAAAACCGAATTGATCAGCTCAATACCGAACTGGCCAGATCACAAGCGCGCATCGAGATACTTGACCAGCAGCTGGTCGTCGCTCGCGAACAGGTCGATCCCGATTCCGAGCAGATGGAAAATCGCCTGAGGGATAGACTGGAAAGTGAATATCAGCAACGCTTAGCGAGAGCTACGGCCGAGGTTGCCGAGCCATCGCCTACGGTGGTGTCGGTAATTGCTCAATTGGCCGGACTCAACAGCCAGGAGCGAATGGCGCTGTTTAACGTGCAAGCGCGGTTCGGTGGATTTCTGGATTCCCTCGACACCGACCTGGAGCACAAGGACCGTATTGCCAAGGCCCTGGTGGACATCAGTCTCAGCCAGGCACAGGCTCGGGAAGACTTGATGAGCCAGGGCCTGGAACCTCAAGAGATCGCTCGCCAGCTGCGGGACATCATGGACCCGGGCGCGGTGAGGGAGACTCTGGCCTATGACCTTACCGATGAAGAACTCGCCGCATTCGATCAGTTCCAGCAACAGCAACCCACCACATTGACAGCTGGCACGGTGGGGGCAGGGTGGCGTCTTCATGATTCGAGGGCAAGGCGCCAACGCAGACCAGGTCCTACAACAGGGTACTGACATTATTATCAATGCCGATGGCAATACTCCATACGGACAGCGCATAATCCTGCAATCGGCCCAACCACTGGACGCGCCCCGATAAATTCAAAGTCCTGTCTGTCGCATTTCATATTCAACAAGTGAACTGAATGGCTATCACCACGACTGACATAGAAATTGACAACATTTATTTATCAATACATTGCTGTCCCACATTTTTAAAAAAGTACCGATTTTACTGTAAAAGGATAGGCTTTTCTGGACTCAAGAGACCTGTGGATGACAATTTTCCGGGCTTTCCGAGGAAGGATTTGCCTTCTTCAGCCATCTCAGGCGGGCTTCACGGGACCGATGCCTGCAGTGAGTTCAGGCTCCTGGAGTAATAGGTCAGCAAGTACTGGATTTGAAAATCAGATAGCGTGCAGTGTTGTTTCCAGGGGTTCGAGGGGAGTCAGTTATTCTTGGAGCCATGTTTTCGTGGCTTCGAGCGGCGTGGCCGGCAGGGGGTTCCTGGGGCTGCGGACCGCGCCCCTCCGGGGTGCCCTCACTCAGAAAAATGCCCTGGAAAACGGTCATTTTTCCTCCCTCGGCGCTGGTCCTTTTATTGCAGCCCCAGGAACCCCCTGCCGGCCACGCCTTGGCTAAGTGCAGAATTCCTCGTGCAGTGGCTTCCAATGCTCCGATTAACTCCCCAGAGGAACTAACGACGAATATCGGCTTTTCCAATGATTTGCGCTTCTAGGGAACCTCTGATTAAGTCCCACAACGCTCTGGCCTTCAGACAAGTCTGCTGGTGAGGCGCATTGCCGCCGGCATGCGTCGGCCTGTCAAGGCAGTGCAACGAAGCCAGCGGGCTTGCTGCTACTGGTCTACTTTTACCCTGGCTATAACATCAACTTCGATGTGATTCTGAGTACATCGCGTTCTGACAGCACAGTCGATTTAACCGGTACCCATATAACTGGAGGATTTTTTTGTTCAGGGTGGCTGGTTCAAAGAAAATAGTCAGTTTGTTGGTGTGACAGCCAGGTCAATTGCCATTGCGTCAAGTCGAGTGGACAAGCGCCTGAACCTGAACAGCGCCACTATTGAGAATACCGTAATTTTATCCGGCAGTCGTTTTAGCGGAATCGTAAGCGCCAGGTCCGCAACTATTGGTGAATTGGCTCTATTTGGCGATTATGGACCAACCAGTTGGTCAGAGGACGCCTTTCTCTCGCTGCAGCGGGCGGAGGTTAGGAATCCGGTGGATTTTGACAGTTACACCGGTTTACGCGATCGCCTCGATTTGCAGGGTTTCACCTACAATACTGTTGATCGGGGCACGACCAACAACTTTGATCAAGTCGCCAGTCTCGATTCGCCATCGTCCGGGAGTTACATCGACTGGCTGCGATTGCGGCTTGGCCACGATACGTATTATTTACCACAACCTTACGAAAAGTTGGCTGTGGCTCAGTATTAAAAAGGTAGTGATCGGCTATGGCTACAACATCGAGCGTACGCTGCTGTGGTTGCTGGCACTGATCGGTCCGGGAGCCGCGTTGGTCAAACTATCCCGCGAGGGACGATCACTCAGTATTGCTCAGAGTATTTTCTATTCGCTGGATCAGGCCATTCCGCTGGAGGATTTGCAACCCTATCACGAAGACTTTGCCGGATCCGAATGGATAGCTGATTACTTCAAAATGCGGATGCCCTCAGACTGGAGGTCAGGCGTG
>CALOEW010000086.1:0-222896 GCA_942492445.1 uncultured Gammaproteobacteria bacterium
GTCCAGTTTGTGAATGGGATGCAGGTCTGAACCGGCGCACTGATTTGCGCCACAGCGCTCCAGGATCCATAGATGTTCACCATCGGGATCAGGGTGAACCCCGGTAACCACTCCCATGGTGCGGTCGTCAGGTAATCGACCCCAGTCATAAATGACCTGATAGGGGTTGTCGGCAACAGTCTGCGCGGGCAGAGCCGGAGCGACGACAAGCGCAGCCAGGCAAAATAGCACGCGGAGAAGGGGATTTCGAGTGAAATGCAACAGTTCCAGGGCGACCATGGGGAACTCCTTGCGGCGGTTTATACGCCGATCTGACGGGGTACGTATTGTTAGAAAGCAAATCGTGGACCATGCTGGGAAGATACCCCATTTGACTAGTACTTGAAAACTTGCTGAGGGTTCAATGTCTCCAGATTGTCAGCGGGCCGTAGCGGCTTTGAGGCTACTGAAGCATCAGGCAATTTTCAGCCGTCGGCAGCAGATCAGATCCGTGGTAGAGGTTCCCTGGAAAAAAATGCCGGGAGCAGGCATCGGCCTGTCCCGGCTTTACGTGAGGAGAGGGTAATGGTGAAAATTACAATTCGAAATCCATGGAATAGCCAACCACAAATTTCATTTCGTCATTGTCCAGGTTGTCCGGACCCGGGTCGTCGAGGTCGGTATCGGTGATCATGAAGCTGAAACCGTTCTTCGACAGTGAGATGTTGTAGTCGACGTAATCTCCGGGTACGCCGTTGAAGGCTTCATTGAAGTCGCCTGCGTGGCGACCGATATGAAAACCCAGTTCCAGCCCGTCGCCAATGTCCATAACATAATCTGCGTAGATATAGGTGGCTTCGCCAAACCCGAAGTCCTGCCCAGGGCCCTCGTCGGCTTCGGTATTAGCCAGCACGTAGGCGCCAAAAGTGAATCCACCGACGCCTATGGAGCCGTACACTTCGGCGAAATCAAACTGGGCTTCGTCGTCGTAGTTGTAGTACAGGTAACCGATATCGTAGGCAACGCCACCCCCTTCACCGGAAAAGCCCGCATAGAGATCGTGCTCGTAGGAAAAAACGTCGTCGGCAGCGTAGCTCACATTTGAGGCCCAGGTCCCGATGTAAAATCCTCCATCGGCCGCCCAGTCGATTCCGCCTGACACCGCAGACTCGTTAACAGACTGGGTCAGCCCGCGCCAGATATAGTTGTTGCTGACCGCCGCATTGGCAGTCAGGGATTGCGCATGAACCGAACCCGCTGTCGCTAACAGACCCGCAGCCGCCAAAGAAAGAATTCGAGTTTTCATATCTAATCTTTTCCCTTGAATGGTTTAGTAAAAAAGGCAGTGCCTGCCCCCTGACGATCCTTTGAGCAAGAACCAAGCCAGAATGCTGAAAGCCACGTCCTGCATGGCTTGCAGCACGATCAGGGAGACTTTTGGAGGTCTCGGGAAATTGACTATGCACCATAATGGTGCGGCTTCAGTGGGTTGCGCCCGTTATTAAGGCAGTAGCGGGACCCGTATCAGGGCATTGGCAACTGCGCCCCGGCGAGGGCCAAAAACGGCCCGCCACGACACCAGTTGCCTGAGGTTAGGGTTGCAGTCGGTAGCAGTCGGAACGGGTTCCGGTATCAGGGCAGAACGGTAACTTCCAGATACTGATCATGGAACAATCCGCCATCATCTGCCCTGGCCCAGAGCGTGTAACGGCCCGGTTCACTGAACGTGATTTCGACGTCGTAAATACCGTCGTCAGGTATCTCCGGGGGCTTCCACAATGCACTCCAGGGGGAGTTGGCGGACGTGCGGGTATCTTCCCAGGCTTTGACCTGGGGCGGATCGAAACTGACCGCGCCAGGCCCCCGGTACTTGTTCCAGGAGAGGAACAGACCATTGACCTTGCCTACGGTCACCCGGGAAGGTGGGTCCAGTACTTCCTTCCGCCACTGTTCCGGAGTCTGGGGGTTGAACGACCGGGAACTGCCCACCCGACCCGGGTTGGGAATGCCGTCATCGCTCACCCTTGCCTGAACGCGCAGGGCCTCACCGGCGCGCACTCTTCTAACCCGGTCGCCGATGATCTCGACAGTTGGCGGCAGGTTGGCACGTGATTCGGGGCTGCTGGTGCCAGCCCCCAGCGAGCCGGTTTCCGAGGCGATGGTGATATTGTCCATTTTGTAATCAGGTACAAGGGTTGCGAATGCCTTCCTGGTCACGCCGTTGGGTGAGGTCAGGGTCCAGACCAGTTCCTCATCAGCATCGACGTTCCCGGGGATCACCACTTCGAAGGTGAACCGGTTGCGGCGTGGCAAAAAATGAGTGGGCTGCCCCCTGTCTAACGGACCAGGGGAAAAATAATTGTTTTCACCCACGGGAATATCAGGAGTCTCTTCCCAGTTTTCATTGAAGTACCCGAACACCAGGCTTACTGAGCCGTCGTTGTTTTCCCGCCAGCCCTCGTAAGCAGGCTCCACGTGCTGACCCTTTCGATAACTCAGCTGTGCGGTTGCGGCCTGACAGACAGATAACGCGGCAATAAGTACCAATGTATCAAACTTCCGGGTCCGGGGAAGTAGTAAAGATAGTGCTTTCATGGCGGTCGGCTCCTTCGAAGCGGGTCGAACTGGCACGGCAGGCGCATCGGCCCGCCGCCAGCAGAACTCGGATCAGTCGGGAAGACTGAAAACATATAGCGCATTACCATTGTCCGGGTGGCGAATCTCCGGTGCGATAACCCGGGGTACGGTACGGGGGCTGGAACCACCCAGCGCTGTGGTCACACCGATATATTGCTTGCCGTCAACGGCGAACACAATGGGGTGACCCTGCACCGAGGTTCCGAGGCGTGTTTCCCAGAGAATTTCCCCGGTCTCCACATCATGAGCCCGGAAGTAGCGATCCAGGTCACCGGCAAATACCAGATTGCCCGCAGTCGACACGGTGCCGGTGTGGAAAGAGGCCCGTTGCTCGTATTTCCAGATTTCTTCCATCGTGTCCACGTTGTAGGCCCCCAGTTTCCCCATGTTGCCGTCTGAACCCGGCATCTCGAAAAAACGGCGACTGGAGGCGGTGCCGCCACTGCCCTCCACGAGAGCGACTTCCCGGGCATTGTTCTCCAGGCAGGTCTGGCTCAGCGGTGCAATGAGGGTTCCGGTGGGCTCGTGATAGGTCATGGAATGCCAGTCCTTGCCACCGGTGCTGCTGGGACAGACCGGGATCCACTCATCCAGCCGCGCATTCTGGATGTCCTCCCGGTAAGTCACCAGCCCGGTAACCGGATCGATGCTGCTGAAGGCATTCTGGAACACGGTTTCCTTGTATCCGAGAAACTCACCGGTGACCCGGTCATTTTTCCAGAGTATGCCGTGCTTGCCGATGGAAAAAACCAGCTTCTGGTCGCCACGGTCCACCAGCACCCGTTCGAAGACCTCGTCGAGATCCAGAGCCTCGGCCGGAACATGCTGGAAGAACCATTCCAGCTCTCCGGTGTCAACATCGATAGCCACCGTGGAATTGGTGTACAGGCCCACATCGGTGATGGACATGTGACGGCTCGGGGGAGACCAGGGTTTCTGTTGTGCGGTGCCCCAATAGGTGAGTTTCAGGCCGGGATCATAGGTGCCGGTGATCCAGGTTTCCCCGCCGGCGCGGAAGATGTCGTCGAGGCCTCCCCAGGTATCGCCGCCTACGGGATCATCGGACCGGGCAATCGGATTCCATTGCCAGAGTCGCTCACCGGTGTTGGCGTCGTGTGCGGTCATGTAGCAGTCGGCCTCTATATAGCGGGCACATCCGGCCTGGCCCTGAATGACTTTACCGTCTGCGATGAGGGGCCCACTGGAATTGGCGAAACCTTCAGCGACGTCAGCAACCACGGTCTCCCAGATTTTTTCTCCGGTACGTGCATCCAGGGCTACCAGACGGGAATCGGTAGTGGCCTGGATAATCTTGTCGTTGTAAAGAGCGATGTTGCGCATGTCCTGGCGGTTGGCAGGGCCGGTATGGTGTTCCCAGATCAGCTCGCCGGTCCTGGCATCAAGGGCCTGGATGATATTGCTTGGATTGATCAGGTAAATAGTGCCGTTGTAGACAATCGGTGCGGGTTCGGAATCCCCCTCCTTCATGCTCCAGACCCATTCCAGGCGCAAGTCCTGAACATTAACCCTGTCAATCTGGTCCAGGGGGCTGTAACTGTGGCCGTAGTGGTTGCGCCGCCACATGGGCCAGTCAGCGGGATCGGGGTTGGTGAGCATCTGATCCGTTACGGGAACGAAATCCGCCACCGTTCCCGGAATCACCAGGCCGGCTGGTTCATTCGCTTCTGAGCGCTGCATTCGCGCGTCAGCGGCGCCCTGTGCAACTACGTAGGCGGCGATAGTGATATTGGAATCGGCGGCCAACGGCACCTGCCCGGGGATCATGCCGTTGGTTGCAAACAGGTGTGCGGCGATATCGATATATTCAGATTCAGTGAGGTTTTCATTGCCCCCCGGAGGCATATTCGATTGGATGTTTGCAATCAGGGTGGCGGCGGACTGATTGCCCCATCTGGCCAGAAAGTCGGAGCCGGACAGGAGTGGACCAAGCGAGGTGCCCTGCAGGTTTGCACCGTGACAGGTGGCACAGTTCGCGGCATAGAGTTCGGCACCGGACGCCGCCTGGGAAGCGGTGTAGGTTCGCGGACCCGGATCTACCCCCATCTGGGAACTCGGCTCCGAGCAGGCGGCAAGGATAAGACCGGCCAGTAAAAATGGAGCGGACCTTTTAAAAACACCTGTTGATTCCGGTTTTGATGAAAGCAGTACAGGTGCCTGGTGATTGTTTATAGTCATTATGTCTGTCCTTCAGGATTCTCTCGGTAACAGCCAGCCACGAATTTCGCCGCCAGGATTGTTTTCGCTGTGGATGACGACATAGAGTTCTTCGTTGCGGAGTGCTTCAATCTGTTCCGGAGTCAGTTCCAGCATGCCGCTTACCTCGCCACTGGGGGCAGACGTGACTTCCATGGCTCCGATCGGAGGGCCGTTCATCGCTTTCGGTGCATTGTGGACATGAGCTGCCGTGGCAGCCGAACTCATGCCCCGGTAAGTGCCGGTCAGGCTCAGGGTGGATCCGTTAAGGGTTGCGAACACTTCACCCACGCCGGTTATGCTCTGATAGTCCTGGGGTGTTACCGGGACCTCGGACAGGCGGGCACGAAAAAGGGTGGACTGTGCTGTGGCCAGTGACACGGTTAGCACACCGGTAGCCAGTAATAGGGTTAGTCTGGTGAGGAATTTCATTGTTGTTCTCTGCTTGGGGTTTCTATGTGTTGACAGCCCTGCATTATACGCAATGTGGCCGTTTAGCCAATCTCGCCCGGATCAGCCGGGATCCATGAGGCCGGTATAGGGGATACCGCTCAGCAGGGCCATGTCCCGATCCCAGGTGGCGATATCCTCCTTGTTGAACTGGTGCAGATCACTGTGTCCACAGGCACGCGCCATCACCTGCATCAGGCTGACAGCCGCCGCCAGGAATCTCGCCAGGTTCTCCGCCGAGCGCTGGACGTCGAGACGCCTGCGCAGTTCCGGTTTCTGAGTGGCGATGCCGGCAGGACAGTTATTGGTGTTGCACATGCGCGCGGCGACACAGCCGATCGCCTGCAGGGCACTGTTGGCTATTGCGATCGCATCGGCTCCCATGGCCAGTGCCTTGACGAAATCCATGGGCAATCGCAGTCCGCCGGTAATTACCAGGGACACCGAGCCATTGTCACCCTGACGGTCCAGGAACCGGCGGGCCCGAGCCAGTGCAGGGATAGTCGGAACGCTGATGTGATCACGAAAGATCTGCGGTGCCGCTCCGGTGCCGCCGCCACGGCCGTCGAGAATCAGGTAGTCGGCACCGGCATCCAGGGCGAAGCCGATATCTTTTTCGATGTGGTTGGCACTGAGTTTGAAACCGATGGGAATACCGCCGGTTATATCCCGGACCCTGTCGGCGAAGCGGCGAAAATCGCCGACGCTGGTCAGTTCCCTGAATGTGGGTGGTGAGACCGCGGGCTGCCCTTCTGGAATGCCGCGTACCTGTGCAATTCTTGCGGTGTTCTTGCTGCCCGGGAGATGACCGCCGGTGCCGGTTTTGGCGCCCTGGCCACCTTTGAAATGAAAGGCCTGCACCCGGGCAAGTTGCCGCTCGTCGTAACCGAACATGGCACTGGCGAGTTCGTACAGGTAGCGGCTGTTTTCCGCCTGTTCTTCCGGCAGCATACCGCCTTCGCCCGAACAGATGCCGGTGCCGGCCAATTCAGCGCCCCTCGCCAGGGCGACCTTGGCTTCCTCGGACAGGGCGCCGAAACTCATGTCCGAAACCAGCAGGGGAATGTCCAGTACCAGTGGTTTTTTTGCCCCAGGCCCTATGATCGTCCTGGTGGCCACCGGCTGGTCCTCCAGCAATGGCTTGACTGCCAGTTGGGCGGTCATGACCTGAATGTCATCCCAGTGGGGCAACTTGTGTCGCGGCACTCCCATGGCGGTCATGGGGCCATGGTGTCCGACAATATCCAGACCCTCCCTGGCCAGCTGGTGAATCAGTTCGACATCGGGCTCTTCCGGGGTTGCCTTCGCCACCGGCGCGCTGTCCCGACTGCCAACAATCTCGACACCCGGTCCCGGTTTCCCCACCTGCTCGTCACTGAACTGTTTGTGGCTGCCGTCGCAATAGGGTGGGTTGCCCGTGTGTTTGCAACGGCAAAGGTAGGCATCGCCGCCTTCAGCCGCAGTAAACGGCCGTGGTTTCAGTGTGGTTGCGGCATGACTGCCATCGCAAAAGGGTTGACTGGCCGAGCGACCGCAGACACAGAAATAGTATTCCTGCCCTTTTTCCAGTTCGGTCCTGATGGGTGAATTGGCGGCGACGATGGGTTTGTCCATGCTGTTCAAATCCTTAACTTCCGATATTGCCAGGCGACATTTAGCCATAGTGCGGACCGGCAGTCCAACCGCCGCTGGCTAAAGCGGCACCGGTACCCCTGGACCTGCGCCTGTGGAATGCGGGTAACGTTACAGCCCTGATTGAGCAGAAGCAGGTCCTGGCGCAACGCTCGGGCATTCAGACCGGTAGTGTGTCGGGGTGCACCGGCGGCTGACAGGCTCCCACAGATAGTTGTGGTAATTGGTCCGCAGTTCCTTAAACTTAAAACAGATTGGCCATCCCTGGTGCGACCCGCGGCCATGGATGATCTGAATGGCTGCAGCCGTTGTCTGCAAAGAGGGGAGCATGGAAAAAGTATCCGACATCCGCTGTTTTGGTGGTCAGCAGCAACGGTTCCTGCACCGCTCCGAATCCCTGTCCTGCGACATGCATTTTTCCGTTTTCCTGCCGCCGCTGGCGGATGGACAACTGGCGCCGGTGGTTTACTGGCTGTCCGGGCTGACCTGTACCGATGAGAACTTTGTGCAGAAAGCCGGTGCTCAGCGGGTCGCCGCCGAACTGGGCCTGATCCTGGTGTCGCCCGATACCAGCCCCCGCGGCGACACGGTGCCGGATGATCCCGACGGGGCCTATGACCTGGGGCTGGGGGCGGGGTTTTATGTGAATGCGACCCAGGCGCCATGGAGCAGGCACTACCACATGTTCGATTACGTAGTTCACGAGCTGCCGGCGCTGATCAATGCCCGCTTTCCGGTGCTGGACGGTGCCTGCGCCATTTCCGGTCATTCCATGGGTGGCCACGGGGCATTGACAGTCGCGCTGAAGAATCCACGGCAGTATCGTTCGGTATCCGCTTTTGCCCCGATCTGTTCCCCTGCCCGCTGCCCCTGGGGAACCCGGGCACTTTCGAGCTACCTTGGCGATGACCGGGCCCGGTGGGCCGAACACGATGCGTCGATGCTGATTGTCAACACCACCTCATGGGTTCCCATGCTGATCGACCAGGGCGATGCCGATCAGTTTCTGGAACAGCAGTTGCGCCCCCATCTGTTGCTCGAGGCAGCGCGTGAAAGCGACTACCCGGTGACTTATCACTCCCGCTCCGGCTACGATCACAGCTACTTCTACATTGCCAGTTTCATCGAGGATCATCTGCGGTTTCACCACGGCCACCTTGCCACTGCATGATTGACCCTGAGGACGTTCAGGGGGTGGCGCCAGCTCAGACCCAGCTGACCGTTGCAGCCCACAACAGGATGCCGCACAGGAGCGCCACAACCTGGCTGTTACGGTCGGTAGTGAAAAAGACTACAGGGTCTTCGTGCAGTTGGCCGCGATTGGCCAGCAGCCAGACCCGGCTTATCAGGTACAGCAGCAGGGGACAGATGAGCCACAGTATCTCCGGTGTGCCGTACAGCACCCTGGTCTCCTCAGCATTGATGTACAAAGCGAAAACCAGCACCGCCATGAATCCGCTGGCGCTGCCCAGCATGGTCATCGGTTCGAGGTCACTGGCGCTGTAACCCCGACCGTGAGCCTGTTGT
The DNA here is from genome assembly GCA_942492445.1 of uncultured Gammaproteobacteria bacterium. Lineage (GTDB taxonomy): Bacteria > Pseudomonadota > Gammaproteobacteria > Pseudomonadales > Pseudohongiellaceae > NORP240. Next base: position 8,440 of record CALOEW010000086.1, read on the forward strand.
TTATTCCGGCTTCTCAGGTTTCCCAGTTCCGTCACACGCTTGATGATAGCCAGGCTCATGAAAATGAACATGGAGAATGCCAGCAGCCAGAAGGTGGGAACTGTGGAAATGGCGGCTGCACCCGCTATTATCCTGGTAGTGTACAGACAGGCAAGCAGAAGCACGTCGATGATTGCAAAAGCCTTGAGGTAGAAACTGTACAGCACGGTGAGCAGGTAGTAACCCGACAATACCAGAGTGAACTGCCACGGCAACAGCAACGACACCAGAAAAGCGAGAATCAGCAGGCAGGGTGTTGCCACCAGCCCGACATGAAGAGGCAGGTTGCCGGCGGCAAAGGCTCTTGAACGCTTGGTTTCATGTTGCCGGTCATGTTCCAGATCCAGCAGGTCGTTAAGCAGATAGACACTGGAGGCGCAGAAGCTGAAGCTGAAAAAGCCGGTAAGGGATAACAGAATGAGCCGTCCGTCGTCCAGCTGATGCGACAGGAGGAGAGGCAGAAACAGCAGCAGGTTTTTGGCCCATTGGTGAATTCGCAATGCCCGCCAGAAGTCGCGCCTGAAATTGTTTTCCGGCTCGAACACAATCACGCTGTTGCCGAACTGTTTCACGGCAGAGGCCAGCCCCGGATTGTCGCTGACAACGATGGCGGTTTCGGCCTGCTGCCAGATAGGAAGATCCGCCTTTTCGTTACCGGCGTAGGCAAAGCTCCTGTCGCCGGAAAGCTCCCTGATTCTCTGTAATTTTTTTTCACCTTTCAGGTTTTCCGAAGCGGAGCTGCCAATGGCGCTATCGAACAGTTTAAACTGTCCGGCCACCCGGTTTACCAGCCGCTGGTGGGAGGCGGAGATCAGCACCAGACGCCAGCCATGGGACTTCTGTTGTTCAAGATACTCCAGCAACCGGTGATTGAGGGGTAACAGGTCGGTGCGCAGGTCGACCCGGAGAGCTATCTGGTGTTTCAGGTTGGCTTTGCCTTTTGCCAGCCACACCGGGATCAGAAAAAGGTAGAGAAAGTTTTTCGCCAGCAACCGGAAAAAAGACTCCAGCAGGAGGTCGCTTCGTACGAGTGTCCCGTCAAGGTCAACATAGAGCACATTTCCCTGTCTGTTCGCTGTCATGGATTGAGGTATCGACACGGTTAGAGCCTGATCCGCTTGAACAGGAAATCCGGAATCGAGCGTACCACGAACATGATAAGGCGCCAGAAACCAGGCGCATACACCGTGTGTCGCCTGCGTTCGATACTTCTGACGATTATCGCCCCGATTTTTTCGGGGCTGGCCCACAGCGGCCCTTTTTCCAGGTGCGCAGTCATCGGGCTGTCCACGAATCCGGGCCGGATGTCCACCACGTGAACATTGAAAGGTGACAGGCGACCGCGCAGCCCTTGCAGGTAGGTGGAAACCATTGCCTTTACCGAACCGTAGACGTAGTTGGATTGTCGGCCCCGGTCCCCGGCAACTGAAGTGACCACGGCAATGGTTCCTCGCCGCTGCTCGATAAAATACCCTGTAAGGACTGTAAGCAGGGAGAGAACACTCAGGCCGTTGGTATTGATTTCTCGACGTGTCAGGGCAAAGCATTTTTCACTGGCCTGCTGATCCGGCAGTGAACCGTGGCAGATCAATGCGATATCGAGTCCCCCCAGGGATTCCACTCCCAGGCCGATGGTGTCCGCGTGCCGGTCGAAATCGTTGACGTCCAGAACGCCTGTGCTGACCTGGCCGGCACCACGCACTCGCAGGTCGTTGGCCAGGGAATCGAGCGCCTCTTCATTTCGGCCCACCAGGTGCAGACAATCACCCCGGGCTGCATAAAGCCGCGCTGTCGCCTTGGCAATGGCGGACGTCGCACCGACGATCAGGACCCGTTGCGGATTTGCGCCAGGTTTCAAAGTGTGTCTCCTTTCAGTCGTTCAAGCCCAGTCGACGGGACTGCAGCGAGCCGAACAGGTTGCCCGGGTCCACCTGCCTGCGAACTTTGAGAAAGGCTTCCCGGCGAGGGTAAGTCCGGGTGAACATTTCCCTGCTCATCCTGGCATCTTTTGCCAGATAGAGACGGCCTCCGGCCTCCATGACTATCTGATCGAGGCGGTCCAGCAGTGGAAACAGTGAATCCTCCCTCTTGAAATCCAGCGCGAGTGTAAAGCCTTCCATGGGAAACGAAAGGTAATTGCTGTTTTCGCTGCCCATTTTTTTAAGAACCGTAAGGAAAGAACCTTTCCCGAGGCTGGAAATTTCAGTGAGTGCCGCGCCGACCGCGTCTCTGGCGGAATGCTCGGGGACAACGAACTGGTATTGGATAAAGCCGTTGCGTCCGTACAGCCTGTTCCAGTTTTGCAGCCAGTCCAGTGGGAAAAAATAATCCCGATAGTGCAGTATATTGTCACGCCGGCCACTTTTCTGCAGCACCAGATAAAGGCGATTGAACAGGCTCATGGTATACCGGTTTACCAGTGATCCGGGGCTGAATGGCGGCACCGAGATCCGGCTCCGATCCCAGTTGACCAGTTCGCCTCGTGTACTGTTGAAACCGGTATAAAGCACGGACCGGCCCAGTTTCGACCCTCTGGCCAGGCAGTCGAGCCAGGCAACGGAGTATTTGCAGTTTCTGTGTTCGTCAAACAGCGAGAAGATCTCGTCGAGATTACCGGCAAAGGCAGTCTGCTGTTCGATAAACGCGCTGGATATCCTTTCCAGCTGCAGAGTGGCCTCCAGTATCACACCGGTCAGACCCATACCCCCGCAGGTGGCGTGAAACAGGGAAGCGTTGGCGTTCGGACCGCATTGAACGATTTCTCCGGATGCCAGCATCAGCGTGATCGAGGTAACGAAGTTGGTAAAGCAACCGTCCTGGTGATGGTTTTTGCCATGCACGTCGCTGGCAATGGCCCCTCCCACGGTGACAAACCGTGTTCCCGGCAGAACCGGTAACAGCCAGCCTTTCGCTACAGTGAGTTCCAGAATCTGGTCCAGGGTGACACCTGCGGCGCAGGCAATAATTCCCGTGTCGGTATCGAAGCCTGCGAAATTGTCGAGAAACCGCGTGCCGAGGACATTTCCAGCGAGGCTGCTGTCCCCATAGCTGCGGCCGGCACCGCGTGCGATCAGCTGGCCGAATCCGGACTGTGCCCTGACTTTTGTAACTGCCGCACTGCGGTCTGCGGGTTCGCAGAGCTGCGCGTCTACTCCCGGGTAACGGCCCCAGCCATGTATCTCCATTCAGACGGCCCTGTTGACAAAGACGAAACGCTTATCCAGATGATACTTGAGGAGGTAGCCTATCGACAGGCCAATTACCGCCCCGGCATAGCGTGCCAGACGAGTGGCAAACAGGAGGTCGAACAGCAATTCGAATCCCCAGAAAATCAGGGTAGTGAAAACCCCGGTCAAACTGTAGGCCAGAAACCGTTCCAGATCGTCACCCGACCTTTGATTCCGGGTATTGAATATGAACAGCTTGTCGAGAAAATATTTGCTCGCCAGACCGACTGACGTGCCGACAAGTATGGCAAGGTAGAGGGAATACAAGCCACCGTACAGCAGCAGTGAAAACTCCTGGCTGAGCAGGTTCAGCGCTGTGGCGATCACCGCAAACAGCGTATAGCGAAACAGAATTTTCATGGCTGGTGGTCAGTTCTGAAATGGAGCCGAATTATAGCCGAATCGGCAGCATCCTGGTCTGGAACCAAGGTTCGAAGCGAATTTTACCTTTGCCTGGCAGCCGTACAATGGCCGGTCACGGGCTGTAGCAATTTCATGGACCACTGCGACGATGTTGAAACACTGTCAAAAACCCTGCACCTTGACAGAGTGGCATCCGCAAGGACAGAGTAGCCGGTTCGATCGCCCGGCATTAATTACCGGCAACTGAAATAGCCAGCAGCAGGAAACCGTTAACATGCCCGATATCGTCAAATTCGCCAAAGCAGCAGCCATCCATGCCGGCGACATGATTGTGAGTGAGCGACAACATAATGTTCTGAGGCTCGAATTCAAAGGGGGTAAGGAACTGGTTACCCAGGCGGACCTGAAGGCGGACGCACTGATTACCAACCTGATCGAGGAAAGCTTTCCAGGGCACCAGATCCTGTCGGAAGAACTGCAGCCTGAGCTGGGCGATGTTTCACAGATTCAGGGGGATCTGTGGATCATCGACCCCATAGACGGCACCGTCAATTATGCCCATGGGCACCGGCAGTCGGCTGTTTCCATCGCCCATGTGAAGGGCGGAAAAATCGATCTGGGGGTCGTCTACAATCCCTTTACCCGTGAATTGTTCTGGGCTGAATCGGGTAGCGGGGCTTTCCTCAACGACAGCCCAATCCAGGTCGCCCGGGAAGCCGATCCGAAGCGGGCCATCATCGCTACCGGCTTCCCCTACGATAAAACCAACCTGGAGCCCATGCTCCACCGGGTTGGCAATATCCTCAGAGAATGCGCCGATATCCGGCGGCTTGGCTCTGCGGCGCTCGATATCTGCTGGGTTGCTGCCGGACGGCTGGACGGTTATTACGAATCCCTGAGCCTGTGGGACTTCGCGGCCGCACAAGTTATCGCCATCGAAGCGGGAGCACAATACGGTCACTTCACTGAAGTTCCGGCACACGTGGCGCCACAGTTCCATGTCGAGGATATTCTGGTGGCAAACCCTGCCCTGTTTTCAGTATTGCGCGAGATCCTGCAGCGTGGCGAGCCCCGCTAGATGTCAATGGGACGGTTGGGGCGGGGCGTCGACCCAGCCGGGTCGGCGGCAGGGGCGGGTTTATTTGACTCGGTCCGACTGAATCCCTACATTGATGAGGTTGCTTCAATCAAACTGCCTGGCAGAGGAGCGAAATACATGTCCAACTACAGCGAGAAATTACTGCTACTGACTTTGATACTGTGGACTGGGATGGCTGCAGCAGCTGAACGGGTGGGAGATTTCTCCCTGCTCGATCAGCAAGGCTATTTTCACCAGATGAGCTGGTACGACAATTACGCGGCTGTGGTATTGCTGGTCAAGTCCGGCGGCAGTGAAGCGTTTAGATCGGATCTCGATGCGGTTGTTACCCTGCAACAGAAGTATGAAGGCATGGGCGTCAAGTTCTTCGTGATCAACTCCATGGTCAGGCACGACAGAAAGGCTGTGGCCGCGGAACTTGCACAACTTGGCGTGGACACCATTCCGGTCCTCATGGACGATACGCAGTATGTTTCTGAAGCCCTGGGCATCGAACAGGCCGGCGAAGTCCTGGTATACGACCCCGCCGCATTCACGGTTGAATTCCGCGGCCCTGCGGGTGCTGAACTGGAACAGGCACTGAATGCCATGATTGGCGGCCATGACGTACCGGTCGCCCGGGTGGCAGTGAGCGGTGAGGCAGTGTCCTATCCGGCGCGGGAGGCACATCGGCAGCAGGTTCCCTCCTATGCGGAGGAAATTGCCCCGATAATCGCCGAAAATTGTGCGTCCTGCCACCGGGAGGGCGGCATTGCCCCCTTCGCTCTGAACAGTCACGCCATGGTCCAGGGCTGGTCACCCATGATCCGGGAAGTCCTTATGACCAAACGCATGCCGCCAGGGCAGATCGACGGACACGTAGGTGACTTTGTCAACGACATGCTGGTGGCCGACGGTGACCAGCAGAAACTGCTGCACTGGATCGATGCCGGAGCGCCCCACGGCGGTGCCACGGATCCGCTGGCGAACCTGAACTGGCCGGCAAGCAAGTGGGCATTCGGAGAGCCGGACTACATCATCAAAGTGCCGCCTCAGTCCATCCCTGCCACTGGCGTGCTGGACTACATACACGTGGTCGTGCCCATTGAAACCGACCAGGATTACTGGGTACAGGGCAGCCAGTATGTGGCCGGTGACCGAACGGTGCTGCACCACACGCTCAATAACCTGCTGCCTCCGGGCGCCGGGATCCGTCGCGGCGGGTTCCTGGGTGGGGGCGATCATGATGCCGCCAATATTACGGCCTATATTCCCGGAGCAGAACCGGTGTGGATGCCTGAGAATACCGGCGGCCTGTTGAAAAAGGGTTCAAAGCTGGCTCTGCAGCTGCATTACACCACCAATGGAAGGGAAACCGTGGACGCCAGCGAGATCGGCCTGTGGTTCTATCCACCCGGTGAAGTTCCACAGAAGCGGCTGTCCAGTGATTGCGCCTGTATTTTTACCCCCACCTGGACCAATATCCCACCCAATGACCCCGAATTTATCCAGCAGGCAAGTGTCACCCTGCCCAGGTCCGCCTACCTGCGAAGTTTTACGCCGCATATGCATTTCCGGGGCAAGTACATGCGCTTTTACGCCGAGTACCCGGATGGCAATCGCGAACAACTTATTAATATCGCCAACTACGATTACAACTGGCAACTTGCCTATACCTACGCGAAACCACGTCTGATGCCCGCAGGAACCAGGCTCATCGCGGTCGGAGCATTCGACAACTCGGCCCAGAATCCTGACAACCCGGATCCGTCCAGGTCCGTACCCTGGGGGCAGCAGAGCTGGGATGAAATGTTCTTTGGCGCCATGCAGTGGGTCTATGCAGACGACGGTGGGGAATAGGGCTTTCTCAACCGGGAGGAGCAGGCAGCCTGGCTGAATCGAAACGTTTGAGGATCGTGGGCAGGTAGAGCAGGTCCAGCAACAGTGCCAGGACTACGATCGGGACCAGCAGTTTGGCCGATTGCTGGAAGTAAAGTGTACTGGCACCGATCAGGATGGTGGTGCCCAGGGCCAGCACTGCGGTGGTCACGATCAGGGCGGGTCCGGCGGTTTCCAGAGAGCGGTTGAACGCCTGGTCAATGGGAAGGCCCTTGTTGCGGCCGTCCAGATAGTGGGTAAGCAGGTGGACAGTGTCGTCCACCACCAGCCCGATACTGATACTGAACAACATCATGACGAACGGGTCCAACTGCCCCACCAGCAGCCCCCAGACGCCAAATACCATGGTAGCCGGAATCAGGTTGGGTATCACACTCAGCAGGCCGAAATGGACGCTGCGAAAACCGATTACCAGGGTCAGGGTAATCAGCAGCAGACTGAGGCTGTAACCCTGAAGAAGCTCGATGGTGATCAGGCTGTCCATCCTGGCAAAAACGATAAGCGGGCTGCCGTGGAGCAGCTCACCATCCGGTACAAACTCATGGAATCGGCCGGCAATTTTTTCATCCAGATCGATAAGGCCCTGGTTGCTGAGAGGAATTGCGTTGACTGCCAGGCGAATGGTCGAATCGTAATCGTCGATGAAACTGGCGAGGGGAAAGTCCGGGAATTCAATACTCTGATAGGCTCCCAGGTCGGTGGCAATGGCATTGATGTCGTCGGGTATCGTATAGTACGCCGGGTCCTGGCCCCCGCGTGCCATGTGAATGGTCTTCACCACCTCCACCAGGCTGCCGGCATTGTCCACCTCTTGCAGGCTTGTCAGCCAGGTGCTGAAGGATTCAACCTGACGTAGAAACGCCGGTTCGATTACGCCACCAGGCTCAGAGCTGCGCAATCCGTATACCAGTGCCGGGCCACGTTGCAGGCGCTCACTGACCACCTCGTAGTATTTCCCTACTTCGGAATCGGCTTCGATAAAGTCCAGGCGGTCAAAATCCGTTTCATTGAGCGGCAGCAGCAGCAGCGTGAAAATCGCCAGTCCGCTGCAGACGTAAAACAGGGATTTGTCCCGGCGTTGCCAGAAAGGTATGACAATCCGGACCAGGCGATTCGGCAACACGGCATCCATGGTTCTGCCGTGGGCGCTGGTTTTGACGGACACCCAGATCAACAACGCTGGCAGCAGCGTAAAGGTGAAGAGAAAGGCAAAGCCGATTCCCAGGGCCACGATGCGCCCGAAATCCTGGATCGCCGGCGAGGAACTGAGATTCAGAGAAAGGAAACCGATCGCGGTGGTGAGGGTTGCCAGCAGCACGGGCTTGACGTTATGGCGGATGCTGTATTCCATGGCCTGTTCGTAGGTTAACCGGCGAAATAGCTGTTGCTTGTACACGGAAATGATGTGAACGCTGTGTGCCACCGAAATGATGATTACCACCAGGGGGGCAATGACGGAAACCGTGTTGAAGCCGGTGCCCAGGTAGCCCAGCAGGCCAACCGTTGAAAGGATGGACAGTAATGCCTGACCGAGAATGCACATACCGAAACTGATGGAATGAAAGCAATAGCAGATGGTGAGGACGCAGATAAGAATCACCACGGGGAGCAGCGTGGTGAGGTCGCGGATCATGGCGTCCTGTGTGGATCGTTCGAATAGGGCGTCACTGTTGGCGTAGATTCCGGTTTGCGGATGCGCGGCACGCAGACTGTGCAGCAGCGACAGGGTTTCGTCCGCCAGCCTCAGGCGTTCCGGCTGATCGGGTTGGTCGGCATCAATGTAGACGGTGGCGAAAGTGAGTTGGGCGTCGTCGCTCAGCATAGTGCCGGTCAGCAACGGGTCGTCGAGAGCCAGCTGCTGCAGGGATTCCAGCTGATCCGGTTGATATTGCTCCGACGGCCTTTCGAACAGTACGAAGTTACGCTGTGGCGAACGGTAGCTCAGGAGAGAACAGAGCCGCGTTGCCCCGGGCAGGGTCCGGTAGCGTTCGTTCAGGTCCCGCAGCGCGGCAAGGGTCTGCTGATTGAAGACGCCGGCACCCCCGTCAGGAGCCGCCAGGGCAAAGGTGACCGTGGTCGCCTGCGGAAACCGTTGTTCCATGTCGGCTAGCTCATCCAGATAGGGATCTCTGTCGCTGAGCAGTGCGGCGACGGAAGTATCAAAGCGGGTAAAAAGGATGCCGCTGCCACACAACAGGCCGAGTAACAGGCTGATGGCGAGCAAAAGCCTGCGGTGGCTCACCAGCCAATTGCCTGCTGCCTGCGATCGAGATTCCGACACTTGTAGGATGTCCTGTTTGTTCAGTAGTTTCGACAGAGGTCCAGCCAGCTGACGATGCCGCTGCTTCTGAACTTCTGCCGGTGCAGAATAAAATAAAACCTGCGGCGCCAGTCCCGGTGTGGCGCTTCCAGCGGCACCAGCGACCCGCGCCTGAATGCCTCTTCGAGGGTGATCCGGGACAGACAGCCGATTCCAAGGTTGGCTTCTACCGCCCGCTTTATGCCTTCCGTGTGTTGCAACTCCAGCAACAGTCGAATATTGGATAGTAAACCGGTCATGGCGCGATCGAAAGCCTGGCGAGTGCCGGAGCCGGTTTCCCTGACTATCCAGGCGGCCTCAAGAAGATCCGTGTCGGTCAGTCGTCGCCTGGAGGCAAACGCGTGCTGCGGGGCACAGAACAGTGTGAGTTCATCTTCCCGCCAGGGAATGACATCCAGGTCCGGGTCCTGCAGCTCCCCTTCCACCAGCCCTACGTCCAACTCGAAATTGCTGACTTTGCCGGCAATGGCGCGGGTATTTTCCACGGTGAGCTGCACCCGGGAGTCCGGATGCAGTGACATGAACCGGGCAATGATTTCCACGGCGAGGTAGTTGCCGATAGTGAGGGTCGCTCCAACTTTGATCGTGCCGATCTCAGCAGGGTCCAACAGGCTGTTCTCGAATTCCACTGCCTGGGCAAGCAGGGATTCCGCCCGCGGGCGGACCAGCCGGCCCAGTTCATTCAGCTGCAGCCGCTTGCCGATCCGGTCGAAAAGGCTGACTCCGAACCGCTGCTCGAATTCTTTGAGTGACGTACTGGCAGCCGACTGCGACAGGGCGAGACTGCTGGCGGCCTGGGTGACATTCTCGAAATGGGCAATGGCCAGAAAAATTTCCAGTTGGCGCAGGGTGAGACGCATGGTCCGGACCTCCGTAACAGGCACGGTAACATATAGGTAAAACAGATTATAGATATATAAATAATAAATTTTACAGATATATAACCTGCTACTAGACTGCGGATCTGATCAAATCACTCCCAAAGGGGGTTAGACCCATGGCAGCACTGTCCCGCCAGAGCGTTACTGAAGTTCATCACTGGAATGATTCACTGTTCAGTTTCAGGACCACCCGCGATCGCGGTCTGCGGTTTGAAAACGGCCATTTTGTGATGGTGGGAATGGAAGTGGACGGTCGGCCCCTGCTGAGAGCCTACAGTATTGCCAGCGCCAATTACGATGAGGAACTGGAATTTCTCAGCATCAAGGTACCCGATGGGCCGCTGACCTCGCGCCTTCAGAATATCAGGGTGGGAGACGAGCTTTTGGTCAGCAGCAAACCCACCGGCACGCTGGTGCTGGATCATCTGCTAGCCGGGCGCAATCTGTACCTGCTCAGTACCGGAACCGGACTGGCGCCGTTCATGAGCATAATCCGGGATCCGGAAACCTATGAGCGCTTTGATAAGATAGTACTGACCCACGGTGTGCGACGGGTCAGCGACCTGGCTTATCAGAATGTTATCCTGCAGGAACTGCCCGACAACGAGTATTTCGGGGATCTGGTGAGGAAAAAACTGGTCTACTACCCGGCAGTGACGAGAGAGCCCTTCCGTAACCAGGGGCGCCTGACAACGCTGATGACCGAGGGCAGACTGTTTGCCGATATCGGGCTGGATCAGCCGCATCCGGAGGCAGACCGGTTCATGATCTGTGGCAGTCCCGCCATGCTGACCGACACCTGCCGCATCCTTGATGAGTGGGGCTTCAAGGAGTCGCGGCAGGGCATCAAAGGGCACTATGTGATTGAAAGGGCCTTCGTGGAATCCTGAGTTCGAAAGCGGTCAGCAGGTACAGGCTGATGTGCTGATCCAAACCGTCGTAAACCGTTACATAAACACGTATAGTGTGCCCTCTGCCCGAGCCTGTGAAGTAAATTACCGGGAACCAGGTTAACTGTCATGTTGTCACGCACTGCCAGGTTGTATGCACATCTGGTGTTTGGAAAACCCTACCTGATCGTCGGCCTGCTGGCCCTGGTGGTCGCCTTTTTTGCCTGGCATGCACAGGATTTCCGGCTCGATGCGTCGGCAGATTCACTATTGCTGGAGAATGATCCGGACCTGGAATTTTCCCGCGAGATCAATCGGCGTTACGGCGTTCGAGACGCTGTTACAGTCGCCTACACGCCTGATGGAGAGCTGTTTTCCCGCTCCGAACTGGAGAAGCTGGCAGCTCTGGCAGGCGACCTGCTGGCGATCGAGCAGGTGCAGTCGGTAGACAGTTTACTCAATGTCCCTGTTTTTGGAGATACGCCCCTGACCGGCATCTCTGAAGATTACCTGACCTTAGAGGATGCCGAAACCGATCTCGAGGCGGCCCGGGAGGAGTTGACGTCAAGCCCGGTATTCCGTAATGCAGTGGTCAGTCCCGACGGTCAGACCGCAGGGTTGCTGATTAGTTTTTCTATAGACGAGCAGGCGCGGGACCTGTTGACCCGCCGCACGGCGCTGCGCGACTTGCAGCGGGAGAAATCGCTCACTGCAGATGAAACGGCGCAGTTGCGTCGGGTGGAGCAGGCGTATGATTCCTACAGTAAAGCAATGGCCGACCGCCAGCATGAAACCATAACCACTATCCGCGCAATTCTGGACGATTACAGGGATGGTGCCACGATTTACCTGGGTGGCGCGCCAATGATAGCCGACGACCTGGTTACATTCGTCCGCGGTGATCTCAGCAGTTTCAGCCTAGCCGTTCTGGTGCTTATCGTGGTTGCGCTGGGGCTGATTTTCAGGAAGCCCAGATACGTTGCTCTGCCGCTGCTGTGCTGCGCGGTAGCGGGAATCATCATGGTAGGCATGCTGGGGCTGATGGACTGGCGTGTAACCGTGGTGTCCTCCAATTTTATTTCCCTGCTGCTGATAATCACTATCTCCCTGACGGTGCATCTGATGGTGAGATACCGGGAGTTGCGTGCGACCCGACATTTCTCCGACCATGACAGGTTGCTTCGACACGCCATACTCAGCATGTTCCGGCCCTGTCTTTATACCGCTCTGACAACGGCTGTTGCATTCGGTTCGCTGATCGTCAGTGGAATTCTGCCGATCATCAATTTCGGCTGGATGATGATGATGGGGGTGGCGACGGCACTTCTGGTGGCGTTCACTCTGTTTCCGGCAGTCGTGACTCTCCTGAAAAAAGACGACACCAGGTATTCACCGGACCTGAAACTGAACCTGACCTCGGCGCTGGCCAGCCTCACCGACAGGCTGCGCGGCAAAGTTCTGGTTATTTATGGGCTTGTTGCCGTGTTCAGCGTCATTGGCCTGACCAGGCTGAGAGTTGAAAACAGTTTTATCGATTACTTTCGGGAGGACACGGAGATATACCAGGGGATGTCGTTGTTCGACGAGAAGCTGGGTGGAACCCTTTCCTTCGATGTGATTGTGGACCTGCCGGAGGCAAACGGTGGACCTGAAGACGGCTTCGATGACGGCTTCGGTTTCGGTGACGAACCGGAAGGTGTTCAGGACGCCTACTGGTTCACGGCTCCGAAGATGGAGCAGATCAAGGCGATTCACGAATACCTGGACAGCGATCCCCGCACGGGCAAGGTACTTTCCTTCGGTGCTGTTATCCAATTGGCGGAAGGGCTCAACGCCGATCAGCCTATTGACGGTGTACTCTGGGCATTACTCTACAGCCGGATCCCTGAAACGCTGCGCGAAACGGTGTTGAACCCATTCGTTTCCATCGCGGACAACCAGTTGCGATTCAATGTGCGGGTTATCGAATCGGCAGAAAACCTGAATCGCAACGAGCTGTTGCAAAGTATTGAAACGGAGGTCGAGGAACGATTCGGCTTCAGTGACGAAGAGGTTCGGCTGACCGGAATACTGGTGATGTACAACAATGTGTTACAGAGCCTGTTCCAGTCCCAGATATTGACCCTGGGTGTGGTTCTTTTTGCCATTCTGTTGATGTTCATGACCCTGTTCCGTTCGCTGAAGATTGCAGTAATCTGTATCGTTCCCAATGTTATTGCGGCCGGGTTCGTGCTGGGCATCATGGGCTGGCTGAATATCCCTCTGGATATCATGACGATTACCATCGCAGCTATTTCAGTGGGAATCGGAGTCGACAACACCATTCACTACATGCATCGATTTCGTCGGGAATATCCACGTTTTGGAAGCTACCTACAGACCATGTATTTCTGTCATAACAGCATCGGCCGTGCCATGTATTTCACGTCAATGACTATCGTCGCGGGATTCTCTATCCTGGCATTGTCAAATTTCATTCCCACTATTGTGTTCGGACTTTTGACCAGTCTCGCCATGCTGGTAGCGTTGACCGGCTCATTGACTCTGTTGCCGCAGCTTCTGATCACCTTCAAGCCTCTGGGGGAGGAATCGACCCGGGACTGACGCTTGTTCTTGAACCCTGGCATCAGGTGTTTTATCCTCCCGGACTGCTCGTGGCCAGCGCCGGGAATCCCTGCAGAGTTGCAGTTTCAATTCGTGTAAGGCCCGGAAGCGCCTGAAGCTGGTCAGATGGACTGAATCTCGATGGCCCTGCTAAGAAACCTGCTGTTCTGTGTCAACGGACTGTTGCTTCTGAATTGTGACGGTGCCGCTGTGGAACCGGTCGAACTGACCCGAGTGCAGTCCTTTATGCAGGATCCGGAAGCTCTGGTCAGGGGGGAAGCGCTGTTTCTCGGCACTTGCGCAGAGCTCTGTCATGTAATGACACCGGAGCAGAACGGCGCGTTGACTCTTTTCGACTGCGAGTGGCGATACGGCGAAAGCGATGACGAGCTTTTCGCCATTATCACCAATGGAATTCCCGATACCCGTATGGTGGGGTTCGGTAATAATTTTCCCCAGGGGGATGACGATAAATGGAAGATTATCGCCTTTCTCCGGGCCAACCAGCAGCCCTGTGGATAATTGGCAGATTAAGGAACCTCTGATTAATTATGGCCAGAGCGGTGCCATACTTAATCAGAAATTCCTGGGGGATGGAACGTCCCGCTTGTTAAAGTTCCGGAATTCCGGCTAAACGATGGAGTCAGAAAATGCGTAGCAACCCTCGCGATGAGTTCTTATTGAACGGAGAGGATGAAAGTAACAGCAAGGAAAAGCGCAATTACGGTCGCGCATTTATCGATGAAAAGCTGTTCAAATCCAGAACGCTGACCCTGTTCGGTGAGGTCAACGACAAGATGGCGAGAAACGTCACCGAGCACCTGCTGGCTCTGGCCGCTGAAAGCGATGAGCCCATCACCCTGTACGTAAGTTCCCCCGGGGGGCACGTGGAATCCGGCGATGTCATTTACGACATGATTAAGTTCATCAGGCCGGATGTGCGGGCCATAGGCACCGGCTGGGTTGCCAGTGCCGCGACGACTATCTTTCTGGCCGTCAAAAGAGAACATCGATTCGCCCTGCCCAATACGCGATTCCTGATTCACCAGCCATTGGGCGGATCCCGGGGGCGGGCCACAGACATTCAGATTCAGGCAGAGCAGATTATAAGAATGCGCGCCCGGATCAATAAACTGATAGCCGACGAGACGGGGCAACCGCTTGAACGGGTGGCCAAGGACACGGACCGGGACTACTGGATGACAGTGGACGAGGCAATCGATTACGGGATCGTCACCAGGGTTGTGCGGGCCATGAGTGAGGTGAATTAACCTGCGCCGGCCCGTGGCATCACGCCACGCCACTTCTGACCGTGTTACTGTGGCTGTGGATTCTTGCGGACAAACACCGCCTGCTGCCCCCTGGCCAGAGTGCATAGCACCATGAATTCCGGCACACAGCTGAGTGCTTCCACTACCGCAATGTCCTGACCGGTGAGCCGGGCCCGCAGGCGAGCGGTGATGCCGGCGTACTGCACCTCCAGTGTGGCCTGATCTCCGTTGACGCGACCGGGTTGTGATGACCAGGCAAAGCCAAGAGACTGCTCCTGGTCAACTTTGAAAACCCCTTCTGTAACGGATACCGCTACGCTGAAAAGTGTACCCTGGGCGATCCAGGTGCCGTTCCAGGCAGCTGACGCGTTCTCGGGACTGCCCTGGGCACCTGCGGGGGCACTTGGCAGACCCCAGAGCAGAATTCCCCCGGTCATGAATAGAAAAAATAACTTACCCAAATGTCAATCCTATGCCGAAAAGATGGCCGTGGAAAACCGTCACCACGCTGTAAAGAATGAACCCGAAAACCACTGCCAGCAGGTCCCACAACAGTGAAGCCCTCTCTGCCGGTTCCGGTACCCCCGCCAGCGAGACGAACTTGATGATTGCCCAGACGGTAAAGGAGCCAAACAGCAGGATCGAAGCCAGGTCTCCATTTGCCCACAGGTGCGCACCACCCCATAGGGCCGTCCCGAGCAACATCGGGTTCCGGATTGCCCGGCGCAAATGGGACAGAGGCAGATTGCCGGCCACCACCAGAACAAACGCCGGGAGCATGACAAAATGTGAGATCCCACGAAGTTCATAACGGGGTTCGTAGATCATGACAAACGGTGAAGACGCTTTTCCCAGGATAACCAGAGCGACTCCTGCGACTGCAACCAAGCTGAAGACAATCCGGTAATTGCGACGACCCAGTCTCGCAATCGCCCCCTCCCTTAACCGCACTTCCCGCGCAAGGTGCGCGCCGAGAAACAGTACTAAACCCAAAATCAGTAAATTCATTCAGTCCCGGTTTCAGGAGCGGATTGGCCGGGCCCCAGTTTAGCATGGAGATGCACGGATATGGTATGTTGCCTGGAGATTCCCCGGCTTTGCCGCCGGTTTACTGCAACAAGAAGAGGCTTATGATGAAACCTGCGATTCCCGTGATGCTGATTTTTACCCTGGGTTTGCTGACTGGTGGCTACGCCACCGCGCAACAGGATGCGTTCCGAAACCTGGTGATGCCACCGCCAGTAACGGAAGAGGATATACCTGATGACATCTATCGTGATTCCTGGGCCAGACTTCCCGCGGTTCAACGTTCGCAACTGGATGCAGAGGCGGCGCGTGTCTATGACATGTTCACCAGCCCCGGAGGCGGGTACGAAGATGGATTGCGCGGCCCTCTGGGTATGTGGATGTACAGCCCTGAAATGGCAGAAGGTGCCTGGATGCTGCGACAAAGAGTGCGATATGGCACGGACAAGGATCAGCGCCTGACAGAACTGACCATAATTGCGACAGCCAGAGAGTTAAGTAACCAGTACGAATATTCCGCCCACGAGCCGCTGGGGCGGGTAGCCGGGCTGGAACAGGAAATCATGGACTTCGTCAAGTTCCGGCGGCCTATGAGTGAGGCCGACGAAGTACCCGGCATGGGGGAGGTGGAGAAACTGATTGTCCAGTTCACCCGCGAGCTGGTGAGTACGCCGAAGGTGAGCCAGGAGACTTTCGCCCGGGCGGTCCGGTTACTGGGTCAGGAAGGCGTAATGGACCTTACCGGCCTGATTGGCTATTACAATTTTGTCGCCATGACTCTCAAGGCCTTTGACGTCCAGCGGGAACCCGGCAGCAGGTTGTTGCTTCCGGTCAGCGCTGACTGAGCGGGGCGTGCCAGGAAGTCACGCAGTCTCTTGTCGCTGCAGCTTCCGTTACTGTCAGAGCCCGTCCACCGGCAGACACCCGCAGCGCGTTGCGGTTCGCAATCAGAGAATCCCTGAGATTACTTGACGAAGCGGCTGGATTGTATTATTAATTAAACGTTTAATTAATTCCAGCGGGGGACTTCCTCAGCCCATGGCAGTAAAGCGACACAGCAGGTCCCGGCGCGCCGTTCCCCGGGATACTGGTGGCAAGGAGAATCGCCACCCGGGGAAATCCGGGGCCGACGCAACGGCCGGCACCGGTCCGGATGGGTCGGCAGGGCGCACGGGCGAACCAGTCGCCTTCGGGACCGGTGACGACAAAAACCCCGTTCACCGCCCCCGGGAGGTCGGGAACAGCAAAGATCGTAGCCCTGGGCGTCCTCCTGCCGGCAGCAGTGAGAGGGTAAAAGGAGATTTGCTGCAGGCTGCCCGGCAACTGTTCCTCAGTTATGAATTCAAAGCGGTGTCGGTGCGCCAGATTGCCTCGCTGGCCGGTGTGAATGGCGCCATGGTGAACTACTATTTTGGTGGTAAAAAAGGTCTGTATCTGGCCATGGTGGATGATGTTTTCAATGCACTGGAACAGCCGCTGCGGGAACTGCACGGTCAGCGCCACGATTCCGTAAGGGACTTTGTACGGGCCTACATGCAGTTTCTGGCGGTCAATCCCTGGTGGCCGAATTTCGTTGTCAGAGAAGTGCTGTTTGGCGAAGACGAAAGTCGCAACTCCATCATAGATAAGTTCAGCACCACCTTTGTTCACCGGCTGATAAGTGCCATTGGCAACGAAATCGATACCAAGCGGTATCGCAGCAATCTGAGCCCGGAACTGGCCAGTTGGTCACTGATGGGTATGATGGTGTTTCCATTCCTGTCCCGCCCTATCGCCGGCCACCTGCTGGAATCAGAACTGGATGGTAAGGTGATGGCTGATCTGATTGAACACACCGGGGAGCTGTTTGAACAGGGTGTTCTGCCCAGGGAGGAGAATTGATGAGTAGCCTTCGTGTTCTATCCGGAATCCTGGCATTACTTCTGCTGGGCGGCTGCGACCGGCATTCTGCCGGAGCAGTCGGGCAACTGGTATCTGATCGCGTGGAAATTACTGCCGAGTCATCGGAGCCTGTCGTTGAAATCAGAGTGTCCGAAGGAGATCAGGTTGAGACAGGTCAGGTTCTGATGGTTCAGGACGACGAACGGATCAGGGCCAGGCTCACGGAATCGGAAGCCAATATCAAGCGTATCGAGGCACTGCTGGCCGAGCAACAGCAGGGCCCGCGTGCCGAGACTATCCTGGCCGCCAGAGCTCAGGTCGAGGAACGTCGAATTGAGTATGAGTTTCGAATCAGGGAACTGCAACGTCTGACCGAGTTACGCCAGCGCAACCTCACTTCAGGGGAAAGCGTGGATCTGGCTCGCAAGTTCATGGATGCAGCCGAAGCCAGCCTCAAGGCCGCCGATGCCGGGTTGCAGGAACTGGAGGCAGGTACGCGGCCTGAACAACTCGAGCAGACCCGATTCAGCCTGCAGCAGGCGCAGTCACAGCTCCGGCAGTTGCAGATCGAGCAGGAGCGGCTTACTCTGCGGGCACCGCGATCGTCGATCGTGGATTCTCTGCCATTCGAAGCAGGAGAAAGGCCTGCAGCCGGAGCAGTGGTGGCGGTGCTGTTAAGTGGCAGTCAACCCCATGCCCGGGTTTACCTGCCGGAAGCTTTTAGAGTCAACGTGGCTCCGGGCGACCCGGTCAAGGTCAGGGTAGACGGCCTGGAAGCTATACTGGATGGCACCGTGCGGCGGGTTTCCAGTGACGCCAGTTTCACTCCCTACTTTGCATTGACAGAAGACGATCGCAGCCGTCTGAGTTACGTGGCGGAGATCGCGCTTCCGCCTTTGGACCGGCGACTCCCCGACGGGGTGCCGGTGGAGGCATTTTTTCCCGGCATGCAGGTGCCTGGCGATGACTGACCGGGAACAGGTGGTATCGGCAAGGAATCTGTGTCGCAGTTTTGGAGCCGTCAGGGCGGTGCGGGATGTCAGCCTGGATATTTCCCGGGGCACAATTTATGGGTTTCTGGGTCCGAACGGGAGCGGCAAATCCACTACCATTCGAATGCTCTGTGGATTGCTTACGCCAACTTCGGGTGAAGCCAGGGTGCTCGGACTCGATGTCCGAAACCAGGCCGAAAAGCTCAAACAGCGGATTGGCTACATGACACAGCGCTTTTCACTTTACGAAGACCTGACGGTTCTGGAGAACCTTCAGTTTATCGCCCAGGTCTACGCCATTCCCGGAAGTCAGCGCCGGACCAGGGTTGAACAGTTGCTGGTGGATTTTGATCTGCAGGAAAAGCGCAAGCAACGCGCCGGCACCCTCAGCGGTGGTCAAAGGCAGCGACTGGCCCTGGCTGCCGCCATTCTGCATAAACCGCAGATCCTGTTTCTGGACGAACCGACCAGCGCGGTGGATCCTCAGAACCGGCGGGATTTCTGGGAAATACTCTTCGAACTTGCCGAGGGGGGAACAACCATTCTGGTTTCCACCCACTACATGGATGAAGCTGAACGGTGCCACCAGCTGGCTATCCTGCACAGAGGATGCAAGGTGGCAGACGGTTCCCCGCGGGAGCTGGGCAGGCAGATTGGTGTCAACATCGTGGAGATTGTCGCAGATGATGCCAACAGGGCCAGGAGTGCGATGAATAATCTGGACGAGGTTGCAAGTGTCACACAACTTGGTGTGCGCCTGCGGGTTCTGATACCGGTTGAATTTTCGGAACCGGAAAAGCTGGTGCGCCAGACACTGCTGGAAAAACGGGTTCAGGCGCAGGTTGAGCTGGTGCCCCCCAGCCTGGAAGACGTTTTTGTCGCAGTCACGGAGCTTAGGGATCGGAAGGGGGAGGCGGCTTGAACTCGTTGTTGCGGATATTCGCGATTATGCGCAAGGAAATGCTGCAATTGTCCAGGGACCGGCTGACCTTCGGGATGATAGTCGGCATTCCCCTCATTCAGCTGACTCTTTTCGGCTACGCGATCAACACCGATGTTCGCAACCTGCGGGCAGCGCTTGTGGATCAGTCCAATACACATCTTTCGAGGGAACTGATAGCGGATATCACCGCGTCCCAGGTGCTGGTTTTTCAATACCGGCTGCAGACACCGCAACAGCTGGAAGCACTGTTGGACAGTGGTCGAATTGCTATCGGTCTGTACATTCCCCCGGATTTTGACCGTCGGGTTATTGAAGGAGATCGAAAGGCTGCGCAGCTTATGGTTGACGGTACGGATCCGATTATTCTCGGAGTGGGGCAGCGACTGACTGCTGTTGCCACGGCATTCGACAC
Organism: uncultured Gammaproteobacteria bacterium; assembly: GCA_942492445.1. Taxonomy (GTDB): domain Bacteria; phylum Pseudomonadota; class Gammaproteobacteria; order Pseudomonadales; family Pseudohongiellaceae; genus NORP240. The sequence continues at coordinate 28,266 of CALOEW010000086.1, forward strand.
CGGGAGTCGTGCCGGTACAGATGCTGGCATTCTTGAAGTACGTAACTACTACAACCCGGAGCGTCGTTCTGCGGTCAATATCGTACCCGGGCTGGTAGGTGTCATTCTCACGATGACCATGGTGCTGTTTACTGCAGTGGCCATAGTGCGGGAAAGGGAGCGGGGCAATCTGGAACTGCTGATCAATACACCGGTGAAGACCACTGAGTTGATGCTGGGGAAGATCGCTCCCTATGTGATCATCGGACTGCTGCAGGTTGTTATTATCCTGGGCCTTGGCTGGCTGTTATTTCAGGTACCGCTGCGTGGCGACAAGTTGGACGTCCTCTGGGCTTCCCTGATTTTTATCGCAACCAACCTGTCCCTGGGCCTGTTTATTTCCACTTCGGCAACCACGCAGTTTCAGGCTATGCAGATGGCGTTCTTTATTTTTCTTCCGTCAATCCTGTTATCCGGTTTCATGTTCCCCTTTGACGGTATGCCAGTGATTGCCAGGAACCTGGCTGAGATCCTCCCACTGACGCACTTCAACCGGCTGATACGGGGCATGTGTGTTGCGTGGTGCGGGTATTGAGACAATGTTGCCGGACGTGTTGGCCCTCACGGCGATCATGGTTGTCATGCTGATTCTGGCAATTCGGCGCTTCAGCAAAAGGCTCGATTGAAGTGTGAAGCCCAGCGCGTTGTCTGGCTCACTCAGCGGTCCTTTGAAGTAGTATCCGGATCAAGGGTGGCTTCGAGCCGCTCGCAGACTGTTTCCAGAACCTCTACCCGCGCGTATTTTTTGTCGTTTCCCGGGACAAGAATCCACGGTGCCTGGCCGGTGCTGGTATGGGCAACCATGTCATTGACGGCGAGTCTGTAGTCATCCCACTTCTCCCGGTTACGCCAATCATCATCGGTAATCTTATGACGCTTCAGAGGATTGTCCTCGCGGTCCTCGAACCTGCGCTGCTGTTCCTCCTTACTGATATGAATCCAGAATTTCAGCACCGCCGTGTCGTGGTCGACGAGATGCTCCTCGAAGTTGTTGATTTCCTGGTAACCGCGCAACCATTGCTCCGGGCTTGCCAGCCGTTCCACACGTTCCACCAGAACCCGTCCGTACCAGGAGCGATCATAGATAGTCAGGAAACCGGCTCTGGGGACATGGCGCCAGAAGCGCCACAGGTAATGATGCGAAAGCTCTTCGTCGCTGGGTGCACCTACCGGAATCACCCGGTACAGGCGTGCGTCGATTGCGGCTGTCAACCGACGTATCGCTCCCCCTTTGCCGGCCGCGTCCCAGCCTTCAAAAACGATTACGGCGTTTTTTTTCTGGTGGTGCATTGCCCAGGCGAGTTGGTGCAATCGTAGCTGTGCATTTGCCAGCCTTGATTCATAATCGGGACCGGACAGCGCTTTTTTCATGTCCAATCTATCCAGTACCGTGACCCTGGCATCCTGACTCAATGGTGGAATCTGTCCGTTCGATGAAGCGTTGGCGCGTTCTGAGCTGCCTTGTTCGCCTCCATCGAGATGCGCCTGAAGGGACGCGACCAGAATCCGGGCGGTAGTGACATCGCGGTAATAGCTGTCAGTTGCCTCTATGATATGCCAGGGGGCGATGCCGGTATCGGTTAACCTGAGTGCGCGCTCCGATACAGAAGTGAACTGGTCATAAAGACGGGCATATTGATCGGCGAAAGGGGACTGCTTGTAGCGTGCGATCGGTGAGTCTTCTTCAAGACGACCGGCTTGTATTTCCTTGGACAGGTGATACCAGAGTTTGACGAAGATCGTTCCATCAAAAACCAGCGAGCGCTCCAGTTCCACCACGCGCTGCAACTCTGATTCAAACTCACTGTCGTCGACTTTCTCGAATACTTTGTCGAGGATCGGCCTGCTATACCAGGAGGTGAACATCACACTCACGGTACCTCTTGGCGGCAGACTGCGCCAGAAACGCCAGAAATGCGGTCGTTCACGCTCCTCGTCCGATTCGTCCCAGAATGCATGTGTTCGTACATCCCGGGAATCGAACCAGCGGTTCAGCCTGTCAACAACAGTCCCCTTGCCGGCACCTTCGACACCAGAGACAATGATGACAAGAGACCTGTTACTGCTTCGCAGTTTCTGCTGCAGTGCAAGCAGCTGGTAGTGAAGCTGCGGCTCGAGTTTTTTGTATTCAACCCGGCTAAGGCATCGGCCGACTTCCGCAACTTCAAACATTTTCTGCCATCGCTACCTCTGCGCAACCGGCGTGGTAAGAGAAAGATCATGATTTATGAACGGAAGTTCTCTTACCCTTTGCCCGGTGAGAATATAGACGCCATTGGCAACGGCGGCGGCGATTGGGGGAGTGGCCGGTTCGCCCAGCCCGCCAAGCGCTTCTCCCGATTCAACAATGTGAACCTGAATTTCCGGAGTCTGAGCCATACGGACTGAGTCGTAGTCAGGGAAGTTGCCCTGCACGACGCCACCGTTCTCGATAGTGATTTCCCCGTAAAGGGCGGCGGAAAGGCCGAAAATAATTCCGCTTTCCACTTGCTGCTCAACGGTGTCGGGATTGATAGCACGGCCACAATCGATGGCACAGGTAACCTTGTGAACCTTCGGCTGGCCATTGCTGTCGATGGAAACCTCGGCGATCTCGGCCACTATGCTGCCGAAACTTTCCTGAACCGCAATTCCCATGGCGTGGCCTTCGGGAAGGTTCTGACCATAGCCCGCACCCTGGGCTGCGACTTCCAGGACCCTGCGATGCCGGGGGTGATCGGCAAGCAGATCCATGCGGAACTGAAACGGATTCCTGCCCGCCCGGTGCGCGACTTCGTCGATGAAGGACTCGGTAAAAAACGTCTGCTGCGAATGGTCCACACTGCGCCAGGCGGCAACAGGCACATGAGTCTCGCTGTCGATGACACGAATGGACTGGTTGCCGATTGCATAAGGAATGTGCGCTGCCCCGGGCGTCTGAATCGGTCCGGTAAAGCGATTTTCCCAGGCAGTCACGTTGCCTGCCGCATCGAATGCGGCGCGAAACCTGCTGGCCACGGCAGGTCGATAATAGTCCTGTTGCATATCGTCTTCACGACTGAAGACAGTCTTGACCGGGACATCGAACTCTTTGGCGATCAGGGTGGCGTGATCGATCATATTCCAGTTGAACGGCAGCCGGCGACCGAATCCTCCTCCGAGATAGACCGGGTGCAGGGTGACGTCGTTTTCATCGAGGCCTCCTATCGAAGCTATCCGACCCCTGATGCTCAGATTGTCCTGAGTACTGGTCCAGACGTCGGCCTTGCCGTCGTGAAAATGCACAGTACAGTTCATCGGCTCCATCGGCGCATGGGCCAGATAGGGAACCCGATAGCTGGCCTCGATGACTTCGCTGGCCTGGTCAATCGCCGCCTGAGCGTCCCCGACCTCCTTGTCTTTTTTGCCTTCTCCGGCTGTCAGGTCGTGATCGAACTGAGCCCAGATGTCCGCACTGCTCACGTGGTCATTTTCAGTCTGCTCGAACTCGGTGCTCACCAGCTTCAGCGCCTCTTTTGCGCGCCAGTAGTTGTCGGCCACCACAGCCACCGAGTCTTCCAGCTCAATAACCCTTTTCACTCCTCTGCGCCCCAGCGCTTCTGTGGCCTCCACGGACACGAGCCTGGCCCCGAACACCGGCGCAATCCTGATTGCGGCAAACAGCATGTCGTCACTGTAGGCATCGATTCCATAGCTTGCCGAACCATTGACCTTGGGCGGAATGTCCGCCCGGGACAGGGCCTTGCCCATAATCGTGAATTCTTCCGGTTGTTTTAACCGGGGGTTTTCCGGCGGCTCCATTTCTGCGGCCGCGGCAGCCAGTTCGCCATAGGAAAGCGAGCGACCGGTGGCATTGTGGTGTACGTGCGAGAGTTGGGTATGGCATTCCTCGGATGGAACTGACCAGCGCTCGGCGGCGCAGGCAATCAGCATCTCCCTGGCTGCAGCTCCGGAAGCGCGCATGCCATGTTCGCCGGTAAAGCGGACTGAGGAACTGCCACCAGTCGTCTGCAGATTTACCAACTGGGATATTTTTACCGAAGCAGCGGCCACAATGGGTGCCAGAAAAGCCGGCAGGCCGAACTCCTCGGCAAAACCGCTGATGAGATCACCGTTGGCAAACAGATCAGTTGCTGGCGCCTGTTCGGCGCTCACCAACTCCCAGTCGGCATCCATTTCATCCGCAGCCATCATGGCAAGTGAAGTATGGACACCCTGTCCCATTTCCGAATGGGGTACATAAACAGTGACCCGGTTGTCAGGGTCGATACGCAGCCAGGTGGTAAGAAATCGTTGTCCATCCCGGGCCACGGTTTCGTTGGCCTGTCGGTGTCTGCTGGGGCGCGTGGCGGCGTAGCCGACGAGCAGCCCTCCCCCAATGGCGGCAGTGCTCAGAAGTAGACGCCTTCTTGTAATTGCCATGATTGATCTCCTAGGCGCTGGCCAATGCGCGAATGGCTTTTCTTACCCTCGGCGTGGAACCGCAGCGGCAGATGTTGCTGAGGCTGCGCTCTATGTCAGCATCGGATGGGCTGGGATTGTTGTTGAGCAGGTCGGTTACCGCCATGATCATACCGGATTGACAGTAGCCACATTGGGGAACCTGGTAGTCGATCCAGGCCTGTTGTACCCGGGTAAGTGCCGGCGCATCGGGAGCAGTGCCGTTGACGGCCTCGGCGAGCCCCTCGATCGTAGTGATGTCAGCGCCTTCCACGGCCTGAACCGGGGTAACGCAACTGCGGGTGGCATTGCCGTTCACGTGTACGGTGCAGGCTCCGCAGGCTGCGATGCCGCAGCCGAACTTGGTGCCTGTCAGCCCCAGTTCGTCTCTGAGCACCCACAAAAGTGGCATTTGCGGTTCGACATCGAGCTGGTATTCGACGCCATTCACTTTGAATGTTGCCATTGCAGTTCTCCCTTTCGGCTCGCCGGTGGCGGTATTCTGTGCGTGGCATTCACCACCGGATTTCCGCTCCAGCATATACCGGTTGCCAAGGGGCTTCAACCGAAGCAGGGGAGTACCCCGGTACGCGGCCCCGGGGGTTTGATCCAGCCTGCAGGCCTGCTCCGGCAGGGCCCAGCCCGTGGTCGGTCACCTGCACCAAACCGGTGGCGGGGCACCGGAACTCGCCCGGGAGCGGTCACTGCTATACTAAGCCCATGAATTCTATTGCTGCGCGATACCGAGAGCTCCTTACAGTCTGTGCCTGGCTTTGCCTGCTGAGTCTGCCCGCTGCTGCCCAGCCGGTTGCGGATGACGCGAGCGACGGGTTTCTGCGCTTCAATAACACAGCGGGTGAATTTGGAGGCGAATTGCAGACCGCCGTGACCACCTATCGCAATAACCGCGGCGTGGAAGTCGACCTGGTGGCTACGGTGCATATGGCGGAATTCGACTATTATCAGGATCTCAACGATTACTTTTCGACACGGGACGCGGTGCTGTATGAACTGGTTGCGGAGGAGAACGTGCGCCCCGACGGCAGTGGTGTCGGCAGGGGGGGCGGGGTGATCGGGTTTCTGCAGACCGGCATGGCAAAATTGCTGGGTCTCAGCTATCAGCTGGACGTCATCAATTACACGCGCCCCAACTTCATTCATGCTGACCTGGAGCCCCATGAACTGCAGGCTTTGATGGATGCCAAGGGAGAAACCCTGTTTTCGGCTTTTGTCGCGCTGGTGCTAAGCGAGTTGGAAACCTTGGGGAACCGGCCAGTTGATGTTGCCCCGCAGGCGCTGGACCTCTCCTTCGCAGATATCCTGACCCTTTTTTCGCGGCCGGATCGTGACAAGGTATTGAAATACCTGCTCGGACAAAGCCTGGCTTCGTCAGATAGCAGCCTTGCGGCGATGACCGGCAGAGGATTTACCCTGCTGGATGACCGCAATTCCGCTGCCATTGAGACGCTGCGAGACAAGCTGCAGGACCCGTCCTTGAAAACATTCAGCCTGTTTTATGGTGCCGCGCATATGCCGGGGCTGGAACAGGGACTGGAGGAGATGGGCTTCGATCCGGTCACCAGGGCCTGGTTGACCGCCTGGAAAACTGAATAGAACCACGCTGCCGCTCCGGATCAAAGCGGTTGACTGCCCTGAATTTTAGCGGACAATGTGTGAGACGGAATGCTGTGGCAGTGAGGGCGTGTTGACTTTTGACAGGGAGTTCCGATCGGGTATCCGACATATCAATCAACGAAATAAGAAAGGTAGCGAGCCTATGAAAAGATTACTAGTTGGTTCCTTAGCAGCACTGTTGCTGGTGCTGGCCAGCTGTGCAACCACGCCTCCGGCTGTCGGTGTCTGGAATATTCAGTTGGACACTCCGCTGGGAGCAATACCGGGCACGCTGACCATTACCGAGGATGGTAACGGCAACATGTCCAGTGATATCGGTGATCAGACCATCAGTGGCATCATTTTTGACGGCAATGCCCTGGCTTTTTCCACCAGTATCGATGCCCAGGGTCAGAGTATCAGTCTGAATTTCAGCGGCTTTGTAAGCGGAGACTCGCTGACCGGTGAACTAGGCAGCGATTTCGGCGCATTTGGCGTCAGTGGAACACGTCAGTAGCGATGCGTCCGAGTTGAATCTGTAAGGGAACCCCTGATCAAGTCCGGCAGTGTTCAGATAAAGCGTGTTCTCAACTGCTCCAGAACCCTTTGCAGATTCTGTTGCGCTGCGGGGCTGTTGGGGTTGATGCGCAGCAGATTTTCGAATGCCTCGCGGGCACTGACCAGATTTTCCTGTTGCAGGTAGACCAGGCCCAGGCCGGAAATCGCTCCAAAATGCCGGGGTTCCAGTTGCAGGGTTCGGTCAATGTCCTCGATGGAGGCGTCAAGGTTTCCCATCAGGAAGTGCAGAGTTGCCCGCCTGTTCCAGGCCTCTGCAAAATCAGGATGCTGATTCACCAGTGAATTGAAAACACGCAGTGCGTCGCCGTAGTATCCGGCATTCATCAATCTTTCACCGGCGCTCAACAATTCTTCGGCGTTCTGATCCGGATGTTGATACCAGATGGACCAGATTCTGTTCTCTACCTGGGTCAATAACTCCGGATTCGTGGTTTGGGCGAGGGTTTCGAACAACGCGTTCAGGCGCGGGTCATTCTGGTCTCCACGGACTGATGCAGACAGCAGAAAGCCGGCCATAGCAGTGGCAATTAAGAGTTTCTGATTAGCCATCCGGACAGTGTGAGTCATCTATACTGGTGTGTAAAGCCCGTCAGGGTATCCCGCCGGCCTCGCACCTCTTGGGTGAGCTCGTCTGTGGCCGGAGCAGTGCCTTGAACGACCAGAGGCTTCCTAGCAGGCTGTTGAAAAACTATTGGGCTTGCCAGTGCTTCGTTAAAAACTGGCTCAAAATGCTCATTTACACCCGGTAAACTGCGCTTTTTCGCCAGTTTTTGCCTCGCCTTGGCTGCGCTCATCACGTTTTTCAACAGCCTGCTAGAAGTGGTCCGGATGGGCCGGGTCCAGCTTTCCAGGTAGCTGGTAGGGGCAGTATTGTCCAGAAGTTGATTCGGCTGCAGGGTGGGGTGGATTTCGTCGAAATACCGATACCCGGCATCATACCGGCAGACGATATCCCTGGGTTTCAGCCTGGAGGGGTTGTCATACCCCATGGCACCACACAATTCCATGAACGCATGCAGAGTATTGTGGTGAAAATTGCAGACCCGCAGGGCCTTGGCTTCTACGTCAATTGCCCGGGCTCGTCGAGGATCGGTTGTTGCCACACCGGTAGGACACTTGTTGGTATTGCAGGATTGCGACTGGATACAACCAAGCGCCATCATCATGGATCGGGCGGCATTGACCGCGTCCGCACCCACCGCTATTTTTTCCAGCAGGTCATAACCCGTTGCCGTTTTGCCGGCGCTGATGATGCGGATCTTGTCGCGTAACCCGGCTCCTATCAATACCTGATTGACAAAAAAGGTTGCCTCCAGGCAAGGCGTTCCCAGCCGGTTTGAAAATTCCGCCGGCGCAGCGCCGGTGCCTCCTTCGGCGCCATCCACGGTTATAAAGTCCGGTAAAATGCCGGTTTCACGAATGGCCTTGATGATCGCCATAAATTCACTTTTTCGCCCGATGCACAGTTTGAAACCAGTCGGCTTGCCGTCACTGAGTTCCCGCAGGCGTTGAGTGAACATCAATAATTCTCGAGGTGTACTGAATTCCGGATGTCTGGCCGGGGACACGACGGTTTTGCCCACTTCCACGGTCCTTATTCTGGCGATTTCCTCGGTAACCTTTGCACCCGGCAATACACCACCATGGGAAGGCTTGGCACCCTGGGAAATCTTGATCTCGATCATTTTGACCGCGTCTTGGGAGGATTTCTCGGCAAATACCTTCTCATCCAGTCGCCCTTCAGGAGTGCGACAACCGAAGTAGGCGGTACCAAGCTGCCAGATCAGGTCACCGCCATTTAAATGGTATTCGCTGATGCTGCCTTCACCGGTGTTGTGGGCAAAAGCACCACGTGCCGCGCCCTTGTTGAGTGCAGCGATGGCACTGTTGCTCAATGCCCCAAAACTCATGCCGGATATATTGAGGCGTGATGCGCTGTAGGGCCGGGTGCACTGAGGACCTCCGATGGTGATCCGGGAGTGCTCCTGTTTTACCGTAGTGGCGTTGATGGAATGCTGCAGGCTTCGATAACCCTGTTCAAGAATGTCCTGTTGCGTTCCGAACGGCAGAGTATCGTTCAGGCCCTTGGCGCGGCGATAGATCAAGTTTCGCTGTTCCCGGTTGAACGGACGTTCCTCAATATTGTTGGCAATGAAATATTGTTGTATCTCGGGTCGAATAAATTCCAGAAGATAGCGAATATTCGCCAGTACCGGGTAATTGCGCCGCAAGTTGTTGGGTGCCCGGTGCATCTCCCAGAAACCCAGGATCGCATAACCAAGGAAAAGCAGAGTCAGAATCAGATGAAAAGGGTGGGCTGCCAGGTCAACGAGATGTAACGATCCCTCTGTCACCAGCAGCAGCCAGGCGATGCTGAAAGGAAGCACCACGAGTGTGATAGTCCAGTATATTCTTACGGCCGGCAGCATAGTGCTATTACGACGTCCAGTTATTGTGGGACTTAATCAGAAGTTCCTTAATGAATCAGAGGTTGCTTGAGCTTTGTATCCTTTAAGGCAAATTTTAAACAGGCCGGCCGCGCGGATCGGAATTGTCTGATCCGGCTGCCGGCAGCAAAGGAAATGTTGCCATACTGGTCGCATCCGCGATCTGACTGGTGAATCCTAGAAGTTCCAGACCAGGGTTATGGAAGTTTGTGTGTCGGTTTTGCTCCGGTTTTCAGGCACCTCGGTCTGATGTCGAATATTGATGGAAAAGCGCAATGAGATGTTTTCCATGACTTCCGACTCGATCCCCGACTCAGAACGGTAGATGCTGGTGTCCTGGCCGAACTCAAGGGCCAGGGTCTGGTAGAAGTTAGCTGTTTCGGAAATACCCCATTCGTATTCGGCAGCGGCGCGCACGATGAATTCACTGAGGTTTTCCTCTATGCTCTCCGAAATTCGATAACCGGGGCCTATTTCCGTGTCGAGATTCATGTTGTCCCGGTTGGTCAGCCAGGTATGTCCATACGTGGCGGTGATATCCGCCTGATAGTCATACCCGTTGAAGCGGTCATCTTCGTATGCGCCTCTAATGCCGAGGAAATTGTTCTCCGACAGATCACGGCGGCCCCTGGCCACATGGTAAAATCGTTGCGCGGTGGTTTCGCCATCCTTGCGGTTCCGCAGTCCGTCCGAGGTGAATTGATACTCCCAGAGTTCGCGAACCCAGTCGACGACCACGCCATAAGCGACGTTCCGCTCCTGGGTGTTACCCGAAGTGAATATGGCACCCAGTTCGATCTCAGTATTTACGTCGCCGGGCTGTTGTGCCCAGGCATGACCGGAAATCACCAACAGCAGAGCGGCCGGCAGCCGGGCTTTTGCAGGAAGCATTGCTATTTCTCCTTGTTCCGTGAATTTTGAAAACATTAAGATGAATATCTGTATATCGGACGTCGCTGAATTTTTTTTACCCTGTATCAATGATGAACAGACCCCTGTATACGTGCCCCACGGTTCAGTGGATCAGGCAGCCATGCTGCCGGCCCCGGTTCTCACGGCGAAAGTCCGCAGTTGTCACCCGGTGCGGAGGCGTTTCCCGTTGGCAATGGACAAATACTCGTTGTGACGTCGTACTTTTGTGGCGACAGAGTTATACTTTCTCTTACCCGGCTTTTGATGTCCGGTGAATCGAGGCCGATGCTATGACTATGAAAAGGCAACTTTTTCCTGTTGGCAGGATTCGGCTCTGAGGTGGTTTGACAAGAACACTCGATGAAGACGCTGTATTTGCTTCGCCACGGGAAATCCAGTTGGGAGCAGTCGGATCTGCGGGATTTCGAGCGCCCGCTTGCCGAGCGCGGGCTCAATGACATCAGCCATATGGGCAAGCGGTTTTTGCAGAAAGGCAGATCGGTGGAGTGCATTATTACCAGCCCGGCAGTCAGGGCCAAAGCCACGGCCATGTTGTTTGCCCGAGAGATCGGTTTCCCCGAGGACGACATCAGCGCCAATCCGGAGCTTTACTTCGCAGGTGCGCCCATGTTCATGAAAGCCGCTAGCCTGATCGATGAAGATTTTCAATCTGCCATGCTGGTGGGGCATAATCCGGCCATCACGGAATTTGTCAACGATATGTGTGATGCCAACATTGATAACATTCCAACCAGTGGACTGGTGGAGCTCCGTCTGCGGATCAACACCTGGAGTGAGGTCAGGTACGGTAATGCTGAACTGATTGATTTTGATTATCCCAAGCGGAAGAACGGTAACAGGTAAGCGGCATGAAACTGATGTCTCAGGCCCACATTTGCGGATTCGTTCCAGGCCTGCTGTTTGTGTTGCTGATAGCTGGCTGTAGTGACGACGGTGGCGCTCAAGGGCCAACCACGGCAACGCTTCCTGCTGTCTCAGGCGGCACCGTGCAACAGCGCTGGTACAGTAGCGCCCAGGCGGAACGGGGTTCTGTTGTGTTCGGGCGGCATTGCAGCACCTGTCATGGAGAAAACGCCCAGGGATTGACCGATGACTGGAAAAAGCGTCTGGACGATGGATCCTTTCCTCCACCGCCTCTGAACGGGACTGCCCATGCCTGGCACCATCCACTGCAACAACTGATTCAGACCATTGAAACCGGTGGGGTACCCTATGGGGGGCAGATGCCACCGTTCGATGAGGTGCTTGGCGACGAGGAGAAACTGGCTGCAGTCGCCTACTTCCAGAGTTTCTGGGAGGACGAGGTGTACCTGGCCTGGCGCGACCGAGGTGGCCTGGATTGAGTTTTAGCGGAACCTTTACAACCCGATCAGGACAGCTGGCCGCAACCACAGGCCTGCTGTTGACGGCCCTGATTGCCTGCAGACAGCCGGGCACTGAATTCAATGACTCTGCAACATTTTTCAACCGTTTCGACTCCTGGCAATCCCCGCTTTACCTGGAGCACACACTGGCAGGGCAGATCTGGCGCGTCGAAGATCAGCAACCGATGTCGCCGGGGCAGTTGATGCAGGAGATTTCCGCTGCAAGATTCCTGCTGCTGGGGGAAAAGCATGACAACCCCGACCATCATCGTCTGCAGCTGGCTATTCTCCGTGGCCTGCTTGCGGACGGGCTGGTATCCTCGGTGTCCTTCGAAATGCTGGATTCGCGAACCACTTCCGGTCTGGAACAGGTGGAGCGGGGCGGTTTCGATTCCATGGAAGAACTCAGAGAACTTCTGCAGTGGGACGAAGAGGGCTGGAACTGGGATTTTTACGGTCCTCTTGTGGCCGAATCCCTGAATGCGGGAGTTGAGGTGAGGGCGGCCAATATCAGTCCCGAAACGGTAGGCCAGGTATATGTGGAGCCGCTGGATCCGCAAATTGCAGCGGTTCTGAATGATTCAGCTCTCGAGCAGTTGAATATCGAGATTGATCAAAGCCACTGCAACATGCTTCCCCCGAGCCAGTTTCCTGCGATGGTCAGGGTGCAACAGGCCAGGGATCACCAGATGGCAAGCAGTCTCGGAAAAGCAGGTCCCAGGGCCCGGCTCGATGTGCTGGTAGCCGGTAATTTTCATGTGCGGCACGATCTCGGGGTTCCCGGGTACCTAAGGTCTCTGCGGCCGGATGTACCAGGCAGTGTCGTCGTTTCCCTCGCACTGCTCGAAGTGAACCCGGAGTCAGATAATCCCGCTGACTACCTGCAGGCTTATTCAGACGTGTTGCCGTATGACTATGTCTGGTTCACTCCTGCCATCAGTGATGAGGACTATTGCGCAGGCTTTTCCCGTTGACCTGTTGCAGCTCTGGCAGACTGAGAATCCTGGACACCTGTTCAGCCGGGAGAAAATCAGGCCAGGACCATTGGAAATGATTTCTTCACCTGGGCTACACTGTGCACACAAAAGGTTCAGTATGAAGATGAAGTTATTGCCAGTTATTTCCAGCTTTTTTAAACAGATCCCATTGATCTGCCTCCTGGTGCTGGGCCATCAGGCCGTGGCGCAGGTTCCCTTGAATGTGGATCCCCATCGGCCAATCTATGACCGGGGGGGGGAATTCAATTTTGTACGCGTTCAGTTCGATACTTATTATGGCGGTGGGTTCCGGGGCTTCGGCGGGTTCGGTGGTGGGACCTGGGCAATCGATTTCCCCGACGCTGACGTGAACTTCCTGCGTGGAGTCTCCCGGCTTACCAACATCCGTGTGATGAGCGACCCGATCGTACTGCGTCTCGATAACGATGAGATTTTTGATTACCCTTTTCTCTATATGCTTGAAGTGGGCCAGGCGGGTGGGGTCAATTTCAGTCCCGGGGAAATTGAAAATCTGCGCGAATATCTGCTACGTGGTGGGTTTCTGTTGATCGATGATTTCTGGGGTACCCGGCAATGGGACAATTTCCGTGCTGCCTTCAGCCAGGTATTTCCCGACCGGGAGATTGTGGAGCTGCAATCAGATCACGAAATCTTCCATGTTTATTACGACATCGATGGTGCCCAGATGATACCTGCCCTTGGTCGTACGGACCGTTATGGAGAACAGGATGTGGACTACGCTACAAATCATGCAATACTTGACGATGACGGTCGCGTGATGGTGCTGATCAACTGGAACTCCGACATGGGTGATGGCTGGGAGCATACCTACCACCCGGCATACCCTACCCGCTATGCAAACGCCGCCTATCAGCTTGGTATCAACTACCTGATGTATTCACTGACGCACTAGCAGGCCGCCAGCCCATCAGGGAGACCACTGGTAGGCGCCGATGTCGGGGGCATGATTCAGCGGACGAGAATTCCCCTGCAGGTCTGCGGCAATTTCCGGCAGTGGTGTCCCGGCAGCGATGGCAGGGCTTCCAGGGGTAAGTTGATAGTCATCAGCTGACCAGTTGAAAAACAGTTCACCCAACTGCGCAATTCGCGAGTTGAGGTCGAATCCCAGTTCCCGCCAGGCATTAAAATCAAGGCGGCGGGAGCTCTCACCCTCGACCGCAAAACTGTCCATAACCACGTTATAGTCACTGTGGAAACCCTCTCCAACAGGGAAGCCCACCAGAATACTGCCCCGAAACCGATTCTGGTTCAGTAGAATGTTATTCAGAACCTGGTTGTTCGCCGTACTGGGCATGTTGAGTGCCCAGCGTGAAAAACGACCGTTTACGATGGTGTTGTTGAAAACACGATTGGAGTGGGAGTGGGACGCTCCGTCTATCTGATAAAGGGAGATGCCACTGGCATGGTTCTCGTACAACAGGTTATTACGGATCAGGGAGTGGGTGACGCCGTCCAGATTGATGCCTGATGCTCCGCGGCGACCATTTTCGTAGATTATATTGTTTTCAATCAGGGCATCTGACACGATCCCATCACCTCCCATACTGGCATCGCCATTCATGTGTAATCCGGCCTGGGCATTATGGTGGATGCGGTTACCCCGGATCACCGGATAGTCACTGGAATTACTGATATAGATGCCATGCTGGGTAATTGAACCGGAAGTTTCGCAGTTCTCCACCAGCGTGTAGTCGCTGAAATCGGTAAAGATTCCCCAGGTACCATTGTCCCGGAATACGGAATTTCGAACCTGAACATGATGCGAGAGGGATATTCGCAGTCCGGCCCGATCCGCATTTTCAATTGTCAGGCCTTCCACATGCACGTGATTGGATTCGGATATATAAAAAGCATCCCGTTCCTCTGCGCTACCACTAATAAAGACACCAGGCCCGGTGGCTTTAAAAACGACGGGTTGGGCTTCGGTACCGCCGCGCCTGACCACGATACCACCATTATATGTTCCCGGTTGTATCAAAACCGTTGTTCCAGGATGGACATTACGGGCCGCGTCGGCGATATCGCTGAAAACAGCAAATTTTCCCGAACCGCAGGAACGGCCTGCAGGATCATAATCCGGGCAGGCTGTTTCTCCTGTCTGGTTGTCCACATAAATTGTGGTGACCTGCGCCGTAACGGGCTGTATCAGGCAAACCAGAATCAGGAAAAGAAGAAATCCTCCAGGTAGCGGCCTACCTGCAGGCGGCACCATGGCTTCGAGTATCCTGCGAGACCTGGGGAGCATCATGATCTGGAAGGTTAGGGTGAGTTGTTCAAGTTGTCCAGTGGCGGGCTCTCGATTCAACAGGTAATGCCAACCAGTTGTCCTGCTTCCCTGATAACCGAAGTGCCTCTGAACAGGCGGCGCAGGAGTTCCCGGATTTCACGTCGCCTGAAACCCTGGGCCTGGCGTTGCCAATACCGAGGTTTTCGGTCAACTGCGACTGCCGACCAGGAAAGAACTCCGGTCAGCGTTGAACAGGTTCTGCTTTTTCAGAATCAATGGCAAGCTCTGCTGATAACACTTTAAACCTGTCCGGGCTGATGGCTTTTTTTCTCAACAACCCGGTCAATGCAGCAAGGGTGATGTAGTCTGGACTGATTTCAAAATAGTCACGCAGCGCCTGGCGGGATTCACTGAGTCCGTAACCGTCCGTACCCAGTGTTATATAATACTGACCCATCCAGGGTGCGATTGAGGCCGGAAGCGATTTTACATAATCGCTGACGGCGACGACGACATCGTCCCGATCGCCAAACAGCCTGTTGATGTTGGGTTCAAGAGGCTGCTCCAGGGGGTGCAGCCGGTTCCATCTGTCACAATGCTGCGCATTCCGCTGCAGCTCGATATAACTGGTAACGCTCCAGACCTGCACTCTGAATCCATTGCAGTGCAGTGTTTCGGCAGCCTGCAGTGCCTGTTGCAGAATGGGGCCGCTCCCCAGCAGATTTATCCTGGAGTGTTCGCCGCCGGTTTCCACCGTTTCACCATAGGTCCTGTACAAATAGGCACCGTTTATAATCTGTTGTTCCAGAGCAGTTGAATCTTCTGCTTCCGGCATTGCCGGCATGGGATAGGCTTCATTGTACGTGGTAAGGTAGTAAAAAATGTTCTCCTGTAACTGATACATTCTTTTAATTCCATCCCGGACAATTATCGCCAGCTCATAGCCAAATGCCGGATCGTAAATCTTAAGGTTGGGGACTGTGCTTGCAAGCAGTGGAGAATGTCCATCCTGGTGCTGGATACCTTCACCATTCAGTGTGGTTCTACCTGCTGTGCCTCCGATAAGAAATCCACGACACTTCATGTCTCCGCAGCTCCATATCATGTCGCCAACTCGCTGAAACCCGAAAATGGAATAAAAGAAATAAAACGGAATCATTGGTAAGCGATGGATCGAATAAGCCGTTCCGGCTGCCATGAAAGAAGCGATGGCACCGGTTTCACAGATTCCTTCCTGTAGAATCTGGCCGTCTATCGCTTCTCGATATGCCCCCAGGCTTTCCGCATCCACGGGAGTGTATTTCTGCCCGTCGGTGGAGTAGATGCCGGCGATACGAAACAGCGCGTCCAGTCCGAAGGTGCGCGCCTCGTCCGGCACGATCGGCACTATGTAGCGGCCCAGGGCCGGGTTTTTGATAAGCGCGGACAGCTGTCTGACCGCGACCATCGTAGTAGACTGGGCCTTGCTTGCGGACCCCTGAAGGATAGATTGAAAGGCGGTCAGCGGCGGTGCCGTCAGAGGCGGGCAAGTGTCGTCACGTTGCGGAATAAAGCCCCCCAGCTGTTCACGCCTGGTTCTCAGGTACTGCAGTTCCGGGCTGTCATCGGCGGGACGATAAAATCGGGCTTTTTTTATCGCTTCCTCAGAAAGTGGAATACCGAATATTCTGGCTCGTTCCAGTCGTTCCTCAGGTCCAAGGTTTTTCATCTGATGCACGGTATTCCTGCCTTCCAGGTTAGGGCCCATGCCGTCTCCCTTGACTGTCTTAACCAGAATGACCGTCGGTCTATCGTGACTTTCCAGGGCTCTGGTGTACCCGGCATGGATTTTCTCTGAGTCCTGACCGCCCCGTTTGATCTGCTTGACCTCGTCATCATTAAGGGAATTCATCATGCTTTCCAGTTCCGGGTTACCGTGAACCCAGTGCTCCCGCTGACGATTTCCGGGCAGCACCGAATAGCGCTGGTAGTCCCCGTCAACGCACTCCTCCATGCGGCGTCGCAATGTGCCGTTTACATCCATCGCGAGCAGCTTGTCCCAGCCGCCACCCCAGATAACCTTGATCACATTCCAGTCCGCCCCTCGAAAGGCTGCCTCCAACTCCTGGATTATTTTGCCGTTTCCCCGAACCGGACCATCCAGGCGCTGCAGATTGCAATTGACCACGAGAATCAGGTTGTCCAGTTTCTCCCGGGCGGCAATATTGATAGTGCCCAGCACCTCCGGTTCATCGCATTCGCCATCACCGATAAAGCACCAGACCTTGCCTCCTTTGGCCGCTTTGAGGCCACGGTTCTCCAGGTATTTTGCGAAGCGCGCCTGGTAAATGGCGGTTGGTGTCGATAGACCCATGGAAGCATTCGGGACCTGCCAGAAATCAGGCAGGGACAGTGGATGGGGGTAGGAGGGGAGTCCACCACCGGGCTGCAGCTCGCGACGGTAATTTCGCAGCCTGTCCTGGTCAATCCGACCTTCGAGGAAAGCACGGGCATAGACTCCTGGTGCGGCGTGGGGCTGCAGTATCACCAGGTCGCCGCCATAATTGTCATCCTGGCAGCGGAAGAAATGATTAAAGCCCACCTCCATCAGCGTTGCCGCGGAACCATAGGTGGCGATATGGCCACCGACACCTGATCCCTGGTCCTGTTGTTGCAGGACCATCGCCATGGCGTTCCATCGGTTGATGTTTTCGATCCGCTTCTCGATATCCAGATTGCCGGGATACGCCGATTGTTCGGAGGGCGGCACCGTGTTCAGATAGGGGGTATTGAGTTGATGTCGGGAAAGGGCGACATTGTGGTCGTAGCTCCATTGCCGCAGGCTGTTGAGAATCGTATCCACCCCCTCTCTGCCGTGATGGCGATAAATATCACCAAGCGCTTCCAGCCATTCCGGCAGGTCTGACTCCAGCTCCTCAGTACGCTCCTGTTGGCTTTTCATTATGGCGCCACCGTTTGTCTGCTCTAGGGTTTTAGAAGATCATTATACCCGCCGCAGGCAATGCGGGATTGCGAAGTCTACTGCGATAGAGGCCGCTATTAGCGCTTTGTGCCAATAATCCGCAATAAAGTGAAGGATAGATGCCAATTCGCCCCTGAATTGGTTCGACTTAATCAGAGGTTCCTTAACACCAGCATGCGTTACTAGCCATGATCGGCCAGATAATCGAGGATCAGGTTCACATTGTAGGCGTCACATCCCTGGGTCTGGCTGAATATGTAGTCAACGGCAAGTTTTTCGATGGTTTCCGCCCTGGCCACAACTGCTTTGAACTTATCAATCAGGGGAGGGGGTACGCTTCTGTCACTGAAGAAATCGATCAGCAGGTTCAACTCCTCTCCGGTGAAGTTGTCTGCAAAGATGGTGGCGATACCGGATTCAAATCGTTCCCAGCCGAAAGTTTCCTCGTAGCAGCGGGAGATTGCCTGTTTGATTGCGTCAGGAAGTTCCTGATCGGTGGACATAGCCACGATAATCGAATAGGTGCGGATGACATTGCGGGTCTGCTGCCTGGTTGCCCGATGGAAATCTTCACCGACTTCCGTAACCCTTAGCAGACGGAGCGCGTCTGCAAGGTTGTCGGCCAGGCAGGACCCAGGCCCAGTCAACAACAGCAGGGCCGCTAGTGTGCCCCCCCAGAGCCGTTTTCGTCGAGCCTGGTGGCCGGGATTCCCCTGTTGAACCGAACAATACACGCCCGACCTCGCGCCTGGTGATCCACTAACCTCTCTGGAAGTGTATAGAAAAAAACAGGTCGGGTCACAAGGGAGCACCTTGGATAATGCTGAGCTCTGTTTTCAGGTAATCTCCTTAACAACCGCGCCGAGGCTGTTTACTTTTCCGGCAACTAATGACAACATGTTTTCAGGCATCCGGGCATTGATGCGAGCTGTCAAGGGTGACCCTCGTCTCTTGCTGGACCCCAAACCAGGAGCGTGCCATTGCATTCCCCCAAACGTGTAGTTTTCCTTGATCTTATCCTGTCACTGTTTCGCCTTAACGGCCTGCTGATCGCGGAGGGCGACAGAATGACAAGTGAGCTGGGCCTTACCAGTGCCCGCTGGCGAGTAGTCGGAGCCGTGGCACTGTCCAGCGGTGGCCTTACCGTGCCCGGAATTGCCCGGGTACTCGGCCAGTCACGGCAGGCGGTCCAGCGCATAGCGGATGCCATGGTGGAAGACGGACTGCTGCTCTACCTGCCCAACCCCAAGCACAAAAAATCCATGCTGGTGCATCTGACCGATGCAGGCAAGCGCTGCTACAGGCTGTTGCGGGAGCAACAGGATCCCTGGGCTCTCGAGGCTACCGAGGAGATCTCAATCGAAGATCTGGAGACTTCGTTGTTCGTGATCCGACGCCTGATCAAGCAGTTCGACAAGAAATAGCCCGGTGAACAGTCAGGCAGACAGATTTCCGCGGGCACTCTACCAGGCAGCGCAGGTTCGCGAACTGGATCGGCTGGCCATTGAAGAATACGGCATTCAGGGGTTTGTACTGATGCAGCGGGCAGCGTCGGTGGCATTCAACCGACTGTTGGAGCGGTGGCCCCAGGTGAGGCATCTGCTGGTGTTTGTCGGCACCGGTAACAACGGAGGCGACGGCTATGTGGTAGCCGGACTGGCCAGGGATCAGGGGCTCAATGCCGAACTGATTCAGGTGGGTGATCATGGCAGGCTGAAGGGAGATGCCAGCCTGGCGCTGGAATACGCTCGCCGACGACAGGTGCCGGCCAGTCGCTTTGACCGGGAGGTTCTGCTCGGGGCCGGCAGTTACCCCCGGGACCACACAGTGGTGGTGGATGCGTTGCTGGGCACCGGCATCGACCGGCCGGTCAGCGGCGATTACGCGCAGGCAATCGAAACCATTAACGACCTGTCGTTTCCGGTACTTGCCATTGACATTCCCTCCGGCCTCAGCAGCGACACAGGTACCGAACTGGGAGTTGCGGTACGGGCTTCCCTGACAACCACGTTTATCGGGATGAAGCAGGGATTGCTGACCGGGGACGGCGTGGATGTTTGCGGCGAGTTGATCTACAGCGATCTGGGTGTCCCAGAGCGGGTGTTCAACGGGCCGGGGTCGCCAGTGCCCGCCTGTACGCGGATTGACGTGCAATCTATGTCGCGGCTGCTTTCACCCCGTCGACAATCCGCCCACAAGGGTGTTTTCGGCCACACTGTCGTGGTTGGCGGCGACTACGGGTATGGAGGTGCTGTATTAATGGCGGCAGCGGCAGCACTGCGAGCGGGCAGTGGACTCGTCAGCGTGCTGACCCGCTCCGCCAACCGGTCCGGGGTCCTCGCCAGTTTGCCTGAAGTGATGGTGGTGGGGACCGAAGACCCGGATGAGTATCAGGGCATGGCAACTGATCTGCTGGAGCGCGCGTCGGTTATTGTGGTGGGGCCGGGTCTTGGTAAATCTGCCTGGTCCAGGGAATTATTGACCATGGCCGTCAAAGTTCAGGAAGCAAGAGAGGTTCCTCTGGTGGTCGATGCAGACGGGCTGAATATACTGTCGGAATGGCAGGCCACGGGCAATCTGTCAGAGCCAGGGCGGCACAATTGGATTCTGACTCCCCATCCCGGTGAAGCGGCCAGGCTGCTCAATTGTGCCACCGCGGAGATCAGGGCCGACCGGTTTGCAGCGGTACGCCGGTTGCGTGAACGTTGGGGCGGTGTGGTGTTGCTGAAAGGTGCTGGCAGCCTGATCTGTTCCGACTCCTGTCAGGGCGGCGGAATCGACCTGTGCAGTGAAGGTAATCCCGGCATGGCAAGTGGCGGTATGGGAGACATTCTCAGTGGCCTGACAGGGGGCCTGGTGGCTCAACAATACGGCCTGGAGAACAGTTTGCGCATCGCCGTGTGCGTGCACGGCGAAGCCGCTGATCAGGCTGCGGAACAAGCCGGGCAAAGAGGGCTGGCGGCCACCGATCTGCTGCCTTTCATCAGGAAGCTGGTCAATCCCCCGCTGTAGCCGATAACCTTCTTCCCGGTTACAGGCAGGTGATCTCGACATGGCTGACGATACAGTTTTCCTCGCTGACGAACGGGCCACCGAGCGCTTCGGTCGGTGGCTGGCGTTAGCAACCAGCGAGCTGCCCCTGATAGCCCTCACTTCTGCGTCTTTCCAACCGCAGGCAACCGGTGGGGGACGAATTTACCTGGTCGGGGATCTCGGCGTCGGGAAGACAACTCTGGCCCGGGGAGTGCTTCACGGATACGGCCATCAGGGTGCGGTCAAAAGTCCTACATACACCCTGGTTGAACCTTATGAATTTTCTAGGTATAAAATATATCACTTTGATCTTTATCGGCTTTCCGATCCCGAAGAAGTGGAATTTATGGGCGTTTCGGATTATCTTGATGAGGTAAACCTGTGCCTGATCGAATGGCCGGACAAAGGCGGCTCGCTATTGCCTCCCGCGGATCTGCTGATCGAGTTGGTATACGAAGGCGCTGGGCGGCGCCTGAGCTGGCGGGCTAACACTGCGCGAGGTCAGGTGATTGCTGACAGATTGAAACAGCTCAACCGATGACTGCAGAGGGTGGTGATCAAGTGAGGCACCGATTGCATTGCGGCCGGGCATTCCGTTTTTGACGAGTATTCAGTTTAAAGAAAGTAAGAGCATCCGGTTTTATGAGAAGGTATTCCGGTCTGGTCCTGACACCCATTCTGCTGACCCTGATGTTTCTCGGGATGATGGCGGGGAATCGTGTCGCCAGCGCAGCCACTGTCGAGCAGTTACGAGTGTTGCGAGTGGCGGATCATACCCGCCTTGCGCTGGATCTGAGCGACACCATCTCGTACACGATTTTCAGCCTGGACAATCCGCATCGACTGGTAATCGACATTCCTGACAGCCGATTGGTGGCCGACCTCGAAGACATTGATCTTTCATCAAGCCCTATCAACTCCATAAGGACCGGAATCCGCAATGGGGACGATCTGCGCGTAGTGCTGGATCTCGACCAGAGTCTTGACTATGAAAGCTTTGTCCTGGCTGCAAATGGCGAGTTTCGGGAGCGGCTGGTCATCGATCTGCTCGACCCGGTGTCGACGAGCCTGGCTGTGAAAACCGTAAAGACCCTGCCGGTGGATCAGCCCTCAGAGAGGCGGGATATTCTGGTGGCGGTAGTCGCCGGACACGGCGGAGAGGATCCCGGCGCCCCCAGCTATGACGGGAAATTCTGGGAGAAGGACGTTACCCTGGCTATTGCTCGGGCAATGGAGGCGCAACTGCAGCAGATGCCCGGCTACCAGCCACTCATGATCCGAGATGGGGATTATTCCGTGGCGCTCAAGTCCCGTCCCGTCATTGCCCGGAATAAACGTGTGGATGCCTATGTCTCGATTCATGCCGACTCCTACCGTGGGCGGGAGGTACAGGGAGTGACAATTCTATGCACTGTCAGGCGAAACCGCCGACCAGGAAAACATCCGCCGAGTAGAGCAGAAGGAAAATATGACTGATCTGCTCGGTGGCCTGGCGGGTGATACCCGGATAGCCGACGTGGAGGATGACCTGGCTCTAACCCTTCTCGACCTGTCGATGGCCTGGAGCATGGAACAGAGTGTGACTCTGGGAAGCCACATTCTGGGCAGTCTAGAAGAAGTTGCACCGCTGCGGAAAAACAAGGTTCAGGGAGGAAACCTCTGGGAATTGCGTTCGCCCGACATTCCCTCCATCCTTATCGAAACCGGCTACCTGTCCAACCCCGCCGAAGCCGAGAACCTCCGGTCCACCGCCTATCAGCGCCGGCTTGCGGACGCCATCGTCCAGGGACTGATGAATTATTTCCAGGCGATTCCACCCGAGGGGACCCTGATCGCCTGGCAGAAGGAAAACGGAGTGATGCCGGACACCTATACGGTCAGACGTGGCGACAGTCTATCGGAAATCGCCATGCGATTTGGGGTGAACCTTGCAGAATTGAAATCACGCAACGGACTGCAAGGGGATATTATCCATGTTGGACAAAAGCTCGCTATCCCCGGGCACGCAGGAGCGCTCCAGAAATCCGAGCATCGAATATCCCGCGGTGAAACCCTTTCAGAAATTGCCCAGCGTTACCGAATCAGCCTTTCCAGCCTGCGCCGCGCCAACAACCTCACCGATGACAAGATCCTGGTGGGCCAGGTATTGAAAATACCCACTACCTAGGGAACATCAGAACGTCGGGGCGCCGTTTGGCCGCTTGTTGAGACCCGTTGCGCCTGCCGGTCCGGCAGGCTGGTGGTCTGCCCGGGGTTCGCAGGTTCAGCACGTGAGCAGAGGCCGTTACCGCTGCCTGGCACTACGGGAAATGCTACAATCGGCTGTTTAACACGCCAGAATATGCATCCATGGGAAAAATCGCCTTACTGAATCAGCGGCTGGCTAATCAGATTGCTGCCGGCGAGGTGGTCGAGCGTCCCGCTTCGGTAATCAAGGAGTTGCTGGAGAACAGCCTGGATGCCGCCGCGTCCCGGATCGAAATCGACGTGGAGAATGGCGGCAGTAAACTGATGCGGGTGCGAGATGACGGTTGTGGCATGGATCGGGACGACCTGGCGTTATCTCTCAGTCGCCATGCGACCAGCAAAATTTTCGACCTGGCGGATCTGGAGAGTATCGGCAGCCTCGGTTTCAGAGGCGAGGCGCTGGCCAGTGTCAGCTCCGTTTCGCGTCTGACGATCACTTCAAAAAGTACGGAAAATGATTCCGATAGCGCCTGGAAAGTGGAGGCGGCCGGGGAGGAAATGCAACCGATGCTGTCACCGGCAGCCCAACGGCGCGGAACCACGGTAGAGGTGAGGGATCTGTTTTTCAATACGCCGGCCAGGAAGAAATTCCTCAGATCCGAGAAGACCGAATTTACCCGAATCGAGGAATCAGTGAAGCGCCTGGCCCTTAGCCGCTTTGATGTCACATTCGTTCTGAAGCACAATCAGCGAGCCATACACAGCCTGTTGAAGGCCACAACGGAACAGGAACGACAACGAAGGGTAGCATTGGTTTGTGGTCCGGCCTTTATTGACAACGCAGTTGTTATCGATGTTGAGGGGCCGGGCCTCCGGTTGTGGGGCTGGGTAAGTCTGCCCACTTTTTCCCGGAGCCAGGCGGATTTACAATACTTTTACGTCAATGGCAGGGTCATCCGGGATAAACTGGTGGCTCATGCGGTGAAGCAGGCTTACCGGGATGTGCTGTTTCACGGACGCCATCCTGCCTTTGTACTTTATCTGGCGCTGGATCCCGCCCGTGTGGACGTGAATGTGCATCCCACCAAGAACGAAGTGCGTTTTCGGGACAGCAGGCTGGTGCACGATTTTCTCTTCAGTTCGTTGCACCGCGCTCTCGCCGAAGTCTCTCCTGAAGCAACCCTGGCACACCGGAACACCGGCGCAGCGACCACTGAAGGTTTTCAACCGGGCTCAGGACAGTCTCTGAATGGGGGAGCTCAGAGCAGCCTCGAACTGCGTGAAGCATCATCCCCAACGGCGACATGGAACACTACTTTTCCACGCAGTGGCGTCGGAACGACCAGCGTTCGCGAGCAACTCAACGCTTACGAAAAGCTCAGTCAGGACGAGGAAATTCCGCCCCTGGGCTTCGCCCTGGCTCAATTGCATGGCATCTACATCCTGGCTCAGAACAGCAACGGACTGGTAATAGTCGACATGCATGCTGCACACGAACGGATTACCTATGAGCGTCTGAAGATGGCCTGTGCCAACGACGGCTTGAAAGTTCAGCCGCTGCTCGTGCCGGTTTCACTTGCGGTCAGCCAGGCGGAAGCAGGTGCTGTCGAGGAACAGCAGGAGGCGCTGCTGGCTGTTGGAGTTGGTTTGGAGAGGGTTGCCGATGAATCGATCGTGGTACGCCAGGTCCCGTCGCTCCTGCGCGACGCCAATGTGGAACAACTGGTAAGGGACATGATCGCTGACATAATGGAGCATGGCAGGACTGACCGGGTCCAGGCCCATCAGGATGAACTTCTTGCCACCATGGCCTGTCACAATTCGGTGCGAGCCAATCGTCAGCTCACCGTTGCGGAAATGAACGCGCTGCTTCGGGATATGGAGGCAACTGAACGCAGTGGTCAGTGCAATCACGGCAGACCCACGTGGGTTTTTCTGAACATGGATCAACTCGACAAGCTGTTCCTCCGTGGGCAGTGACAAGGCTGTTTATCGATGTCCCTTTCCCCGTCGTCCAGGCCAGTTGTTTATTGCCTAGTGGGGCCAACCGCGTCGGGCAAGACCGAGCTTGCGGTTGAACTGGTGAAGCGGTTTCCCGTAGACCTTGTCAGTGTGGACTCCGCCCAGGTCTATCGCGGTATGGACATTGGCAGCGGCAAGCCGGATAGCGAAACGCTGGCGATCGCACCCCATCGGCTTATCGATATCAGGGACCCCTCTGATCCCTATTCCGCGGCAGAATTTCGTGGCGATGCCCTGGAGAATATCCACCAGATTCTGGCCGACGGACGGATTCCCGTGCTGGTTGGTGGAACCATGCTGTACTTCAAAGTGCTGCGGGATGGATTGGCAGACCTGCCGACGGCCAGTCCCGAGATTCGGGTTGAGATTGAACAACTGGCGAAGACACGGGGGTGGCCCGGAGTACACGAGCGACTGCATACCATCGATCCAGAATCCGCTGCCCGCATTCACCCTAATGACCCACAACGATTGCAGCGGGCGCTGGAGGTCTATCTCGTCACCGGGAAAACCCTGAGTGAGCTGCACGCCAGAGAACGAGCGTCGGGTCCTTTACAGGAATCAGTTCCTTTCAGAATGCGCTTTCTGGCGTTGATTCCTGAGTCACGGCAACTATTGCATGACAAGATTGCCAGCCGATTTCAATCCATGTTGCAACAGGGGCTCGTAGGGGAAGTTGAAGCGCTGTTTCGACGTGGGGATCTGTCATCCGACCTGCCCTCTGTCAAATCGGTCGGTTATCGCCAGGTGTGGCAGTATTTATCGGGCCAAATCGGCTATGATGAGATGGTCGAAAGGGGTATTATTGCCACCAGGCAACTGGCCAAGCGGCAGTTGACCTGGCTGAGAAGCTGGCCCGAACTCACCAACCTGGGCGGTCACAGTGACAATTCCCTGAAGCAAGCCTTGAATATCTTGGAAACAGCCTCGATATAAACGAAACTTGTCGTTAATTGGGCCGGCGGGGTCCTCGTGATGAATAGTAAGGAGATTAGGACAATGTCGAAGGGGCATACACTACAAGACCCTTTTTTGAACGTATTAAGGAAAGAACGCATACCGGTTTCGATTTACCTGGTAAGCGGAATCAAATTACAGGGTCAGATCGAGTCCTTCGACCAGTTTGTTATCGTGTTGAAGAATGCCGTCAATCAGATGGTGTACAAGCACGCGATATCAACCGTCGTTCCTGCCCGTACAGTCCGGATACCGGTTCCCGGACAGGCTGAGCCTGGAGTTGCTGGCGACTCCGACGAAAATATTGGCAACACAGCGTGATTAGTCACAAGAGGTCCTTTATTGTTTTTCGAGCGGCCTGAAACAGGCGAAGTTGCGGTTCTGGTCCATATTACTATCGACTCAAAGTGCGACCAGGAAGATCCGCAGGAATTTGAAGAACTGGTGTTGTCTGCTGGAGGTGATCCGGCAGTGTTTATCACCGGCAGTCGCAAACAACCTTCACCGAATTATTTTGTGGGCACCGGTAAGCTAGGCGAAATTGCTGCCGCGGTCGCCTGCCATGATGCTCGGTTGGTGCTTTTCAACCACACTCTGACACCCAGTCAGGAAAGAAACCTGGAGCGGGAGCTGAAGTGCCGGGTACTGGATCGTACCGGCCTCATTCTGGATATTTTCGCTCAGCGGGCACGCAGTCACGAAGGCAAGTTGCAGGTGGAGCTTGCCCAGTTGCAGCACATGAGCACCCGGTTGAAGCGTGGCTGGACTCACCTTGACCGGCAGAAAGGCGGTATCGGTCTGCGAGGCGCCGGTGAAACACAGCTCGAGCTTGACCAGCGAATGCTGCGTCAACGTATGAAGGCTATTAACAAGAGTCTTGAACGGGTGCGTGCGCAACGGAATCAGGGGAGGCGATCCCGCCATCGGGCCGAGGTGCCGACAGTGTCACTGGTGGGCTACACCAACGCCGGGAAATCATCACTGTTCAATCAGTTAACCGAGGCCGGCACTTACGCGGCCGATCAGCTGTTTGCCACATTGGACTCCACCTTACGGGCGATTACCGTTCCCTCGTTCGGCAATGTGGTTTTTGCCGATACGGTAGGGTTTATCAGTCACCTTCCGCACCAACTGGTGGAGGCTTTCCGAGCCACTCTCGAAGAAACCGCGGAGGCGGATCTGTTACTCCATGTGGTGGATGCTGCCAACGAGTCTCACGACATGCTGATGCAGGAGGTTGGGAGCGTCCTTGCGGATATAGGTGCCGGGGACGTACCGGTGTTGCAGGTTTTCAACAAGATAGACCTGCTCGGAGGCCGGGCTCCGGGCATAGAACGCGATGCCTCGGGGAAACCCCGCAGAGTCTGGGTGTCCGCCCGCACCGGGGACGGTATCGACCTGCTGCTGATGGCCGTCAGTGAACTGTTATCCGGTGATCTGGTACAGCAGGAACTGGTCCTGCAGCCTGCCCACGCTCGTCTGCGCAGCAAACTCTATGCCCGGGGAGCGGTGCAGAATGAGGCGGTGGATGAGGACGGGCTTTATCATCTGGAAGTCAGGCTGGCACGTAATAATCTGTTGCGAATTCTGGCGGAAGAGGGTTTGAATTCGGACTCCGATTATCAATTGGGCAGTCCGGTGAAAGCCGTCGAATCGGTATCCCGGATCAACTGATCCGGTGATTGTCGGATTATCGCAACTCACAGAGCCGTGCGGGTTGCACCTTGGTCTCGCCCAGACCCGCATTTGGCCGTAAAGACTGTGTTAGAACCCGATAATTCGTTAAAATCATGCTCCTGCAACGGAATAGCTTTGGAGAAGCGAATGGCTTGGAATGAACCTGGCAACAACGGCGACAACAAAGACCCCTGGGGGGGTGGCGGTCGTCGTGGTGGTAACGGCGGACCTCCGGATATCGACGAGGTCGTTAAGAACCTGACCAAGAAGATCAATTCTCTGTTCGGCGGATCCGGTAAGTCGTCTGGAGGGTCTGGTTCGGCGGTGGCGGTGGCGGTGGCGGTGGCGTCAGACTCAATGCCGGAATGCTCGGCGGTCTGTTTCTCGCCGTGGTGGTGGTGTGGGGCTTCATGGGCTTTTACACTGTCGACGAAGCCGAGCGGGGCGTGGTGTTGCGATTTGGTGAGGTGCGGGAGGCGCTGGTGACACCGGGGCTGCACTGGAATCCGCCAATTATCGATGAAGTCACCAAGGTGAATATTCAACGCCTGAACAGCAGGCAGTTTGTCAATGACATGCTGACTACCGATGAGAATATCATCAACCTGACTGTTACCGTTCAATACCGCATTGACGATCCAGCGAATTACGTCATTGCGGTGCAGGATCCGGAGCGCAGCCTTCAGAATGCCTCCGAGTCGGCCATTCGGCATGTGGTAGGCGAAAACTACATGGACCAGATTCTCACTACCGGCCGCGCTGCTGTGGCCGACGATGTGGAGGAGCGGCTGCAGGAATACATGGATGCCTACCAGACCGGAATTTTCATCAGTCAGGTCAACGTAACTGATGCCCAGCCTCCTACTGCGGTCAGGGAGGCGTTCGATGACGTGATCCGGGCCAGGGAAGACGAGCAGAGAGTGCAGAACCGGGCCCAGCAGTATTCCAACCAGGTGATTCCCGAGGCCCGCGGTGAAGCGCAGCAGATAATCGAGCAGGCCAACGCCTATCAGCAGGAGGTTGTCGCCAGGGCCGAGGGTGACGCGTCGCGCTTCGACCAGTTGTTGTTCGCCTACAACAAGGCGCCCGAAGTAACCCGGGAACGTCTGTATATCGAAGCCATAGAGGACGTCATGGCCAATTCAAGCAAAATCATGGTCGACGTTGAAGGTGGCAATAACATGATGTATCTGCCGCTGGACAAGATACTGGATCAGGGGGCGAGCAGCGCTGCAGGTGCTGCTTTACCGAGCACCACCAGGGAACTTCAGGACCTGGCCAACCGGCTGGCGCCTTATCTGCCGGCACCGTCCAGCAGCAATTCAGTAGATCGCTCGCGTCTGAATACGGGCGCAAGGGGACGATGATATGAAAAATTTTATCGGCATGGGTTTTCTGGTACTGGTGATCCTTGTAGCAGCTAATTCCCTGTTTATAGTGAAAGAGACCGAAAGGGCGGTCTTGTTGCGGTTCGGGGAACTGGTAGACAATGACATAGCGCCTGGTCTGCATGCGAAAATCCCCTGGATAAACCAGGTAGTCAAGTTCGACGGCCGCATTCAGACTGTTGACGCGACACCGACCCGCTTTCTGACCCTCGAACAGAAGGCCCTGATGGTCGATTCCTATGCCAAGTTTCGCATTATCGACGTGGGTCAATTTTACGTGGCCAACCAGGGCGATCTGACTCGGGCGCAACAGTTGTTGTCGGAACGCATCAATGACGGATTGCGAGATCAGTTTGGCTCCCGCACGCTACAGGAAGTTGTCGCGGGAGAGAGGGATGACCTGATGATTGCGCTGACCTCGGAACTCAATGAGGATACAGCGATTGATATCGGCGTCGAAGTCATCGATGTCAGGGTAAAGCGTATCGACCTGCCCGATGACGTAAGGTCATCGGTCTATGATCGTATGACGACCGAAAGAAACCGGGAAGCCCAGGAATTGCGTTCGCGGGGGGAAGAGCTTGCCATAGGCATTCGTGCCGACGCGGATCGTCAGGTAATCATCTACAAAGCTGAAGCCTACCGGGATGCCCAGCGTATCCGAGGTGAAGGCGATGCGGCGGCAACGTCAATTTATGCCGAGGCTTACAACAAAGATCCGGAGTTTTTTGCTTTCACCAGGAGTCTCAATGCTTACAGGACGACATTCAGCAACAAGTCTGATTTTCTGCTGATAGACCCGGACAGTGATTATTTCAGATACTTGAAGAACAGGCCGTCGAATTAGGACTGTTGAAACTGGGAGTGTGCCGCAGATACTAAGGTCCTGCCGGGACAACCTCAGGGCCAGGGCAATCAAACTCAAGTAGCGGCTCTGCTGTTACTTGAGTTTTCATTTTTCAGGTCCGCAAAGCGTGATTGGAAGCTTCGTGAAAAAGAAGCATTGAACCGAATCGACAAGAATAGTCAGAAATTCTTTAAAGCAGAGCTTCAGAAGGATACCACCAGTCATGATGCATGAATTGGCCGTGGCGTTTTGCCTGATGCTGGTGATAGAGGGCATTATCCCATTCATCGCGCCAGGTCGCTGGCGTCACATGCTCGAGGCAGTGGAACAACTGGACAATCGCGCTGTGCGACTGATCGGTCTGGCCAGTATGCTGGCGGGCACGGCCCTTCTTTACTTGATCAACTGAGTAATTAAACAGAATGGCGGCAGCGCCTGGGAAACATGAATGAGTTCTGCTGATCGATGGCTATTGCCGGAGGGTGTCGAGGAAATATTGCCCGAGGAGGCTTATGTGCTTGAATCCTTGCGGCGGGAAATCCTTGATGTCTATACAAGCTGGGGATACCAGCTGGTTATTACACCATTTGTCGAGTACCTCGATTCTCTGCTGGTTGGAACCTCACATGATCTCGATCTGCATACTTTCAAGGTAACCGACCAGTTAAGCGGGAGGATGATGGGAATACGGGCGGATATGACTCCCCAGGTTGCTCGCATTGACGCCCATTGTCTCAACAAGGATGGCCCGGTACGCCTCTGTTATGCTGACAGCGTACTCCACACCAGGCCCCGGGGATTGCTCACTTCTCGTGTCCCCTTCCGAATAGGCGCGGAGTTGTTCGGTCACTCCGGGGTGGAAGCCGACATCGAGCTGATCTGCCTGATGATTGCCACGCTGCGTCAAGCTGATATCCGGAACATCCATCTGGTTCTGGGGCATGTCGGCCTGTTCAGAACCCTGGTCGCGGAAGCCCGGCTGGACACAAAAACCGAGGCAACACTGTTTGACCTGGTTCAGCGAAAAGTTTATGGAGAAATCGATGTGCTTCTGCAGGAAGTCGTGGAGAGCACAGAACTGCGGAATATGCTTTACCAGCTCAGCCGGCTCAGTGGCGGTGCCGAAACACTGAGTCAGGCGTTGGCGGCTTTCGCGGATGCACCGGTGGCGGTGCGGAAAGAACTACAGGAGCTTGAAGCTATCGCCAATGGCGTTAGCAGTCGGGCCCCCGAAGTAATTCTTTGTTTCGATCTGTGTGAACTACGTGGTTACGAGTATCACACAGGTACCGTGTTTGCGGCTTATACACCGCAGAACGGCCGGGCTGTAGCCAAGGGTGGCCGCTATGATGACATTGGTGAGGTGTTCGGACGTGCCAGGCCGGCCTCCGGGTTCGATTGTGATCTCAAAGTCTTGTCGCGATTGACTCATCGGAAATTCATGCGCCCGAAGGGCATACTTGCGCCATCCGACAGAGATGAATCGCTTCTTAAGAAAGTTGAGGATCTTCGACGCCAGGGAGAGATTGTAATCACAAGCCTTGCGTCTGGTGATGTCGGCGGCGAAGAGTCAGAAGAACTTGGTTGTGACCGCTATCTGATCAGGCGTTCCGGTGAGTGGGTAACAGAGAATATTGATTAGGCCGTCGCGTATGTCTGGCTTCGATTAGCTATATTAACAGGTGGATTGTCAGGAATGGGAAAGAGCGTAGTTGTACTGGGCACCCAGTGGGGTGACGAGGGCAAAGGCAAGATAGTTGACTTATTGACTGACCAGGCCAAGGTAGTGGTTCGTTTCCAGGGCGGACACAATGCCGGTCACACACTGGTGATAGAAGGACAGAAAACAGTTCTACATCTCCTACCGTCCGGAATCCTCAGGGAGGGCGTAGACTGCCTGATCGGTAACGGAGTCGTGATCAGTCTGGATGCCCTTTGGGAAGAAATTTCGGAGCTGGAAGACCGCTCCATACCGGTGAGGGAAAGATTGAAGATCAGTGGTGCCTGCCCCCTTATCCTTCCTACTCATGTGGCGCTGGACCAGGCAAGGGACGCCCGCCTGGGAACTACCGGGCGCGGTATCGGTCCTGCCTATGAAGATAAGGCAGCACGCCGCGGCATCAGACTGGCAGAGGCTCTGAATGAAGCTCAGTTCACCGCCAGGCTGGAAAGCCTGATGGAATATCACAATTTTATTCTGGAAAAATACTATGGCGTCAATCCGGTGGATTTCGGCCACACATTGGAACAGAGCCTGGAGCTGGTTGAGAAAATCAGATCAACTGTTGGCGACACCATAGAAATTCTCCACGGGCACCGAAAGAATGGCGACAATATCCTCTTCGAGGGGGCGCAAGGGTCGATGTTGGATATCGATCACGGTACCTATCCGTTTGTGACTTCATCCAACACAACGGCAGGTGGTACCGCAACCGGCAGCGGCTACGGCCCCCTGTACCTGGACTACGTGCTGGGAATTACCAAGGCTTACTCCACCCGGGTTGGTACTGGTCCGTTTCCCACCGAACTTTTTGACCACGTTGGAAAACATCTTGCCATGGTTGGGCATGAAAAGGGTGCCACAACAGGGCGAGACCGTCGTTGTGGCTGGTTTGACGCGGCGGCTGTCCGTCAGAGTATCCGGGTAAGCAGTATTTCCGGCATCTGCCTTACTAAACTGGATGTTCTGGATGGGCTGGAGACTGTCAAGGTCTGCACCGGCTATGAGGGTGAGAGTGATTCAGTTTCCACCTGGCTGATGAATGTTGACGGATCCAGTGCCCTGCATCCCGTGTACGAGGAGCTGCCAGGCTGGAAAGAGTCCACAGTCGGTGTAAAGGAACTCGATCAACTGCCTGAAAACGCCCTTGCCTATATCAACTTTATAGAAAACCTTATCGAGGCACCTGTGGATATCATTTCGACCGGCCCGGATCGTTCAGAAACCATAGTGCTGCGGCATCCGTTTGACTGACTTCCAGCGGTAGCCTGAAACAGAAGCACCAGCCAGTTGTGGGTTAATGAGAGGTTTCCAGGTTTTATCAGCTAATCTCCGGATTTCACAACACGATATCGAAAAGTAGTGAACAGAAGTGTGAATGTCGGCCGAATACACACTATGAGGTTTCATTACAGGATTTCTTGAGGAAAAATGCAGTACCAGCGCCATGACTAGAGCCAGAAATCAACAGGTATCATTGGAAGATACTCCCTATTACCACTGTATAGCACGCTGTGTCCGGCGAGCTTACCTGTGTGGTGATGATCCAGTGAGCGGCGAGAATTTTGATCACCGTAAGATCTGGCTGGTGGAGAGAATGAAGCAGCTGGCTTCTGTCTTCGCCATCGATATTTGCGCCTATGCGGTTATGAGCAACCATTACCATCTTGTGTTGCACGTTAACGGGAAGCTGGCAAACAGCTGGACACAGGAGGAGGTAATAAGGCGCTGGACCAGACTTTTTAATCGCAACGCTGCCGCACTGGAAACTGTTGCAAATAACCGCTCCAGTAAATCCACCAGAGAGTTTCGGCGCAATCTTATTGAGCAATGGCGCGACCGACTCAAGGATATCAGCTGGTTCATGCGTTGTCTGAATGAGAATATCGCCAGGCGGGCTAACAGAGAAGACGATTGTACTGGCAGATTCTGGGAAGGACGATTCAGAAGCCAGGCGCTGCTTGACGAAAAGGCGTTGCTCACCTGCATGGCGTACGTAGACCTCAACCCTGCAAGAGCTGGAATCTGCGATAGCCCCGAGGAAAGCGATTTCACATCAATCCAGGAAAGACTTGTGTTACACGCCCGAAGGGTGAGGCAGCCAAGCAGTGAACAGAAATCGCTGCTGGTTCATTACCGGCAGTATTTCGAGAGTCATCGGGATCGCAAATCCTCCGGGCCACGGTTAATGGGGTTTGAAACCGGTTTGTCAGGGTTGCCCGATTACACCCTCCCTATCCGGCAACAGGATTATTTCGATCTGGTTTCCTGGAGCGCTTCCCGGCTGCCGGGAAGAAGGAGGCGGGTCAGCGACGATACCCGATATGCAGCTGCTGCAGTACTGGAACGTGTTGGCATAAAGGCGACAGCCTGGCTGGATGTTATCAATTATTTCCACAAATATTTCTATCAGGCTGCCGGCGAGGCAGGCTCGCTCATAAACTTTCAGGAAAAAGCGTGCTCGCTCCAATGTAGTCAGATTCCGTAATAAATGGGTAAGAGGCATAGGGCCGGCGTACCGCTTGTACGGAACCTGAACAACGTCACACCGGAAAAGATTGCATACCGGGAGCCCGAAAGATTGTAAATCCCGTTATTTCTGGTTCAAGAAACCCGGTATACCCCGTAAAGTTCAGACAACCTGCGCTATTCCTCGCGCGTCTCAATTTCCCTCCCCAATTTCGACAAGAAATGCACAGCTTAGTGCGCATTCTGTGCTAAAAACCATTAACAGAAATTTTTAACAGGACACCCAATTAAGATATTTATTGGGTGTCCTTTTAAATTTAAATGGGTGTCCTTTTATAATGAGGTTCTGAGCGTTTTTACCAGATATTGTTTGACAAGCAGGTTGTTACACTATATGTTGCGCGTATTGATGCTTTGCGGAAAAAGATTTGGTTCCGGCTACGCAGTCATCTTTGGAGCGAAAAATAATTCCGGGTTGTTTCGGACATTTCAGGGTTTTCGTTATGGTCAAATACACTCAGGTGTCATCTTTCGAATCGCTTGATCAGGCCGTCAACAAGACAGCGGATGAAAACGACCTTTCCCACGCGGAGAGAATGTTTCTCAAGAAAAAGCTCGAGAGCGAAATTCGCGTTAAGCTGGCTGAATTTGCAAATGAAATTTCCCAGGCAAGGAAGCTGCGCGAAGGGAAGTAGGTGGTTGTCTGCTCTTTGCGGCAGGGGTCCGAACAGCCCGTACTATACAGATCGAACTATCCAGTCTACTGATGTGGGTGAATGTGCAGCGGTGCCATCGCTCTATCAAGTATCGAAAGTACCGTAGAAAGAACCAGCAACCAGCCGAATATGAATACACTGCCTGTGATAATACCGGCCAGTTCGCTCAAAGGTGGTGTCCTGGAGCAGGCAACAACCAGGATCGGCACAAAATAAAGAATACCGTTCCAGCGGCCCAACCTGCTCATGTGCAGCTGTTTTTCGTGGTAAAAAAAGTGTGAATCCAGTACGTATTGGGAGAAAGCTATTACGATTAGAACTGGCAAAATCGGAGTAATCAATCCCGCATAGGCGGCGCCGGAAAGGCACGAAGTGACAAAGAGAAAATCTGTTGTGTGATCAAACAGCTGCCCTTGTGAAGAGGCTGTTCCTAAGCGGCGTGCCAGTTTCCCATCAAAAAAATCCGTCAGTATGGCGATCAGAATCAGGAATACCGTGGCCTCCGGTGGTACTGTCAGCAATTCGGCGATACTGAGTGCGGTGGGGCCTGCGATAAGCAGGCGCAGAAAGGTGAGAACGTTGGCCATCAGTTGGAAAACAATTCACGTTGTGCACGACGCCAGAAAAGCACACCGATCAGAGCATTAAACAGAATAAAGAAATTGTGCTGAACAAAACCGAATGCCGCCATCTGTCCTTCATTTTCCGGAAACAGGATGACCCAGAAAGTGATAGCAGCTGCGCGCATGGGAGTTGGTACCGTCGCGGCGAAGAAAATTACCGGAAGATATCCAAGCAGGTCAAGGAAAGAAGCCTCCACTCCAAACAAGGTTAGAGCGAACGTATAGACGAACACGGCGGTAATCAATGCCGGAGACCGGATCAGGAAGAACAAGAGGTAATGTTTAAGGGTAGCAAGCTTGAAGGCGTGCAGAATCCGCCGGTTTCGTGTTTTGTTGTCAGGCAGAATGATGCCCCGGAAGAAAAGAAACCACAACACAAAGAATACGAGCACTCCGATAGCTATAAATGGAATTATGTTGAATACGTCCGGTAACGTTCCGCTGCTGAAGAAAAAACCGATCGTGGCCCAGATCATCAGGTAAAACATCTCGCAGAACATGATAAAAAGCATGACCGATCCCACCTCCCAGCCAGGAACCTGGTCCCGTTTGTTCAGGTAGTAGGCCATTGCCCCTTTTCCTATCTGCTCATTAAAAACCGATATGATATAAGCACTGGCACGGATAGGCAGAATATCCCGATATTTCAATGGTTCTATGAACCAGTTGAGAGCTCGGGTGACAACCAGTGTGTCAATCAGGAAGTAGAGGCAGGAGTATGCCATCATCAATAGCAACCAGGGAATCCACTGTACATTGGCAAACACCTGGCTCATGTATTCAATCAGAGTAAGCCCTTCTCGTGCGGCGGCACCGTTGAGTCGGAAATACAGATAGATAAAACAACCTACAGTGATCAGCAGAAACACAATACGGCCGGATCTGCTAGGTCTTCGGGCGGCGACCTGCCCTTCAGCGGCAGTAGTTGGAGTCGATTCGGTCATAGTTAATCCAGGATTTTTTCAAGGGTTTTTCGCAGGGGCGTGAGGCTAACGCCCAGTTCAGTCGCAGCGTTATGTGTAACAGTTTCGTCAGTCGTAATCACTTCTATCACAGTCGGTGTTATACCGCCGCCCTTGATCCGACTACCTATTGCAGCACCGAGTTTGGCTGACCAGATGGGAATCGACTTAATGGTAACGTCATTGCCAAGCATCGTTGCCAGTTCTTCTATCAGGTCACAGTAGCGGATACCCTCCGGGCCAACCAGTTCCAGAATTCTTGTGCCGGGCTGCGGTTCAATACAACAGTTCAGGATTGCCCCACTCAGATCGTCTACATCGAGGGGGTTCATGGTGTAGTTTCCGCCGCCAAGTAACTTCGCCTTTGGCTGCGAGGCGGCCCAGCGAACGGACCTGGAACCAGCCGTGCCATGACCCAGCAACAGCGGTGTGCGGATAATGGTGGCAGAAAGACCCGAGTCCGTAATCAACTCCTCTGCCTCTCCTTTGGACCTGAAATAGGCGTTTGCGGACATTCTGTCGGCACCCACGACACTGACGAAGATCAGGTGGTCTACTCCAGCCCGCTTCGCCGCATCTACAACGGCTGCGGTTGCGTCGACATTGGCCGACTGATACTTGCTGAAACGATTTTCTATCAGGATCCCTGCCAGGTGTACGACGACATGGCAGTTTTCGAAAGCCGCGGCAAGGCCCATATTGTCTTCGTAACTGATGGTCCTTGGGGTTATGTGTTCGTTGCCGGGAAGTGAAGCGAAAGCTGACTCGGATCGGACTCCGGCTATTGCTTCCAGTCCGGTTGAAGCTGCAATCCGGGACAGGAGATTTTTTCCAACGCTGCTGTTGGCGCCTGTGATGGCAATTCTAGTACGCAATTTAGTTTCCTTTTTTGCCCGGCTGTGGTCTATACAGGAGTAGCTCAGGTAGCAAGGCCGGGCAGGTTAACACAGTTTGTCAATCAGGCTTATGGGGATTATAGAGCGATTCCCGCTCAGGTACGACATCAGTCCGAATACCGGCCAGGAATGGGTCGCCCACCGGCATGCGTTCAGAGAAATCTGCCGGTCGAGGGTACGTTTGAAGGCTACGACCATTTCAGCTGTTTTCGGCAAGATTGACCAGTCGTTTGCTGCGACGGTTTTTCAGTGCATCAGTGTTCTCAATTTCACACAGGTTGCCCGCCTGATAAGCAGCCTGCCGACGTTCCTCGCTGGCATCGGCGTACAGCGTAGTCCGCATCCGGGGAAATCGACCGATACTTCTGATTACTTTCTCCATGCTGGCGGGCGGCCACTCCTGCCCGAAGCTGGCTCCCGCAGCACGGGTGATACTTTCATTCATCAAGGTGCCGCCCAGGTCATTGGCTCCTGCCTGCAGACAGGTAATGACTCCCTGCTGCCCCATTTTCACCCAGGATGTCTGGATGTTGCCGATCAAACCATGAAACACCAGTCGTGGCACTGCATGCATAAGAACCGCCTCCCGGAAACTGGGGCCGTGGCGAGACCTGCCTTTCAGGTACATGGGTGCCTCCAGGGCAACGTAGGGGAGCGGGACAAACTCGGTGAAGCCGCCGGTTCGCTGTTGCAGCCGCCTGACGGCCAGCAGATGGGCTGCCCAGTGACGGGGCTGGTCGATATGACCGAACATGATGGTTGCGGTAGTCCTGAAACCGGCTTGGTGCGCAGTTTCCATGACGGAAAGCCACTGTTCCGTGTTCAATTTGTCAGGACATAGCGTGGCCCTTACTTCATCGTGCAGTATTTCAGCGGCAGTTCCCGGCAGGGTATTGAGACCAGCAGCTTTAAGGCGACGGAGAAAATCGGCAACGGAGAGGTTCAGGGTGTTAGCCCCCTGCCAGACTTCAAGTGGCGAGAACGCATGAATGTGCAGGCCGGGTGCTGTCGACCTGACGGTCTCCAGAATTTCCAGATAGGTCTCGCCGGTGTAATCAGGGTGAATTCCGCCCTGCATACAGACTTCGGTGGCACCGCGGTCCCATGCTTCCTTGCAGCGTCGGGCAATCTCCTCGGCGCTGATGTCATAGGGCTTTCCCCTGAGGTTTTCACTCAGTTTGCCCTTGGAGAAAGCACAGAACTGGCATTTGAAGTAGCAGACGTTCGTGTAGTTTATGTTTCTGTTGACGATATAACTTACCGCGTCACCGTTTACCTGCCTGCGCAGTCTGTCCGCCTCCCGTGTCAGATAGGTAAAATCACTTCCGCGAGCTTGAAAAAGCCTTTCGACTTCACTCTCATCGAGATCCTCACCTGACTCGCAGCGCAAGACAATCGCCATCAATTCCCTGCTCGGATTCAACGATTCCGAGCTACGAGACAGCAATGAGCTTTCCAGCTCCGGGACCGGCTGCTGTTCTCCAGGGCTCCAGTTATCCCTCTTTGAAAATCCTTCGCTGTCTGAGAGCTTAAGCACATAAGGCCGCACATTGGGATCGATCCATTTTGTGGTGTCGGCAACATAGCCTGGATAAATTGTCAGGCGCTGGTCGAGGAATTTGCCGGCACTTTCAGTTTCCCGGGCGAGCCTGTCCAGATGGGGCCAGGGTGCTTCCGGATTAACATGATCCGGAGTCAGTGGAGAGACGCCTCCCCAGTCATTGATCCCCGCCGCAATGAGTTGCGGCAGGACTCCGGGACTCAGGTTCGGGGGAGCCTGGATGTTCATATCAGGGCCAAAGATCAAACGGGCGACAGCCAGGGACCACAGCAGTTCGTCAAGGTCCGGCTCCGGTGCACCGGCCATCAGGGTATCCGCCTTGGCGCGGAAATTCTGCACGATAATTTCCTGAATATGTCCATGACGCTCATGGAGCCGGCGCAGGGCGAGCAGGGATTCGATGCGTTCCAGCCGTGTTTCGCCGATACCGATCAGAATGCCGGAGGTAAACGGCACTCTAGCCTCACCGGCAAGCGCCATAGTCTGGAGTCGCACCTCGGGTTGCTTATCCGGAGAGCCGAAGTGGGGCATGCCTTTTTCACACAAGCGGGGCGAAGCGGACTCCAGCATGATGCCCATGGATGCGCTCACGGGCCTCAGCATGGCAATTTCTTCTTCGGTCATACACCCGGCGTTGATGTGTGGTAGCAGCCCGGTTTCTCTCAGTACCCGGCCTGCCACCGCGCGGACATAGTCCAGAGTAGTGTTGAATCCCAATTCAGCAAGTGCCTCCCGCGCAACACGGTAGCGCAATTCGGGCTTTTCGCCCAAGGTGAACAGCGCTTCCTGACAACCTGCCCTGGCGCCCTGCTCACACAGCTCAAGAACCTGGTCGACAGACATGAAAGCCTGGGGAATATGCCGGGGTGTTCGGGCAAAAGTACAATAGTGGCAGACGTCACGGCAGAGTTTGGTGAGCGGGATAAATACCTTGCGGGAATAAGTGACCACGTTGCCGTGTCCACTGTCTCGCAGCTCACTGGCAACTTTCATCAGGGCAGCCGTGTCGGTGACCCCGGCCAGTGCCAGTGCCTCAACGTCGCCCAGTGCCGAGCCTGTATATAACTGTTGCACCACGGTCCCGCACTCCCGTTATTGGTGAGATTTTCAGTAATTGGTGTTCGAAACTGCAATCCGGGTACTCTGGCCCCCGGACGCGTCCTCTGTCAAGGCGCATTGCCGTCAAACGGGGGCAGCCCGGCAGGGAATTATTCACTATATGCCTTACGTTTTCTGCGGTTATTTTGCTCGTCAGGGGTATTCAGTAAGGACCGCTCCGGCACATGACCTGGAAA
Source organism: uncultured Gammaproteobacteria bacterium (assembly GCA_942492445.1). Taxonomy (GTDB): domain Bacteria; phylum Pseudomonadota; class Gammaproteobacteria; order Pseudomonadales; family Pseudohongiellaceae; genus NORP240. The sequence goes on from CALOEW010000086.1 coordinate 68,222, forward strand.
AGTGATAGATTGGGGAACTGGTGTTTCAGCGGGTTCAGCGTTTTTTATGGGGAATGCCTGATCAGAGGTCGCCTGGGTATTGGAGAGGTCCGGAATGCAAGATAGAAAAGTGGATGTGGCAATAATAGGTGCCGGCACCGCCGGCATGACCGCCTATCGGGCGGTGCGGAAGTACACTGACAGCATCATCGTCATCGAATCGGATGCGTACGGAACCACCTGTGCCCGGGTGGGCTGTATGCCCAGTAAACTCCTGATCGCAGCAGCGGAAGTTGCCTGCCAGGTGGATAAAGCATCATTGTTTGGAATAGACGTGTCCGCAAAGCACGTTGATGGTGCCAGGGTCATGCAGCGGGTACGTTCCGAGCGCGATCACTTTGTCAGCTCGGTACTGGAGGCTGTCGACGACTGGCCAGACGAGCACAAGCTCAGGGGCAGGGCACGCTTTATCGGGCCACAAGAGTTGCTGGTCGATGACAAGGTCCGGGTGGTCGCGGACCGGATCGTGGTTGCCGTGGGTTCACGGCCCATGGTTCCGGAGCCATGGCGGGCTCTTGGTGACCGGCTGCTGGTCAACGACAATGTATTTGCCTGGGAACGGCTGCCGGACTCTATCGCCATAGTCGGCACCGGCGTTATCGGGCTCGAGTTGGGCCAGGCGCTAGCCCGTCTGGGAGTCAAAACGAAACTCTTTGGAGCAGGCAACAGCTTCGGGCCCGTGTCGGACCCGACAATCAAAGAGGCTGTAAGGACGCACCTGGGAACGGAACTGTCTTTGGCAGCGGACGCGCCAGTGGAAAGAGTGGCCCGAACTGCATCCGGGGTAATGCTGTCCTACCGAGAAAACGGCCAGCTACGGGATGTCGAAGTCGACTGTCTGCTGGCGGCGACCGGAAGACGCTCCAATCTGGACTCTCTTGATCTCCCGGCTGCCGGCATTGAACTTGACGAAGCGGGATTGCCATTTTTCAATGACGCTACCGGTCAGATCAGGCAATCCCATGTGTTCATCGCCGGCGACGCCAGCGGTGCACACCCGCTCCTCCACGAGGCTGCAGATGACGGCCGTATCGCTGGCGACAACGCCGGTCGATTTCCAGATGTCCGCGCGCATCCCCGTCGTGCTCCTCTGACTATCATTTTTACTGACCCGCAGATCATGATGACCGGTAAAAGTCACCAGGCACTGAGTGATTGTGGGTGCCGCTTCGCAGTCGGTGAATCCAGTTTTACCGAGCAAGGGCGAAGTCGGGTGTTGGCAAGAAACAAGGGTACTCTCAGGGTGTATGGAGAGCACGGTTCCGGATTGTTCCTGGGTGCCGAAATGTTAGGTCCAGCGGCGGAGCATATCGGTCATTTACTGGCATGGTCAGTTCAGAATCGTCTGACAGTGCAGCAGATGCTGGACAGTCCATTTTATCATCCGGTAATCGAAGAGGGGGTGCGCACGGCATTGCGTCGGTTGAACCGGGAGCTTCACATGGGGCCAGTGCCGGTCAAGGGTTGCCTGGACTGTGGCCCCGGGGCGTGAGCCCCGGCCTCAACCGGGCTGGCTGTTGAATTGAATCTCAGATTGGCGCACTTCTGACTTTTTATTAACTGATCAAAGGAATTGATCAATCCCTTCGCCATTGAAATATTCATGTGACCATTTCAGAATTTTCTCTTCCGGGTGAGGTAAAACTTCTTGCTTGTGAAAACGCCGTAAGAGTTTCCTCTCTCTAAAAGAAATTTCTCCATCAATCATTACTCCAAAAACAAATAGTTTGTTAAAACCTTCCCTGGTCTGATCTGAAAGATTCACTACTTTGTTTACAAAATCCGGAGTAAATTCAGGCTTATCCTGTAACGCTATATCAAATCTGTTCAATAATACGATGCTGAGCAAGAAATGATTGTAATGATAGCTACGCTTAGACTCGGCAATAAGCTGCAATATGTCGTAAATATGAGCCTTGAATTCAGCGTTATTCTGTTGCTGAGCATACAGAGTTTCTACACACTTTAGAATCAATGGCGGTGCCATCGCCCTGACTCTGGTCTCGTGCATCACCCGCTTCGCGGCCCAGATGTTCCAAAAAGCATAAATGGGGATTCCCGCAAAATCGACAAACTGACGCAGGGCGAATCGTCCCATTAACTTTTTCACCAACAAAGTGAAAATTACATTGCTCAACACAGCCTTCATTTTGGTCAACAGATAAAATGCTGCCAACCAGAACCTTGACAGATTGTTAAATGGATTGATACCTAATGACTCCAAGCGTTTGTCCTGTTTTTCAATCCCAACTGCAATCAGTGCCTCAAGATTCTCCTGATAGTATCTGTCCGCCGGATTGGGGTGACCGCAAACCCGGGAGATAGCCGAAACTGCTTTGATATTCACATAGGTTAGATACCAGATTTCTAGCACTACCAGTAGAGCGCTGTAAGTCAGAAAATAAGGACTGATACTGATTTCACGATTGAGATAAGGCACAACGAAGTCTTGCATTGGGAACAGTGACTCACCAAACTGGTGAAAAGGAACGTAAAGAAGGATTACTCCAAAAGTGCCTGCCAAACCGGCGCGCAAAAATGTCTGGTTCTGAATTCTGGATAATTTTGCCGCTTCAATGTCCGTCAGAACAAATAGCTCATCTGCATCCTGGAATACCGTTGCTTGAGTGATATTCGAATGAGCAATTTTTTCCCAGAATCCTTGGCGCTTTTTTCTTGTCATTTTGCAGTTAGATGTAACATGGCTAATCAAGGGATTGAGAAGCATACCATGCTCACACTGCAACTCGAATCCTGAATCAAAGGAGCGCAGCTCCGCAGAGCGCAAGGCGGCCGCGAAGCGGAGAGGGATTTAGCTAAGCTAAATCCTGAATCAAAGGAGCGCAGCTCCGCAGAGCGGGCAAGGCGGCCGCGAAAGTGGAGAGGGATTTAGCTAAGCTAAATCCTGAATCAAAGGAGCGCAGCTCCGCAGAGCGCAAGGCGGCCGCGAAGCGGAGAGGTTCCAGAAGTATTCCGGGTGCTCTGTCGCCAGGATGGCTGCGCCGATTTATTCTGGGTCGCGGCTATTCAACGCTAGCCATCGAAAGCGACCCTATGTCCAGCAGAAAACCGTCGTAATCAATCAAAAAGGCATCACCACCAAGGTCGATCAGATTGATCTCAATTTCCATAGAGAAAAAGCCAACCACGAGATTACAGAACATAGATTGCGTCGGTGTAAAAAAGCAGGTGCCTGATGTCGCATAAGTAGTTTCGCCGAAGAAATCAACAGTACCATTGGCGGCGATAAAGTTGGTGCCCAGATTCAAATCCAACGATATTCGATCGGGACTGGATTCAGAATCCCAGTCAATCAAGTTCCATACCACGGAGAAGTCAGATTGGGCTGTTGCATTGAAGCTCATAATAAGTAGACAAACGGCTAAAAGTGATCGCATTGTAGGCCTCCAGGCTTGATAGGTAGGTGATTGCCACCCTAGTCTACGCTAGTCGATATCGAGCATCAAAGATTCCATTGAAAAGCTGGTGGCCTTCTCGTGTAAACGGCGGGGCTTCCGTATCAATCACGCACCTTGCTTTTTTTAGTCTACAGAAAGTGCATAGCGCAGCATGGAAGAATCAATAGCATCGTATCAGGAACTTTCCCCGGAAATGCCAATGTCGGTATTGATTTGAAAGGCCACAGTGACACCGTGGCGTGTGTAGTGTCGCAGACTGGATACGTAGCCTGGAATCCAGCCCGCATGCCCGAGAATCGTCACCTTGAGCTTCGCCGTGATACATTGCTACACCCAGACCATAGCGACTCTCCGGCACAGCCGGATTGATTACCCGTCCCTGCAGCATCGCATTCAAGCCCCGGCGGGATAACGCTTCGCCAGTGAACAGCGCATGCCCCCATTTCGCCAGGTCAGCTGATGTGCTGACCAGGCCTCCGCCGGTCCATTCCAGCCCGGGGTGCCAGGTCAGATTGCCTGATTCCGTAATCGATTTCGTCGGAAATCCAAACGGGTTGTCGATATCAGTGTATCCGGCAGCCAACCCGGGCAATGACCGCTGATCTGAAGGCGAAGTGGACGTCAATGCCAATGGGTCAATGAATCTGGCCTCGACCGCTTCATAGTAACGTAGGCCGCTCACCGCCTCGATAACAAGACCAATGAGAATATAGCCGGTATCGGAATAGACGAACTCTCTGTCCGGGGTTACTTGCGCGGGTTTATCGAGGAATAACGCAATGAATTGCTCAGGACCGAACAGCGCATCCGGTTCCTGCCATCGCTGCGCCAACTCGGAGGCAAACTCCTCGGTATATACGTGATCAGCCACGCCGGAGCGATGCCCAAGCAACTGGCGAACGGTCATGCTGTCGCTGTTCGCCAGCCGTGAATACCAGGGATGGTGGCCCAGATAATTGGACACCGGAATATCCAGGTCCAACTTGCCCTCTTCCCAGAGACTGATGACTGTCGCTGCCACCAGGGTCTTGCCAATACTGGCCGCCAGCATTCTGGAATCAGGAGTCATGACCTGTGCGTTCTCTACATCCGCGTAGCCACTTGCAGCTGTATACACGGTCCTATCAGGGAAGTACGAAAGCTGCAGTGATGCCCGGCAGGCCGTAGTCTTCTCGGAGACCCTGCAACAGTATTGAAAACCGATCCTCCCGGGTAGAAATTGCGCAGGAAACAAGCAGTAACAGACTGAACACCAGCAGAGTGATCTGACCCACGGCGCATCCAGAAGGCCGATAGCGCATCAGCTTCCACCTTGCGGAATGACCCTGGTCACCGCTGCTCCTCGCTGAAACATCGAGCTTCGATAGCGATACGTCAAAATCCCGGCAATACCAATCAGCAGCCAGTTATCGAAAGGCTGGGCATCAGGCCAGAGCGGATTGATCAGCTGGAAATGAAAGAACGCGCTTAAAAGGATACTTCCACTGGACTTGTTGAACAACGCAGTGACGATTATGCTGATGGCAACCGCACCAAGGAAGAACGGTGTAAATGACCAGTTACTCTGCGGAGTACCACTCAGCAGGAAAGCGGGAAAATGCCACATTCCCCAGACTCCCCCTAGGACCAGACTCGCCCAGAATGGCGCCAGCCTCCGTTGCAGAACGGGCAGCGCGAGGCCGCGCCAACCGATTTCCTCCACCGGGCCCTTGATCGCCATCAAAAGTAGAGCCAGCAGGTAAACTCCAACAGAAGGAAAGGGAAACGGATCATGGAGCACCTCGCCCGTTAACATGAATCCCAGATAGAAGACGGCGGGAAGCCCAACAATCATAAAGACCCACCAGCCGGCAGAACACCGCCAGATCAGAAGCCTCCCGAGAAAACTGCGCAGCCCTGGCAAACCATTGGACTTCATCACCAGAACCAGCGCTGCTATCGCCGGCGAATAAGTCGCAAGGAAAAACAGCGGGTGATTGCCAGTAAGCTGGCCAAAGACCGCTACCGTGAAGTCTGGCAGGAATACATAAAAGCCGATAATGCCCCAGCAGATAGCAAAGCTGATCAGGAAAAATGGCAGCAGTGCCCGTGACTCCAGATCATTCCGGTCATTGTCATATTGCACTGTGGGTTCTCTGCTACGCGCGTTATTCATTTGTCACCCGAATTCGTTCATTGCGCACCGGAAATCTACCGTTAATAGTTAACGCAAGGGGCTCACCACCCAGTGGGGCGCCTTCAGGCAAACCACGCTGAGCATGAATGTGCAGATGCGGCTGGGAGCTGTTCCCGGAATTGCCCAACTCACCCAGCACATCGCCAACCGCCACGGCCTGTCCCTCGCGAACACCGATAGTGCCCTGACGGAAATGTGCCATCACCACATAGAATTCGCCACAATCGATGGCGAGGTAATTCCCGGCCATCTGTTCGCGGTTCATCACTGGCACCAGATTGTCAGGCACGCCATCAACGACTATAACAACGCGGCCACTGCAGGGTGCCAATAACGGGGTGCCAAAACTCACATAGCGACCAGGATCTTCCGGCTGCAGGCCGCGCACGTTGAATCCCCAGGGCGTGATCCGGAAAATATCCAGCGCGTGGCTTTGGCCGCGATAATCCCTGAACCGTTCAATATCGGGGTTCAGGGTTTGCAGGTGGACGTTAACTGTTGCCGTGGACCCACCATTGGCGATCAGATAGTTACCAGCAGGGAATGGTTCGGCGATGTCGACCACCTGTATCACTGGAAGCTGTCTTCCCTGCAGGGCGGTAATTCCCAGACAGCTTCCCAGCAGCCCAAGCGCGAGAAGCAGCAGCAGGGAAAAACTGTGCATAGCACCGGCGTTCCAGAGTGCGGAGCCAACAATATCGCCGCGCCACAATTGCAAACTCACGACACAGGCAAACAGTAGCCAGTACAGATACGGAGTCCAGTAGGGCGGCATTGCCCAGAGCATAGCCAGAGTCATACCGAACAGTGCTGCGGCAATCGCCAGCACCTGAACAACCCAGGCCAGCCAGCCCAACGCGGGCAGGAACGCCAGCCAGGCCAGCAGGAGCAAAGGCAATAAGAATTGTGCCGAAATAGTCAGAATCATGATTGCTCAACCAATCGATCTTTAGACCAGAAAATCAGCAACAGCAGCGCGAGAACCGCGAAACCAGACAGCAGAATCGGATACATGTCTGATGAAATGCCAGGCAGCTCTCCAGTAAAGTTCATCATGCCATGGAACAGCATTACAGCAATGAACCATTGGCCGGTACTGTTATATACCAGCACCCGTGACGATTTTTCCAAGTAAAATCGGCCGTTGTGGAACCATGGCCGGATCACGTCAAAGCAGGAGATTAAAAGTGACTTAAAAATCAAGAAGATACGACTGTGGTGCCCAGGAGAGGACTTGAACCTCCACGACCTTTCGATCACTAGCACCTGAAGCTAGCGTGTCTACCAATTTCACCACCTGGGCACAGGCTTATCGGACAGGGACGCAACTTTACCCAGACCATTCAGCACTGTCAATATGTTAACCCGGCTGTGTATACTGGCCGCAAATTAATCTTTCTTTCGCCAAGCAGCAGTTTTTCATGAAGAAATCCCCGACCAGCAATGATCCGCACGCTGACCGTGAAGCGCAGAATTACGCGGAACCGATACCCAGCCGAGAATTCATTCTCAGTGTTCTGGCCGACGCAGGAGTTCCAGTCGACCATCAGACTCTCTGTGACCAGCTTGGCCTCCAGAGTGATACCGAAATAGAAGCATTGCGTCGGCGCCTGAGAGCAATGGCGCGGGACGGGCAACTGATCAGCAATCGCCGTGGTCTGTATGGTCTGGTCGATCGCATGGAGCTGGTCAAGGGGCGGGTCCAGGGTAACCGTGACGGCTCGGGATACTTTATTCCGGCCGACGGCTCTGGTGACCTGTTTCTCAACACTGCGGAAATGCGCAAGGCATTTGACGGCGACACGGTACTGGTCAGGTTCATAGGGGTGGGAAGCCGGGGCCGCCGGGAAGGGATGATCGTAGAGGTCCTGCAGCGCCAGTTCAATCAGATCGTCGGCCGGTATTATACCGATACAGGCATTGGCGTGCTGGTGCCCGCCAACCGGCGCATTACCCAGGAAATTCTGGTTCCGGAAAAAGCCAACAACGGTGCCAGGGATGGACAGTTTGTGGTCGGTGAAATCACAACTTATCCATCACCACGACACAAACCCATTGCGAAGATTGTAGAGATTCTTGGCGATACAACTACCCCCGGGCTGGAAATCGACATCGTGGTCCGCAGTTACGACCTTCCAGTCGAGTGGCCGTCCGGGGTGAAACAGCAGGCCAGCCGTATTGATGGCACGATTGCCGGGAGTGAGTTGAGAATACGAAAGGATCTCCGTCATCTACCGTTCGTGACCATCGATGGCGAGGATGCCAAAGACTATGATGACGCGGTGTTCGCCCAGCCGGAAAAGAAGGGCTGGCGGCTCTATGTGGCGATTGCGGATGTTTCCCACTACGTGGGTGTGGACACTGCGCTGGACAAGGAAGCTGTCAACCGGGGCAATTCGGTTTATTTCCCCGGTCACGTTATTCCCATGTTGCCGGAAACTCTTTCCAATGGAGTCTGTTCCCTCAAGCCGGATGAAGACCGCCTGGTTATGGTCTGCGAAATGTCGGTGGATTCCCGGGGCGAGGTCGGAGACTATCAGTTTTACGAGGGAGTAATTCATTCCCACGCCCGCCTGACCTACACCGAGGTTGCCGATCTGCTTGAACCCGAAGATGCGGAGATTGGCCGCCGCCTGCAGCAACGTCTGCAAAAGCGCCATGAATCCCTTGTTGAAACCCTGCAGGCACTCTATCAGCTGTACCTCAGGTTGCGGGAAGCTCGCGAGCGGAGTGGAGCGCTGGACTTCGAAACCACTGAAACCCGCATCGTGTTCGGGGAGGACCGCCGCATCAGGGAAATCATCCCTGTTGTCAGAACCTGTGCCCACCGGCTGATAGAAGAATGTATGCTGTGCGCCAATGTGGCCACCGCCCGTCTGCTGCAGGCCTCCGGCCTGCCTGTTCTATACCGGGTGCACGAAGGTCCGAGCAGCGAAAAGCTTGAAGCCCTGAGAGACTACCTGGGAGAGCTGGGCCTGCATCTGGGTGGGGGCGACAAGCCCCGGCCCTCGGATTACCAGAAGCTGCTGCAGAACGTTGCCAACCGGCCCGATGCCCACCTGTTACATACCATGGTGATACGCTCAATGATGCAGGCAGTGTATCAGGCCGAGAATATCGGCCACTTCGGACTGGGCTTTGCCGTTTATACCCATTTTACATCGCCAATTCGGCGCTATCCCGATCTCCTTGTGCACCGGGCGATCCGCTACCTGCTGCGGGGGAAAAAGAAGAACAGCCATCTGCTCAGGGTCAGCGGAGCTCCGAGCCTGCCCAGGGCAGAAATTTATCCTTACAATCAGAACGAGATGGACCTTCTGGGGGACAATTGCTCCACTACCGAGCGCAGAGCCGATACCGCCAGCTACGAGGTGGTCGACTGGCTCAAGTGTGAGTATATGCAGAGCCGGGTTGGCGATGAATTCGATGGGACCGTGGCCAGCGTCACCGGGTTCGGGTTGTTTGTGGAACTCGACGGAATTTACATCGAAGGATTGGTCCACATTACCGCTCTGGATAACGACTACTATCATTTCGATGCGATCAGCCATGTACTGACCGGCGAGCGAACCGGTAAACGTTACCGTATGGGTGACAGTGTCCGAGTCCAGGTGGCGGCTGTCAGCCTGGATGAGCGCAAGATCGACCTGGTAATGGTCGGCTCGGGGCGCAAAGACGGCAGATCCGGGGCCCCGGGTCGAAAAGCGGCGGGACGGAAATCAGCGGGAACACGTAAAGGCAAAAAATCCGGCCGCGGCAAAGCTGCCAAGGAACGCTCTGAACAAGAAACCGGTGCCCGGAGTGGCAGAAAGACCGCCGGCAGGGGTCGAAGTACCGCGCGAACCGGAAAACCCGGCGGCAGGCGTTGACGGGATTGAGCATTCCACGCAACGGGATGACAAAAGGTAAAAATGGTGAAGAAAGGCGACTGGGTGGCAGGTATTCATGCCGTAAGGGAACTACTGCGGCAGAATCCCGGAACCGTGGAGCAGTTGTGTGTTCTCGCCGACCGGCAGGACACTCGTATCGCGGAGCTGGTGTCACTGGCATCCGGGGCCGGAATAGGGGTGGAAACGCTTTCCCGCCGGGAACTTGACGGCCTGGCTGGCGGGCAGAACCAGGGCGTGGCGGCCAGGATCGCCTGGTCTGGCCCCGGCAAGAACGAAGCGGATCTGCGCCAGTTGCTGGACGGAATTGATCACGATCCGCTGTTGCTGATTCTCGACGAAGTCAGCGATCCCCATAATCTGGGGGCCTGTCTGCGGAGCGCCGAGGCCGCAGGAGTGGATGCCGTCATCGTGCCGAAGGACCGCTCTGCGCCGCTGAACCAGACAGTGCGCAAAGTCGCCAGTGGCGCCGCCGAGACCGTCCCCCTGGTGGTAGTGACCAATCTCAGCCGCACCCTGAATGAGTTGAAGCAACGCGGTATCTGGCTTTGCGGTACTGCTGGCGAGTCAGAAAAAACCCTTTACGAGCAAGATCTTACAGGTCCACTGGCGTTGTTGATGGGCTCGGAGGGCAAAGGGCTCCGCAGGCTGACCAGGGAAGCCTGCGACTACCTTGTATCAATTCCCATGGCGGGAACGGTGGGCAGCCTTAACGTATCGGTGGCAACCGGAGTGTGCCTGTACGAAGCGGTCCGCCAGCGTCAGCTCCGTGCCTGTAACTCTGAGGTTTCCTGAGTTCAAAAGCATTGCATAATGGCAGCAGTTTCTCTAGAATTCCCGCTCTTTTAACCTGGCACCGGGAAAATCCCGTATCCAGACACCTGTCAACTCCTTGTCTTACCGCACGCCCGGGGCGTTTGACGGAAGACTTTGAACCGGAAGGAGCGTCAATGAGACACTATGAAGTGGTATTCCTCGTGCACCCTGATCAAAGTGATCAGGTGTCGGGAATGATCGATAAATACTCCCAGCTGATCACTGAAAGTGGAGGCAAGGTGCATCGCCTTGAAGACTGGGGCCGCCGCCAGCTTGCCTACCCGATCAACAAGATTCACAAAGCCCATTATGTGCTGTTGAATATTGAATGCGATCAGGAAATCCTGGACGAACTGACCACGTTGTTCCGCTACAACGACGCGGTTATCCGCAATCTGGTAATCAAGATGAACGAGGCGGTTACCGGCGAGTCGCTGATTCTCAGGCAGGAACGGGAATCCAAGGAACGACGCACCCGGGCGGAGCAGCGCCGCAAAATTGAAGAGCAGGCGGCAGCGGCTGAGAGGTCAAGGGCTAAGGAGGACGATTCTGACGAGGACGATTCTGACGAAGACGACTCTGATGAAGACGACTCCGACGACAGTGAAGTCGCCGTCGCCGGCGATGAAAACGACTCTTAATCGATAGGTGACTCATTATGGCGCGTTATTTCAGACGACGAAAATTTTGCAAGTTTACCGCGGAAGGGGTCAAGCAGATTGATTACAAGGACCTGGAAACCCTGAAAGCCTATATCTCCGAGACCGGCAAGATCGTACCCAGTCGTATAACCGGAACCAAGGCTAGGTACCAAAGGCAGCTGGCCACCGCGGTTAAAAGAGCCCGGTACCTGGCTCTGATTCCGTATACGGACAGCCACCAGGTTTAAGCGAACAGACACTCGATGCGCAGCCTTGCCGAATTCGTCATGAAAGGTCGCAGGCAGGCCATCCTGGCGGTTGTGCTGACAGCCGCAATACCGCTTACCTATTTCATCAGTGCGGTAATAGTCGCGCTGTTGGTGTTACGAAAGGGATTCCGGGAGGCACTCCTGGTTATGGTCTGGGCATTGCTGGCGTTAGCCCTGTGGACCCTATTCCCCAGCATGTCGATGGAGCAGCCGGCCAATCTGCTGCCGTTCCTGCTGTTGTTCGCTGTTACCGGCCTGGCTATGGTGCTGCGGACCTCCCAGTCGTGGCAATTGACAGTTTTGCTGGCAATAGTGGTGGGCCTGCTGTTCGAGTTCTATCTGCGGATTCAACCGGCAGCAGTTGATGCCCTGATGATGCGGCTTGACCAGCTTTTTGAACAGAGTGGCATCGAAGGGTCAGTGGATCGGGGCTATCTGATCGCCTGGATCGCAACAACCCAGACACTCATGGCAGTATTGCTGTTGATGTGGGCGCGGTGGCTGCAGGCGAGGCTGTATAACCCTGGCGGGTTCCGCGACGAGTTTCATCGGTTGCGAATTGAAAGCAAGGCGGCATTGCCGCTGGTGATACTGGGCCTGCTGTCAGCCACTGGGATTGGCGTGCCGGAGGCCTGGCTGTTTTATTTCGCACTGCCGTTCCTGTTTTCCGGCGCGGCACTGGTACACGCGACGATTGCACTGAGACAGTTGTCACCACTGTGGCTGGTTGCGTTTTACGTAGTCTTCACGGTGATCATAAGGTTACTGCTGTTACTGGCGGTAGTAGACAGCTGGTACGATTTTAGAAAACGCATGCGCAAGGCCACCTAGCCGCTGCGCAGAGAGAATTGGAAAGTAAGAGGTTTTACCATGAACGTAATATTGCTGGAAAAACTCGGTAAGCTCGGTGATATCGGCGATGTGGCTGATGTCAAAGCCGGATATGCCAGGAATTTCCTGTTTCCGTCGGGGATTGCTATTCCCGCTACCAGGGAAAACGTGGCTAATTTCGAGCAGCGCAAAACCGAGCTGATTGCTGCCCACAATGAGAAAGTCGGCATTGCCACTAAGCGGGCGAACAAGATCGATGGCCTTGAATTGACCATTCAGGTCAATGCTTCCGACGAGGGTAAACTGTTCGGCTCCGTGGGAACCAAAGAGATTGCCGAGGCTGTCAATGCCGCCGGTGGGGATACCGACAAGAGTGAGGTGCAGCTGCCTCATGGAGTGATTCGAGAAACCGGCAGTTACGAGATCACCCTGGACCTGGGCTTCGATGTTCATGCCATCGTCAAGCTGGCGGTGATCAGTGAAGCCGGGGCGGAGCCTCCAATGGTGGAACCTGAAACCGGCGAAGAGCTGGACGCAGAGGGTAAGGTCGTCAACCCGGCAGATTCCGCACCAGGCCCGGAGGCTGAAGCAGCCAGCGAATAGCCCGGATAACATCAGCGGTCGGCAGTGAATTGATGCACTGCCACTGTGATTGCGTTACAGTTAAGCACCGGTCTGTAATTTCCAGCCGGTGCTTTTTTATTGCGTTTCAGATTACCAGACCATGTCGGAATTCAATGAGCCCTCCGCGCGAACTGCCTCCGGTTCCAGCGCGCTGGCAACCCTGAAAGTTCCTCCCAGTTCCATCGAAGCCGAACAGGCAGTCATCGGTGGGCTTATGCTGGACAACAGTGAATGGGACAACGTTTCCGATCTCATCATTGCCGAGGACTTCTATCGTCCCGAGCACCAGATTATTTATCGGGTCATGTTCCAGCAGAGCGAGGACAACCGGCCAATTGACGTGGTTACCCTCGGTGAAGCCCTTGATCGATTGCATAAACTGGAAAATGCAGGTGGCATCGATTACCTGGGAGAACTGGCCGGGAACGCGCGAGGAACAGTCAATATCAGGGCCTATGCGGAGATCGTCAGGGAACGGGCAATTCTCCGCAAACTGATCCGGGTAGCCAATGAAGTCATCGACAGCGGCTACAGTCCCGGAGGCAGGACGGCGGCGGACGTGCTCGACGAAGCCGAGAAGAAGATATTTGAAATCGGTGACGATCGACCGCGGGATGGCAGCCCTCGGCCGATCAATCCGATTCTCCATCACGTGGTGGAACGGATCGACGAGTTATCCGGGATGGACGGTGCGCTGACCGGTGTGACTACAGGCTACAGCGATCTGGATAACATGACCAATGGCTGGCAGAACTCCGACCTCATTATTGTGGCGGGTCGACCCTCGATGGGGAAAACCGCCTTCTCAATGAACCTGGTTGAAAATGCACTGCAGAATTCAAACCGGCCGGTACTGGTATTCAGTCTCGAGATGCCCGCGGAAAGCCTGGTGATCAGAATGCTTTCCTCCCTTGGCAGGGTTGATCAGAATCTATTGCGGACCGGACAATTGCAGGAGGACGACTGGCCAAAGCTGACCGCCGCGGTAGCCCAGTTGAAAGACAGGCCGCTGCTGATCGATGACAGTCCCGGGCTGAGCCCGATGGAGATGCGTTCCAGGGCCCGTCGGGTGAAGCGGGAACAGGGTGATCTCGGGATGATCGTGGTCGATTATCTGCAATTGATGCAGATAAAGGGCAGTTCTGAAAACCGGGTAGGTGAGATCTCGGAAATATCCCGCTCTCTAAAGCTGCTGGCCAGGGAATTCGAATGCCCGGTTATCGCCCTGTCGCAGCTTAATCGTTCATTGGAGCAGCGGCCCAATAAACGACCAGTAATGTCGGATCTGAGGGAGTCCGGTGCCATCGAGCAGGACGCGGACGTAATCATTTTCATCTACCGGGACGAGGTCTATCACGAGGACAGTGCCGACAAGGGCACGGCCGAAATCATAATCGGCAAGCAGCGAAACGGGCCTATCGGGACGGTCAGACTGGCTTTTATCGGCAAGCATACGCGCTTCGAAAATTTTGTCCGGCCCCGCTATGACGAGAGTTACACCCACGACAGTTTCTAATCACCCGCCAACAAGCGACAACCTGCAGGGATCAAGCCGGATCACCAGAATGCCCGTAACAGTCCGTTTACCTTCCGGTTCCTCGCCCGCAGGCAGCCTGTACGCCGTGAATTTCATAAAGACTGGAGGGCTGCCAGTCCGTGAGTCGTGAACGAAAGGACAGGGCCTGGGCGGATATAAACCTTGAGGCCTTGTACCAAAATCTGCAGCAGGTCCGCCGGCATAATTCCAGCGCGGAAATAACCGCCGTGGTAAAGTCGAACGGTTACGGCCATGGTATGGCGGAAGTTGCCAGAGCACTGTCGTTTCCCCGGTCCCCGGTGGAACGGTTCGCTGTGGCAACACTCGATGAAGCCGTTCAGCTCAACGCGCTCGGTCTGGGTAAACCGGTCCTGTTATTGCAGGGGTTTACTGACGGCGAACAGTTGCGTTATCTCATCGAGGCAGGTATCGAGTTTGTCATTCACGCCGACTACCAGCTGGCGTTGCTGAAACGTGTTCTGAGGGATCTGCCGCTATTGCGCCCGTTAACCGTGTGGCTGAAGCTTGATACCGGGATGCACCGGCTGGGGCTGGCTGAAACGGAGTTCAAGTTGGCATTCTCCAGCCTGCGATCTCTACCCCAGGTCTCAGGAATCATGCTTATGTCGCATTTTGCCAGCGCTGACGCGCCTGACCATGCCACCTCGTCCCGGCTGACCCGCCTGCAGCTGAGCCGCTTTCACACGGTCTGTGACGACCTCGAAGCCGGGGAAGGCCAGCGGTTGGGCCGCAGTGTGGCGGCTTCTTCCGGAATCCTGGCCTGGCCCGATTCTCATTTTGATCAAGTGCGTCCGGGCATTATGCTGTATGGCGGGTCACCGCTTGTTTACCGTAACGGCACCGATCTGGGTCTGCAGCCGGTCATGACATTGCGCGCCAGGCTCATCGCCATCAAGCAGGTTCCCGCTGGTGGAACAGTGGGTTACGGTGCGACCTATACCTGCGACCAGCCGACCCGTCTCGGCGTCGTCTCCATCGGTTACGGAGACGGTTATCCGAGATCCGCCGCCAATGGTACGCCGGTGCTGGTGGTTGTGCCTGATGGATTCCGGCGCACCAGGATGGTCGGAAGAGTTTCCATGGACATGCTGACAATTGACCTGAACGGATTTGACAACACGGAGGTGGGTGATGAGGTAATCCTGTGGGGCGAGGGGTTGCCGGCCGACGAAGTAGCGCGATTTGCTGGAACGATCTCCTATGAACTATTCTGTCAGGTGACGCCCAGAATTCCCTATCATTATCTGCCGGCCAATCTGCAATAGCCGGCGTTTCCTGACGATCACAAGCCATGGCGAAATCGAAACAGGCCTTTGTCTGCACCGAATGCGGTGCCGAACACAGCCAATGGCAGGGGCAATGTGCCGCCTGCAAGGTCTGGAACACCCTGTCCCGGATCAACCTCGGTATCCAGAGTTCCGGGGTGGGCCGGGCAGATCCGGGCAAAGGCTATAGCGGCCAGAATTCCCCGGTGCAGACTCTTGCGGAGATTGATCTTGACAGCGTTCCACGGATCAGCACCGGTCTGGATGAACTGGACAGGGTGCTGGGAGGGGGGCTTGTACCCGGTTCGGTAGTGCTCATCGGCGGTAATCCGGGAGCTGGCAAGAGCACCCTGCTGTTGCAGGTAATGTGCGGGCTGTCAGGTTCCATGGACGCTCTGTATGTGACTGGAGAGGAGTCATTACAACAGGTCGGCATGCGGGCCAGGCGTCTCGGTTTGCCGGACCACAGGCTGAAGCTGCTGGCGGAAACCAACGTCGAGAGAATCTGCCAGGCCGCGGAGCAGCATCAACCCCGTCTGCTGGTCGTCGACTCAATCCAGGTCATGCACAGTGACGAGATTCCTTCCGCGGCAGGCAGCGTTTCCCAGGTAAGGGAGTGTGCCGCGTTTCTTATTCAGTACGCCAAGCGGACCAATACCGTGCTGTTCCTGGTGGGCCACGTCACCAAGGAAGGCCACCTTGCCGGACCCAAGGTGCTGGAACACATGATCGACTGCTTTCTGATGCTGGAGGGAGACAATGACAACCGATACCGGATACTGCGTGGATTGAAAAACCGTTTCGGTGCTGTCAATGAGCTGGGCGTGTTCGGAATGACGGGCGTCGGGCTCAAGGAAGTTCGCAATCCTTCGGCTATTTTCCTGGCCCGCTCCGAAGAGGAAGTGGCAGGTTCGCTGGTCGTCGTATTGTGGGAGGGGACACGGCCGCTGCTGGTGGAAATACAGGCTCTTGTGGATGGCAGTCAACTGGCAAACCCCAGGCGCGTCACCGTGGGCATGGATCAAAGCCGCATGGCCATGCTGCTTGCGGTGCTGCATCGTCACGGCGGGATTTTCATGGCGGACCAGGACGTATTCGTCAACGTGGTGGGCGGAGTCAAGGTCAGCGAGACCAGTGCCGACCTGGCAGTGGTTCTGGCGCTGGTGTCGAGTTTTCGCGACCAGCCTCTGGCGCGTGAGCTGGTCGTTTTCGGTGAAGTCGGGCTTGCAGGTGAGATCCGTCCGGTTCCGGGCGGTCAGGAGCGTCTGCGGGAAGCGGCAAAGCACGGGTTCAAACGTGCCATAGTGCCCAGGGCCAATCTGCCCAGGGAATCCATTCCGGGCATGGAAGTAATAGGAGTCAATAAAGTGGTAGAAGCTCTGGAGGCATTGTAGCCCACCTGTGTACCAGAGTGGCTCTTAACCCTGGGCCTTTCACCGGCAAAGCCGTCCACACTGATGAACCTCTGAACACGGCGTTCAAGGCGATAACGCAATTGGTCAGAACCTGCTCATTCGTTCAACAGCCGATGAATGAGAATTGCAGCCCGTTTGGTTACTTGTACGAAAGAATCCAGGTCCGCCTGTTCACGGGGAGAATGACCGCCGTTGCCGATCAGGCCAAGAGAGTCGAGTGTCGGCAGCCCGACCGCCTGGGTCAGCGATCCGTCAGTCCCGCCGCCGGAATCCGCTATCCCCATCTGTTCCCCCAGTAACGTGCCAATTGAAACGCCTCGGTAAAGTAATCGGTCAGATTCAGGAGTGGGGATTTTTGGAGGCCGATGCAGGTTAATCCACACATCGGTGTCGACTTCCAGGGACTCCGCCGGGACACTGTACAGAGTAGCGGCGATATTCTCAAACTGCTGGCGGGCGGCGCGGCCCTGCCCGGGCGTGGGGTAGCGCAGGTCCACGTACGCTTCAGCGCATGGTGCTACGGTATTGCGCGCTTCGCCTCCACTTACCAGGCCCACATTCACCGTCAGCCCGTTTTCATAATCGGTCATGTTCTCCATTTCGATGATCTTGTAGGCAAGTTCAAGAATTGCAGAACGTCCTTCCTGGTGAGCCGCACCGGCATGGGCAGCGCGCCCGTGGACCACGAAACGGGCCTGGCCCAGACCCTTGCGCCGGCGTATCTGATTGTTGTTGACCGAGCCCTCGAAAACCAGGCCGTAATCATGCTGGCGTGCCTGCTGCTCCAGATGCCGCCGCGATGTCAACGACCCCACTTCTTCATCGCTGTTCAGCAGCACGCTCACGGCCTTACCGTCAAGAAAACTGAATTCGTGCAGCGCCTTCAGGGCATACAGCATCGCTACCAGGCCGCCTTTCATATCGAACACACCGGGACCCCGCAGTATGCCGTTTTCCAGGCTGAATTCCTGAAACGGGCTGTCGGGCGGAAACACGGTATCCAGGTGCCCCATTAACAGCAAACGAGTGCCGGATCCGGGATGCGTTGCCAACAGGTGATCGGCGACGTCAATACTGAGATTGCTACCGGGACAGTGAGGCATCTCGATGACACCACCCGGAAGAGCGCTGGTGGTAAAGCCCAACCTGTTCAATTCGCGGGAGAAAACAGCAGCCAGTTCATCGATGCCGGCCTTGTTGAGGCTGCCGGAATTGATGTCGGTAATGAACTTCAGCAGCTCGACCATCTCACTCTCGCGGGCCTCAATCCACTCTAGCAATTGCTGTTCTCCCGCGGACAGTGGCGGTTCGCCGGCGTCGGCGGCCTCTGCTGCTGCCTGGCACAGTGCCAATAACAGCAGAAGCGGGATGGCGAGCAAGTTACTGCGAAAGCCTGCGAACAAGGTCATGGGCGGAGTTCTCCCTGCAACCGGTCAGTTAAGGAACTTCTGTGTGAGTCCCGCACAGTGTTGTGGGACCCAATCAGAGGTGCCTTTGGTTGAAAGGGTACAGCAACAGGGGCGGGGCCGCCAGTGACTGCTGGATCTGGCGGCAGGCATGACTCCAGTTGTTGTAATAAGTCACTACTGTGTTCATAATGCTGCGCCCATGAACATTGCAGAAAACCACGTCCTGGCCGTCAACTCACTCACCAAGGTTTATGGGGATGGCTTCGAGGCGCTAAAGAATATTAATCTCCACATTCGACGGGGCGAAATCTTTGCTCTGCTGGGCCCCAACGGCGCCGGCAAGACTACCCTGATTTCCATTGTCTGTGGCATCGTAAAGCCGTCGTCAGGGCAGGTATTGGTGGATGGGCACGACATTATCAGTGACTACCGCAAAACCCGCTCGATGATCGGTCTGGTGCCCCAGGAGCTGACTACAGATTCCTTTGAGACGGTCAGGAACACGGTTGCTTTCAGTCGCGGCCTGTTCGGCAAGTCCCCAGACCCCGACCATATTGAACGGGTGCTGAAGTCCCTTTCCCTTTGGGACAAAAAGGACAGCAAGGTCATGACACTGTCGGGAGGAATGAAACGGCGTCTGTTGATCGCCAAAGCGCTTTCCCATGAACCCAGTGTGCTGTTTCTGGACGAGCCCACCGCCGGTGTCGATGTCTCGTTGCGTAAGGACATGTGGCAGATAGTCAGTACGCTGAAGAAATCGGGTGTGACGATCATCCTTACCACCCACTACATCGAGGAAGCAGAGGAAATAGCAGATCGTGTCGGCGTGATCAATCGAGGCGAGCTGGTGCTGGTCGAGGAAAAGAGTCAGCTGATGCAGAAGCTCGGCAAAAAGCAGTTGACCCTGCACCTGACCGAAGCGCTGCCCCGGATTCCTGCTGAGTTGAATAACTACAACCTTGAACTTGTGGAAGAGAATCGTCAGCTGCGCTATACCTTCGATACTTCGGCGCAACGGACCGGAATTACTGCGTTGCTCGATGATTTGAAGGCCAATGGAATTCATTTCAACGATCTGCAGACCACCCAGAGTTCGCTGGAAGATATTTTCGTGGATCTGATCAATCGACCGCCGGATCACGAAATTGAGAGTTTCGAACAGCCCTGAATACCTCCTGATCGAAAGTCAGGTGCCAATGGCCGCCGGATACAGTGGCTTGACAAGGGCAGCGGAAAACGTATTCAAGGAGTCAAGTCCCAAATGAATTTACATGCCGTTCTGGCGATTTATCGATTTGAGATGGCACGCATGAAACGAACTCTGTTGCAGAGTGTGATTGCGCCGGTGCTGACCACGTCTTTGTACTTCATTGTGTTCGGTGCGGCTATCGGATCCCGGATTCAACAAGTGGACGGAGTCAGCTATGGCGCTTTTATCGTTCCCGGCCTGATCATGCTCAATCTGCTGACCCAGAGTATCTCCAACGCCTCTTTCGGGATCTATTTCCCCAAGTTTGTCGGTACCATTTACGAATTGCTGTCTGCCCCTGTGTCGATGCTGGAAGTGGTGCTGGGCTATGTGGGTGCGGCGGCCACCAAATCGCTGATTCTTGGTGTGATCATCCTGGTCACTGCCAGTTTTTTCGTCGATCTGCAGATTGCCCATCCATTTGTGATGCTGGCTTTCCTGGTGTTGACCACACTGTCCTTTTCCATGATGGGTTTCGCCATCGGCATCTGGGCGGACAATTTTGAAAAGCTATCCCTGGTACCCATGCTGCTGGTGACGCCACTGATCTTTCTGGGAGGCAGTTTTTACTCCATCGACATGCTGCCGGCACCCTGGCAGACCATTTCCCTGCTCAACCCGGTGCTTTACCTGGTCAGTGGTTTCCGCTGGAGTTTCTACGAAATAGCAGACGTCAATGTGGGTGTCAGTCTGATCAGCATCTGCTTCTTCCTTCTGGTCTGTTACAGCGCGATCTGGTGGATTTTCAAGACCGGCTACAAATTGCGCAGCTAGGGATTATCGCCCGGGCAAGTGGGCGGACATTAATAAGATTCGGCGCCGGGGCGGGAAGTCCAGGTCCGATCAAAACCCATCTCCTGCTCGATTTCCTGGCGGCGGGCCCCGGCCAGGATGCCGGGCAGGGAATAGTTACCCTCGTGGCAGGCAAATTCGAAGATGCGTTCTGCGGTGCCATTCCTGGTCAGAATCCGCTCTCCGGAGAAGGGGCGTGTGTAAGCCCCTGGGTCGGAGACGGTAAAGGCGTAGTGAATTTCGTTTTCGCCAGACAGGGTGTAGCGTTCAACCAATTCGAATTCCTCCGACAGGACAATACCCATTGATGAGGACTGGTCGAGACGGAAATCTTTGCTGTGTACGACCAGGGTATCGCCTTCCCAGTGCCCGATTGAGTCGCCCATCCAGCTATCCACGCCATTGTTGAGATGTACGTCATCGAGTCGTATGATCCGGGCATCGTGAATCATTTCGGTTAAAATCATCACGTAATCCCGGTTCTGCACAATCTGCAGGTTGGGATTCATCATGATTGGCGTCAAAGACGGCACCGCAGCACCGAACATCAGGCAGCGGCCCGGAAGCGGCTGACCTTCGGGGCCGTCGTTGTCGCCTAACCCTGCGGCTCTCCTTTTCGCGCTCAGATCAATGAAATCCTGGCGCAAAGGTATGCGTCCATCGTCAGGGTCGACGATGACGGAGGTGCGGTATTCGCCATTGACAGGGACCAGAGAAGGCTCCTGGTAATGTGCCAGAAAGGCATCGTCGGCTTCCTGGCCAATCCGGGCGCCTGACTCCGGTGCACCGCGACCTGGATCCAGCGGGGCATCCTGCTGGATGAGCCGTTGTTGCATGCGTGCCTCCATCAACCGTGCCTCCTGGGCGCTGTAGGTATTCTGCGTCCCCAGCCTCTCAGGCCGCTGCAGGGGCGTCCTGGAACCGAAAAACCAGGTTCCCTGGAGGTCGGGATGGCCATGCTCGGTTCGCGGCAGGGGCCGGTCGGAGGCATAGCCTGGCAGAGTGAATCCGGTGAGCGGTTCCTCCACCTGGCCATACGAAGCCGTGGCACAGCTCAACAACAGGGCTGAAACAGTTGCGATTTTTAACACCGGTAGCCACCTCCTGGTTCCAATGACTGCAGATTCTATAGTGTTATTGGCCGGTCCGCGTGGGACAAATTGACGCTGAGCATCGCGGTAATTTACCAGAGGTTCCTTAGCTCTTCCCCAGCATTCTGTTGAAGGCATCCATCATGTCCATAGGCATCGGGAATACGATGGTGGAATTCTTCTCGCCGGCGATTTCCGTGAGAGTCTGCAGGTAACGCAGTTGCATGGACTGCGGCTGTTCGTTCAACTGAGCTGCGGCTTCTACCAGTTTTTTCGCCGCCTCGAACTCGCCACTGGCGTGAATGACCTTCGCACGTCGAACCCGTTCCGCCTCAGCCTGCTTGGCGATAGCCCTGATCATGCTTTCGTCCAGGTCGACGTGTTTGATTTCCACATTGGATACCTTGATGCCCCAGCCGTCGGTCTGAGTATCCAGGATATCCTGGACATCCGCGTTGAGCCGCTCCCGTTCCGCCAGCAGTTCATCGAGTTCATGCTGTCCCAGCACCGACCTCAATGTGGTCTGCGCCAGCTGCCCCGTCGCTTCCATATAGTCCTCCACATTGATAATGGCCTTCTGGGAATCCACGACCCGAAAATAAAGTACCGCATTGACTTTCACGGACACATTGTCGCGGGTGATCAGATCCTGGGTGGGGATGTCCCAGACCTTGGTACGCAGATCAACCTTGACCATCTGCTGAAAGAATGGGATGACGATTATGAGGCCCGGGCCTTTCACCTTCTGAAAGCGGCCCAGCAGGAAAATCACACCTCGATCGTATTCACGGAGAATCCGGAAAGAGCTGACGAGCAAGACCAGTACAATGGTTATCAGCACGATAAAAAATGATTGCATAATTTGTGCCCTCTTAAGATTCTGAATCGGAATCGAGTGGCTTGACCTTCAAGGTCAGGCCTTCGACACTGGTAATTATCAGCTTCTGACCTTTCTTGACCGGAAACGTTGAGACCGCTCTCCAGTTTTCGCTGAAGGCGCGAACATGCCCTTTTTGGATGAAATCTTCATTAGCTACGGCGGTGTTGCCCACCATTCCTTCAGTGCCTGTTGTCACTTGTTGTCGCCTGGAAGCGATAACGGCTCCCAGAGCGAAAAAGAATACACCGGCCGAAGCTGCGGCAAAGGCGCCTATAATTGCCAGTGAGATCTGAAACGCCTCCAGCTCGGTGTCCATCAGCATTACCGAGCCCAACACGAAGGCAACCACACCACCTAATCCGAATACACCGAAACTTGGTGAGAGGGCCTCCACGACCATCAATCCGATACCCACAACAATCAGCCCCAGGCCGGCGTAATTTATTGGCAGCATCTGCAGCGCGAACGCGCCCAGCAACAAACAGATGACACCAGTTATACCTGGAAGTCCCAACCCGGGGTTGTAGAATTCAAGGATCAGTCCGTAAACCCCTATCATGAGCAGAATATAGGCCACATTGGGATCGGTAATCATGGCCAGAAACTTCTGGCGCCAGTCTGGTTCAACTAAGACAACTTGCGGGTTGTTCAGCGCCAGAGTTACGGTCCGGCCATTGACCTCAGTACTGCGGCCGTCGAGCTGTCCGAGCAATTGGTCGATATCGTCGGCCATCAGATCGATAACGCCAAGCGCCAGGGCTTCGGAGGCGGGCAAATTCGCAGCCTCGACTACAGTCTGTTCGGCCCATTCGGCATTGCGCCCACGAAGTTCGGCCAGCCCCCTTATGTAGGCTACGGCATCGTTGAGAACCTTTCGTTCCATTGCAGTGCCTGGCAAGGGGTTGGGAGTGCTCTCGTCGTCAGGTGATTCGCCGTCCGGGTTGTCCGGCTGTTCCGGCAGGCTGGGCAGAGGCAAGGGCCCGCCTCCACCACCGATACTAACGGGTGTAGACGAGCCGATATTGGTTGCTTGAGCCATGCCGGCGAAATGGCTGGCATACATGATGTAGGTTCCGGCGCTGGCTGCTCTGGCGCCGCCCGGCGCCACCCAGCCCGCCACCGGAACCGGGGAGGCGAGTATGCTGCGAATAATGTCCCGCATGGCCAGATCCAGCCCGCCAGGGGTGTCGATACGCAGAACCACGAGCACCGCATCGACTTCCGCAGCATCAGCGAGGGCGCGTATAACAAAATCGGCGCTGGCAGGACCTATGGCACCCTGAAGTTCCACCAGACGGACTTCCTGCGCCTTGGTAGTGGCAGCGGAAAGAATGAGTAGCAGGGCCACCAGCCAACTGGTTGCCACCCGGCTGCCAGAGTAAACAGCTTGATTGAATGCACCAGACATACTGTCATCATACGCCCAATCCAGCATTTCTGGAACCGCCTGCCAGACGAAGCGTCCGCCTAATTTTTAACAGGCAGGTTGGTCAGTTCGCCTGTAATATCAGTACGTGATCGCGCCTGATTATGCCGGGTACTTTGGCCATTCACGTTCGTTGATCCTGAATGGCAGCCTGTTCCAGGCTACTTCGGTGGCCTGGCCCGGGGCGCGAGGTTGTATCGCTGGTATAGGTAAGCCAGGCCCAACAAGCTCAGGCCGAGGCCCATGAATGAGGTGACCCTTAGCAGCCCCTCCAGATCAGCCATGTCCACCAGGAAGATTTTAGCCACCACCAACAGTAAAAGCGCCATGCCTCCCTGATAGACCGATTTTCCCAGCCGCAGGGAGCCCGTGAGCAGTGCTGCTATCGCGACCAGCAACCAGACGACGGTGTACGTGTAGAGTTCTCCGTTTCCGGTCGGCAGGCTGATATTTGCTGAGCCCTGCCACAGGTGACGAATCTCCAGGTTGACGAAGATGAATCCGGCAGCACATCCTGCAAAGGCGAAATAGCGTCTGTAGCCAGGATCGTAGAAGTGGTACAAAAGCAGGGTGACGATCACCGGGTAGCCAAAAGCCAGTAATAACAGGTTGAAGAACGGCGTGTCGGCAACCTGTCCACCGCCCCAGGCAGGATTAAGTGGTAACAACACCAACAAGTAGCTTGCCACTGACATTGCAAGCAGAATCCTGGAGGCAACCAGGTACCAGCCGGCGAAAAACTGACCCACCAGATAACGTCGGTAGTAGACCAGCGCCAGAGTGGACCAGACAGCTGTGTTGATTGCGAACTCTGTCAGTTCAAGGCGTTGCGCAAACACATCGCCGTCGTACAGCCAGTAACGGGTTTCAGCCCAGAGGGTAAGCACCAGGAGGTGCAGCGCGGCGGCTTCCAGCCATTTACGCAGGTCGTGCCCCGTGGATAGAAGACTGCTTGCCAGGAGCGTGAGCAGAGTGGATCCACCGTAGGTCCACAGCGACCAGTGCACGTCACTGGGATAGGTCAACAACCAGGGGTTGAGCGTCAGGCGGGTGACAACCAGACCAAGAACCGCCTTCATCAGCAGATCCAGGGCGGGAAGTTGAAATTTCCGCAACAACCAGGCAAGCGACACCAACTGCGCCGCCAGGGCCAGTGTAAGAGTTGCCTCGCGCACGACGATTGCTACTGCCAGGGAGTAGGCAAAGTGGCCTGCCATGATCAGCCAGACCGTATTCATGGTTTCCGGCGATGGACCGGCCCTCTGTGTTGTCGTCTGGTTGAGGCGCCAGAATGCCAGACTCAGATAGACCATTCCCAGCGACAGGGCGAGCGCACCCCAGTAGACCGATTGCGCAAGATCGGTAACCTGAAGAAAGCTGAGGGAAAGCCAGGCCAGAGGCGTCATTACCGCCAAAGCAAACCAGTGACTGCAACGCTCGCGCCGGTAGTTATAGCTGGCGAGAACAAGGTACAGCGCCGTCATCCATCCGGCGTAAACCAGGAATTCCTGTTGCTCTGCTACGGTCAGGCCGGGCAGCCGCCAGGAACGGACAACCTCCAGGCCACGTACAAACCAGGCTACCAGCTGTGCTGCCAGACTTGCGGCGGGCAACCAGCGCAGGGACGGTCTGCTGCCAGCGGCCAGCGCGAGTACGACTACCAGTGGCGTCCAGTAGTAGATTGCATTGGCTACCGACGTCTCGGCCAGGACGCCGATGGGAAAACTGATTACCACAAGAGCAACAGATAGCAGGATTGTGGAATTGCCGACCCCCGGGCCATTGATTCTTCGAGATACTTCCGGTTTGTGCAGGTTCCAGTCACCATCGGGCACGGCAAGGAGCAGATAAGCCAGAGCAGCAAGGTAGTAGCCACGGATCCCATCTGCCTCGACCGTGAATAGCGACAGATACCACCAGCCGAATGCACCGGCAAGCATCCCCAGCCACAACCAGAAGCGATAGACACGGCGCATCAGTAGAATCGCGGCGGCTGTGATTATAAGGCTGTACAGATAGAGACCCGGAATGCTGTCGCTTCCTGTATCAACTAGCAGGGGCACAATATAGGCGCCAAGTATCCCCAAAATAGCGAGCACGGGGCCGTGTACCAGCGCCAGCGACAGAGTAACAAGAGAAGTGACCGCCAGAAGCGCAAACACCAGTGGTGGAGGCAGCAGTTCGTAAAGCAGCAGCGCGGCCAGCAACGCGGCGTACAGAGTTATGCTCGCCCCACCGGCCAGGGCGGCAAATGCGTTATAGTGGCCCTTGTTGTGGCGGCGCAGCCATTCCGTTGCAATGTGCAGCAGCAGTCCAGTGATCAACCCGAGGGAAACCCTGGCTGCAGGCCCCAGCAGTCCCTGCTCGATCGAGTAGCGCACCAGAAAAATTCCGGCCAGTGAAACCGACAGCCCGCCAAGCCAGATCATCCACTGTTCTTTAAGGGCATCGATCCAGGCCACTGACACCGTGCCGGTTCGTGAATCAGCGGAATGGTGATTCTCCCCCAACGTAAGTACTGGTTGTTTCGGGACCACTCCAGACATCCCCGGCATAGCCATCGACTGACGGGTCGTCGGGCTCACTGCCTGACGGTCGGCTGGCCTGCGTACCCTCTCGTGGAGCCACCGGGCTTTCCTGCAGGCCTTGCGAACTGGCGACGGAATCCGGCTGCCAGGAATCGAGCCGGTTGACTGTTGATTTTACAGCCCTGCGAAGCAGGTCAACCTGCCGGGTCAACGACCTTAATTTGAGAAAGGCTGCCCAGCCCAGGACTGAACCGGCCAGGAAGAACAGAATGAGCACAACAAACACTAGACTCATCGTGAATCTCGTCAGGAGTTGGAGAGGCAACGGTCCTGCAGCGCCACGAGGGCCTGTTTTGATACCTGGGAATCAGAGGTTTCTTAGTAGCCTATAAAGCAGACGTGTGCAACTTAATCGCAGTTTCTTCCAGAGAGCCGGGTCGAATGTGGAATTGATACAGTCATACGGAAGCAGAGACGCTCTTTCCCGGATGTCTGCCGGTTGTTACCGAATCCGGGGTGTCGGACTGATCGGCGACCAGCTCCATCACCGAGCCGAGCAGGACATTGCAGCCTTTTTCGACGTCGTGCCAGCGGCTCCATTCATCCGGGGCATGGCTGACGCCACCGACACTCGGGATGAACAATAATCCGGTTGGAACGATGTCGGTGAAGAACTGGGCATCGTGGCCGGCGCCACTGGGCATGATGATGGTATCGTGTCCCAGGCGTTCGGAATGCTTCTTCAAAAGTTCAATCATGTCCGGGTGACAGTGTTTGGGTTCCAGCCAGCTCATTTCTTCGTATTCGAACATCAGTCGATGCCGTCTGGCAATAGAAGACAGAACCTTGCGGCAACTGTTGGACAAATTTACCATTACCTCGCTCGACATATCTCTACCCACCAGCGTGAAATCCGCTTCGCCGGGAACGGTATGGGCATACCCGGGCTTGAGTTCCACCCGACCTATGGTCAGGCGCGTTTTGTCGGTTCCTTCTTCATCGATGATGCGGGAAATCTCATGAGCAAAATCCGCCACTCCCATGAATGCATCGCTGCGCAGATCCATGGGTGCGGTGCCGGCGTGATCCGCTTTGCCTTTGAACTGAATCAACCATTTGAAGACTCCGGAAATCCCTTCTACTACACCGATGTCCATGTGGGTTTTCTCCAATACCGGACCCTGCTCAATGTGCAGTTCCAGAAACCCGATCAATGTCTTGGGGTCGCGTGCCGCTTCCATGGCGTGGTGGTAGCGCATCTGGCATCTGGCCATGGCATCACGCAAGGTTTCGCCGGCGGCGTCCTGGGCCCGTTCCAGCCAGTCCAGGGTAAGCTGCCCGGTGAGCGCCTGGGACCCCAGCATGCCGCCGAAACGGCCTTCTTCCTCGCTGGTAGCCACCACCTCCACGGCATGCTTCAGTGGCACCTGGTTTTCCTGCAGAACGCGTATACACTCCAGCCCTGCTATCACCCCCAGCACTCCGTCGAACATTCCTCCGGCCGGAACCGAGTCAAGGTGTGAACCGATCAATAGAGCCTTCTGATTTTTTTCCCCAAGACGTCCGATCACATTGCCGGCGCCGTCCATGTAGGGATCAAGGCTCAATTCACGCATCTTTCTGGTGAGCCATTCGCGGGCTTCCATGTCCGCCTGGCTGAAGCCTTGCCTGTAGATACCCTGGTCTTCCGGGTTGTAGCCGATTCGTGCCAAGGCGTACAGATCGTTCTGGACCCGTTCAAGATTGATCGTCAATGTCATAGAACCTGCCTGTCGCAATTGGAATTTACTTTGATCCCGGTGTTCAGGCCGCCCAGTTCAATTGTTCAGCCCGTCTCGCCGCCAGCGTGGGGATATCCTGCTCGATGAATTTCTGGTGCATGATCTGAACGCAGAGCATGTGGTTGATCACCGCATCAATCTGCACCTGTTCGGCGGTACTTGTGTCTTTGGATTCGTGACGCCGGAACAGAGATCTGACACCGGAGGTGGAAAGCAGCCCGCTGCGTTCTATGGCCTCGTCACTGAGCAACCGTGAGGAGAGATTTTTCATCTGCTGCCACTTGCCAGGATCTGTGTGGGACGGCGGTGCCATAAAGGCAAATTTTTCCCGTTTGTACAGGACTTCCGGCAGTATGCCTTTCATGGCTTCCCGCAGGACGTACTTTTCAATTCGGCCCTTGATGCGCAATTCCGGAGGCAGATTCACTGCCAGTTGTGCCAGGTGATGGTCGAGAAATGCAGGCCTTGCCTCCATGGAATTGGCCATGTCCACCCGGTCGCCACCCCAGGTCAGTATCTGACCTTCCAGCATGGTTTTACACCAGACGTACTGGGCTTTGTCCAGGGCGTGACGACCTTTCAGCTGTTCTGTATCCAGGGTTTCTGCGATCGCCTCGCCGGGACGGTAACCCCGCAGGGATTCCCGGAAATCCGGAGCCAGCAGGTCGGGAATCACTTCCCCACAGGCCAGCCAGGGCTGCAGACAGGAGGGAGTGAACCCCACCTTGAAGTGCAGGTCCGGATCGTCAACCTGTTCGCGGGCCAGCATCGCACCACTGAACAGGGCGTTACTTTCGTCCAGCAAGCTGTGCCACTGCTGCTTTTCCTTTTCGTCCAGGCTGTCGAGTCCGTGCAGAAACATGTCGCGACGAAAGGCCGGGTAACCCCCGAACAGTTCGTCTGAACCCTCGCCGGTCATGACAACTTTGTATTGGCTGTCATTGACATGTTTGCTCATCAGGTATTTTGCCACTGCCAGCGTATTGTAGATGCTGCGCTCGGTATGCCAGATAGTTTCCTCAAAGTGGCCGTATAATTCGTTACCGGACAGCATCATGATGTCCTGATCGGCGCCACAGCTTTTCGCCATCTGCCTGGCGATGTGGCTTTCGTCATAATCCTTGTTGTCGAAGCCGATGGTAAATGCCTTCACAGGGCCCTGTCTGCAGGCCGATGCCAGCCCGATGATGGCGCAGGAATCAATACCGCCGGAAAGATAGCTGCCCACCGGTACATCCGCTTCCAGGCGCAACGCAACAGCATCGAGCAGGCTCTCGCGGGTCTGCTCGATAGCCCTTTCTTCCGTCATCGGCTCGCGGTCCGTTTCCACCGGGAAATTCAGATCCCAGTACTTTTTGTCGGTAATCTGCAGCTGGCCATTGCGTCTGGTGAAAGTGACAATGTGGCCGGGCTTCACCTGGTAAATGTTCCTGAATGCCGTTGTGCCAGGGACCATAGTCTGCATCAGCTGATGAAACAGACCCTCTGGAGTGAACTCCCGGCTGACGTCGGGATGGGCGAATAAAACTTTCAGTTCAGAACCGAAAATGACCTTGCCTCCAATCTGGGTCCAGTACAAGGGCTTGATGCCAAACCGGTCACGCACCAGGTGCAGCGACTGTTTCTCTTTGTCGTACAGGGAGAAGGCAAATTCCCCGCGCAACTGTTCCAGGGTCTTTTCAATTCCCAGGCGGGGATACAGGTGCAGGATTATTTCCGAGTCGCTCTTGGTTTGGAAGCGGGCCTGGTCTGCCGTCAGCCGCGCCCGGATACGCTGATAATCATAGAATTCACCATTGTGGGCCAACAACAGGTTGCCGTCTCCACTCAGGAACGGCTGTCGACCCCGGCTTTCGTCCAGATCGATGATCGACAGGCGGGCGTGGCTGAAGCCTACACCGTGATTGTCCAGGGTTTTATACCCGAAGCCATCGGGGCCCCGGTGCTGCTGGATGGCGGCCATGTTGACCAGTAACTGGGGATCCGGCGTACTGGCCGGATCGGCATGGATAATGCCGGCTATGCCACACATGGGTCAGTAATTTCTCCTTTCAGTCTGATTCGATTAATCGGATTGTCCCTGTAGAGTCGGACATCCTGGCGGTTCAGCTCAAATGTCTAGACGACATCCATCACCCTTTCTGTTCGTTGAACCAGGCAGGTTAGCAGCGCCATACGTAGAAATACCGCACCGCGTGCCTGGGCGAAATACCAGTTGTGGTGAGTATCATCCAGGTCGGTGCTCAATTCCTCTCCACGGGCAAGTGGGTGCAGAATAATGGCGGAATTCTTTAACGGGGTACTGGTATCCAGTTTGAATGAAGTGCCATAGGACTCGTAACTGTCTTTCACCCAGGCAATGGCATTGATGTACACGATATCCAGATCGGAAACCACGGATTCGAGATTATTGCTTTCACGAACGGTAATTCCCGCGTCCTGGATCTGCTCCGTAAGCCGGGATCCGTAAATGTCAGCGGTGGTGCCATCATGTATGAGAGTAATGTCGTTGAATACGTCCGGAAACTTGATCATCAGTTTCAACAGGCTTCTGACAGTCCGCATTTTGTCCGGAACGCCGACAATTCCCACTTTCAGGTTGTTTGCCGTCGTGCGCCGTCGCTTTGCCAGCGAGGGACGCCATTTGAAAATAGTGTAAATGTCGGACAAAGCCTGGGTAGGATGTTCGTCTATGCCGTTCCCGGCATTAATAATGGGAATGCGGAGGCTTTCCATCATCTCGAACGGGGAATCCCTGCTGATGTCCCGCAGCACCACACAATCACCGTAATTGTTGAACATCTCACCCACATCGGCCAGGGATTCGCCCTTGGCGATGCCGGTGGTAGCCCGGTCTGTAATCGACATGATGTCACCACCAAGCCGGTGCCAGGCACTTTCAAAAGAAAGACGGGTTCTGGTGCTGGGTTCGTAGAAAGCACTGATCAGTATCTTTCCCTGCAATGGAGTGCTGAACCGGCTTGGATTGGCCTCGTACTTGGCAGCCAGACGGAACAGTTGCAACAGTGTCTCTTTTTTAAACTGGTCGGCAGAAATAATGTGTTGATTAGCCAACGGCAACAGATAATCCACATCCTCGGTTATCTGACGCAGAAGTTCCTTTGGATGTGCATTGCCGTAAGTGTCCGGCTCATTGCGTTTGAAAGTGACGTCTGGCACTCCTACCATAGCTTTCTGTTCCTTCTGTCACGGATTAACAGGATGATCATAATCAGGGGAATAAGGGTGGCGGCTGCCAGGGCAATCAGAATCAGTGCGCTGAAGATGCCGGGCGATATCAGTAATGTTGCTGTGTCCATATGCTGTCCTAGTGTTGTGAAATCTCCAGCGATTTGAAATCAAACGTTTCTTTTTTGACAGCCGAAACAATGACAATGGTCGCCAGGGAAACGGCGCTGGAAACAAGCGCTGCGACGTAAAACCCGATAGTGAAATAGGCCAGCAGGCCAAGGCTGCTGCCCGCAACCATTCCCAGGCTGGCTCCCAATCCACTGGTGCGGCGGAAGTACAGTCCAAAGACGATCGGCCAGATCGCGCTTGCAACGAATGCGCCGGTAAAATACAGCAGGGAGGCCAGAGTGGTGATCCTCGGGAAACAGAGCAGCCAGGTGAAGACGCCGAGGCCGACTATGGCCCATTTGCCGATGATCCTGCATTGTTCATCGGAAGCAGAGGGATTAATGTGGCCCCGGTAAATGTCCTGGGTAAGAAGATCGGACGTTGCCGCCAGAAGGGAATCAAGGCTGGATGCCAGTGCCGAGAAAATGACTACAAAAACCAATACTCCTCCGGTAGCGCCCATGATCTCGCCGGCAACCAGTGGACCAACCATGTCAGCCGCAGGAACAGTCAACCCCATTGCCGGTGCAGCCAGCGCGATGAAGCCGGCAACTATGGGAATCGGCAGCCACATGAATCCGGCGATCAAGTAGGCTTTACCGCCGATTCCCTCACCAAACGCAACAGCCCTGGACCACCAGACATTGGAGTGAAAGATTTCGCCGACTCCGAACAACAGATTGTTGAACAGGAACATGATTGACGCGGGAAAAAGCAGGTTCAGCAGCATCGGACGACGTTCCATGACCGAGCTGTGAAGAGAGTCGATACCGATGTTGTCGATTACCAGCCAGGCGACGGCGGCCACGCCCAGGACGATAATCAGGGTCTGAATGAAATCGGTGGCAATAACGGCTCTCAGGCCGCCCAGCAGTGTGTAACCGACACAGACAACGAGAATAAAGCTCATGCCGACGCGGTATTCGATACCACTCAGTGCATTCACCAGAATACCACCGGCCATACCAAGACTGACCAGCCAGCCGAAGGCGTAGCAGAACGAAATGACCAGGAAAATCCGCCAGGCGGGCTTACCGTACCGCAACCGGATAAAATCGCCCGAGGTGTAGCCCTGGGGCAGCAGCGATTTGATTCGCGTTGCCAGTGGTGCAAACAGCAACAACCCTACGGCGCCCAGCGAATAACCGACCATGCCCCACACACCCAGCTGATAGGTGAGTTGTGGAGCGGTCATGGTGGTATTGCTTGTTACCCAGGTTGCCATGGCAGTCGCCGTAGCGAGGGCCAGACCCACGTTCCGGCCGGCCAGCATAAAGTCGCTGAGAGTCTTGTTGTTACGACCAAGCCAGTAACCGAAGCCCACCCAGGCGATACCGAAGATCACCAGGATGACGAAGGCCAGGCCGGGAGAAAGAACCGGGTTCATCCGCTGTTACCTCCGCGCAGACCGCGGCGCCCCAGAACCAGAGTCACGACCAGTATGCCGAACAGGATCGCGCCCAGGATAAAGAACAGGCTTGCCCGGGCCAGAGAATGGTGGACTACCTGAATGTGAACCGTGTTGCTGGTACCGGCTTCATCAACCAGGCGGAAATAGTACTCACCATTGAACAGGCCGCTCTGAGTGAACTGGGAAGCTCCGCTAACCGACCATTCCTCCACTTCCCGGGTAAACTCAGAGTTGGATGATTGTTGTAACTTCAGGTTGCTATCAGATTCGTGTGCTTCCCAGCTGAGAACGAAGTAACCCTCTCTGCTGACACTCAGATCGCTGTCAAGTTGAGGGGCCGCGCGGACCGGGATGGGCAGGAGCAGGAAGAGAGTGAAACAAATCGAAAGCAGGGGGAAACGACTGCATTTCTCTGGCAGGTCTGATTCCTCGAGCGAACCCTGTCCGGTAGCTGACAGGTAGTTCGCGTCCGGAGCCTCGCCGGGGCACAAAACAATTTACCTAACTAGAATTCGACCGCAATCCTAACACATCACTCACATATTCTAAACCGGGTGCTTTTCCGCTACGGTCCAGGGTTCAAAGCCGGCGATGTAACTAATCTGCTTGCTTGTGTCAGTTTTCTCCAGTTTCTTTCGGCCCCTGCTCAAGTTGAATCCCTGGGCAAGCGCGTTGGTTATGCTCATGGTAACGGGGAACCAGCCCGCTGTTTTAAAGGTGCCTTATATCTTTCGAAATCACATCGGATTTGCGGCTCCGGTCCAGCGCCATGGCGAATTTTGCCAAGTGCTCAGCATAATGATTACTGCCCCGTTGTGAAAGCTGCTGAAATTGATAGATTAGGGAATCAGAGGTTCGCTATCCGGCCATTTCACTGCCCGCCACAAGACCGGGAACGTAAGCATCAGGCAGATTTACAGAATATCCATGAATAAAGAACAGGTAATCAATCAGCTCAGACAGCAAACAGTGGACATACTGCAGAGCATGTTGCTGTCTGCGCTGGAGCAAACAGCGCTTGAATTGTCCCGGTCCGGCTGCGGTGTTGACGTTGCCAACAGGTTGCAGGCTCAAAGGAACCTGACCTGTGAGCGGTTCGGCCGATACCTCGGGCACGGCTTTGAAAAGTTTCTGGATAAAAGCGCACGGAAAATAGTCACCGGGGACTATCCGGAATTAAGCCTGGTGGATGATCGTTTCATCAAGGCAGCCAATGCCATGGAAGGCATGGTCAACTATGCAAGAAACACACACATCGAGCTGCTGATCAATTTCAACACCCGGCTGGGAGAACTGTTGTCCGGCACCACGGTTGATGAAACCAACAGCCCACTGGACCCGGACAGGATCGCCCAGGCGTTTGTCGATGCAATTGCACCGGTGGAAGTCGACCGCGAATTCACTCTGTCCGTTTACCGTCAGTTCAATGACGCCGTTCTTCGCCAGCTGCAGGGTCCTTTGCAACGTGCCAATGAAATCTGCATTGCCAACGGGCTGCTGCCGGAGCTGGTAGTGGATGGACGGAGCCGCGAGGCGATTCTGGGAAGGCGTAGCAGTGCCAGGCCTGTCAGCACTCCATGGGAGCGTGCATTTCCACTATACGGGGTCGACACGTCGGAGTTGCCAACGGCACCGACCGCCGAACTTTACAACGTCATCCGGGAACTGCTGCATACCACTCCTGCATCGATGCACTCCGGGCAACAATCCACAAGCCGTTCCATGTGCGGCTATGAACCGGAAATTGTGGTGCCGACAAGTATGCTTACCGGTCGGCAGTTCAATGGCAGCCTGTTCAGCGAGTCGGGAATGCTTCCCTTGCACGCCGGGCATGATATGCAGGTCGCCGGTCGCGATGTCCTGCTTATCACCCGCAAGCATCTTGTGGAACTGCTGGATAAGGTACAGGAAGGAATAATTACCGAGATCAACAATCGGGGTGAACCGGCAGTCGACCACCGTCAGTTCACCAGATTTCTGGGGAGCGTCCTGCTGGAGTCATCTGAGGCCGGGACCATCAATGCCATTGATGGTGAGGTTTTCGATACGCTGTTGATCATCAGTTTGCTGTTTGAGTCGTTTCATCGGGACATGTCACTGGTAAAGCCGGTACTTGAACTCATTCTCGCTACACAGACTGTGATCATGAAAGTGGCGCTGTACGATGCCGGACTGTTCCACCAGGTGAACCATCCCGCGCGCATGCTACTGAACGAGGTGGCCAGTTCCGGAGTGGGTGGGCTGGAGCTGAGCAGTCTCAGGGACGAACCGGTCTACAAAAAACTCGAGGACCTGCTGATCAGGCTGGTGCTGGAGTATGACGGTCGCAACAGCCTGCTGGACGAACTGCTGGCGGACCTGGTCCGCTTCAAAAAGGACAACAGGAATTCTGTAAAGTGCAGCGTGGTAGACAGCGGCTCGGGAGAGTGCCAGAAGCGCATCGAGGAGATCCACCGTTATGTGCACGGCAGGATACAGGATCGAATTCGGGAGCCCCTGTCCCCGGTTGTGGATGAACTGGTCAACACGCATTATCATAATTTTCTGGTTTCGGTAGTGCAGCGTGATGGCCAGGGCAGCAACAGCTGGATTCTGGTGGTCAAGATTCTTGATCTGTTGCTGTGGACCGTGAATTCCGAGAAGAAAGAGGGAGATTTCCACCGTTTCCAGCGAGTCAACAACCTGCTTCTCTCAAATCTCAGGAAGGCGCTGTTACTTGCCGGACTCCAGCCAGACTACTGTGACGATCTTCTGAGCCGGCTTCAGGAAGTCCAGCTTGCCAGTTTTCAGAAGCACGGCGATGAGCGGCAGCAGCAGGCCGGATTTCAATCTGTCGCCGGGGGTCCGTCGGATGATTCCCGATTACCCGCTGCGGGTATTCCGTTCAGTTCGCCAGGCACCGGTGTGAGCGCGCAATCCGTGTCTGGAACAGACTGCACGGGGCAACGGGCCCAGGTGACTCGGAGCTCTCTTTCCCAGGTTGACAAACTTCCAGTCGGCAGCTGGTTGCGCTTTACGATGGGTGAGGAACAGGACCTCTACTGTACTCTGGCAGCCAGAGTACAGAGCATGGATAAACTGGTGTTCGTCAACAGCAAAGGTGTCAGTGTGGTTGAGAAAAGCCGCCTGGGCCTGGCCCTGGAGCTTCAGGAGGGCACAGCGGGAATCGTAAGCGAATGGCCGCTGTTCGAAAGGGGCCTGGAGGCGGTGATAGCGCGGCTGCGCGACCGCCGGGGCTTCTCCCTCCGACATTGACTTGAGGAAAGGTCAATGCTGTCCCACATTTTAAAAAAGTAGCAAGTACTGGATTTGACTATCAGATAGTGTGCAGTTTTGTTTCCAGGTTTTTGAGGGGAGTCAGTTATTCGTGGCTTCGAGCGGCGTGGCCGGCAGCGGGTTCCAGTGGCTGCGGACCGCGCCCCTCCGGGGTGCCCTCACTCAGAAAAATGCCCTGGAAAACGGTCTTGTCCGGCTGCGCCGCTCGAAGCCACGATCACATGAATACACGAGGAACTCACATTCAGTACTTGCTGAACTTTGTCTCGCCAGGAGCCTGGCCACACTGGAGGCATCGGTGCCGTGAAACCCGCCAGTGCTGACCGGTATTTCTGAAAGTGTGGGACAGCAATGAGGAAGGGTCGAACAACCGGCAGCAAACGATTAAAGCAGCCAGGCCTGCTACGGCTGTGATTGCAAACACTGTATACTCGCATTCTTGATTTTTTCGGTCACCCGACAAACCTGAATCCTTTGGATGCCGGGGCATCCAGTTCCTCTGGAATCCGGTCACGGCGGCCAGGCATGGGAGTGGGACATGGTGAATTCGGGAAGTACCGCCAGGGGACAATTCAGCAATATCAAGCGCACAACAATTCTCGGCTTCATCGGGCTGACACTGCCAGTCTGTCTGAATGCCCAGAATGTAGAAGAGATCGTGGTGGTTGGTGTAACACCGGTTTCCGGACTTGGCCAGGATCTGAATAAATTACCATTCAATGCCCAGTCGATCGGGGCCGGCGATCTGGCCAATTCACTCAGTCTCGACCTGACCGATCACCTCAACAGCAATCAGGCCAGTGTGACTATCAATGCTGCCCAGAACAACCCCCTCCAGCCGGATCTTCAATATCGCGGTTTCACTGCGTCACCGCTTCTGGGGCTGCCCCAGGGGGTGGCGGTCTACCAGGATGGCGTGAGGGTCAACGAGCCCCTGGGTGATGCCGTCAACTGGGATCTGCTGCCCGAGTCCGCGATTTCCAATCTCACCCTGTTGAGCGGCGCCAACCCCGTGTTCGGTCTGAACGCACTGGGTGGTGCCATCAATATCAGCATGAAAAACGGATTCAACTTTGCGGGCAACAGTGCGGAGGTGTCCACCGGTGCCTGGGGACGTACTGTGGGCAACATTGAATCCGGGGGTAATAACGATACCTGGGGGTACTATGTCAATCTCAGTTATTTTAATGAGGATGGCTGGCGTGACCTGTCTGAATCAGACGCGCTCAACCTGTATGGCAGCCTCAGTTGGCGGGATGGCGATCGTTCGTCAATCGATCTGGCCGTGCAACTGGGCCAGAGTGAACTGACAGGTAACGGTGCGGCGCCGGTTGGCCTGCTGGCGCTGGATCGCGCAGCGATTTTCACCGCACCGGATATCACCGAAAATGACGCGACCCTTGTCAGTCTCAATGCAAGCCATTATCTCAATGACTCGCTGCTGTTTTCCGGTACGGTTTATCGAAGGGAAAACAACACCGATGCCTTCAATGGCGATGCTTCGGAATTTCAGCTCTGCGAATTTTCCGGCGGTGGCCAGTCGCTGCTGGGAGAAACCGACGAACTGGAATCCAGTCTGGAAAATGATCTGGGAATTGATCTGAATTTCATCTGCAGTGGTAACGACAATACGATAACGGATTTTAATACACTGGAGACCTTGATCGAGGAACAGGCTGTTCTGGCCGGCCTCGACCCGGGCGGATATGAACTTGAAGATGTAACCGGCTCAATCAGTGGCAGTGGTGTTCTGAGCGACCAGGCACTCAACAATGTCAGCAACCGACGCCAAACAAGTCAGGGACTGGAGGGGCAATTGACCTGGCTTTATGATTTCGGCAGGTTCAATAATCGGCTGGTTACGGGGTACAGCTATTTCAACGGCAGGTCCCGGTTCCGTTCCATCACTGAATTGTCCGGTCTTGATCCAATGACCCGCTCCACGGCCGGGCTGGGTACCGGTGCTTATTTCGATGAAGCCGCGACTCTAATTGCCACCGAGACAGAAAACCTGGGGATCTATTTTATCGATTCGCTGGATCTCAGCAGCGTAGTCACCTTGACATTGGCTGGACGATTCAATGAAAGTGACGTGACTCTTCGTGACAGAAGTGGCCAGCGTCCGGAGTTGAATGGCGACCATAGCTTTTCCCGCTTTAATCCTTCTGTCGGTCTCACCTGGCAGATCGACGAGGGCTTTAACGCCTACTTTTCCTACAACGAGTCGAACCGTACACCGACTCCCATAGAGCTGTCCTGTAACGACGCAATTTTCAGTGCGGCGCAACAGCGGGTTGAGGAACAGGGAGGCGATCCGGACGACGTTGAATTTGAATGCCGTCTGCCTAATGCCTTTCTCGCGGACCCGCCACTGGACGATGTGGTAACGAAAAATTTTGAAGCGGGGTTTCGACTGCGCTCGACAGATCTGGCATACACGCTCGGTCTGTTCCATGCTGTCAATTACGACGACATCATTTTCCAGTCCACCGGTCGAGCCACCGGTCTGTTCGCCAACGTGGACAAGACCCGCAGGTTGGGAGTTGAATCGGCACTTTCCGGCACCCTGGGCAATCTGAACTGGTTTGCCAACTATAGCTATGTGGATGCCGTGTTCGATGACGACTTTTCCGCCCTCAGTCCCAATCACGTTGCAGCCGACGCTGAAGGGAATATCAGCGTTGAAGCCGGTGATCGTATTCCCGGCATTCCCGATCACCAGGCCAAGGCTGGCGCCAGCTATCGGTTTGGAAATAGATTGCTGGTGGGAGCGGATGTTCTTTTCAATGCCGGTCAGCACCTGCGGGGTGATGAATCCAACGAGCTCAATGAAATCGATGGTTACGCCGTAATGAACCTGCGTGCTCTGTACCGGCTAAGCGACAATGTGAGCCTGTTTGCCCGGATTACCAACGTTTTCGATACCGAGTACGAGAGTTTCGGTCTGCTGGGCGAAGAGCCGGACGAAGTAATTGATTTTCTTACCGATAACACGCCGGTTTTTCTTGGCGCCGGCGCCCCAAGGGCAGCCTGGGTCGGTGCCAGGATAAGTTTCTAAGTGGACACCGCCCGTTTGCCAAGAGAATCCTGATGACGAGAAATAGTCGATTGCAGTCTTACATCCATTCCTGTTTGTGGAGTTGGTCTCCTGGCCTCTATGAATTTCGCCGACGGGGGCCCTATCTGATTAAAGAGGTTTTTCACCTCAAGAGGTTCCTCGGGTTTGACCCGCCGCGGTCCGACCTGTTTCGTCATAGTTTCACTTGTGCAATCGTTGAGTGACCTCCGCTACTCGTTATGTCGAGGGTTATTCAGGCTAGCTCTCATGCGCTGACCTGTATGTCTCGATAGTTCGCGCCTCTGGCCAACAAGACCCAGGCGATTCTTGCCATCTTGTTGGCTAATGCCACATCCACCTCGTTGACGTACTGGCAACGCTACAGTAGCTGCTCTACCACGGATTACGTCCCGGCAGACCCGCCTTCAGACGCCGCACGCACATGATGTATCACCGCTCTTGCACCATGGATCATCAAGAGGCTGCGCGCAGTAGCCGTCACCCTCCTCAGTTGATCTCCCAGCAACCAACACCACCGCCGGATAGAGGCCTGCAGGAGAACCAGCCGTAGGTAGGCGGCAGTTGCCGGCCATTGCTGAACCCCCTGCCATTGGCGACTGTGGCGGCAAGGGCAGAAGCTGTCAGCACGCCTATGCCCGGTATCGCTTCCAGCCGCTGGCTCTGATCGTTGTTTGCGTGCCAGTTCTTCAACTGTCCTTCCAAACGCTGTACTCGCTCTATCAGCTGGTCATGTTCTGCCTTGAGCTCCGCCAACAGATGCCCGGTGAGCATCGGCAATCATCCTCCCACTCTTCCAGGATAGACAGGCAGACGTTGAGAAACGACCTTCACCCCTTTCGGTAAACAGACACCATACTCCGCTA
The DNA here is from genome assembly GCA_942492445.1 of uncultured Gammaproteobacteria bacterium. Classification (GTDB taxonomy): domain Bacteria; phylum Pseudomonadota; class Gammaproteobacteria; order Pseudomonadales; family Pseudohongiellaceae; genus NORP240. The sequence goes on from CALOEW010000086.1 coordinate 108,307, forward strand.
ACACTGCGCGCATGTGATGACTCAGAGCAACCCGCTGCCGAACCAGTTGCTGGCGAGCATGGTGCAGATGCAGTACAGCTTGTTGTTCCGGACTCTTTGGCTCTACAAAGCGCATCGAGGGCCGTTGCACCGCTTCGCAGATCGCCTCGGCGTCGTTTACGATCATCTTTCTCTCGACTTCAGGTAAGGCTTCACAAAGGCCGGCGCCATCATCCGGGCGCGATGCCCAAACTCATTCAATACTCCGTACCAGTAGTGGCGAACCGCCGCATGCCTCCATGCCAACCAGGCAGGGTGGAATCTTCGCAAAAAACTTTCGCAGTTGCGCGCGAGACAGTTTCTTGCGAAGCACCACTTTACCATCCTCATCTATCGCATGTACCTGAAAAACATTCTTTGCCAAATCCAAACCAATCACGCTAATCTTGTTCATGGATACCGTCCTCTCTGTTAGTTGATTGTTAACGCTTCAACTATGGCACTTTGATGCCGACTTGGGGAGGGCGGTGTCCATTTCATCTGATTAAGTCCCCACAACGCCCTGGCCTCAGGCAAGTCTGCTGGCGAGGCACATTGCCGCCGGCATGCGTCGGCCTGTCAAGGCAGTGCAACGAAGCCATCGGGCTTGCCTGAAGGCCCCCTCGGGCGGAAAGCAGTCAGAGGTTGACCAGGGTGCGGTCCGCAGCGTACTTGACCTGTGTCAATGGATCTGTTGTTTTCCTGATCTGTCGATTTGCCCTCTATTACAACTGAGCTAGAATAACCAGAAGAGGGCTGTTCCTCGCACTCAGGAGTGATAACAATGACTACAGACAATATAGGTTCAGGGGCGTTGCGGATTGGTTTCCTTACCGCCATTGTCCCATTGCTGGTGGCCTGCGGAGGCGGTGAGCCGACGCAGGCGCGACTTCCGGTCAGTATCAACGAAGTGATGGCGTCGCTGATCAATCACTCGGCGGACCCGATCTGGATTGCAGCGTGGAAAAATCCGCAGACGGACAGTGACTGGCGTGAGCTGGAACATCTAGCAAGGCAGTTGCAGCTTGGCGGCGCATTACTGTCAATTCCGGGCACCGGGCCCCTGGATGACGAATGGACTGCCAATGAAGACTGGGTAAGTTACGGCAATCAGCTCAGTACCGCGGCCGCCGGCGCGGTGAATGCGGCCAGGTCAAGAGATCTGCAGTTGATCGCCAGTTCGGGGGACGACATTGTCGATATATGCGAAAGCTGCCACATCGACTTCAAAGCCGGATACTCCGACGATGAATATCTATGGCGAGCTGTCACCTTTACCTTCTGATGCCGACCGCTAACACAATCAGGATTGTCCACGGCAGGCGCCAAAAGGCTGTTGCAGATTCGCTGCAGCAGCCTGTTAATGCCATGCTCCCAGGATCAGCCCCATGAGGGTAAACACGATGATCCAGTAGCCGCCGTTGATGGCCATGTAGCGGAACGAGCGTTGTTCGAACAGGGCATTGACACCCAGCGCCATGGCAACCCAGCCGAATCCGGTAAGAAAACCATAAAAGGCACCACTGGAGGCATTGATCAGTTCCGCGGATTCCGCTGTGCCACCATAGAAGAACATCGCCAGGCAAAACGCCATGACCAGCTGGAACACCAGCGCCAGTGAGAATATCCGCGCCATGTTGCCGGAGGCAACCTGCTCTTCGGTTATGCCGGCGGAGTCCATCCAGGCCCTGCCAAGAACGGGTCCGTACCAAAGAAAGCCCACCACGAAGGCAGACAGGGTTGCTGCCAGAATAGCCAGCCAGTTCAGATCAGAAAGGTTCATCGCAGTCTCCCGATTGTCGTTTTGATTCCTTCTCTGCAGTCGTCGCTTTGCGCTGCCCCCTAGAGGTGCGACTCTGCGTATTCAGCGAGAATAGACCTGGGCACTCCCTTCAACAGGATACTGCCGCCATGGCTGAACTCCTTGAACCGTTCCGTCAGGTATGTCAGCCCTGAGCTGGTCGGAGTCAGAAATGGCGTGTCGATCTGGGCCAGATTGCCCAGGCAGATGACCTTGGAACCCTTCCCCGCGCGCGTAACGATTGTCTTGATCTGGTGAGGTGTCAGATTCTGGGATTCATCGATAATGATGAGGCTGCTCTGAAAACTGCGCCCCCGGATGTAATTCATCGATTTAAACAGTAACGGCACCTTGTCCAGCACGTAGTCAATACTGCTGTTGCAGTTTTCATCGTCCCAGTGCAGCGCCTCCAGATTGTCGGTGATAGCGCCTAACCAGGGGCCCATCTTCTCCTCTTCGGTGCCCGGAAGAAACCCGATATCCTCATCGAGCCCCTGGGTGCTTCGGGTGGCAATGATGCGTCGGTACATCTTGTTGGGAACCGTCATTTCGATGGCCGCAGCCAGTGCCAGAATTGTCTTGCCTGATCCTGCCGACCCGGTAAGGTTGACCAGATGTATATCGGGGTCCAACAACAGGTTCAGCGCCATGGCCTGATAAATATCGCGTGGAGTCAGTCCCCATGCCTCGGTCTGTAACGTAGCTTCCAGGTCCAGGTGCAGCAGGGTAACTCTGTCATGGGATATCGCGCAGACCCTGGCCAGAAATCCATATGCATCGAGGACAAACTGGTTCGGGTGCACCGGCTTCTGGAAAAGGTCCCGTGCCAGCGTGTGGTAGGTACGGCCGGCGTCCTGAATAGTCTCTACATTCTCCACTCTATCCCAGAAACTGCCTTCGTATTCGATATAGCCTTTGTTCAGCTGTTCGATATCGCTGAGCAGCTGATCGCTCTGGTAGTCTTCCGCCTCTAAGCCGCAACCTCGTGCCTTGAGTCGGATATTGATGTCCTTGCTGACCAGTACAACGCGCTGACCGGGATGCCGGTGCTTCAAAAAGCACACATCGTTGAGAATTCTGTTGTCGTTGTTATGGCCTGAGAGAGCAGACAGTCCTTCCGATGCCTCACCCATCAGTACCGACAGTCTTCCTGTTGAGGCGGAGTTGCCGGCACGTGATATGCCTACACCTGCCTCCACTTCGGCGGGAGTCGCTCGTCCCAGCACTGTGTCGAGTTCCCGGATTGCCTGACGACATTCCGCGGCAATCGTTTGACGGCCGCTTTTCAGGTGATCCAGTTCTTCCAGAACGGTTATGGGAATCACCACATGATGCTCATCGAAATTGTAGATCGCGGTCGGATCGTGAATCAGAACATTGGTATCGAGGACGTAAAAAATCGGATGCGCGGAAGAGGTGCCGGGGGGTGAGCTCTCTACGAGTTCAACTACGCTCATATGATGACTACCTTATGACTGCTGTGCCTGAAGGGGGTGCGTACTGGAAAATTCATTGCACTCGCCAGTCACAAGCTTGGAAGTTGTGTCAAACTGCTCATTGACACCCGGTAGACTGTGCTTCCACCGCGTTCTCCTGTCCTGGCTGCTATTGTGACGATGTTCCACTGCTTTCCGTATCAGGGTGGTTGGTTAACTCATGGTGGGAGACTCCGGAAAAGTTGGAACTTCATAGCTGTTCTGATCGGCAGCCTTGCGGTAATCATTACTGAATAATCAGAGGTTCCTTAAATTCAACAGAGCGATGCGGTATTTGATCAGTGGTTCCCTAAACTTTTGGGCCTTGCTAATGATAAAGGTATTATCCCCCTGAACCGGAGAAGACCGGGCCAGCAGTTCAGGCCAGAACTGTCGAGGACCGCAAGCTGATGCCGACTCTCAGAACCAGCAAGGAAAAACTGCAGCAGTTTCTCGACAGTTGCGATCGTAAGGATTACCCGAAAAATACCCAACTGATTTCCCCGGGCGATCCCGCCGATACGCTGTATTACATTATCAGTGGTTCGCTGGTCGTCACACTGGAGGACGAAGACGGGCAGGAGCTCATCCTGGCCTACCTCAATGCCGGGGAGTTTCTTGGTGAGATGGGTTTGTTCATCGATCAGTCCACGCGTAATGTTCTGATCAAGACCCGCACCGAAGCCACACTCGCTGAAATCAGTCATGAAAACATAGTGCGGTTCATGCAGCGGGTTGATCGGGATACGGCAATCAATCTCCTTATCGCCATCGGTAATCAGATCAGTGACCGGCTGCTGCGCACCAATCGCAAGGCGGGGCTGCTGGCTTTCTACGATGTTGCCGGCCGCATAGCCAGAACTTTGCTTGATCTATGCGAGCAGCCGGATGCCATGACCCATCCCGACGGCATGCAGATTCAGATTACCCGTCAGGAGCTGGGCCGCATCGTCAGTTGTTCCAGGGAAATGGCTGGCCGTATACTGACCAGTCTGGAACAGCAGGGACTCATCACCGTTGAGGGGAAAAAGACGGTCATAGTTCACGAGGCTCACAGACCGGATTACCAATCCCTTCGAAAGACTTCCAAATGAGCGGCATCAATAAATCGGGAGCACTACGGAATCACCGGCCAGGTACTTCGAGCTTTCTGGTTGCTTCAGCTCTCCTGATATCGCGCCCAGGATTATAAGACGGCTGGCTCCTCCTGGGGGAAGCAGCGGTAGTGGGAATGCTTGAATGGGCTCAAGCGAGCTTGGGCCCCCTTGGAACGGTGGGAGGGGGGGGGGGCGTCGCTGTCTGTGGCCGGGTGGCGTGGCGCCGGAGGGGCGGCGGGGCCGGGCAGGCCTGCGGGGTCGGCAGGGGGGATGGTAGGGGATCAGCACTTGTATTCGGTTGCACCAGGGGGGGTGCCTGAGTGAGAGGGGGATTGAAGGGTGAGTGTTTGAAGTGGGGGGGGGGGCGTGTGCCCCAGTTGTCGCCACTATCCGGAGAACAATAGATCTGGCCCCCGGTGGTGCCAAAATAAATACCGCATTCGTCCAGGGTGTCGATCGCCATGGCATCGCGCAGCACGTTCACATAACAGTTTGCCTGGGGCAGGCCTCTGGTCAGTGCTTCCCATTCGTTACCGCCATTACGGCTGCGATAGACCCGCAGCTTTCCTTCTGGCGGATAGTGCTCCGAATCGCTTTTAATGGGGACCACGTAGATGGTGTTGGCCTCATGGGCATGCACCGCGATGGGAAAGCCGAAATCGGTGGGCAGGTTGCCGCTGACTTCATGCCAGTTCTCACCGCGATCGTCGCTGCGCATCACATCCCAGTGCTTCTGCATGAACAGCACCTCGGGTCTGGCCGGATGCATGGCAATGCGATGCACGCAATGGCCAACTTCAGCCGTGGGATCGGGTATGTAAAGCGAGTGCAATCCCCTGGTGATCGTTTTCCAGGTCTTGCCGGCGTCGTCGCTGCGGAATGCACCGGCGGCGGAGATGGCAACGTAAATGCGATCGGGATTATTCCTGTCGAGCATGATTGTGTGCAGACACATGCCGCCGGCGCCGGGAGTCCATTGCATACCGGTGCCATGGCCGCGCAGGCCGGCCAGCTCTTTCCAGTTCTTGCCGCCGTCGGTGCTCTTGAACAGGGCCGCATCCTCAACGCCGGCAAACACCGTATCCGGATCGGACAGGTCCGGTTCCAGATGCCACACCCTTTTAAACTCCCAGGGATGCGGCGTGCCGTCATACCACTGATGGGTGTCAGCGGGATTTGCCGGTCGCATCGGATGTATCGTAGACAAACCGGTTACTTTCCGCCTTGGGCATGCCGTCTGGCGTGGTGGTGGGTTCCCCCGGCGGCGTGCCGGGTTGCATCCAGGTCTTGCCGCCGTCGTCCGATCGCTGGATGATCTGGCCGAACCAGTCAGACGTCTGGGAAGCGTAGATCCGGTCCGGATTCACTGGCGAAGCCGCCATGTGATAAATCTCCCAGCCACCGAAAAAAGGACCGTCGATGGACCATTGCCGGCGATTGGCATCGGCCGTGAGAATGAAAGCACCTTTTGCGGGTGCCGGCCAATCACTCTGATCTTGCTCATGGTTGCTCCCGGGTGGGTGTTGCGGGTTGTTGGGGGTGCGGGTCGGCGGGCCACTTGCATGAGAAGAACAAGCCGTTTACGGTAATATATCACGCTGCGAAGAAAAGGGGGGTAGCAAGGGACTGGCCCTCGACTCGGCCGGGGGAGAGCGAATTCATCGCGCGCCCTGCAGGGACAATCCGACTCGGGGGGGTTGGTAATCGGGAAAAGCGCAGGGGATTCGTTTGAAGGGGGGAGGGGGGTGGTGGGGGGAGGTAGAATTGTGGTTCGTGGGAGGGGGGGGAGGGGGAGGGGGGGGAGAGGGGGGGGGGGGGATGGATGGGTGGTTCAGATGAAGAGACGCGCTTTCCTGGAGTTTGCCGGAGCAGGAACCGGCGGCCTGCTGATGCCGACGTGGAGCCTGGCCCAGGGTGGTGCAGGGGCGAACCAGTTGAAGATCCCCCGGCTTCTGACTGGAGAGCTGGAGAATGGCCGGCGTCATTACCGCCTGCAGGTGCAGCACGGGACGACCCGTTTTTTCCCCGGCCTGGATACACCAACCCTGGGGTATAACGGAAGCTATCTGGGGCCCACCATCCGGCTGCGGGATGGTGAGAACGTGACCATGCACGTGCACAATTCCCTGGGAGAACCCACCACGACTCACTGGCACGGGCTGCACGTGCCTGCTCGAGCCGACGGGGGGCCGCACATCGTCATTGAGGACGGGGCCACGTGGACTCCTGAATTTCAGGTAAGGGAGCATGCCGGCACTTTCTGGTATCACTCCCATCTCATCAGTCAGACCGGCGAACAGGTTTATCGTGGCCTGGCCGGCATGATCATCGTCGATGATGAAGAAAGTGAAAGCCTGCCGTTGCCCTGGGAATACGGTGTCGATGACATTCCCCTGGTCATTCAGGATCGCCGCTTCGGCATGGATGGCAGTTTCCAGTATGTCGCTGCCCACAGCGACATCATGACCGGTATGTTCGGCAACACCATCCTGGTCAACGGTACGGTCGATCCCTATTTCGTGCCCAGCACCAGCAAGGTCAGGTTCAGGTTGCTCAATGGTTCCAATGCCCGTACCTACAACCTGGCGTTCAGTGACGGCAGACCATTTCAGCAGCTTTCCTGCGATGGCGGCTTCCTGGATACGCCGTTTGAAATGCGCGTGATCGAACTGGGTCCAGCAGAACGTTGTGACATCGTCGTGGATGTCAGTGACGGGAATCCGGTCAATCTTGTCAGTCTGCCCATGGCAGCGGATTCTCCCTATATGCCTCGTGGGATGATGCGCAATATGCATCCTCTCAACACCGAGCGAATGCAGATTCTGGCCTTGCGTCCGCAATCCAGCCTGACCCGGTCCGAAGATCTGCCTGCGCAACTGGTTCCGGTGGACCGCTTTGAAGAAAGGGGCATCGATAACACCCGTCGCTTTACCCTGACCATGGCAATGGGCATGGGTGGAGGGATGATGCGCGGTGGTCCGGGTGGCGGTCGAGGCCGAAGGGGTATGATGATGGGGGGCGGCGATCAGTTCTTCATCAACAGCCAGGCCATGGACATGTCGGTAGTCAATGAGACCATACCGGTAGGCTCTACCGAAATATGGGAAATTGTGAATGATTCCATGATGATGCACCCGTTTCATATTCATCATGGGCAGTTCCAGATTCTGGACCGCAATGGCAGTCCGGTGCACGCCCATGAAAGAGGCTACAAGGACACGGTCAAGGTAGGTCCGGGGGAGACGGTCCGGCTGGTCATGACTTTTGACCACTATTCCGATTCCGAGATGCCTTATATGTATCACTGTCATATCCTTGAACACGAGGACAATGGCATGATGGGTCAATTCCTGGTGGTTTGATACCGGTGGATACACCGGTTCCGTTCACTGTCGGGTTAAAGGCGTCAAAGCCGGTTGAGCTTCGGACCCTTTTCGGTCAGGCTTGCGTTCAATTCTGATTTTCTGAACCGACTATATGTCTGAAGAACTGTTCCAGCAGTTTCTGCTCATTTTCACCTTTTCACTCCTTGCAAGTGTACTGTTCCGGCGGCTGCGCATGGCGACGATTGTCGCCTACATTGTGGTGGGTGCGGTCATCGGTCCGTCCGCTCTGGGGTTCGTGGAAGAACCGTCCCGTTTCAGTTTGCTGGCTGAATTCGGGGTGGTTTTTCTGTTGTTCACCCTCGGTCTGGAGTTTAATTTCAACAAGATGTTGGCGATGCGGTTCGCCGTGTTCGGTGTGGGCGGTGTTCAGGTTGCAGTCTGTACCGCGATTTTCTCGATTGCTGTGTTCCTCTGGGGGGCAGCCTGGCAGACAGCAGTTCTGATTGCCGGGGCACTGGCGCTTTCGTCCACTGCCATCGTTACCCGGGAGTTGGTCAACAACCGGCAGATGCATAATGTCCACGGCCAGTTGTCTATTGGCGTATTGCTGTTCCAGGACCTGATTGCCGTATTATTCCTGGTGCTGGTGCCGGTACTTGGACAGGAACCCGATGCCTCGCTTCTCGCAAGTCTGGGAATGGCCGGATTCAATGCGATATTTCTGCTTTTGCTCCTGCTGGCGGTGGGTAAATGGATTCTTCCCATGGTCTACCAGGAAGTGGCGCGTGCCGGGTCCGATGAGATCTTTCTATTGAGCACGCTGGTCATCGTGCTTCTCGCCGCCTGGTTGACACACAGTTTTCATCTGTCCATGGCGCTGGGTGGATTCGTAACCGGAATGATGCTTGGGGAAGGGCCGTTCCGTTATCAGGTTCAGACCGATATAAGGCCGTTCCGGGATATCCTCCTCGGCCTGTTTTTTGTGACCATCGGTATGAGCCTGGATTTGTCACTGCTCCTGCAGTACTGGCCGCGAATTCTGTTTCTTACGCTGGCATTGCTGCTGATCAAATCACTGGTGGTGGCAATTTCGGTACGTATACTCGGATTCCAGCTGAAGGATGCAATTTCGGTAGGGTTGAATCTGGCACAGGCTGGCGAATTCGGCCTGGCATTGATGGCTCTGGCAATGTTGAACGGGGCGATACCTGTGGATCAGGCAAGTTTCATCAGTATCATAGCTATTTTCAGCATGGTAGCCAGCCCATTCCTGATTCGGCATGCCGGGGCGATCAGCCGAAGGCTGGTGCGTTCCGAGGGCAACGGTACCAACTACCGTACCGTGAAGCTGGACGTTGAAAACCATGTGATCATAGGCGGCTTCGGACGCCTGGGGCGCACCCTGGCCCAGTTTCTTGAGCAGAACCAGGTACCTTATATCGCAATCGATACCGATATCGATGTGGTGGAGAAGTTTCGCCGGGAGGGCAAGAACATTGTTTACGGTGACAGCCACAATCCCGAGATTCTCCAGCACTGTAACCTGTCGGCAGCCAGCCTGGTAGTCTTGACCTTTCGTTCTCTTGAAGAAGGGAAGGCGGCTATCAGTGGTATTCGCCAGCGCCAGGCTGAAATTCCCATCATCGTCCGCTGCCTCGAACAGGGCGGCTTCGAGGAGTTGATCTCAACTGGAGCCAATCAGGTGTTTCCGGAGCTGTTGGAATCCAGCCTGATTATCAGCCGCCAGGCGATGGAGATGCTGGAGGTCGACAAGGGGGAGATAGACCGTCAGATCGAAGAGTTCCGATTCCGACTTCTACCCTCCCGGGATGAAGCTGCCGACGATAGCACCGATTCGTCATTACCTGAGTAGGCGGCAATTCTTCGGTTCCGCCGTAAAAGGCAATGCCGGGCCTCTGGGTTGACCGCAGACTGCCGGCGGCCTATGCAGCGGAATCCAGGTCTTGATCAGCAGACGGCTTTTTTTCGTTGCGGGCCCTGAGTCGTGCAATCACGGTATCAATGGCTCGATCCAGCAACAGGTTTTCACTAACCTGTCTGGCGCTTCCCGCTTCGAGTTCGCAGGCAACGTCCGCCACAGGTTTTTCCAACACTTTCACTCCCTGACGGTTGACAAAAATATAGCGCGTCGGGTCAGTCACCTTTGCTGCCAGCGTGCAGTGGATGGTGTGGGAGCGGTCGACTATAAACTCCATCCAGATTCCCACCGGCAGGTTGACGGCTTCCTCCATGAAGCGTGAATCAGCAGGTTGTCGGGTATGCGACTCTGAAAACGGGGAAGCAGGCCGGTGGAGCTCTTCAACGGAAGTCGTCGCGTCGGCAACCTGGACGCCGGCTAAGTGCTCTCCAAAACTCGATTCCTGGGCTTTGGTAATCTGCGCCAGAAGGTTTTCTATTTCACGACTGTCCAGCTTGATCACCCGCAGGGCTTTTCTGATATTGGACAACAGTTTTTCGTTGACCCTGGCGAGCTTCTCCCGGTCGGTTTCAGATTTGCCCGGACGAACGCTCCAGACCAGCAGATCGATGGTCTTCATAATGGGTTTCCAGCTGTTGCCGCCGGTACCCTGCGCCAGAATGACCTCGACCAGGAAATCCCTCAGGTAGCTTTGCAGCAGATCCCGTATGACTGGTGGCAGTGGCTCTTTGTGAGTACGTTCCCTGATCTTGCGGTCGGCACGTTCCCGGGCCTCATCGAGGCGCCTGCGGCATTGTTTCCGGGAACCAGGCGGTAGTTCGACAGACTTTGTACTGGCAGAGTCTGCGTACTGACGTCTGTACGCTTCAAGCTCACTGAGCAGCGAGGTTACCACCTGATGATCGTCATCGTAGTTGGTAACAAATTCTTTGGTCAGTTCTCTGGCCTTGAGGTAGAACGGATCTTTCTCCAACTCATCTGTCAGACCGGAGCTTGGCCTGGTTTCGGCGAGTTCGTTCAGAAACCGGCGGATCGGGTGAGAAGGGTCATTCCAGAAATTCTTCTGTTCAAGCGAAGCCTTCAGAATCGTCAATGGGGTACGACCAATCAGCTTTCTTGACCGACTCGGGAACAGTGACATCATCCCAGATGGCGCGAAACAGCAGGTCGGTTGCTTCAATACTGTCATGTAAATGACTCGATGTTGTAACTTTATGCACGTCGTTGTGCATCAGGACCTGCAACAGGGTGAACACATCCCGCTGATTGCCACGCGTTGGCGGAGCCAGAGTAACGGGCACACTGAAGGCACGTTCATCGGGGTCAATTTTGTCCCTGGAGTTGCAGCGTCGGGTCTTCATTTCGTCCCTGTTGCGGCCGTTGACATTCAGGTCCGGGAGAATTCCTTCCGCTTTCAACAATTCATTGGACTGTTGCAGGAGCGATTCCAGCTGATGAAAGACACAGCGGTTGAAGTGCCGATAAAAAGTCAACTGGCCGTCGGGGCTGAGACCTGCGGTCTCGATACTGATCTTGACTGCTTCGCCAATCTGAGCCGGGTCGAGAGGGTTATTGGTCTCATCAACGAATCGGAATCCAAAAAGATCATTGAGTCGGGTGGTGAAGCGCAGATACTCGGTGATATCGCAGTTTCGCGCATGGGTAATCATACCTTCCAGAGCGATGACGGATTCCAGTTGATCGTTATCGACCAGTGTCAGGTTGGTGTAATCAAGAATCCGTGCCCCGTCCGCCGGCCCGTACAGGAGCTGGTCGAAATTGTCACTGGCCGCTTGCTTGAATCGTGCAACTACATTGTTCTGAACCTTACTCAACAATCGGGCGTCTTGCGCTCCGGACCGCGCCGGGCTGTTGTCACAGGCTGCCAGTGCATCACTGAGTGCCTGTTGTACCCATTCAGTCAGCGTGGTAACCGCTACATCTCTTACTGCGAGCAAGGTTTTTTTGTTGGATTCCTTCAAAGTAGTGGTCTCCTGCCCAGTTCTGCCTACACGCGTGCCCGGCTGCATCGGTCACCCGAATTTACAAGTTATTACGGCAGCGACAATTGAAAGATTGAGCGGTTTTTCCACCAGTGGCACACCGCCAATCAGCATGCAAGTCGGTAATTCCAACAGCGGAAAGCAGTTTCGGGGCTGATTCGATCAGCCTGTATAGACGGTTTTAATATTGACGAACTCCCGTATGCCGAAGTGAGACAGCTCTCTTCCGTAGCCGCTCTGCTTGATCCCTCCGAATGGCAGCCTCGGGTCGGACCGGACAAAATCGTTGACCACGCAGGTTCCGGCTTCCAGCCGGTGAGCGGCAATATGAACGCCCTTGTCGATATCCCGTGTGAATACAGCCGCGCCCAGCCCGAAATCCGAGTTATTGGCCTTGGCAATGGCATCCTCCTCGTCACTGGCGGAAATTACACTGGCGACGGGGCCGAACAGTTCTTCATTGAATGCCGGCATGGATTCATCCACGTCAGTCAACAGGGTTGCCGGATAGAAAACACCGGGGCCCTCTGGAATATTCCCGCCAAGAAGACACCTGGCGCCAAGGTCAATGGATCTCCTGACCTGGCTGTGCAGTTCCTTCGCGCAGATCAGACCGTGCCATCGGCCCCTGATTGGTTTCTTCCAGTTCCGGTTCGCCGAAGCGATATTGCTCCAATTCCCTCAGCAGTTTCCTTTCAAATTCCTGCTTTACGCCGGATTCAACGATAAGGCGTTTGGCAGCGATACAGGTTTGCCCATTGTTGTTCATACGGCTGGTGGCACAGATTCTGGCCGCCAGGTCCAGGTCGGCGTCGGCAAGTATCACGTAAGCGTCGCTGCCACCAAGCTCCAGTACACTTTTCTTCAGTGCCTGCCCTGCAGTTTTCGCCACTTCCGCCCCGGCGGCGGCACTACCGGTCAGGGTGACAGCACTCACCAGCCTGTTAGTGATGACGCGATTGACATCCCGACTCTTGATCAGCAGGGTGCTGAAAGCACCTTCCGGCAGCTCTGCTTCACGAAAAATATCCTCAATGGCCAGCGCGCAGCCACTGACGTTGCCGGCATGTTTCAGCAGACCCACATTGCCGGCCATAAGACCTGGCGCCGCAAACCGAAAAACCTGCCAGAAGGGAAAATTCCAGGGCATGATGGCAAGAATCACACCCAGGGGTTCGTAACAGACAAAACTTTCCGGCGATTCTGTTATGACTCTCTCGGGAGCAAGGAATTCAGTTGCCTTGTCGGCATAAAAGCGGCAGGCATCCGCACACTTGTCAATTTCTGCCAGGGACTGAGTTATCGGCTTGCCCATTTCCCGAGTCATGAGCAGGGCATAGGATTCCCGATTGGTCTTGAGAATTTCAGCTGCAGTGCGCAGTACCCTGCTACGGTCTGTGAGGGAGGCCTGGCGCCAATCGTTGAAAGCCGACATTGCGTTGTCGATAAGCTGGTCGACTTTCTCTTGGCCGTGAGTCTTGTATTCGGCAATGGTATGGCCATTGGCGGGATTGATTGAGAGTAAAGTCATTGGGTAATTCCATACCTTTCTGGTGAATTTTCAATACGACTTATTGGGGAGATTTCCTACGTCTGCATCAGGAATCACTGGATTGCCTTCCCAGCATCTGGTCCGGCCTTACCAATCGGTCGTACTGTTCGTCACTTAACAAATCGAGTTGCTTGACCGCTTCCTTGAGGGACAAATCGTGTTCCAGTGCAAATCTGGCAGCCTTGCTGGCTTTGTCATATCCGATATGGGGACTGAGCGCAGTGACCAGCATCAGCGAACGGCTTGTGTAGTGCTCGAGCTGCCTGTGGTTGGCTTCGATATTGATCAGGCAGTTAACCGTGAAGCTTCTGATACTGTCAGTCAGAAGTTCCAGGGATTCCATTATCGAGCAGATGATCAGGGGCTTGTAGACATTCAATTGAAATTGTCCCTGACTGCCGGCAAGGGATACTGCAGTATTATTGCCCAGTACCCGCAGGCAGACCATTGTCAGAGCCTCCACCTGGGTGGGGTTTGTTTTCCCCGGCATGATCGAGCTTCCAGGCTCATTGGCCGGCAGGGTAATTTCGGCGAGGCCGCAACGGGGTCCGGAGTTCATGAGCCGGATATCGTTTGCCATTTTGTACAGCTGCGTAGCAAGCAGGTTGAGTTCGCCATGCAGAGCGATCAGTGAATCGTGCGAGGCCAGCTGACTGAACTTGTTGGCGGCAGAATGAAATCGGGTACCACTGAGTTCACTGATGATCGCGACTACGGTAGTGTCCCAGTTTTCCGGCGTATTAAGGCCCGTGCCGACCGCTGTACCGCCTATAGCCAGGTCCAGGATCGGCGTAAGTGCGGCGTTTATCCGATCTGCCGCAAATTCCGCCTGCGAGCGCCAGGCACCGAACTCCTGCCCCAGGGTGACAGGTGTCGCATCCATCATATGGGTGCGGCCTGATTTGACACAATTGGCGAATTGATTTTCTTTCTCGGCAAGAACCTGTTGCAGGGCTTTCAGGGCCGGCAATAAGGACCTGCCGGCCAGGCGATGGGCGGCCAGGTGCATTACCGTGGGGAACACATCGTTGGATGACTGGGATCGGTTTACGTGGTCGTTCGGATGCAACGGGGTGTAACTTCCCGGTGGACTTCCCGCCTTCCGGTTTCCCAGGTTGGCAATAACTTCATTGAGGTTCATGTTGGTCTGAGTGCCGCTACCAGTCTGCCAGACTGACAGTGGGAACTGGTCATCCTGTTCGCCAGCCATGATCTCCCGACAGGCGGCTTCAATCAGCGCAGCGCGTTGTTCGTCCAGATTCTGCAACATCGAATTTGCCCGTGCAGCCGCGAGCTTGACCAGAGCGAAATCATGAATGAAGTGGCTGGGAAACCGGGTCGTACCAATGGCGAAATTCTGCAGCGAACGCTGGCTCTGCGCACCCCAGAGGTTTTCACTGGCGATGCTGACTGCTCCCAGACTGTCTTTTTCTGTACGGCGGTTCGTCATGGTCGATGCGATCTCCCATATTCACGTCTGTGACAGTTTTTGAACCACGTAAGGCATTATGCCGCCGCTATTGTAGTAGGCAACTTCGAGAGCGGTATCCAGCCGACAGCGAAGTTTGCAGGTATCCATGGTTCCGTCGGCATAATGGACGGTCATGTCCACTTCCATCCCGGCGTGAATTTTTTCCATGCCGGTCAGATCGATCTTTTCGTCTCCGGTCAATCTCAGGGTCTTACGGGAAACGCCATCAGGAAACTGTAGTGGCAACACGCCCATACCCGCCAGATTGGAACGGTGGATTCGCTCGAAACTCTCGGCTATAACTGCCTGAATTCCCAACAGCCTGGAACCCTTGGCGGCCCAATCACGGCTGGAACCGGTGCCGTATTCCCTGCCGGCGACCACAACCAGTGGCGTGTGGGATTTCTGGTATTCCATGGCGGCGTCATAAACCGCCATGGCATCGCTGTGATTGGCCAGGCGTGTATAGCCACCCTCGATTCCGCCCAGCATTTCATTGTGAATCCGGATGTTGGCGAATGTACCCCGCATCATCACTTCATGATTTCCACGCCTGGACCCATAGGAGTTAAACTCCGATTTCTCGATTCCATGGCTGGTCAGATACTGGCCGGCGGGACTCTTTTCTGCAATGGAGCCGGCTGGGGAAATGTGATCAGTAGTGACGGAGTCACCCAGCAGAAGCAATATCCTGGCGCCTATTATGGAGTCGCCGGGCACTTCCAGGTCGCAGAAAGGAGGGTTCTGTATGTAAGTGGATTTGCTGTCCCAGTCGTAAGTCTTCCCCTCGCCAGCAGGCAATTCGTTCCACTCCCGGTCGCCTTCAAACACCTTGGCATAGTTCTGAACGAACATTTCTCTCTCAACCTGTTGAACCGCATTGTTGATTTCCTCGCTACTGGGCCAGATGTCACGAAGAAAGACTTCGTTGTCACTTTCATCCGTGCCCAATGGTTCTTTACTCAAATCGATATTGGTGGTTCCTGAAAGGGCATAGGCAACTACCAGGGGCGGAGACGCCAACCAGTTGGCGCGAACCTTGGCATGAATCCTTCCCTCGAAATTGCGATTACCTGACAACACTGAAGCCACTGTCAGCTTTCCTCTGTCTATAGCCTCTTCGATCGCGACCGGCAGCGGACCGGAATTTCCTATACACGTTGTGCAGCCGTATCCCACCAGGTTGAAACCCAACCGGTCCAGGCTGTCCTGAAGTCCGGCCTGCTGCAGATACCGGGAAACCACTTTTGACCCCGGTGCCAGAGACGACTTTACCCAGGGTTTGCGGGACAGCCCTCTGTCAAGGGCTTTCTTTGCCAGTAATCCTGCAGCCATCATCACTGCCGGATTCGAGGTATTGGTGCAGGAGGTTATAGCGGCGATGACCACGTCTCCATCCTTGAGGCCGTAGCTCTCTTCGCCAACATGAGTCTGCCTGAGAAGTTCGCCGTCCAACTGTTCC
Organism: uncultured Gammaproteobacteria bacterium; assembly: GCA_942492445.1. GTDB lineage: Bacteria > Pseudomonadota > Gammaproteobacteria > Pseudomonadales > Pseudohongiellaceae > NORP240. The sequence goes on from CALOEW010000086.1 coordinate 124,451, forward strand.
CTGAGGGCATCGGGCATTTCGTCCAGTGGAACCCTGTCCTGGGGACGCTTAGGGCCAGCCAGAGAAGCAACCACCCCATTCAGATCGAGTTCCAGACTGCTGCTGTAACTAACGCCGTCATCGTCCCGGCGCCACAATCCCTGGGCCCTGGAGTATGCTTCCACGAGTTCAATGTTGTCCCTGGGGCGTCCAGTAAGTTCGAGGTAATCCAGGGTTTTCCGGTCCACAGGGAAAAAGGTGCATGTGGCGCCATATTCAGGGGACATATTGGCGAGAGTGGCTCTGTCCGCGAGGCTGAGTGACGCCAGCCCTGGGCCGAAAAACTCAACGAATTTGCCGACCACGCCGTGTTGACGAAGCATTTGTGTTACCGTCAGGACCAGATCGGTGGCGGTGATACCCTCCTGCAGCTGTCCGGTTAGCTTGAATCCGACCACTTCCGGAATATTCATGGAGATAGGCTGGCCCAGCATTGCTGCCTCCGCCTCTATACCTCCAACCCCCCAGCCCAACACAGCCAGACCGTTTATCATGGTGGTATGGCTGTCGGTTCCCACCAACGTGTCGGGATACGCGTGCAGAACCCCGTCAATTTCGGCTGACCAGACCGAGCGGGCCAGGTATTCAAGATTGACCTGATGACAAATTCCCGTGCCCGGGGGTACTACACTGAAATTATCGAAAGCCTTCTGCCCCCAGCGCAGGAACTGATAGCGTTCCCGATTGCGCTGCATTTCCATTTTCACATTATCCTGGTAGGCGGAGGCCACGGCGAAGCGGTCGACCATGACCGAATGGTCTATCACCAGGTCAACCGGGTTGACTGGATTGATACGGGCCGGGTCTCCACCGCGTTTTGCGACGGCATCACGCATTGCCGCCAGGTCGACCACAGCCGGGACTCCGGTAAAATCCTGCATCAGCACCCGCACCGGCATAAACATGATTTCCCGTGATTGGTATTGGGTCTGATGCCAGTCGACGAGAGCCTTGATGTGGTCATCGTTGATGGATTCGCCGTTACAATGGCGCAACTGGTTTTCCAGCAGAATTTTGATGGAAGTGGGCAGATTGGCCACTGCTGCAAATCCCCGATCCTCCAGAGCCTTGAGGCTGTAATATCGGTAGGATCTGTCACCGACCTCCAATTGTTGTTCACAAACTTGTTGCAGCTGGCTTTCGCGCATGCGTGTCATTCCTGTTCCGGGACTGATTCCCTAGAGTATCACAGGGTTCCAGCCGCACGGCAGAGGCGAAAACCACGCCTTGATTGGTGATGTCTGCCGGACTGGCGTGCTATCGGGGTAGATCAGGCCGGTGGAGCAATCACGCATGGGGGCATATCCCCCGGTGGAAATCAGTTGTAAAGCTTCCAGGACGCCCTGAATCGCTGCTGTGAACGCCCGCATACGTTGATTTTTTAGCGGCGGACAGTTAGGTTAGAAACCACTCCTGTTAGAAACAAGAACACTACTGTCCCGTTAGCGGGTGAATAAGTAGGCCTGAAAACCCCTTGATTTTGTTACAATAGGTTTACCACAACTCATTGAACAAAAAAGGAATAGTCAGGCCATGGCACATAATAATACGGTAATCGCTCAATTCATGAAACTGATTCCGAGACATGAATTTGAATCACTGGCAAAACAGCACCATAGCGGGCGTTCATTCCGCAAAGTTTCCCGCTGGGACCAATTTGTTGCTCTCACGTTCGCACAACTTGCTGGCCGCCATAGTCTTGCGGGATATAATCAGTTCACTCTCTACTCAGGCTCATCGTCTGTACCACGTCGGCAGTCGATTGCTGACTAAAACCACCTTGTCTCGAATCAATAACGACAAACCCTACCAGCTCTATGAAAGCTTGTTTGGTAAGCTACTTCAGCGTAGCCAGTCGTTAACGCCTTCGCATAAATTCCGCTTCAAGAATCCGCTGTATGCCCTCGATTCGAGCACTATTGATCTGTGCCTGTCAGTCTTTCCCTGGGCAGAATTTCGAAGCACCAAGAGCGGCGTCAAACTACGTTGGTCTGAATCAGCAGGGTATGATTCCAGAATTTGTCCGGATCACCGAAGCGAATGTCCATGACGTGAATATCGCCCGAAGACTGAATCTTCCTGCAGGGCAGCATAGTTGCTATGGACAAGGCGTATAATGATTACGGTTTATATAAGAGCTTGACTGACAAAGACATTTCTTTCGTTACCCGTCTGAAAACGAACGCTAAGTATCGTGTTGTAGAGCGCAGGGGTGTTTTGTTTTCCAAGGGGCTCACCAGTGATCAAACGATCGAATTTACTGGCCAGCTGACTGCTAAGAAATGCCCGATCCCGCTACGTCGAATTGGTTATCGTGATCCGGAAACGGGCAAGCATTACGTATTCCTGACCAACAATTTCTCCTTGGCCGCGAAGACTATTGCGGATATCTACAAGTCCCGCTGGGAAGTCGAACTGTTCTTTAAGTGGATCAAACAGAACCTGAAGATCAAAAAGTTTTTCGGTACCAGCAAAAACGCGGTGATGACACAAATATGGATCGCCATGTGTGTTTATCTGTTACTGTCGATCATCAAATTTCAGTCTGGCTTACGATTGAGTCTGCAGAAAATCTATCGCCTTTTGCAGACGAATCTGTTCGACAAACGCAATTTGATTGAGCTACTGAGAGGTGATCCTGTCAGGCCGGATGAATTTGAACAAAAGCAATTGGCTTGGTTCTGAAAGTTAACAGGACACTAATGAAACAAGAACTAAAAGTGGTGCGTCGTGGTTTCCGCACCCTTATCTGACAACCACCAACTACGGAGTAACTGGTCGTGAATCCAAAACTTACCCGAAGACGATTTATAAAGGGCGTGATTTTTTCCAGCGCCGCAGCGGCGTCCGGGGCGGGACTTTACCTGTCGGCCCAGTCGGCATCCGGGGCCGTGACGGAAAGGCTGCTTACCCTTACTGTCAATGGTGTTGACCGTCGCGTGGATGTGGCACCTCAGGAAACACTCGCATTCACACTGCGTAACAAGCTCGGGCTTACCGGTGCCAAGGTTGCCTGCAACCGGGGCGAATGCGGCGCCTGCACCGTGTTACTGGACGATGTGGCCAACTATGCCTGTTCGGTGTTGACTCACAACGCAAAACGGCATGCGATCACCACGGTTGAAGGGCTGCGCAACCCGGATGGGACCCTGGGCGTGGTGCAGCAGGCTTTCGTCGAAGAACTGGCGCCGCAATGTGGTTTCTGTACACCCGGGCAGGTGATGTCCGCTGAAGGGTTGTTGCGAGCCAACCCCAATCCCTCCCGTGAGCAGGCACGTCAGGCACTGGCAGGCAACCTCTGCCGCTGCGGGGCTTACGATCACTACCTGAACGGCGTTATGCGCGCCGCGGAGATGCTGTCATGACCTTTATGCATATTGGTAAAAACTACACACCTCCCGATGCCATCGGTAAAGTGACCGGGGATGCCAGGTACGTTGAGGACTATCGCCGTGAGGGTATGGTCTATGCGCGTCTTTACACCAGCCCGGTCCCCAGCGGCCGCGTGGTTCGCATAGACGCCGCGGAAGCGCTGCGTATGGACGGAGTATTGGGCATCCTGACCGCCCAGGATCTGCCCCCTTCCGAGGCGCCGGCTGAACCCATGCTGGCTTCGGCTGACGTCACCTACGTCGGACAGCCCATTCTGGCTATTGCGGCGATCTCCGATGAAATCGCTGAAGCAGCCCTGGAGCGTGTGAACGTGGATTTCGAATACCGGAATTTCGTCACCGACCCTCTCAAAAGCCTGACGGAAGGAGGACCGGACGCTTATCCGGACGGCAACGTGCTGAATCAGGCTGAAGCACTTGCCGATGAGAATGCCACCATCCGCGGCGGATTTGCGCGGATCAAGTGGCCGGCCGCGGAGGTTGAACGCTTCCGAAACGGGCAGGAGCCGCAGAACGTGGAATACGCCGGTGGCTGGGAATACGGTGACCTGCAGGCAGGTTTCGACGAAGCGGACGTTATCGTTCAGGAATCCTTCGTGACCGCGGGTACGCCTCATCACAGTCTGGAGCCGCGCAGCGCCATGTCCTATTGGGAGAACGGCAAGTGTTATTTTCACGGGTCCACCCAGAGTCAAAGCGCCGTGCTGGAGAGTCTGGCCGCCATGCTGGGCATCGAAGAGAAGGATCTGGTATTGATAAACCAGGCTACCGGTGGTGGATTCGGCTCCAAGGGGCGTTCTTACCCCATGATGGGCGTTTGCGGTCATTTTTCCCGGATTCTTAATCGTCCGGTGCAGTTGCGCATCACCCGGGAACAGGAGTTTTACGTTGGCGTAGGCCGGCCGGGGATGCAGGGCTGGGTCAAAGTGGGGGCCAGGGCGGATGGCCGGGTCACTGCAATCGACGTCATCATCATCAGCGATGGCGGGCCCACGGGGCGCAACAGCGCTTCCGCATCGGCGCAGCACCTGTCTGTGGTCTATACACCAGGCGCCATGCGCCTGCGCAACATTCCGATTTTTACCAACACGACGCCGAAGGGCGCTCAGCGGGGCCCCGGCCAGAACGAAATGTCGGCAGCCATCGCGCCGATCATGGACAAGGTGGCTCGGCAGCTTGACATGGACCGCATGGAGTTCCGCCGGGTCAATGCGCCACACAGCGAGTCGCCTGTTTATGAATACCAGGGGCCGGTGACCAGCGCTTTTCTGGCGGAAGCCATCGATAAGGCCTCCGAAACGTTCAACTGGCGCGAGCGGGAAAGCCAGCCTCGGGTGAGGAACGGTAGCAAGGTCCGTGGTCTCGGCATCGGGCTCGGGTATCATGCCGCCGGGGGCAGTGGCTATGACGGTCTGGTGCGTATAACCCCTGATGGGCGCATTCATCTTCACAGCGGAGCCGGAAACCTGGGCACCTATTCCTACGCCGATACCACCCGGGCCGCCGCGGAAGTGTTGAAATGCCGTTGGGAAAGCTGCGAGATCGTTGCCGGGCGGTCCGATCTGCATCTGCCCCATGCTTCGGCCCAGGGCGGCAGCAACACCATCTTTACCCATACCCGAACCAACTGGGTGGCTGCTGAGGACGCGGTGCAGAAGCTCAGGGAGATAGCTGCCGCCGAACTGGGCGGCAGCGCCGGGGACTACACTATCGGTGGCGAACGGGTGTTTCACAGCGATGACGAATCCAGGGGGATGACCTACGGCGAGGCGGCAGCCAGGGCGATCGAACTGGGTGGCGCTTTCAGCGGAGAAGAGTTTCCGGAAGACATCCATCCCATTACCCAACGATCGGTCCAGGCACTTGCCGGGACAGGTTTGATCGGAGTGGCGAAAGACAACCTCCCCAAACGGGGGATTTCACCCGGCCTGATGGTGAGTATGGCGGAAGTGGAAATCGACCTGGACACCGGCAAATACCAGGTTCTCGACTATATCGGCATCGCTGATTGCGGAACAGTGATTCATCCTCATGGTCTGTCGCAACAGATCAACGGCGGTGCGGTATGGGGCTTCGGCATGGCCGGATTCGAGCGTCACGTCTACGATCCTCAGAACGGCTTACCCGCCAACGTGGGAATCTACCAGGCCAAGCTGCCGACTATTCTCGACGTACCGGCAGAAATGAAAAATGGCGCCGTCGACATCCCCGACCCCTATAATCCGGCCGGAGGACGAGGTGTCGGTGAGCCTTCCCAGGGTTCCGCGGTGGCAGCCATAACCAGCGCGATTGCCGATGCCCTGGACGGGCATCTGTTCAATCGGGTTCCGGTTACGCCGGATATGATAGTCAATCACCTGGCTCAGAATCAGCCCGGATTCAAACCTCTGGAACTGAACACCTTTTAGTTCCGGGCTTCATGGGCGCTTGCCGGCTGCAGCAGTTTAATTGGCCGAGCGGGGCGGGCGACGCGGTTTGTGATGATCCGCGTCGCCTGTTCTGACGTTTTTCAAGCGTTGAGGCGGTTTCCTTGATGATTGGTAACACAGATTGATAAAAGCTCAATCTTGGATCTGTTTAACATTTCCGTGTAAAGGCGGTCTGTTACAATCCGCCTTATGCGACCACTGCTTATTTTTGTACTGCTAGTTCCATGTATGGTCCAGGCCCAATCCGGCCGCTGGATTTCCAGTACCTGCGAAAACGGCGCCGGAACCGGAACTTATGCCTGGTCGGACGGTGAGACCTACCAGGGCCAGTGCCAGAACAGCCGAATTCACGGCCACGGGACATTGCAGCGGGAGAATGGTGATCGTTACGTGGGCATGTGGCGCGGCGACCGCTTTCACGGTCAGGGAACCTACTCCTGGTTCAATGGCGATCGCTATGAAGGGCAGTGGCAGGACGGAATGCAGTGGGGAGAGGGAATCCTGACCCGATCCAACGGCGACCGTTACCAGGGCGATTGGGTCCGTGGTCGAAAGCAGGGACAGGGCACAATAAACCTGGCCAATGGAGATAGTTACCAGGGTGAGTGGTCCGCGGATGAAATGTCTGGTACCGGCACTTACCTATGGACTAACGGCGATCGCTACCGGGGACAGTGGCAGAACGGAATTCGACAGGGTGCGGGTGAGTTTGTCAGCCACAGCGGCGACCGTTATGTAGGCACATTTCACGCCGACCAACGAAACGGTAGCGGTACCTTTTACTGGGCCAACGGCGATGCCTACGAAGGCAGCTGGAGGAGCGGCAGACAGGATGGTCGGGGAGTGAAAACCTGGAGCAACGGTGATCGCTACGAAGGCCAGATGCAGAACGACAGGCTCCAGGGCAGGGGGAGTTTTCATCTGGGCCGACGGCAGGCGTTATGAAGGCGGTTTCGTAGCCGATCGTCTCCAGGGTGAAGGAATATTCTACTGGCCTAATGGTGACCGCTACGAGGGTTTCTGGCAGGAGGGAAAACGGCATGGTGACGGCAGCCTGATTTATGCCAATGGCGAAAAAATCGACCAGTCCTACCAGGACGGAAAACTCCTGGGTCCATAGACCCGATCCTTCCTGAACCTTGAAAAACGGCTGACCCCTTGACGAATTTCTGACTCCTGCAGCGTGTTGCGGGAAGCAATCAGACACTCACTCCTTTATCAGTATGTCTCGAAGAGCTCAAATGGCCTGCGGGAGAGACACTGGGTTTCTTCGAAGCCCCTGTTTTGACCCCAATCACCCGCGGGCTGCCGTGCTGCCTGCGAAGCGGGCCCGGTTTCCTGTCACCGGCCGGTAGCCGGTTGATTATGGCAAGTGGCGGGTATATAAAGGGATGCATCGCCGTTCACGGAGGGTGGAGTTTCATGCCGGTGCCCCGGGCCAGTGTCCGGGTTCTGGACTGCAGAGCCTAATGCCCGGCCTGCGCGACCTGGAAATCAACAACAAGCTGCCTGCCGGCAGTGCGTCACTGACACGAGGTATCAATATGACCCGGAAATCCCTGGCTTCATCCGCGACTACCCTGGTTACGAGAATTTTACTGCCCGGAATTTTCGCCTTCACCCTGGCTGCATCGGGAACAGCCCAGGAGTCAATCGACCCCGGCCTGCCGCTGGCAACGCCCGAGGAGGTTGGCATGTCCTCCGAACGGCTGGCTCGTATCGGGTCAGTGATGCAGCGCTACATTGATTACCGCCAGGTTCCCGGGACGGTCACTCTCATTGCCCGACGTGGCAGAGTGGTCCATTTTGAAGCGCGGGGATTTATGGATATTGAAAGCGGAGAGCCCATGCGCAAGGATGCCCTGTTCCGTATTGCATCCATGACCAAGCCCATCACGTCGGTGGCACTGATGATGTTATGGGAGCAGGGCAAATTTCAGTTGCATGATCCGGTAAGCAAATTCATCCCGGCCTTCGCGCACCCGCAGGTGTCTACAACTAGCGACGCCAGTGGGGTGACCGGTCGGCTGCTTCCAGCCAGTCGGGAAGCGACGATCAGGGACATGCTCACCCATACTGCGGGCCTCGCCAATAACTACCGGGGCAATACCCGTTTTTACGTCTCCCGGTCGGCAATCCGGCCGGACGACACACTCGAGTCCTATATCAACCGTATAGGGGCATTGCCGTTAAACTATAACCCCGGGGAGGAATGGCAGTATTCCGATGCCACTGACGTGGTGGGCCGGCTGGTGGAAGTGATTTCCGGTCAGCCTCTGGATGAATTTTTCCGCGAGAGGATTTTCCAACCACTTGGCATGCACGACACCCATTTCTTTCTGGACGACGACAAAGGTGGTCGCCTGACGTCTCAGTATGCGCCGGGTCCCAACAACAGCCGAATCGTTCCTCAGGACCCGGGCGATAGCGACAGCGCCTGGATCAGCGGTAGAAACAAGCAGGTTTTTCGCGGTGCCGGCGGCCTGGTATCCACTGCACACGACTACCTGCGCTTTCAGGCTGCAATGCTGAACGGGGGAGAGCTGGATGGCGCGAGGCTGTTGTCTCCGGTTACCGTGGACCTGATGATGGATAATCACACCGGCGATCTCCCCCTCTGGCTGACGGGTCCCGGATTTGGGTTCGGGCTGGGCTGGGCCGTCGTGACGGATCGGGGCGAAGCGGCGACTCCTCTGTCTGAGGGATCAGTATACTGGTATGGCGCCTACAGCACCCTGTCCTGGATCGACCGTGAAGAGGAGCTCATCGGCATTCTCATGACCCAGGTTCTGGCCAGCAGTCCTATTAATATACGGCCGGATTTCCAGGTGCTGACGCATCAGGCAATTGTCGAATGATGTAGCAACGGGTTTGCAGTGACACGCAGGTTCAAGGGACGGTGTCACCCTTGAACGGCCGGCAGGAATCCTCTGAAATTTCTTTGCCGAATCCTGAACCGGCTATGTCAGGTTGCGTCTCACTTGAGGCCAGCCGTGGCCTTGACAAGTTTCAGGTAAAGTTCGCGAACCCTGCCGGTGACAGGGCCCGGATTTCCATCTCTCAGGGCTCTTCCGTCAATACTTACAATTGGCAGCACCAGGGTGGTGGCAGAGCTCAGGAAGGCTTCATCGGCTTCCCGAGCCTCCTCTACCGTGAACGGGCGCAACTGTACGGTAAGCTGTTGTGCTTCGATCAGTTCCAGAATTACGCGGCGACGAATGCCAGGAAGTATTGAATTTGACAAAGGGCGGGTAATCAATGTGTTGTCGCGCACGATAAATGCCGAGGATGAAGCGCCTTCGGTAACGAAACCCTCTTCAGTCATCCAGCTTTCAAAGGCGCCGTTCAGCCTGGCCTGCTGTTTTGCCATGCATTGTGCCAGCAGATTCAGTGACTTGATATCGCGACGTTTCCAGCGCAGGTCTTCGACGGTGATTACAGAAACCCCGCTTTTGACCATAGGGTGTTCAAGAATGGCGCTCTTGCGGGTGAATCCCATCAGCGTGGGGACAGCGTTCGATGGATAGGCAAAATCTCTTTCCGCGGCACCACGAGTGATCTGCAGGTACACGTATCCTTCCCGCAACTCGTTGCGTGCAATCAGCAACCCGATCACCTGCAGCAGCGATTCCGGCTTGCACGGCCATTTCAGGTCCAATTCCTCAATACTGCTGGACAGGCGTTCAAGAAAATAGTCCTTGTCGATGGGAATGCTGTTGACTACCGGTATAACTTCGTAAACGCCATCGCCAAACAGGAATCCCCGGTCAAAAACCGAGACCCGGGCATCACCGGCGGGAACAAACTCACCGTTCAGATAAACGATGTCGGGCAAACTGGAAAACTCCCTTTCAGATATACCTTGCTACCTGTCAATTGCCCGTGTCCGGAAGGCCGAGAGCTTCCCGCAATTGTGCCGCGGTCATACCGCGTACGTAAACGTCGGTACCCCGGTCGAACTCCCGTGCTCGTTCCAGCCCCCCGACCACTACCGGCTCGAAACCCGCGTCTATGACCAGCTGTCGGGTTACCGCGACAGCTTCGGCATCGTCACTGGCAATGGGCACACCGATCAGTTCACCGTCCCGATGAGCTTCATTCTGGACCATTAGAAAACTGATGGCATTGAAAGCTCGTACCAGCCTGACGCCGGGGAAGTACTCGGCTGACGCGATACCTGTGCCCTTGGCGATTGCCTCGTCAGCCATGGGGCCGTCACGGTCGGCGCGTGGGTTGCCGCAATCGATCACGATCTTGCCCTGCATCAGAGGAGCGAAATCCCGGCCCACCTGGGGCATGGCACCATAGGGCACAGCCACCAGAACCACGTCGCCGAACGTAGCGGCATCGGCAGGATAACCGGCTTGTGCGTTGCTTCCCGCCTCTGCGACCAGGTCTTCGAGCTGGTCGGGATTGCGCGAGGAAAACAGAATCTGGTGGCCGGCCTCGGCCCAACGCAGGCCGATCGACCCCCCGATCTGGCCGGAACCGATGATGCCGATGCGCATGGGATTGGCGGTCTGCCCGAGGGCGGATCGAGTGGCGAACCAGGGCAGGACACTGGCGGCTCCGCCGAGGACGGTGGCTTGTGCCAGAAATTTTCGCCGACTGTTGCTGTTATTCCCGGACATGGGTTTTCTCCGTTGACAGGTCTGTGATGGGTAGTACTGGTACTTAAGGAACCTCTGATAAAGTCCCACAATGCTCTGGCCCTAATTAATCAGTGGTTCCCTAATCAGAGGTTGACGGGTATTGTAAACTCCGATTGCGGGTCGGGAGCAAGCTTCTCCCGGATAAAAACGCTGAAGCGAGTAATTAAGGAACCTCTGATCAAGTCCCGCAATGCTCTGCGGGAGCCAGTCAGAGGTTCCTTGATTCCTGGCTGGGAAGTCAACACGGCCACTGCGAAATCTCGATTTCTGTGCCTGCTGGAATCGTCGACAGATCCGAATGCCACTTATTACTGGGCAAACTGGAGGTTGGCAGCGCTTTGGTTCCGGTTGCAGTCTGTCGGCCTTTGCCCGGGGGTGTAACAATTGTTATGAAGGAAAATCCTGCCAGCAGGCTGATCAGCCGGGCACTGCGTTTCGGTATTCATGGGCCCATGGCGCCGCGGCTGCGATTGGGGTATCGATCAGTCTCCGGTCAGCCGGAGTCCGGGTTTTTCAGGCTACCTTTCAGGCGTTCGCTGCCAGCAATCCTGGTCTCCGGAGGCCTTCTGGCGGTATTCTGCATCCCCTTCTTTACAGTGAGCGGTCTTGGGTCCGGCAGTGGTGGTCCGGGGCTGTTTGACCTGCTTTTTAGGCTGTTCAGTCTGTTCTGGCTGCTGGGCTGGTCGGTGGGAGTAGTGATACTGCTGGCAGTTTTTCTGGTGCTGGCCCTCGGCGCCGAGACTCTGCAGTTGCGCCCCGGATGCCTGCAATTGCGATTGGAAGTCCTGCGTGTCGGGGTGGGTGTCGATTTTCAGGCCGGGCTGATCAGCAACCTGCGCTGGCAACCGTCCACCCGGGAGGACGGGATAACGGATCGGCGCAATCGCTGGCGGGGGGATCACCTGGCATTTGAGTACGGCGGTGAAACGGTGCGGATGGGGTCCTCTGTCACGGCGCCTCTGGCAGCACGTATCATCGACTGTGTGAATGACAAGTTTGTTTCTCAGTCACGGGGAATTGACGGTGCTGAACCCGGCCGCCACAGCCCTGATCCGGCGGCACTCGAGACTGCAGCCACCGCCGTCGAAAAACCCCCGCAAACACATAATCGCATCGATTCTGGCCCGGCTTCAACCGTGGTTCTGGTGATTGCCAACCTGATTCCCCTGGCGGGGGTATTGCTCGATGACTGGAGCATCGGTGACATCATGCTGTTGTTCTGGGCCGAAAGCGCCATCATCGGGGTGTTCAACCTGGTCAAGATGTGGATTGTGGGTCGCTGGTCAGTACTGTTTCTCGGCCCGTTTTTTATCGCTCATTTCGGTGGCTTTATGGCAGGTCACCTGCTGTTCATTTACGCACTGTTTCTTTCCGGCCCCGAAGTTATGGAGCCCTCCACACAGCAGGTCGCGGCCGACTTCGTTCAGCTTTGGCCGGCTCTTCTGGGGCTGTTGGTGAGTCACGGTATTTCATTGCGGTTTAATTTCCTGGGCCGCCGGGAGTACCTTGTGACTGACGTGAGGCAGCAGATGAGTGCACCCTATCGGCGTATCGTCATCATGCACCTGACCCTCATTTTTGGCGGATTCCTCACGATGGCGCTCGACGTCCCGTTGCTGGCACTGTTCCTGCTTATCCTGCTCAAGATCGCAATGGATGTCCGTGCTCACCGCAGGGAGCACCGCTGTCCCGGCATGAGGTCGGCTCGGAAAGAAGGGTAGATCAACCGTAATACCTGTCCGGCCTCGGCCGCTCACGCGGAAATTGCCGCCGTTGTGGACGCTTATTGCATTCACAGGGCGCCTTGGTTAAGCTCGACAGTCAACCTCAATAAGACCAAAAAGGAGGTTCGAAATGAGCCCCTGCGCCCAGTCTCGATCCCAGACTCATCTGATCGCCGCGTTTTTTCTATTTCTTATAGCCATTGTCCCCGCAGCTTTCGGGCAAAGCGGGGTAGAACCTGATTACGAATTTTTCAAGAATGAGGTTCAGCCAATCTTTCTTGCCAAACGTAATGACAATATCAGGTGTGTCCAGTGTCACACCCGTAGTAGCGGGTTTCGGTTGCAACCTCTTGAAGAAGGGCAGTTTTTCTGGACCGAGGAGCAATCAAGGCAGAATTTTGAATACGCCTCTGCGTTCGTGCGGCCGGGTGAACACCCTCTGTTGAGCCGCTTTCTTACTCATCCACTGGCAGCGTCCGCTGGTGGAGACCCGTTTCACGGCGGCGGTAAGCACTTTGCCAATCAGAGCGATCCGGAGTGGCGCATCATGGCTGATTGGGTCGCAGGCGCCAGGATGCGGCGGAAACCAGCCGAAACGGTGGTGCGAATCATCCAGACTAATGCCGCAGGGGACAATTCTCACATTATTGACCCCGATACCAACCGGGTGGTTGGCATTATAGAGGATATCGAAATTCCCCACGGAGTCACCGGTGCTCCGGATGGCAGTCAGATCTATATCTCCAACGAGGCGCTTCACACTCTAGACGTTGTGGATACAAGGACGCTGCGGGTAAAGCGTCGCATCCATCTCAGTGGTCGTCCCAACAATGTCGCTGTCAGCAAGGATGGCCGCAAAGTTTATGTTGCCATCATGCAGGCGCCTGGCAGTGTCGATGTGATCGATGTGGTCAATATGAAAAACCTGAAGACAGTTCCAACGGTGGGACCGATCCATAATGTCTATGTAACCCCAGACGGTCGCTTTGCCGTGGCAGGTTCCATTCAGCGCAGCACGATCAATGTTATCGATACCCGTAGCGACGAAATTGCCTGGACCAAAGAACTGGATGCCGGCATACGGCCGATGACCTTCGATACCCATGCGGATGGTTCGACCAGGAACATCTATGTGCAGTTGTCCAACTTTCACGGTTTTGTGGTCGTGGATTTCAATTCCAGAGAGGAGATTGCCCGCATCGAGCATCCACCGGTGGAAGGGGAGGAGGCTCACAGGGACGGACTGCAAGCGGCTCCCGCCCATGGACTGGGCGTTTCACCGGACGGGCGGACCCTCTGGTCGACCAGCAAGGTGTACAGCCATGTTTATATCCATTCTCTGCCCGACCTGAAAGAGATAGCTCGCGTCTGGGTGGGGCAGCATCCTGAGTGGATAACCTTCACCCCGGATGGCAGCACCGCTTATATCGGCGCCGCCGGGGACAACGCCACCTATGCGGTGGACACCGAGTCCATGACGGTAACAGCTAAGATTGACGTCGGGCAGACACCCAAACGGGTGGGAACGGTGCTGATGCAGGTCGAGTAGGGCGTTTTGGCGAGCTCCGGACTCACAGCGGTTCTGAATAATCGGTCCATGGCGGCAGCGAATATTTAATGATTCGGGCAGCGTTGTATTCACCCGATTCCAGAACGGTCAGGACCGGGGGCCGGGATTTGCTCGACAGTTGGGACAGTTCCGGCATCGAGTGGTTGTGGCTGGATGTATTCGGCGACCCCGATGCGGAAGTCCGGGATTTGTTCGGTGGCAGGTTTGCCATTCACGAACTGGCACTGAGCGACGCATTCCGGACCCGTCATCCCCCGAAAATTGAAGAATTCGAACACTACACGTTTCTGCTGGCCCGGGGACTGGATGCCCAAACTACGGATATCTATTACCGGACCATTCAACTGGCCTTTTTCTTTGGCAAAAACTTTCTACTGACCTTCCGCAGCCAGGAATCCCTGAGTACTGACCGGGCCTGGACGGAAATGGAGAAAGGGGATACCCGGCTGGAGAACGGGCCTCTGGATGTGGTCTGCCGCATTCTGCGCGTGGTCGTCGACCGCTACACGCCGATTCTTCTCAATCTGGAAAAACGACTTGAAGAACTGGAAGAGGAAATATTCGTCTCCAAGGGCGACACCCTGCTGGAAGAACTGGTGGAGTACAATTCAAACCTAAAGAAAATGCGTTGAACCCTGACCTACCATTGCAACGTACTGGCTGAATTCGCGCAGCTCGATATGGTGGTGTCACGGCAGAAGCTCCGTCATCCCGTTCAGGACGTGTACGAGCATTTCGAGCGGCTGCGGTCGCTGTCCGATCTTTATCAGGAGCTGGTGGTGGACCTAATGAACGGGTATCTGTCCCTTTCCTCACACCGGCTGAACCAGATAATGAAGGTGTTGACAATTTTTACGGTGATATTCCTGCCCCTGTCTCTTATGGTGGGCGTTTATGGAATGAATTTCCAGTACATGCCGGAATTGCAATGGCGTTACAGCTACTTCGTACTTCTGGGCACCATGGTGACGGTGGTGTTGTCCGCAATTGGTTTACTACGTTGGAAAAAGTGGCTGTAGGATTCTGACACCCGGTAGAAGTAAGTCTGTATCGTACTGATCGGCTTACAATTTGTAACAGTCTGTGGCGACTACATCAACTATAATCCCAAGGTTGCCTTCCCTGATTATTGCAGTATCAGTGGGTATTTTTTGACAAGTCCATCAAGTGTTGAAGAAACTGCAGCCATCGAATTATGAATATTCTCCGATACCTTCACGTCGCCGGTGTGCTGGCGATGACGACAATCCCTCTCCATTCGCAGGCACAGGAAACCGTGGGAGATGCCTCCACGGTGGTTTACCCGGCATCCTATTTTGCTGAGTATCTTCCGGTTACTGCCCAGGACATGCTGAATCGCATACCCGGAATAAACGTTCAGGGTGGCGGCCCACGGGGTAGCAGTGCCAGCCGCGGAGGCCGGGGGCTCGGCAGTGGCGGGGGCGGCACTGAGATCATGATCAATAGCAAGCGGACGGCTGGCAAGAGCAACAACAGCCAGTCGCAGCTGGACCGGATATCCGCCGACCAGATTGACTATATTGAAATTATCCGAGGAACTTCCGGAGAGCTGGATGTGCGGGGCAGCACCCAGATCGTCAATATAGTGTTGTTGGAATCGCTGTCAAACACCAGCCTTTCCTATGAAGCCAACATGGATTACTACCAGGATCGTGAAGCCAAGCCAGGGGGGGCAGTTTCCTACGGTGGCCTGACCGGTGCACTCAACTACCTTGTCAGCGCCTCCGCAGAACCCCGTTACCAGCACCGGGAACTGGGGGAGCACAGCATCCTTCCCGACGGCTCGCCCAACGATCTGATTGACGAAGATCGCATTACCGAGCAGACGACCTATACCCTTTCCACCAATCTTGATTACCAGGTCAGTGACAGGAGCAGTGTGCGTTTCAATGCCCTGTACCAGGAAGATGACAATCCGGTTGATATCGACAGGATGACGATCGATGTGCGCAACGGGGCCTACAAGCCCTACGTCGAGAGAGAAGACATTCCCGGCACTCAGAACAATTGGGAAATTGGTGGAGATTACGAACTCCGCCTGGCGAACGGTCACCGCTTCAAGCTGCTGGGCATCGCGAATCAGAACGATCAGGCCAGTACCCGGGAGCGTTTTGAAGTCCAGGAGGGCGGCTCCGAAATAAAGAATCTGTTCCTGAGTAACAGCAGTGTTCTGGAGGAACAGATCGTGCGGGGTTCCTACACCATGGGGCTGTTTGACGGGCAGGACGTCGAGTTCGGTGTAGAACGGGCCCAGACTACACTGGATTCCAGCCTGCTGCTGGGGGCGGCCGTGAGCGGCGGTGAGTCATCCGCCCGACATGGTGGCCTGGTGCCGGTGCCGGTTGCCAATGCCAATACCTCCGTGGAAGAGGTACGCTACGAGCCGTTCGCCATTCATAACTGGCAGATCAATCCCCGTATGTCGCTGGAAACCTCGATGGTGTATGAATCATCGGAAATCACCCAGTCAGGAGATACCAGCAAGCAGCGGAATTACAGTTTTTTCAAGCCAAAGCTGGATTACCGCTTCGACATCACGCCTACCCTGCAGCTGCGTTTGATGGTGGAAAAAATAGTACGTCAGCTGAGTTTCTCCGATTTCGTGGCCGTTACCGATCAGGATGATCTGGATGCCGATACTCAGGCGGGCAATACGGAATTGCGCCCTGATTACTGGTGGAACTACAACCTGCTGGCAGAGTACCGGCTACCGGACGACATGGGGGTATTAACCGCTAACCTGTACAAGCACCGCCACTATGATTTCCGGCAGCGGGTTGACGTATCGCCCTCCGATGACGTTCTGCGTTCGGCCTGGGGCAACACCGGAGTCGGCGAAATGATGGTATTGGACGTGCGGGCAAGTGTTCGCCTTACCCCGTTCAGTATGCCTGACGTTCTGGTGACCACACGCGCTACAGCCCGGGTCTCCGAGGTAACCGACCCTATCACCGGGGAGGTACGCAGCTTCAATGACTTCAGCAAGGGCAATTTTCAGTTCGGATTTCGCCACGATATTCCGCGCTGGCGGATGAATTACGGATTGAACATAAACAAACCGGTCAACGGCGACAACAAGCTGTGGGACCTGGAGGACATCGAGGCCAGATACAGCGACGGGTTCGCCATGGCGTTCGTTGAATATTTCGCCCGCGACAACCTGTCGTTCCGGCTGGACTCTCGAAACCTGTTCGACAGCCAGAACTGCCGGAACAGGATCCGCTTCGACGGACGTCGCAGCGCCGGAATTCTGGAGGAAGTGGAGTATATGTGTAACAGCTGGGGGCGTGTAATCAGCCTGCGTATGAGTGGAACTTTCTGACGGATTGCTGAAATGACCGCTTCGCACCTGAGCGGGTCGGAGTCCCGTCTGACTGTTCCACCGTCCTGTTCCAACTTGTAACTTTCCACTTGCCTGGAGGAGAGACGGGTGCCGTGAATTCCGAGTTACAGATTCCCTAGCAGGCTGTTGAAAAACTATTGCGCTTGCCAGTGCTTCGTTAAAAACTGGCTCAAAATGCTCATTTACACCCGGTAAACTGCGCTTTTTCGCCAGTTTTTGCCTCGCCCTGGCTGCGCTCATCAGGTTTTCAACAGCCTGCTAGGGCTCCGCAGGACGCAGGATCACCGGAACCATTTCTCCTTCCTGAAACCACTCACCATCGATGAATGCCACCGCGTCTCCCGACTCATCCATCCTGAGGCGCCCGGTATACTCGGCGTCCAGAATATCGAGGCTGATGACAATACGATTGTCGGTGATTTCAACAGTATCAGCAGGCATACCGTAGATCCCCAGTTGCCGGCTTATCAACGCAGCTTTGTAGCTCTCATTGTCGCGCGTCAGATTGAATGTCATGTCGAATGAATCGCGACCTATAACCAGCGTCCCCGACCAGGACCCCGCCAGCGCTTGCTGGTTGGCTTGTTGCTGTGCCGAAATAACACTGCCACAAAGGAGCAGGCTGAGAACTGTTCCTTTCAGAATGCTTGCTAGTTTCATAACCCGAACCAGTCACCAAGTGAGCCCTTAAGCATAACAGAAATTTCACTAACAGAAACAACCAGACCGAGGCGGAACGTGATCCGCAGCCACAGGATACCCCTGCCGGCCGCGCCGTTCGAAGTCACCAAGAACTGACAACACTCCAATTCCCGGAAACAAAACTCCACACCTATCGAGTTTTCATATTCAGTACTCGCTGACGTATCACCTAAAGGGCTTGTGCTCACTGCAAGCATCGGCTCAGGCCTGCAGCTCAGCGCGTTTGAAATACTTGTAGATTTCCATGACCAGAATGACCGAAACAGCCATCAGGGCGGACCGCAACCAGGAATCAAGGCTGACAGGGTGAATATCAAGGACGCTGCTCAGCCCGGGGATGTACATGGCGACCAGATGAATGACCTGTACTGCGGCAGCGCCAACAATCAGAAACGGATTCCTGCGCAGTGACAGGGTAAAGGCTGAGCGCTTTTCGGAGCGGCAATTGAAGACGTGGGCATTCTCAAACAGAATAAGGGTCAATAGTAGCTGGTTGCCAGCGACCAGGACATCGGTGCCGGAACCAATCAGAAAATAAAACAGGAAGAATGCCGCACCACCTACTACCAGACCGGACAGCAGAGTCTGCTCAATCATCTGGCGGTTGAAGATGCCTTCTGAAGGAGGGCGAGGGCGCCGCGCAAGTACATCGGGCTCGCCTTTTTCGAATGCCAGTGCCACATCCTGTATGCCCTGGGTAACCAGATTAAGCCAGATGAGTTGTACCGGAGAAAGCGGCATGGGAAGGCCGGTGGCGATGGCGGCCAGGAACAGCACTAATTCCGCCGCACCCGTTGAAATGAGCAGGTAAATCACCTTACGGATATTGTCGTAAGCAATGCGACCTTCTTTGATTCCGTCCACCAGGGAGGCGAGTTCGTCGTCAACCAGAATCAGGTCGGAAGCACTGCGGGCGATGTCGGTTCCCGATTTTCCCATGGCGGCACCGATGTCTGCAGCCGCCAGAGCTGACGCATCGTTGACCCCGTCGCCAGTGACTGCCACGATATTCCCGATCCGCTGCATGGACTGGACAATGGTCAGCTTCTGCATCGGTGCAATCCGGGCGAACAGGCGGCTGCGCGCGACTATGGCGTCGAGGGCATCGTGGTCGTCTTTGATGGCGGCCAGCTGGTCGCCCGTGACGACATCGTCGGGGCTTTCCGCCATTCCCAGCTGCCTGCCGATCTCAAGTGCGGTCATTGGATGGTCACCGGTGATCATACAGACTGTCACTCCGGCATCTCGGCAGCGCTGCACTGTCTCGACAGCACCGGGACGAAGCGGATCGATGAGGGCGACCAGGCCGAGGAAATCAAGGTCACGCAAGTCCTGGTGCCCGGTTCCGGCGACCGGACCCGACGCCAGCGCCAGTACCCGGTATCCTTCGCCAGCCAGTTGATTGACCTGTTGCAGAATGATCTGTTCATTCGTGCCCCGGCAGAAGCGCAGCACCACCTCGGCGGCGCCCTTCACCCAGGCCCGAAGGCTGTCCTGCTGCTGGTGAAAAGAAGCGGCAAAGGCAAGGGAGGGCTCATAGGTAATTCGGCCCCTGCGAGGATGGCGTTGGTCGATTTCAGAACGGTCCAGCCCCGCGGTGAGCCCCAGCTTCAGCAATGCACCATCGACGGTATCGCCAAATACCTGTAATGTCCCGTCAGGCCGGGTTTCCAGCCTGGCTTCATTGCACAGCAGTGCTGCCGTAACCAGGGGCACAACAGAATCGGGCAGATCCTTGCCAGGCCTGCGATTCGGCCCGATTGCAATATCCTCGATCGGCAGGAGTCCGATGCCGGGAATAAAGACTTTCTGAACGCTCAGCTCATTGGCGGTCAGGGTCCCGGTTTTGTCTGCAGCGATCAGCGTGCAGGCACCCAGGCCTTCCACAGCCGCCAGCTTTCTTACCACTACGTTGTGTCTGGCCATTCGCGAGACGCCGATTGCAAGGGCGACTGTCAGCGCTACCGGCAGGCCCTCTGGAATTGCCGCCACCGCCAGGGCAACACAGGTCAGCAGTATCGTGGTCGGGTCGGTGTCACGGAGAAATTCCGCAACAGCAATCAGTGCGATTACGGCAACCATCAGCCCTGCAACCCTGTGGGTGAAAGTCTCCATTCGCCCGATAAGGGGCGGTTTCACTTCCTCGATAAATCTCAGTGACCTGGCTATTTCGCCCACTTCGGTTCTCAAGCCCGTCGCCGTGACCACGGCGGTTGCCCGACCTCGTAAAATTGTTGTACCCGCGTGAATCATATTGGCCTGGTCCGCCAGCGAAACGTGCGTATCCGGTATCCGGTCGGTACACTTGGTTACCGGTATCGACTCTCCGGTCAACAGCGACTCGTCCACTTCCAGACTTTCGGCTGCCAAGAGGCGCATGGCTGCCGGTATCCGAATTCCTGATTCCAGCTCTACGATATCGCCTGGAACCAGATCGCGGCCATCGATTTCATTTCTGGTACTCTGGCGCAGGGTTGTTACCGTAGAAGTGACCAGATTTCTCAGCCCTAGTGCTTTCTCCTG
Source organism: uncultured Gammaproteobacteria bacterium (assembly GCA_942492445.1). GTDB lineage: Bacteria > Pseudomonadota > Gammaproteobacteria > Pseudomonadales > Pseudohongiellaceae > NORP240. The sequence continues at coordinate 144,846 of CALOEW010000086.1, forward strand.
AGCCTGCCATTCCTGAACGGTTCCAATAATGGCATTTATTTGCAGAGCAACGGCAATAAACAGCGCGTCAGTGTATTCGGTCAACAACAGGGAAACTGCCGCTGCTATCAGCAGGAGATAGATAAAGGCATTCCTGAACTGGCTCAGGTAGACCGTCAGCAGTGTCTTGGGAGGGGCCTGGGGAATGACATTGGGGCCGTACTGGGTCAACCGCCTGGCCGCTTCGGTGGCGGTAAGTCCCTCAGGGGAGGTTGCCAGGATGTTTAGCACCCGGTCGATTTCGAGAGTATGCCAGGCTTGCTTTTCGCTCATCGCGGGCAGTTTGCGCTCCAACTTGGAAGTAGAGCCGGGATCAAGGTCGGTCAAGTAGTCCGGCGGTACAGGCTGCGATGATAGCGCAATCGGAACTGCAGTCGTCAGTACCGCTCGACCATAATCCTGCTTTTCAGCTGCCTATCGACCGGTGTGCCCTTCAGAAGAAGCTGTTGTAGCGAAAATTGCCAATGGACCTGGATATTCTATATAAGTATGATTTTCAGTGTTTACTTACTGAATCACGTGAAATCGAGTAGCCATGATCAATGACACCATTATAGAAGCCTGGAACACAGTACTTTTCGACAAATTTTCCAGGTTCAAGCATCTGTTGGTTGAAGGGCTTTCAGCCCATAGCGAAGAACTGTTGGGCCGGGACATTCACAAACCGGGAGCGAGCGTCCTCGACGTCGGTTGCGGCTTTGGCGACAGTACGATGCGGATCGCTAACCGGATAGGCTCGAAAGGCAAAGTGGTGGGTGTGGACTGCGCGGCGAACTTTATCGCTTCTGCTTCTGACTCGGCCCGGCAGTTGGGTGTTGAAAACCTGGAGTTTGTGGTGGCAGATGTGGAGCGCGATGATCTTGCCGGCCCCTATGATTATGCGTTCTCTCGTTTTGGCACCATGTTCTTCAATCTGCCTGGCGCCGCAATGCGGAATATCGGCCGCAATCTCAAGGAAGGCGGTCGCCTCGACATGATTGTCTGGCGCAAGCGGGAAGACAATCCCTGGCTGTATAATGCCGAATGCTGTGTGCGTGAGATCGTGCCGGTGGTTGCGCACGACGACACGGATGCAGTGCACTGTGGACCAGGTCCATTTTCCATGGCTGGACCGGACATGGTCAGCGACCTTCTGCACGGCGCTGGATTCTGTGAAGTGAAGTTTGAGCGCTTCGACGCGGATATCTGTATCGGCAGGGACCTTGACGAGGCTGTGGCGTTCGCCATGGCGCTGGGACCTGCGGGGGAAATAATCCGTCTCGCGGGTGATGCGGGAAAGGCTCTGACGGAACCTGTCAGGGAAAAGCTGGCGGTTACTCTTGCAAAATTTCTACGCGAAGACGGCGTCTGGGGTCCTTCCTCCACCTGGTTCGTGTCGGCGCTCAGGGTCTGAATCGCCAGTCTCTGGTACACTTTTGCCATTGCCACCGGATGCCGTTTTTCTGTGGCCGCCGGTTCGACAAGTCTGGGAGTTATATGTCAATTGAGCAAGCCCGTCTCGAAATCTGTAACCTGTCAATGGATCTCTACCCCAAGATCAAGCAGTTGATGGACGAGGAATTTCCCGACCTGGGGGGCGCCTGGCCCAGGCATACCATAGCCAGTCTCATTAAGGAATTTCCGGAAGCCCAGTTCGGGATTATAGATGGAGAGGAACTGGTTGGTATTGCCCTTAGTGTACAGGTTTCCTATGATCGATACTCCAACCCCCACAAGTACGAGGATGTCGTCGACAAAAATGACCATGTGTTCAATAACCCTCAGGGTGATGCACTCTACGGACTGGACGTGATCATCAGGAAAAGTCATCGTGGTCTGCGCCTGGGCCGTCGCCTATACGATGCCCGCAAGGAAGTATGCCGCCAGTACAACCTGCGATCCATTCTTGCCGGGGGCCGGATTCCAAATTACCATAATTTTCGCGGGAAACTGTCCCCCGCGGAATACATCGAGAAGGTCAGCCGCCAGGAAATCCACGATCCGATACTGAGTTTTCAGCTTTCCAACGACTTCACTGTCAAGCGCCTTCTCAAACAGTATCTTCCGGAAGACGAGGAGTCAGCCGGTTACGCAACCTTGCTGGAATGGGACAATATTCTTTACGATGGTGAAGAAAAAGTCCTCGATACACCCAAGCTGAGTGTACGGGTGGGTGCTGTACAGTGGCAGATGCGCGCAGTCAAGTCGCTGGAGGAATTACTGGAGCAGGTGGAGTTTTTTGTCGACACTGTTTCCGACTATCAGAGTGACTTTATTGTTTTTCCTGAGTTGTTCAATGCGCCATTGATGGGCTTGACAGAAACCGCTTCGCAGATGAAAGCAATTCGCTTTCTTGCCGGATTCACGGACCAGATCCGGGAAGAGATGTCACGCATGGCACTTGAATACAACGCCAATATCATTACAGGTTCCATGCCGCTGAAGGAGGGGGATAACCTCTACAATGTTTCTTATCTCTGCCATCGAAGTGGTCAGATTGATGAGCAGAGAAAAATCCATGTCACTCCCCATGAAAAGCGCGACTGGGTGTTCCAGGGAGGAGAGCGTGTGTCGGTTTTTGAAACTGATGCCGGCAAGGTAGGCATCCTGATCTGCTATGACATTGAATTTCCCGAATTGTCGCGGATCCTGGCAGATCAGGGAGTGGAGATTCTCTTCGTGCCATACTGGACCGACACCAAGAACAGCTACCTGCGGGTCAGGCTCTGTGCCCAGGCCCGCGCTATCGAGAATGAATGCTACGTGGTCATGGCGGGCAGTGTCGGTAACCTGCCTGCGGTGGACAGCCTCGATGTGCAATATGGGCACTCCGCGGTACTGTCACCCTCCGATTTCAGCTTTCCTCACGACGCCATCCTGTCGGAAGCCACACCCAACACGGAAATGCTGCTGTTTTCCGACCTGGATATGAACAAACTTAAAGTGCTGCATAATGAAGGCTCGGTGCGCAATCTGCTGGATCGACGCACCGATCTTTATTCAGTCACGTTGAAAAACGGCAAGCCTGCCGGTTAAGGAACCAGAGCTTCCTTAACTTATTTGAACAGGCCGAGGTCGATAATCTGCGCCATGGCCTGGTAACCGATATCGTTAGGATGCAGGTTGTCCTCGGTGAAATCCGGTCGAATACGGTTGGGGTTGTCAGGGTCAGCAACTGCCTTGTCGAATTCAATGACTCCATCAAATTCGCCGCTTGTGCGAATGAAATCGTTGACCGCCATTCTGACCCGGTTGCCTGCCTCCGTATAGTAGACGGCTCCTTCGTAAGGAAGGAGTGTGGCACCTATTACCTTGATCCCGCGGGCGTGTGCGCGGGCGATTATCTGTCGATATCCGTTGATGATCTGATCGGCACCGATCAACGTGCCGTTACCGGAAGACATGCCGATGTCATTGATCCCTTCCAACAGGATAATGTGGCTGACATTGCTCAGGGCCAGTACATCCCGCTGGAATCGAGCCTGCAAATTCTGACCGAAGGTGGGAATCTGCTCCGCGGTTACCTGGTTTCCGCTGATTCCGGCATTGACGACTGCAAAATCCTCGATGCTGTCGTCCTGGTACAGGCGATGGGCCAGGTGATTCGGCCAGCGCTGGTTGGCGCTGTCGGTGGACCCCCAGCCGTCGGTAATCGAATCGCCGAGCGCGACGATTGCGCGGGTCGGTTGCTCGGGCAGGACGTCGATGGCTGTCAGAAATGGCCAGCCGGAGGTCTCCTCCGTCACCGGCAGCGAGGTGCTTGCCACATGGTTACCAGTGGTCGATACGTAGTTGGTCTGGTTGGACAGGGCGTGGGTGGTGATGAAGCCGGTGTCCTCCGGGAGAAACAGGCTCACCGCCAGATTTTCTGACTCGGGGATGGTCATAGTAATGGGATCGCTGAGTAGGGTTGCCCATCTGGGAATCGTAATTGAGTCCAGCCCGGAAAAAGTGACCGGCCGGGAGATGACAGGCAGGATATCGGCACCACTGGTCTGAAGGGCGATGGTGACGGCGCCGATTTTCAGACTGTGCTCGCCATGAACATTGGAAACCCGCAAGCGAACCGCATGGCCACCGGAACTGGTGTGCAGAATCAGACGTACGGTCTGGTTGTTGTAGCTGGTGTCAACCGGTTCTTCCGGAGGCAGTGTACTGGGACTGGTTGTCCAGGTAGTTACCCAGGTTGGGTCGCTGTGGTTTATCTGCCCCGCGGACTGCGGCGCGTACCCGGCAATCAGAAAAACCAGCAGGGCAAGCGTACGAAGAAATACGTATTCCCTGGAGGGGAGGTCTGCTGCACCAAAAAGGGTCCTGAAGACGAAAGATTGGTTAGGTCTGTTCATTGCGAGTTCCTGTTATCCTGTTGTTATTATTTGAGATGAGGGTTGTAAAGGCGAAAGGTCTGGTTGACGGTGCAAAGGAACAGTTTTTGCTTTGCCTGTCATACCTCCGAGACTATAGTAGCCAGCGGGCACCTATGATATCCATACTGGGATACTCTGAACAGTGACCCGATGTCCGGAAGCCCGGCTCGCACGCAAGAATTCCCTCAAGGTGTCAAGGAGGCAGGAATGGCAGTACCAAGAATTGCAATCAACGGCTTTGGAAGAATCGGTCGAACCATCATGCGCATCGCAAAATTGCGCCGCCACTATGATGTGGTCGCAGTCAATGATCTCTCCGCACCGGATCAACTCGCCTACGCCTTCAAATTTGACAGCATTCACGGTACCTATCCAGGCGAAGTGCTCTGCGACGGCAGCACCATCAGCATTGACGGTGATCCGTTTGAAGTGCTCATGGAAAGAGATCCGGCCCGATTGCCCTGGAAGGAGCTGGGTGTCGATTACGTGATCGAGAGCTCCGGGGCATTCCGCAAGTTGGAGGACCTTCGTAAACACCTGACTTCAGGCGCACGGCGCCTGATACTGACTGTGCCCTGCAAGGACTCTCTGGATGCCACCCTGGTGGCGGGTGTCAACGATCACGTGGTGACCCCTGAAAGCCGCATCATCAGTAATGCCAGCTGTACTACCAACTGTGCAGCGCCACTGGCAAAAGTGCTGCACGAGTCATTCGGAATTGAGCGCGGCCTGTTGACCACGGTGCATGCCTACACCTCCGACCAGCGGCTTATTGATGCTCCCCATAAAGACCCGCGCCGTTCCAGGAATGCCGCTACCAATATTGTGCCTACATCAACCGGAGCGGCCCGCGCCATTGGGCTGGTGATGCCGGAGCTGGCGGGCAGACTGGATGGACTGGCCATGCGTGTTCCGGTGCCCGATGGCAGTCTGGTGGATCTGACTGTAGAACTTCAGAAGGACGTCAGTATCGAGGCAATCAATGGAGCCATGAAGCAGGCTGCGGAAGGCGCACTCAAGGGGATCCTCGCCTACTGCGACGATCCTATAGTCAGCAGCGACATCATTGGTAATCCCCATTCCAGCATATTCGACTCACTGCTAACCCAGGTAATCCAGAAGCGCATGGTCAAGGTGATCTCCTGGTACGACAATGAATGGGGTTATAGCACCCGGGTCGAAGAATTGATCGAACGACTGGCGGAGATGGATGGCATGCGGGCCAGCCCCTGATAAAATCAGGGATTGTTAACGGTTTTCTGGTCACACTAGTGCGGTTGTTATGGAATACCTGCCAGCTATTGAAATAGAGAAACCCCGCTACACCCCTGTCACGGCGTCGGTCATCTGGCTGCATGGCCTGGGTGCTGACGGTGGTGACTTCGCGTCCCTGTTGCCGCAGCTGGACCTGACGGAGAATTACGGAATTCGCTTCGTGTTCCCCCACGCGCCGTCCATCCCGGTATCCATCAATAACGGTTACGTCATGCCCGCCTGGTACGACATTTTCAGTTTCGATATTGACCGCGATCTGGATGACGGCCAGCTGGTGGAATCCGCACGCCGCATCCAGGATCTGGTTGATCGGGAAATTGAACGTGGCGTGGACAGCCGTCGCATTATTCTGGCCGGCTTTTCCCAGGGCGGTGCCGTGGCTTACCATGCGGCCCTGAGCTACCCGGAGCCCCTGGGAGGAATTCTGGCCCTGTCCACCTATTTTGCCACTGCAAACCAGATCCGCATCAGTCCCAACAACTTGAAGGTCCCTATTCTGATCTGCCACGGCACCCGGGACACGGTAGTGCCGGAAGTCCTCGGACAACGCAGCGAGTCCACCCTGCAAAGCCTGGGCCTCAACCCCCGTTACCGAACCTATCCCATGGAACATGCCGTGTGCCCGGAGGAAGTGGCGGATATCTCCACCTGGCTGAAGCAGATTCTGGGCAATTGATACCGGGCAGGGGGTAACACAATTCCTCTTGACCTTAGACTCCACTCTAATGTTTTAATGTTAACTGTAAGCCGGTAACGACAATAGACTGTCGCGACCTGAAGTGCCGATTTTGTGGAAGTACAAGCGAAACTCCGGGTTTTCGCTCTGTTGAGACAGGCTGAACCGATACTCCCCGCCAGGGTAATGAGAACCGAACCAGATGTTGAAGATCAGTGAAATTGCCGCGAAAACCGGGCTCAGCCCCCACACATTGCGCTTCTATGAGAAGCATGGCCTGATTGTGGCCAGCGAACGCAGTGATTCCGGCTACCGGTTGTACAGCGACGCGGACGTGCGTCGCGCCGAATTTATCAAAACTGCCCGCAACATTGGTTTTTCACTGGAGGATATCGCCGGCCTGCTGTCCATCCGCTTGGACAAATCCAGCCATACCTGCCAGGAAGTCACGGAAATTACCCGTCGCAAGCTCAGCGATGTGGAAGGCAGAATCAGAGAGCTCACGGCCATGCGCAGAACTCTCAAGACTCTGCTGGACAGTTGTTGCGGGGGGGCTGAAGACGCCACTCATTGCTCCATCATGGAAGCGCTTGAGGTCGACTCCTAGGGGTCGGACGGGTTCCGATCTAACACCAGCGGGGTGAGAAATTAATGGTAATGACATTGATCAACAATTTCTGGGACCTGGTCATTGAAAGTGCGCCCTGGCTGCTGGTCGGCTATCTGCTGGCTGGGGTCATCAAGCAGGTGATTCCAGCCAGCTGGGTGGAGAAGCAGCTTGCAAAGCCGGGTATCGGGTCTGTGATAAAGGGCGCCGTGATCGGGGCACCGTTGCCTCTCTGCTCCTGTGGAGTGATACCTGCCGCCCTGGCGATCAGGAAAGCTGGCGCCTCCAAGGGTGCCACTGCTTCCTTCCTGGTAGCCACACCGGAGACTGGAGTCGATTCGATCTCCTATTCCTATGCCATTCTCGGGCCACTGTTCGCTATTGTGCGTCCGATCGGGGCGCTTGTAAGCGCGATCACAGCGGGAATCCTGGTTCGAGTTATGGATGTGGACGACAATCTGGTGGCGGAAAAGAAATCCTGCGGCAGCTGTTGCAGCGAGTCCGCTACGGCGTCTGTTCAACCTTCGTTGGGTGTCAAACTGAAATCCGCGTTGCAGTATGGGTACGGTCGCATGATTTCCGATACCGGGAAATGGCTTACCATCGGACTGGTCGCTGCCACGGTAATCACCACTTATGTTCCACAGTCTTTCTTCCTGCAATGGGGCGACGGATTGCTGGCCATGGTAATCATGATCGTGGTTGGTCTTCCGATGTATATCTGCGCCACGGCATCTACTCCGATAGCCGCCAGCCTGCTGTTTGCGGGTATTTCTCCGGGTGCAGCACTGGTATTCCTGTTGACCGGGCCGGCAACCAATGTGGCTACCATGGGGGTGATCAGAGAACAGCTTGGAAATCGCTCCCTTGTGGCCTACCTGATCGGTGTTATCTTCACGGCAATACTCTTCGGGCTGGGTCTGAATCATCTTTTCGAGGTATTTGACTGGTCGTTACAGCTGAATATGATGGCTCATGGTGAAAGCTGGCCATTGTGGCGACAGCTGGCTGCAGTCGTGCTTGCCGTACTGACTCTGCGGGTATTTCTGCAACCTTATCTGTCGCGACTGCTCAGTGGGTCCTCACGAAGCCAGCGCCGCCAGGAGGGAAATTCAGGAATGATTCACCCCGGTTGAAGCAGGCCGTTGCGAACCCGCAGACGGATTGCCGGGCATTGGGGTACGCAGTCTGCGGGCCTTGAAAACCGACGCAAGGAGAACGGTAATCCGTGTTCAGGAAACTGTTGTTCGGCCTTCCGGCTCTGATTCTGCTGTTGCTGATCTTACTGGGCGTAATGCTGATTACCACCTCGCCGACAGCACCGGATCCGGGTTCACAAAGTGCGGCCTGGCTCGACCCGGGTCTCCACCCCATAGCCTCGTCGGAGTTTGTGTTCGTCGATGACAGCCGGCCCACCGCTGCCAATGGTGAATTTTCCGGCACATCGCAACGGACTTTCCAGACCACGCTCTGGTACCCGACAGATGCAACGGGAGCTGTGCCACTGGTTGTCCACAGCCATGGTCTGGTATCGTCACGCAACGATCTGGAGTACCTGGCGCGACACCTTGCCAGTCATGGCTACGTGGTGGCTGCTGCCGACTTCCCCCTGACCCATGCTGCCGCACCCGGCGGTCCCGAGCCGGCCGATGTGGTTAATCAACCGGCAGACGTCTCCTTTCTGATCGATTCGGTATTGTCCCTGGTAGGGAGTGAGAAGCCTTTCCCCGGCCTGATCGACCTGGATCGTATCGGTCTGATGGGGTATTCACTGGGTGGATTGACCACGGTAATGGCGACCTTTCACCCGAGGCTGCAAGACTCCCGGGTGGCAGCATCAGTATCCATCGCCGGACCGTCTGCGCCTTTTGGTGAGGAATTTTATCAGAACTCAGACATCCCGTTTCTTGCTGTGGCCGGAAGTGCGGATGCGCTGGTGGACTACAGCGCAAACGCGGCGCCGATTCCCGACCGGGTATCCTCGGGCGATCTGGTGACTGTAATCGGGGGTACGCATCTCGGATTTGCCGGTCTTTCAGAACCCTTTCTGCGGTTTTTCGGGCAACCGGATTCGCTGGGATGCAATGCTGTGCTGGCAACGCTGGATGGGCGATCGTTAAGCGACATTATTTTGATCGCAGCCTCAGAGGATGACGGAATAGTCGTCGATGAAGCAGTTCCGGGTGTTTGCGATACCCTGCCCACCATGGCAACGGCTCACCCGGGTCGGCAGCAGATGATCACTTCAATAGCAGTATTAAGCTTTTTCGAGTCTGTTTTCGCGCTCCAGCCTCAGCGGCGTCTGGAGGCCCGCACCGAACTCGCCGTCCACCTGGGGGAGGATTTTGTCGAAGCGATGTTTACAGACTGAAAAACCTTGCGCCTTGCCCTGTCGGTTATAGCCGATGTTTAGTGCGGCGGTTTATCCTTTCCCAGCGCCGATGAGGAGAATGCTTCCGCCAGCCATGGTAAGGATGTCGCGCAAGCAGGCGGTGGTTCCGAAAACCGAAGCTTAACAGCGCACCTGCCGAAAAGCCGCCAACATGGGCCCAGAAAGCCACGCCCCCTCCCTGCCCGGTCACCGAAGTCAATCCCCCCAGAAGCTGGATCAGAAGCCAGTAGCCCAGCATCACCACCGCCGGCACGGCGACAGTGGTGACGAAGAATCCGAGAAAAACCAGCATATGTACCTGAACCCGGGGAAAGAGCAGAATATAGGCGCCCATGACACCGCCTATGGCGCCTGAAGCCCCGACCATCGGAATTGCAGGATTGCTGGTGAAGAACAACTGCAGTCCGGCTGCAGCCAGGCCACATAGCAGGTAAAAGAAAACGAATCGTACGTGTCCCATGGCGTCTTCGACATTATTGCCAAACAGCCACAGAAACCACATGTTACCGATCAGGTGCAGCCAGCTGCCATGCAGGAACATGGATGAAATCAGAGTGAACCAGGCAGGCGAACTGCCGGTCTGGCAAACAGTATCCGGCCCGACCGGAAAGTTGCTCCCGGGTTGCAGGGTACCAAGCAGGTCTCCAGGGACCAGGGCATAACGGCAGACTGAAGTGGACAGAGCCGGTTCGGCGCCCATGCCCTGCAGCAGAATCCAGGCAACACAATTCAGAATTATTAACAGGATGGTGGTGAGGGGAGTCAGTATCTGGGGGTTATCGTCTCTGATAGGAATCATGGCCGCAACATTATGACAGGATTTCTGAAGTGTCAGGGAACCTCTGATCTAATCTCACAACACTCTGGCTTTCAGGAAAGCCGGAATCTGATTCGGCGCCGATCAGTAGGTCTTTCGAAACCAGGAGATATTGGCGGCCAGAAATATCAATAACAACGCGGTGGCAACCACCCCGAGCAGGGAGGAAATGTTCGCTATCAGGTTGGCAACACTGCTGCCTGAAAAGTAGGCAAGGGTGGAAATCATCTTGCCAAGTGTTGCAACAACGTAGCCGGTTGCCACGATCAGGGTAGGAATCCAGAAGACCGGCTGTGAGTTCAGCATTTCCGGTGAACGGTTTATGGTCACAAACGCCAGCGCCGCACTGAGAAACAACAGGGTTCCGACCAGCTCGGTGTAAGCGGACGTATCGAAGCCCGCGGCTATTGATGCCAGGACCCCGGGAGCCAGTATCGCCAGGTAGACCAGCAGTTGGGCGACCCAGTAGCCGAGTATCGGAAGCTTGTTGTTGGTGTAATGAATCGCCAGCAAAACAAAAAACAACACAAAAAAAGTGTTCGAAATGATGTACATGCCGGTTGGGCCGAGTAGTGCCGAAAAGTGGAACACGAATGCCTGGATACCGTAGTGAAGTAAACCTGCAAGCAGTGCCAGCGTCAGAAGCCGGGTAGACTGCCTGCCCTCGGTGGCGAGAAAGAACCGGTAAATTACCAATCCCAGCAATATAAGTGTGACTAGCAGGTGAGCAAATTTCATTGCTGGCAGAGTGACCTGATTGCTGCAACAGGGAACCATTACGGAACCGCTGAAATTACATGGGTGTGGTTTACTCAGGGCCTGCCCACTCTGATCAGAATTCCCTGATGTCCGGCCTCCAGTATACCTTAAAGTAAAGAGTTTTCGTGCCTGAAAATTTGGTGGTTTTCGGTGCGGGAGTACTGTTCAACAGTGACTGGCAGGGGTTTTACCGGCCGAGTGTGGTTTTGTCAATGCTGCCAGGCTGTCCGGTGCAGTGCAACTGATTGCCTGCATGGTCGGACTGAGTGAGAGCGCATCGAGAGAGACTGGATCTGCATTCAGTTTCAGGTGGGCAAAAATCCGGCTACTGCCAAAAGGCGCCGGTACGATAAGGCCTTCTGCGTCCCTGGCGGCGGGCAGCAGTTTCATGCCGACGGTGCCCCTGACGTTGCCACCGATAACGTCGAAGGCCGGCATCTGCTCGTCCACCCGCACTACGATGTCGCAATGGGTTCTTGCACCAGCTCCCAGGTGTGCACGGCGCTCTGCGAGAGAGTGGTAAGAGGGGCGGCTGCCTCGACACAATAAATCGCCGGGCAAAACTGGTTGTTCGCCCAGGTCGTAAGCAACATAGGCTTTCGACTGGGTCGGGGTCTCCCGGGCAAGAATAGCCTGATCGATATAGGTGTGATGAGCAATGGCCCTGGCAAAACGGTCTTCGTCTCCCAGACCGCTTTCACACATGACCCAGGAGATGAATGCGGCAGACCAGGGATCCCGCCAGCGTGCAGACAATCCCAATGTTTCCCACCTTTCGTTCTGTCGTTGCAGAATCCAGCTGCTGTCAGGAGCAGCCGCCCAGTAGCCCGCTATTCGGTCTGCCACCCGCACAGCGAGCTCAGGGTCCAGTAGTGACCAGCGGCGACGGTCGGTTTGGTTCCTGCTGGATGTCTGTTCGATGGTGTAATCGAGCCTGGTGAATCCGAAATAGGCCCATTCCTGTACTGCGGCATCTACAATCTGCTGACGATCCGGTCGACCCGCCAGGTTGCTGCAGCTGCGGTCCTTAATGCGTAAATTGCCCGGCGTACCGGAAACGCGTTTCGAGGGAGCCCTCACGCTCAGCTCGTAGTCCGGCAGCCGTGTACCCGGTTGTATCCGCTGGGCTTCGGCGGCACCGGAAAGGATCAGGACAAGACTCAGGCAGCAGCCCAGGGTTTGAGGAATTGACATGGCAATTGGCGGGAATACCCGGCAGGCTGTTGAAAAGCTAATGGGCTTGCTGGCATGACTTGAAAAAGGGCTCCGCGGTCAACGGGCAATCCTGGTCATCTTGGACCCTTCAAATGTCAGGTTGTACATGAATCCGCGATTGGAAAAAATAAAGCCGATTATGGGGTCCTGGATGGAATTGGAACTGATTTCCTCGGCGGCGCCGAACTCGATCAGGGCTACGCTGCCGTCCACACCTGCCTCCCAGCCATTGCTGTTACGAAACCTCTCAAGTGCCTGTTCGTCCATAAACAGCACCACCTGGGATTTTACCTGGGCACCGAACTGGAAACCGATAGATGCCGATGCGATGTTGTAGTAGGCTACCGGCTCCCCGGCAACCAGCAGAGAGCCCTCGCCGTACTCACCGCCAACTCCGATTCCGGCTTTCAGCACTTTCGGAAAGACAAGAATGCCCGCCGCATCGTCCGCGAGAATCTTCCCGGCCCGGGATTTCTCGTAAAATTCCTCGAGTGCAACCCGGACATTGGCGTCGATCTCCGCCTTGGAGTCGGCCAGAGACACAGAGGGGAAAATGGTGACCAACGCTGCCAGAAACAGAAATTTTACTTGCTGGGTCATGATGTCAGTTCCGAAGCAGAAAACAACACCACAAGTATTCACCATCAGCAACGGAGAGGTCAACATCGGCACCGTCTGTCACCACAAACAGTCGGACAAAAGCCAGGACAGTGCCATGTTTGTTCAGAGGTTCGTTAGGGATATCCTGGCTCAGCGGCAGCAGGATTGTGGTCAGACCAGCACGATGTCTCCACGCATGCTGTACAATACGAACAACACCTCCTCCTGCTCCCTCTGGCCGATTCGGTTCTTCTGCAGTGCCTTCAGGGCATCGTCCAGCACTGCCATGAATTCAGTGGCGCAGATATTCATTCCCTTATGAGTTGCCAGCATGTCCTTACCCTCGTAGACGGCCGGACCACCGGTGCCGCTGATAAAGAAAGTGGCTGCTCCGTGTTTGAGCTTGTCGACATCGGAATTGGCGAAGCGAGTGGCAATAGCCGGATTGGCCAGGTGGATGTCTACCAGGTCACTCGCAATCCTGGTAATTCCCTCGGTTCCACCAAGACGGTTATAAAGCGAATCAGGCATAATATTCTCCAGTTAAGAACCAGGGAGCCTCTGAGTAGCTCCACAATCGATCAGAAGTTCCCTGAGCATAGGGTAGCTTGCGTCAATATCTCGTTGACCCGAATGTACTCGTCTAATTGTCTGCCTGTGGCGTGTGAACAGGCGTTGAAATGCACGTTGGAAGGCCATGGATACTGAGATTTCCCTAGAAGTTGCACTGGTCGGCGAACTACAGCTCCTGATGAACGGGAAGGCTGTTGAGCTGCCTCGATCCCGCAAGACCCGGGCCCTTTTGACCTTCCTGGCGCTGGAAAATCGAATGGTGGGTCGCCCGGAGCTTTGTGAGTTGCTTTGGGAAGGCAGCGATGACCCCAGAGCGGCGCTGCGCTGGAGTCTGTCCCGATTGAGATCCACGGTCGGTGGTTCGGCGTTGCAGTTACTGGCAATAGACAGGGACTCGATAGGTATCGACTCGTCAAGTGTTGTCGTGGACATCAACAGGATCCGTGAGCTTCTCGATGAAGTGGGTGAGACTCCCGACCTGGAACAGCTGCTCGTGCTGGAAGCACGCTTTGCTTCGGACCCCCTGAGTGAATTGGTCGACACCGGAGGCATTGGCTTCAATATTTGGCTCGAATCTGCAAGCGCCAGCATCAGGCAGCTGCATGCGCGGCTGGTGCAGCAGTTGCTTTGCCGCGGTGATCTGAGCGGGGAGAGGCGTCTGAATCTCGCCGGTCGCTACCTTGGCAATAACCCGTTAAACGATGACGCCAATGGGAGTTACCTGCGGGAGCTGATCAGACAGCGGGGTACAAGTGTCGCCCGCAAAGCGTTCCACTCTATTCTGGGAAAATATCGCCAGGAAGGGCAATGCACTCACGCGCTGGTTTCCAGCTGGCGGGAACTGGGCAGTGCCCGGGCTTCGAGCATACTGCCTGACAGAAACCCTGTAAGCGAGAATTGCGCGCCATGGCCCGATCTGCCTGAGAAGCCATCGATCGCTGTGCTTGATTTTCTCTGCGTCGGCGATCACGACCTGGGCAATGTACTGGCTCGGGGGCTTACCGTCGATCTGAATTCAAGACTTGCCGGATTCCCTGGGTTCTTTGTCATCTCGAGAGAATCTTCCGCAAGATTTGCTGCACAGGCATTTTCTCCCAGAGGCATCGGGCAGTGTCTGGGGGTCAGGTATCTTTTAACGGGCTCGACGCAGCGATGGGATCGCCGGGTCAGAGTTACAGTAAGCCTTCATGATGCCATCAACGAAAATGAAATCTGGTCCGAGCACTATGATCGGTGGCTTGATGATCTATTCGATGTGCAGGACGACATTACCGGTGAAGTAATAGCAGCCATCGAGCCTGCTATAGAATCGGCGGAGGCGAGACGTTCACTGTTGAAGCAGCCTGAAAATCTCAATGCCTGGGAATATTTCCATCGTGGCCTGTGGCACTGCTACCATTTTCTGCCCGGAGAGATCGAGAAAGCAAGCAGAATGTTTGCCAGTGCTACGGCGCTCGATCCAAATTTTTCACGGGAGCACGCCGGACTTTCCTTTACACATTTTTCCCGGGCATTTCTTAACAGCGCCGACGATGTGGATAGCGAGATCGCCTGCTCCGTGGATTCCGGAAAGGCAAGTGTGGCGCTCGACTCCCGGGATTCAATGGCTCACTGGTCACTGGGGCGCGCACTGTTTCTGTCCCGACAGCATGATCAGGCATTAGCCTCCATAGACCGGTCCCTGGATATCAATCCCAACTATGCTCAGGGTCATTATGCCAGGGGGTTCATAGGAATTCATGCCGGCCAGGATGAACTATCCCTGTCTCACCTTGACTCGGCTCAGCGCCTCAGTCCGTTCGACCCTCTGCTTTTCGCCATGAAGTCAAGCCGCGGAATTTCGCTGGCGCACCAGGGTCGGTTCGAGGAAGCTGTGAGCTGGGCACTGAGAGCGACTCAGGAACCCAACGCGCATTTCCATATTTACGCAATTGCGGCAGCCTGCCTTGAACTGGCAGGGCGCACTGCGGAGGCCCGGGACAAAGCCTGCTGGGTCCTGCGTAACAGGCCGGATTTCAATCTGGCTGTTTTCAAACGCAGTTTCCCGCACAAATGCGAGGAGCAGAGAAAACACCTTCTCGATGCCCTGCAACGGGCGGGGATTCCGGGAGTGGCTTGAGTCTGGTACCCTGTCCCGGAGCGGTTGTTTGCTTTCGCTCCTTTCCGGATCAGTCTGACCCAGGTGTTTGTTTCCCGCCCCTCGTCCGGAAAGTTAAGGCATGTAATTTGCAGCCTGTTTCATCGATAGTTTCCAGTCAATTCTTGTAACCAGAAATTTTCCGGAGTGCGTCATGAACATGCAGGAAATCCGAGGTATTGCCAAACAGATGGGGATCACTTCCAGCAACAAACCAAAGACAGAACTTATACGGCTGATTCAAGCCTCTGAAGGCAATTTTGAGTGCTTCGCCACTGCCAGGGACGGAACTTGCGACCAGCTCGATTGCCTGTGGCGTAAGGACTGTTTCGCCATGTCCAGGCGGACACACTGATTCCCTGGCTGGCGAGCTCTGTCGCGGTTACCGATATCGCGCACCAAGTTGGCCATAGTCGCGATTTCCCTGTTTGAACAGGGTGCAGGGGGCGCAAGACCGCCGTCTGGCCCCAGTTGCGGAAAGGGGATTGAGGCCGCTATCGGGTCGAGTTAAGAGACCTCTGAATCAGCAGGGTAATGCCCTGGCGTTGTTTATTCAGCGGTTACGTTAGCCCGCTGTGGAGGGAGCCTTTGTGCCTGGTGTTCTCGGTAGTCGAAGTATTTCTGGTTCCTGCGTCGAACGGATGAGGCAGACATTGCCAGCATCAGGTAAAAAACCGTGAATACCAGATACTCGACACCGACATTGACCAGCAGGATAGCCACCATAGTGGTGGCAAGGACCAGGATAGCGACTGCCCAGGACAGCCATTCCCAGCAAACCAGAGCACTCCTGGAGTAGTGCCTGATTCCCGGGTCCGCAATTCAACGCGCCGATGCCCAACAGGAGAAAGAACAGTGCGTCTCGCAGGAACAGCGCATTGCGCAGGGACAGAGAGCCATTGGCACTGAGCAGGCCAAGAGCAAATACCATTCCCAGGCAGGAAGCAGCACAGGCCAGGATGCCGACGAATACAATGAACAGTCCATAAAATTGCAGACCGGAGTTTCTCATGGTGTTACCTCTCTACCCGGTAGATCAGGTCGACACTCTGGTATTCCCCTGTCTCGGCCTGCAGAGTGATGTGGTCGGTCAGGATGTAGTCCAACGCGAGCTTGGACTGGTGATCGAACAGCCCGAACCCGTAGCGGATAAAAATATCCGGAGTCAGGTATTTACCCACGGTCAGAGTGGTATTGTTGATGTTTCCGGAATTGGTGATGGCCAGGGAATCCAGTCCCAGCTGTTCGCGCACCTGGTTGGTAAGCCCCTGGCTCCTGCTCAGGCCCAGCCTGGCGATGGATCCAAGCACTGCGTCCCGGTCCTGCTCTCCCTGGCCGATCTCAGAGAAGGGTTTGCCGGTGGCCAGGATTGCTATGATGTCGCCGTCGGGCAGGGCAGGTGTGGAGAAAAGCTGGCTGCGGATGTTTTTCAGGGTGCCATTCATCAACACCCCGACTGTGGTTCCTTCCACGGTACGCGTGGCGCGGATATCCAGTGCCGGATTGTCAATGGGGCCGAAAAACAATAACTTGCCACCGCGGATCTGCAGCGATTGACCGTACATGCGGTAGTCTCCCCTGACAATCTGCAATTCACCGTAGGTCAGGTTGGTCCCATTGACCTGCTGCAGGACATTGAGATTCCCCGCAACCGTGGAGGTGAACCCGAACCCGTTGAGGCTGATGTTTTCTCCGAGAAGAATGTTCACGTCCGCAACCACCGGTATACTGAATACTGTGCTCTGTTCTGATGCATGCGCAGCGGCCAGCTGCGGGCGATCGGAAGGGTACCCGACCACGACGGCGTCTCTGGAAACATCAACCGCCTGCTCGGGAAGCTCGCGCACAGTGATGTTGAGAGTTGGAACAAACAGGTCGCCGGTCACGTCGATTCTGGTGTTGCCGGCACTTATCCCAAGATCCGGAGAGACTGCCAGGTTCAGATCGGGTAGATTCGCCAGGCTGAAGCGGTCCCCGGAAAGCTGTGCCTCAAGCCGGCGTGAGGCTGAGAAGGGCTCAATTATTCGCCCCGACAGCGCCAGATTTCCACCGTTCGAGCTGAGGCTGGCACCGAGTTCGATCAGTTCGTTATCGCGACTGTTCAGGTTTGCGTTGATCGCGGTCAGAACGATCCCCAGAGGCCGCAAACTCACCTGTCCCTCTGTGAGCTGCAGTTCCATTGCCAGGCTGGGATTCTCCAGGCTGCCGCCCAGCACGAGGCTGGTAGCCAGACTCCCTTGCACTTCCGAGGCTTCCGGAACAAAGGCTTCCAGCCAGCCCAGGTCATCCAGGTTTGCATTGAGTGTGCCCTCGAGAGCGCCATTCGGGGCCAGGGCGACACGGGAGCTGAAAGAGCCACCGCTGCTGGCAGTAAGGCCACGGCTGTCAATCTGTCGCTCCAGATTGCCGCCAACCTGTGCTTCCCAGCTTTCATTCTCCAGGCGAGCCTCCACGCTGGATTCTTTCAGCAGCCAGATCTGCGACTCTGACTCTACAATTTCCGGGGGCTGAAGCTCTTCGCCATCGGCGGAACGAATGGTTAAGGTGAGGTCTCGGGGCAGCAGGCGGGCTTCTATCACCGGTCCTGAGGCTGCTTCAAGGACGGCAGAAAATTCGGCATCGGCAGTGCCGCCGAGACTGACACTTTCAGGAAGGTGGGGGATAGCCTGCAGACGAAAGTTCATCGCTTCGGGCAGAGCGTCCGGGTGATTGAATAGCTCCAGTGGGTAGTTGTTGATGCGTCCGGTCAAGCGGGTAACAGGGGCAGTTGCCCGATCCTGCATGGCGAGATCAATACAGATGGATGCTGCATTCTGCCACCAGCAGTTGCCGGTCACACCGATGGCGTCGGAAGTGACGGAAATGGCTACGGCAGAATTGGTGGACCAGTTGCCCACGGGTGTGGTCAGAGTGCCGTTGCTGAGTTCTCCATCCCAGGCAAGTGCAGAAAGGTCGGTGAAGCCCCCTGTCAAGTCAAGATCGACGTCACCGTAACTGGAACGGGCCAGCAGAATGGCCCGATGGCTTGTTTCGGTCCCCGAGACCTGAAATTGGAGACCGTCGATTGTGTCCACCCTTGCGCCGGTTGCCAGGCTCGCCCCGCTGGCCGTCAGCCGGCCTTCTAGAGCGCCCTCCTGACGGGAAAGGTCGAGTTGCAGGGAATCAATGCTGCTTCCCCGATAGCGGACCGTGTTCAATGTCAGGGTTGATACAAGTTCCACATCCGCAGGTTCCCCGGAAATCTCGCCACTGGCACTCAGGCGGCCCTCCAGCCCCGGCATCAATTGATCCAGGCGCGGGGCCTGCACCTGCCAGTTGAAATCAAGTTGTTCAGCCAGGCTGCCGGTGACAAACAGCCGATTGTCCGAAGTCGCAAGGTTGAAGTTGTCCACGTGCAGTCTGCCAGCACCATAGTCGATCCGGCCCCCTCCCTGGAACGGGTAATCGCCCAGCTCCCCACTCAGTTCCGCGATCTGCAGGGTCACGGATGTGTCGCCGGCGACGTTGGAAAACGACAGGTCGCCATTGCTGTGCAGATTGAAAAGTTCGAAAGGCAGTACTTCGCCCGCACCGGTTGTCATGAAGTTCTCAACATAGGCAAGCGGTGAGTTTTCCGAAAGCCGGTAGTGCAAAGACCCCTGCATTCCGCTGTTCAGACTCAAGGAGGCTGAACCGGTCAACAAGCCGCTGGGAGTGGCGAGTTCATAGGAACCAATCTCAAGGCTGTCGCCGAGCCAGCGGCCGTCGATTGAAAACCTGGAAGCAGGCGCCAGGTCGCTCTCAATTTCGGTGGCAAGTGATATCTGAAGCTCCCGCAAGCTTCCACTTGTCTCCAGTGCAAGGTTGTTCAGCGCCACCCGGATACCGGTCAGTTCTGATGGCAGGACTACAGAGTCGCCACTATGACTCAGGTTGATTTGGAGTTCGCTCCCCGATACACCGGTATCGACCACACCTACACTGGTGAGACTGAATGGCCGTGTCAGGTTGTGGGCAACAGCAAGCCGGGTCAGATCTCCCCCAAGCGAGAGATCACCGGACATCGGCCCCGACCCGGGGTAAATATCCTGATTGTATTGCCAATCCAGGTTTACGTTCATCGGCAGGTGACCTGTCAGGGTCAGTGTCAGATTCCCCCCGATGTCGGCGAGTTCCGATTCCAGCGCAAACCCAGAAATAGTCAATTCCTGCCCCACCAATCGAACATCGGATTGCAGCGCGTCAAGCTGTAACTGCTGTCCGGGTTGGCGATAGGTCAGATTGTTGAAGGCTACCTTGCCAAATTCGAAAGTGAGCGGAAGTGGGCTGAAGTCCAGCAAGGGTTGTCCCACAACTCTTGGCGTTGCTGGAGGTGCTTCTCCCGGCGTGCGTTCAATAACGGTTCCAGACACCAGGAGTTCAGGTATCGACACCTGGCGCGACAACAACATTAGGGGATTCCAGCCAATATCGACTTCGGCAACCGAAACCCGCAGGCCGTCATTGCTGTACTGCACATCCTGCAGATGCAGCTGTCCAGTCAGTGTTCCGGTTGCCTGGCCGAGTGAGAACTGGTGGCCGGGCAGGCCGTTCAGTTGTTCGACAATCCGCGCCAGAGCCCAGCGGCTGCCACCCTGGGTGGACAGAATCAGGCTTACGGATACCAGGACCAGAAGCACCAGGCCAAGCAGGCTGAGCAGAAGGCTGACTGCTGCTTTTCTGATCTGCCGCAGGGGCAGTTTCACAGATCGGGCCCCATGGTCAGGTGCAGCCGAAGCTTGTTGTCGTTGTCCAGTGCCGATGCCAGGTCCAGACGCACCGGCCCGAGTGGTGATAGCCAGCGCACACCGATGCCCACGCTCTTCTGCAGCTCGAAACTCGCCGGGTCCAGGAATGCATTGCCGGCGTCGGCGAAAATTGCCAGCTTCCAGGCAGGCAACACGTTGAAGTCGTACTCGACACTTCCTACCAGCAGGTGCTTGCCGCCGGTCACTTCGCCGTTGTCATCCAAAGGAGCCAGCGATTGATACCTGTAGCCGCGAACGGACTGGTCCCCTCCTGAGAAATACTGGATTGAGACAGGGAGCTCGTTGATGTTGTCAGTGACCGTGGTCCCGGCTTCAAACCTGAACAACACTCTACCCGGGCCCAACGGATTGATCAGCTTGCCACCCAGGTGGAGCTGCAGAAACGTCTCGGTCGACATCAGGGTGTCCGATGCCCCGCTCAGCTGGCCGAAGAAACTCCAGCCCCGTTGCGGGTAGAGGGCATCATCTGCCCGCGTGCGGGAGAGGCTGACTCCGGGAATAAACAAATCCGCGACATCGTCCGCGTCGTTGAGTGTGGAGCGATCGTGCTGGTAGTTGAAGAAAAAAGTCTGTCGCCACAGCCAGCGGTTGATAAAACTGTAACTGGCGCCCAGTTTGGCGGTTCTGGCAATGAACGTGTCTGTGTCTTCATGCTGGAGTCCGCCGGAAAAAACCAGTTGTTCCGTGGCCGGGTTGTTCCAGGGAATGGTGTAATTTGCGTCAATGCTCTGCTGAATGGGCGAAGCGCTGGATTTGACGTCAATGCGGTGGCCGCGGTCATTGAGATAGCGATCCTCATAATCCATACGCACGCGTGGACCGATGTCCGTGGTCGCACCGACTCCTGTTGAGTAGACGCGTCGGGGCCTGAGCTCCAGCCCGACCTGAATGGGAATCTGTTGCCCGGCTGCCAGCTCAAGTGACGGTGTGACGTTAACGCTGCTGAAATAATAGCTTTCGCTGAGTACGTTCCTCAGGTCGATGAGGCTGGCAGTGGAGTAATCACTGCCATTCTGGAACTCGATGTAGCGCCTGATAAAGTTTTCCGACAGGCCGTCCACCGGTTGCAGGATGATTTCACCGAACTGGAAGCGTTCCCCGGGTTCGAATTCGATGTCAATTTCCGCGGTGTTGCTCTGTAGATTCAGCCGCAGTTCGGAGTTGGCAAACCGGGCCGAGAAGAAACCCAGTTCTACTGCTCTGGAACTCAATTCGGACTTGCTTCGTTCGTACATTGAATGATTCAGCTGGTCGCCGACCTGGACCGGCAGATCCTCGAGGGTTTCGGAAAACAGTTCAGGGCTGCTTGTTACCTTGACGTCGACAGCGGCAACAGTCACCGCTTCTCCAGAATCGACTGAGATCTGCAACCCCCAGCAGTCCTCTTCTTCAAGGAAATAGGTTTCTTCATTCAGCGAATAATATCCAAGCGCCCATCCTGCCCGCACGATCTGGCGGCGAATATCAGGCAGATAGCGGTTTAGAGCCCGGGGGGTGGTTTCACAGGATTGGCCGGGCAACTGCACCAGCGCACGGATATTGTCCTCCAGTTCAGGAGGAGCGTCAGAAATACGAAGGGCCGGAGACTGCGCACCGGCAATTCCGCTCAGGACTATCGCCAGGCAGACAAAGAGCATCTGAACCCTCAGGCGCGATGCACCTGGTTCTGCATTGGGGTGTACACCGGGAACTTTCTGGGCAGTTTCGTTGTCGTTCAAGATCATCATTTAACGCTGGTGGGCAAGTCGAGGCGAAGTATAAGGTTACGAAGTGACAACTGGCTATCAGCGGCCAGGAGACGGGTGACATCGGAATGTCAGATCCAGATAGAAAGAAACCAGACAGAGCGCCCCTTTTGGCCTGTCGGAAACTTATAAGGGTACTCTGGCTTGCTTGTGAGTTACCTGTCAAGGCATATTGCCGCGGACATACATCGGCCTGTCAAGAGAGCTGGGCGTTTGGGCTTTGGAGGGCTTGAAAGGCCAGGCAGCCCACGAATTTCGGCCCTGCTAGGTCCAGGACACTTAATTTTCAGGGACAGTTAGCGCCAGAAGGGAGCCAGGGAACTCGCTCGAGGCAATCTGTATGACCAGGTACTGTTTCCCCCCGTGCAGGTAAGTCATCATGCCGTACTGGCCGGTAACCGGGATTTCTACCCGGGAACGAAGCTCACCTGTGAGTTTGTCAGCTGCATGAAGCCAGGGTAGTCCGTTCTCGCTCAGATGGGGGACACCACGCAGCCCTTCGGTGGTGTAGATCAGCAGATCGCCCATCACCATGTGGATGGTTTCTCCGCCCTGATTGCCAAAGCCTCCTCCTCCCCAGTCGGAAAGATCCACACCTTCCAGGGCGGGATGATTCCTGATCTGTTCCGAGGGTTCACCAATAGGGATCCACCAGATTCTTTCACCGAGGTTCATGTCGTAAGCGGACAGGCGATTGTAGGGAGGCTTGAAAAGCGGCAGTCCGTCAACCCGGGGCAGGTTGACGCCCCGGCCCGCCACCCAACTTGCGATAGTGGTGCCGGTGGTCATAATGCTTTCCGGGTTGTCCACGTCGGCGCCAGGCTGCACCAGGCCACCACTGCAGCGTGGTTTGTGTGAAGCGTACATGATCCCGGTTGTGGGATCGATGATGGCCGGGTGATAAATGTTAACTCCGCCTTCACAACTAAGGTTGATGGGGCCTTCAAACCCTGTGTGGTTACGCGGCAGGAACGGGCCGCCTGCATTGAAGCTGGCGAGTACATCCAACGCCCGTTGACGAATTTCGGGGGTCCAGTCCACCACCCGCTCAGGCGTCAGTGCTATGGGCTCCATGTACTCCGGTCGGGTAGGAAAGGGTTGGGTGGGAGCGGTCCAGTTCCCGGGTACTGTAGTCTGGGGCACGGCCCGCTCTTCTATGGGCCATATTGGTTCACCTGTGACCCGGTTGAAGGCGAAGATGAAACCGTGTTTGGTGTTTTGAATCAGTGCCGGTATGTGCCTGCCGTCAACTGTGAGATCAGCCAGCAGCGGAACGTTTGGCAGGTCGTAATTCCATTGATCGCTGTGAACGACCTGATAGTGCCACAGACGCTCGCCGGTACCCGCGTTCAGTGCGATTACGCTGGTGGAGAACAGGTTGTTGCCGGGGCTGAAGCCGCTGTAATAGTCGATAGTGACGGTATTGGTGGGTATATAGACGATACCTCTCTGCAGGTCGGCGGACATGGGTGCCCAGGAGGACACGTCACCGGTATAGGACCAGGCATCATTGAGCCAGGTTTCGTGACCCACCTCGCCCGGCCGGGGGATGACATGAAACTTCCAGCGATACTCTCCGGTACGCGCATCATAGCCAAGGATGTCGCCAGGTACGTTTTCGATACGCGTCTGGTTATAACCCTGTTCGGCCGAGTTTCCTACGACGATCGTGTCATTGACCACGATCGGCGGCGCGGAACTGGTAATGTAACCCAGTTCACGCGGTATGCCGAAGTCAGGGTTGTATTCCAGACCGCTGCTGAGCCAGGGCTCCCAGTCTGCCAGCAGATCAGGAAGCAGGTCTACGACACCGGTTCGGGGGAAATGCTCCAGGGCCACCGGCTTGCCCCAGTTTTCCACGGGCAGGCCGGTATCAGCGTCGAGAGCCCAGAGGAAAAATGCCGGGCTTGAAAAATAGATGACATCGCGTCCGTCAATCTGACCGTAAGCCACTCCTTTGCCATAGCTGGCCCGCATGGAGCGCTCCCATCGGGTAGTATGGGGCTCCCGGAACGTCCACAGGGTTTCGCCGCTCGCCGGGTCGATCGCCACCACGGTGCGGCGTGAACCGGCAACAGTATAGAGCCGGCCGTTGACGTAAAGTGGCGTGGAACGGTTGATGTAGTCCACCTGGGGCCCGAAATTGTCACCGCGCCAGATCCACGCAGTCTCGAGCCGGGAAAAATTGTCAGCGTTGATCAGGTCGAGCGGAGAATAGCGGGTACCCCAGGCGTCGCCGCTCTGAAAGTGCCACTCTCCGTGCGGTGTTCCGCGATCCTGGGCATTGGCCACGTTGCCTGCCAGCGAAAGCAGTGCCAACAGGGAGTAAATCGCCACCGCATTCGTATACTTTGATGTCGGGTGCAAGCAGATTTGTGTGTACTTTTCCAAGATCGCCCTCCTGGAGCTTAAGGAACCCCTGATTGATTACTCTGCTGGTTTCCACGGATCCGGAGGCAGCGTGGGCCGCCAGACGGTCCCGATTCGGCTCATGGCTTGAGTTTATCCTGTTTGCGCCGTTGCAGCTCGTTCTCGATAGCACCGACATTCCTGTCGATTTTCTCCCTGGCCATGAGCAGTTTACTTTCCAGGACCTCCAGTTCCTCTTCACTGTCGTCGGTCAGACCGTTCCGGAATACGCGCACACATTCATTCACCGCATCGGTGTAGCTGGAATTGGTCTCCACGAGCAGTGCATCCAGTTGTTCCTGGGTATGAGGTACAACGGCTTCCGGAAACAGGCGCTGTTTCAACACTTCACAACAGTCGGTCTCGAAGATTTCATCTATCGCGCGGGCAACATAAATTTCGAGGGAGTCCCGGAAGTGCTTGTTACGTACCGAGTTGTCCGCAAAAAAATCGTCGATTATTTTAACGTTTTTCTTATTGCAGCTGAGAAACTGATCAGCGTCTTCCGGATCTTCGGGAATGTTGAATCTTACGGTGCGATGACAGTCGTCAATCTCGGCGATATACAGATCGACCGTTCTTGCGACAATTGCGCGTTTGGCGCCATTCATAGTGTTCCAGGCACGCTCGTAATACCACCTGACAATATCGGCGGCGGTGCAACCTGCGAATGAAGGGCGGGAATCGAATAGTTTCATGTCCGGGAACGGTTATTTTTATTAGTGTGAGCAGGCCCTGGAGAACTTGAGCAGAGGCTCGTCGGATACTAACACATCCCGCTGATATTCATTGCCACCGGGCCAGACCATTCTGTATCAACTGCAGTAGCAGGTGCTCAGCAGCCACGAACTACTGGATAAATTTACATGGATCGCTGGAACCATACTCAGCCTGTCCCGGACCGGTTAGCCTGTAACCGTGGTTGAAGGAAACAACCCGCAATGAAGCGACGGAGATGCCCTGAATCCAGTTTTCCACACTAAAAAGTTGGATGCCATGAACAAGCAAAAATTCTACTACCCTAACTCGGCAACTGTTACAAACTTCCGTAACACATTGATATTAATTACGATATTGGCTGCGTATGCAATTGTCGGCTGATTCGGCAACGTTGCAGCGTGCCGGAGTCCCGGTCCCGCGGAGGCTTTCAATCATGGCTTCCATCAGACGGTTCGAAGAGGATCATTACGAGGATCAGAAAATGAATAATCTATTGTCACTCGAAATGTTGCGCCTGATCACTTTTCTGCCACTCATTATTGTCCTGGCTGCTTTTCTCAGCGAAGGCCGGTTCGACGGGCTGCTGTCCAGCCCTGAACCGGTGGGGCAGATAGTCTCGCGCCTGGATGACCGGTAAGTCGTGGAAGCACTGCAATGCCATCGCCACAGATTCCTGGCCGCCGCGTTGTCACACTGACTCTCTGACCGTTCCCTCTCTATCCTGGGTCCGGCACTCTACTGTGAAGATCGAAAACAGAGTCATTGACCGGTATAGTAGGCATTCTGCCGATAGCAGCGGCTGCGCTGCCATCGACATTTACGTCAGGCAATCTCTGAACCCCTCCGGATTCTCTGAGAAACCACAGCAGCATGCTGCTGGCGTTTTATCGGACGATCCCTGAAGGTCTGAGTTCAGAAGTTTTTCAAGGTTACTAACGCGCGGTGATAGATTATGGATATACACGCACTTCTGGGTGACGAAGCCGAACACCTGCTGGACTATACCTGCCAGGGAATCCCCCGGTCCATGCTGCATCTGCCCGGACCTGACTTCATCGACAGGGTCGTTGCCGACAAGCATCGAAATCCCTCGGTACTGCGTTCCCTGGCCGCCATGGCTGATCATGGCAGGCTCGGGGGCACGGGGTACCTGTCAATTCTTCCTGTGGATCAGGGTATTGAGCACACTGCGGGGGCATCCTTTGCGCCCAACCCGCTTTATTTCGATCCGGAGAACATCGTGCGGCTGGCCCGCGAAGGAGGGTGTAACGCAGTGGCTTCCACCCTTGGGGTTCTAAGCTCGGTGTCCCGGAAATACGCCCACAAGATACCGTTTATCGTAAAAATCAATCACAACGAATTACTGACCTATCCCACCATCCATGACCAGACCCTGTTCGCCAGCGTGCAACAGGCTTTCGACCTCGGTGCTGTCGCCGTGGGCGCGACAATTTATTTCGGCTCACCGGAAAGTCGCCGTCAGATCCAGGAGATCAGCGAAGCTTTCGAACTGGCCCATGAGTTGGGCATGGCGACGGTGTTGTGGGCCTATCTGAGGAATTCAGCGTTCAAAAAGGACGACGTGGACTATCATACCGCGGCAGACACCACCGGACAGGCCAATCACCTGGCGGTAACCATCGACGCCGATATCGTCAAGCAGAAGCAGGCAGTACGGAACGGGGGATTTCCCGCCATCGGATTCGGCAAGACCCACCCCGGAATGTACGACAGACTGACCACTGAGCATCCAATCGACCTGGTCCGCTATCAGGTGGCAAACTGCTACATGGGCAGGACCGGCATGATCAATTCCGGCGGACCCAGTGGTTCCGATGACATGCACCAGGCGGTAAGAACCGCAGTCATTAACAAGCGCGCCGGCGGTATGGGGCTGATATCCGGGCGCAAGGCCTTCCAGAAGCCGATGGAAGAGGGTGTGGCACTGCTGAACGCCATCCAGGACGTGTACTTGAGCCCGGAAGTTACTATCGCCTGAAGCGGTTTTCAGGACTCCAGCTGCTCCCAGCGGGCATAGGCGGTTTCCAGGCGCGACTGGGTTTCGGCGATTTCTTTCATCATTGCCTCAATCACACCTTTATCCTGGCTGTAGAAGTCCGGTTCGGAAATCGTATCCTGAAGAGACTGTTGCCGGTATTCCAGTTCCTCGATTAGTTGCAGCTGCTGCTCCAGCGCCCGTTTCTCCTTGTAGGAACGTTTTTTTCCGACAGCGTCGCTGACGGGGGCGGTTTTCTGTTCATCGGGCTGCCTGCGGACCGGCTTCGCGGCCTTTTCCTGGGATTGTTCCAGCCTCGCCAGGCTGCCTCCGTGAGCAATCCAGTCGCTGTAGCCCCCCACCCGTTCACTGATTACGCCGTTGCCTTCGAAGACCAGGATGCTGGTGACCACGTTGTCCATGAATTGCCGATCGTGGCTGACCAGCAGCACAGTGCCTTCGAATTGCAGCAGGATTTCCTCCAGCAGCTCCAGAGTTTCGATGTCCAGATCGTTGGTGGGTTCGTCCAGCACCAGCAGGTTGGCCGGTTTGCTGAACACCTTTGCCAGAATGGCACGATTCTGCTCACCACCGGACAACGCCCTGGCCGGTGTCCGGATGCGGTCAGGAGTGAAAAGAAAATCACCCAGGTAGCTGATGGCATGCTTGCGCTTGCCATTGATATCGATGAATTCCTGACCACCGCAAACATTGTCGATCAGGTTTCTGTCCGGGTCCAGTTGCTGCCGAAGCTGATCGAAATAGGCAACCTCCAGTCGGGTGCCCAGTTTCACCGAGCCCTGATCGGGTTGCAGCTGTCCCAGCAGAATTTTCAACA
Source organism: uncultured Gammaproteobacteria bacterium (assembly GCA_942492445.1). GTDB lineage: Bacteria > Pseudomonadota > Gammaproteobacteria > Pseudomonadales > Pseudohongiellaceae > NORP240. Next base: position 172,777 of record CALOEW010000086.1, read on the forward strand.
ACGTCGTCTTGCCGGCACCGTTGACACCTACCAGGCCGATTCGATCGCCACGCATTACCGAGATCGAGAAATCGCGAACGATGACCTGGTTTCCATAGCGGTGGTTTACATTCTGCAACTCCGCCACCAGCCTGCCGGAAGATTCACCCTGACTGGCGCTGAATTGAGCCCTGCCCTGGAGTTCCCGTCGCTCGCTACGCTCCCGGCGCATGGTTTCGAGTGCACGAACCCTGCCTTCATTGCGGGTACGACGGGCCTTGATTCCCTGACGGATCCACGCTTCCTCCTCGGCGAGCTTTTTGTCGAATTGCCTGCTGGCATTGTTTTCCGCAGCCAGTTTCTCGGCTCGGAAACGCAGAAAGCGGGGGTAGCTGCCCTCATATTCCTGCAACTGGCCCCGGTCTATCTCGACAATCTTGTTGGCAACAGATTCCAGGAAGCGGCGGTCATGGGTCACCAGAACCAGGGCGCCGTGGTAGTCGCGCAACTGCTTTTCAAGCCATTCGATTGCAACAATGTCCAGGTGATTGGTGGGCTCGTCCAGCAGCAGCAGGTCCGGATCCCGGACCAGCGCCCGGGCCAGCGCAACCCGCTTGCGCCAGCCTCCGGACAGTTCCGAGAGTTTCTTTTCCGGTTGCAACTGAAGCTGGCTGATTACGGTGTCCACTTTCTGGCCCAGGCTCCATCCCTGCACCGCCTCCAGCTGATTCTGCAGGCTTTCCAGCTTGTTCACTTCGCTGTGATTGAAATCGGCAATGAGACGGTGATAGCGGCTCAGCAAATCGCCAACCTCCGGCAGTCCGCCGGCGACCATATCATAGACAGTCTGTTGATCTCCCTCGGGAAGTGCCTGCTCCAGCCATGCCAGTTGGGTAGCCGGGCGCAGCCAGCGTTCACCGCTCTCCGGCTGCACCGAACCGGCAATGATTTTCATCAACGTTGTCTTGCCGGCGCCGTTTCGGCCCAGCAGTCCGATACGGTCGCCTTTGTCGATCTGCAGATCGACCTGATCCAGCAGTACATGGGTCCCGAAATTCAGGCTGACCTTATCGAGTCGAAGCAACGGCATGGCTTGTCTGGAGCACGGTATGAACGAGGCGCGTAGTGTACAGCATTTGTCCACTTTACAGTGTCCCTCTGATATGTCCCCTGGCTTCGTCGCACTGCCCTGACACGCCGACCCATGCCGGCGGTAATGGGCCTTTCCAGCAGACTTGTCTGCAACCAGGGTGAAGTGGGACTTTGCCAGGTCTTCCATTAAGCTGACAGTTGGACAAAAGCGCGGCTCCGCATTACCTTGTCATGGCATACCGGCGCCATTCAGCCGGCCCCGGAACAATAAGAGGAATCGCCCATGTCACTCGTCATCCGTAAGCACAACCTGTCCGTCACCCATTTCGCTACGCTGGTTTTTGTCTTCACGGTGATCGCGGGGGTCGCTGAGGCACAGCAGCCGCCACCACCACCCGGCGCCTACGACGCAGCGCCCTACCTGGGCCGGATCCGCAATGAAGTTGTGTACGGAGATATCTGGGAGCGTCCGGGGTTGTCGGCCAGGGATCGCAGCCTGATTACCGTTGCCGTGAATCAGGCGCTTTATGCCACCTACGAGTTGAAACTCCACATGGGGAGGGCTCTGGACAATGGCGTCACCCAGGCGGAGATTTCGGAAATAATCGCGCACGTGATGTGGTATTCCGGCTTTCCGACCGGGGTCAATGCGGCTCGGGTTGCCGCCGAGGTGTTCGAGGAGCGCGGCCTGCCGGTAACGCCGCCAGGAGCATCTCCTCGCCAGGTGCCCGACAACCCTGCTATCGAGTTTCCCGGTGCGTTTCCGCAGACTCCCTACCTGAGCGATCTGTTGAACCAGGTGGTTTACGGCGAAACCTGGCGACGGGAGGAGCTTTCCCCCCGTGATCGAAGTCTGATCACGGTTGCGGTGGGAACGGCCCTTTACGCTTCCAGCGAAGTTCGATACCACGTTGGCCGGGCACTGGACAACGGCGTGACACAGGATGAAATTTCCGAAACGATTACCCATGTGACGTTCTATTCGGGCTTTCCAACGGGTGTTAACGCAGCCCGCATCGCTGCTGAGGTATTTGCGGCCAGGGGGCTGGATTTGCCGGATGCGCGCTTTCCGGGCGCACCCTATCTGGATACACTGATCGACGGCCTGGTCTACGGCGAAACCTGGACGCGTCCCCAGTTGTCAGCCCGCGACCGCAGCCTGGTCACAATCGCTGTCACCCAGGCTGCCTACCAGACCGATCAGCTTCGTGTGCATCTGGGGCGTGGCCTGGACAATGGCATCACACCCGGGGAATTGTCCGAGCTTATGGCTCAGGTAACCCTGTATTCAGGATTCCCTAGCGGTGTCAATGGCTCACGGGTGCTGGCCGAGGTATTGCGTGAACGCGGAATCCCGTTGCCTGAGGAGGACTAGAGGGCCGGTAACATTTTGCTATGGTGTCGATTTGATGGTCAAATTGCGCCCGAATTCATAGTCATGTCCGCGCACACAGGAGAACGGTTGAAATGCGGCCAGTGGTTGAGAAAATGCGAAATCGAAGCGGTATCAGGCTCTTTGTAAGGTCTGTTCTGGTGGTCGGGTTGTTGTCCCTGGTCATGGTGGATGGTGGCTGGTTACTGCTGGAAAGGTTATTCAGCGAACCATCTCTGAATTCGGTCCATGCAGCCAATGCGGATCATACTTCACTGCGGTTGCTCAAGCAGGTAGTGCCCGGTGCTGAGACTTTTTCAGAAAAAAGCGGTGAACCTCCCGTATACAGAGCCTATCAGACCGACAAGGTCAGCGGTGAACGGAAATTGGTCGGCTATGCATTTGTAACACCGGATGTGCCGCCCGAAGCAAACGGCTACAGTGGGCCCATCGATACCCTGGTTGGAATAGACCTGCGGGGTAATATCGTGGGTTTGCGGGTGATCTATTACAAGGAATCCCTGCGTTATTCGATCGGCGATTTCTTTTCCTGGGGTTTCGAGGAGCAATTCGTCGGTATGCGGGCCTCCGACCGCTTCCAGGTGGGCAAGGATCTTGACGGCATCGCCAAGGCAACGATTTCGGCAAAGGCCGCCGCTCGTGGAATACGCCAGTCACTGCGCGCGGTAACCGACGCCTACATTCGATAACGTCCGGCCCCCTACTCCAGCAGAGCAGGAAAGCCCGTCCTGAATAACCATGGCCATTATTACCGTTAGTAAGGTAAGCAACTGGACCCTCTGTGCCGCCGGATGTCAGAGATTTAGCGGGAAATTTTCAGTCTGCAGAATTCATCCGGTTGGTCAGCCAGACTGACTGGTAGGGTTCAAGCTTGATGATATCCAGGTGGCTGTCGAGCATTTCGCCGGAAATCAGGTCTCCCCAGCTCTCGGTATCGATCAGGTTGACCGCAGCCAAATCCAGCCTGCAGGTCTTGTTACTGATGTTGTTCAGGGAGAAGATGCTCTGTTCCCGCTGCATGCTCTGGCGCCAGAAGGCGAATATCTCCGTACCCATATGCAGGGTGAACTGAGTAGCGTTGGGGTGGAAGGCCGGTTGCGCGGAGCGGATTTTCATCAGTCTTTTCAGTTCATTCAGTACCCGAACCCGGGTGGATTCTGAATCGGCAAGCAGGCGTCGAAGTTCCGGATAAGACCACTGCGTGCGGTTCAGGTGTCGCTTGTGTCCGGTGCGGGCGTAACGGTCGTGGTTATTGCCGGCGGCCAGCAGGCTCTGCACGTAGAAAGCCGGAATCCCCTCAAGAGCCAGCATGATGGCGTGGGCACAGATGAACCGCTCGAACTGGTATTGATCCTCTCCCCACCCCAGGGTGCCCTTCAATGCATCGAACAGGCTGATATTTATCTCGTAAGGCCTTTTCTCCACGCCTGATAAAGCCCGCCAGGAGATTTCGCCACCGAATCGGAGCATGGTGTCAAGCAGGGCCTCGATCTCGGTATCGGTAAGAAGTCCTTCCGCCGGCCTCAGGCCAATGCCATCGTGAGACGCGATAAAATTGAAATAGAAAGTGCCCATTTGCGCCGGGGGCATGGTCATCAGCCATGATTTCAGGTACCCGCAGTCGCCGGACAACAAGGTGTAGACCAGCAGTGGCGGAAGCGAAAAATTATAGATGGCATGGGCTTCGTTGGCGTTACCGAAATAGGTCAGGTTCTCTCGTTTTGGAATATTGGTTTCAGTGATGATGATGGCATCCGGCTGGGCGTGTTCTATCAGTGCACGGAGCAGACGGACTATTTCATGGGTCTGAGGAAGATTGAGACAGTCTGTGCCGATTTCCTTCCAGATAAAGGCCACTGCATCCAGTCGGAAACAGGTGATGCCATTGTCCAGGTACAGTCGGACTATCCTGATGAACTCCAGCAAAACATCTGGATTGGAGAAATCAAAATCAACCTGGTCGTGACCAAAGGTACACCAGACATACTTATCACCCTCCCGGGTTTCCGTTTTTCGCAACAGGTCGCTGGTCCGGGGGCGAACTACCCGGGAATGGTCGTCCCTGGGTGAGGCAGTGAAAAAATAGTCCTTTCCGGGGTCAACACAGTCCACGAAATTCTTGAACCACTGGTTTTCGGAGGAACAGTGGTTGATTACCACATCTGCCATCACGCGGTAATCCTCGGCAATATTCTGAATGTCGGTCCAGTCACCAAGCGCGGGATTCACCGTTTTATTGTCAGTGACGGCAAATCCGTCGTCACTGCTGAAAGGGAAAAATGGCAGGATGTGCACCGAATTTATGCTGCCCTGAACCTGATCGTCCAGAAACTGACGCAACACTTGCAGCGGGTGCCGGGGAGGATCTACGAACGTATCACCGTAAACGATTAAAAATGCATCGCGCTGGTCCCACTGGTCAGTCTGCCGATCCGGGTGGTGGCAATCCTGGTCCAGGCGCATCAGGCGCAGGCAATCAATTGTAAGCTGACTGTGATTCACCCCGTCGTAGATTGCCTTGAGGTGGTTGAGTACTCTGTGTTCCAGTGCCTGCAGGGTCGCTTCTGTCATGTCAATAATTCTGCTGATGCTGCGATTCACTTTAAAGTGTGTTCTTTTATGTCCTGCTGTACGGCGTGGTGCATTCGTTCAAATATATCGGGTACGGCGCTGCGTACCCGGTTCCAACTGGAGATAAACGGGGTTTCCATCGGATTGTCCAGAAATCTGTCTCCTGCCTTCTTGATATTCCTGGCAAACAGCTCGACTGCCTGCTCCTCCTTGTGAATGTCCAGGTTCAGGCCGTTCATCTGGGCGTCGTTGCGGTAAGTTTCGACAAAGTCCAGGGCAATACGGAAGTAGTTGGCCTTGAGGGCGCGGAAGCTCTCGCTGGAGAGGACCACACCGTAGGTGGCCAGTTTGCGGAATAATGCCTTGGCGATATCTATCGACATGCGTGACAGGCCCGCGGTTTCGTCTCCCATAGACAGATCCTGGTGTTTGTGGTCGTAACTATCGGCAATGTCCACCTGGCAGATGCGATTGGTGGAGTAATTGCGTTCCATTTCTGACAGCACGCCGATTTCCAACCCCCAGTCTGAGGGGATCCGCAGGTCCGGGATGACATCCCGCCGAAAGGAAAATTCCCCCGCCAGCGGGTACCGGAAACTGTCCATGTAGTCCAGATAAGCCATCGGCCCCAGCATGTTTTTGAGGGCCCGTATCAGAGGGGTTACCAGCAATCGGCACACTCTACCGTTGATGCTGCCGTCGGCGACCCTGGCGTAGTAGCCTTTGCAGAATTCATAGCTGAAATTGGGATTGGCTACCGGGTACATCAGGCGGGCCAGCAATTCACGGTCGTAGGTCACAATATCGCAGTCATGAAGGCCGATGGCTTCGCTGCGGCTGGACGAAAGAACATAGCCCAGGCAGTACCACACATTGCGTCCTTTGCCGGGCTCCTGAGGCGCAAGTCCCTTTTCCTGTAAAACAGCATCTATTTCTCTTAATCTGGGTCCATCGTTCCATAAAACGCGGTGCCGCTGTGGCAGCCGGGAAAAAAACTCAAGTGCTCTTCGATACTGGTCTTCATCTGCACGGTCGAGGCCGATTACGACTTCGTTGAGGTAGGGCACATTCGTCAGGTGCGCGACGATTCTAGGTAACGCTTCCCCCTCAAGTTCCGAATACAGGGAGGGCAGGATCAGACACATGGGGCGGTGTGCCGAAAATCTTACCAGTTCCTCTTCCATCTCTTTCAGGGGACGATTGCTCAGATTGTGAAGTGTCGTGATAACGCCATTCTGGTAGAAATCACCCATGCTTGGTTACTCCCGGTTGCGGTCCAAATATCTCTCAATTAAATCCAGCACGCACTCGTTCCAGCCCTCGGGCCCGTATTTACTGCTGACCGTTACCGGTCGGTCTTTATTCAGATGTGGCAGGTCGTGGCTGGGCGAGCTGATGACAACAGGCCAGTCGGAAGCCTCCAGCATGGCAATGTCGTTACCGCTGTCGCCGAGGGCCATCACCGTGAAACGCTGCCCGAAAACCTGCTCGTAGATTGATCGGAGTCTGTTCAGTGCGACGCCCTTGTCGGTTCTTCCGAGTACGTGGAGAAAGCGTCCGCCTTGCAGAGTATGCAGGCCCAGCCTTCTGATTTCGACGAGGAAGGCGTCGCGGGCGTCGTCGCTGTCCAGCCACATGAGCGGCTCGCTGAATTGTCGTTGCCTGGACAGCGCCAGCTGTTCGTGGTCCAGGCCGGTAAGTTGTTCAAGCTCATTGTCACCGAAGTCGCTGTACCCCCTGTAGTTGAATTTCTGCCGCAATGGCGTCAGACGACGAAGGATTTCCCGGTAGTCCAGACCTAATTCCACGAGATAGGATTCCTGGCTGCAGATCTTTCCTCCCGGAGGCTGGGGGAAGCTGGCGCGGGGCAGAAAAATCGCGGAACCGTTCTCCACTATATACGGGTCCTCCACCTTCAGGTCGCGCCGCAGTGGTCCGAGTTCCGCGCTGGTCTTGCTGGTATTGGGAATCAGGGGAATCTTCAGCTCCCGCAATCTGTCCAGGGCCGTGCGCGCCGGGTTGAAACTGTAGGTGTAATGATCGAGCAGGGAGCCGTCCAGGTCGGTGACCACCAGCAGGGGGGGCGCATTGTAGCGGGAGCCGGTTGTCGTTCTGGCGTAACTCATCAGGTCACTGCAGGGCCGGCTTGCTGTGGGTTATGCGGTGTTCTTCGTCCAGGTACAATACCAGGTCCGCCTGCCGAGGCAATACTTCGAGGCAGTGGCGGGTCAACCGTTCGAAATGCTGGATAAAGCGGTCCAGTGCCGGTTGATCCATCACCTTATTGGCAGCGGTGCCGGCCGAGGCGGCCAGTTTCTTCTCCTGCAGGCTGCGCCACTGATAGACACAGTCGAAAGACGGCGCCTTCAACATCACCAGGAAGTCGATTTTCTGAAACAACGACTGGTAGTTTTCAAGCCGGGCGTTCACGTATCGGCGCCAGGCGCCCTGGCTGTCCTCGGTCGCCTCCAGCCTGTTTACCGCCCTCATCAATGCGTCCTCCGGTTCCGGTTCAAGACCTACGAACCAGCCTTCCAGCAGTACCAGGTCCACCGGCAGTTCCACAGGCTCCCACCCGGACCTGGGCCGGGGTTCGTCAACGGACTTGTCAAAGCGGGGGAGCAGGACCTGTCCATCCCCGCCGGTGTCTTCCAGGCGTGATACGACCTGGTAAGCAAGAGCCAGGTCGTGGGTACCGGGCACCCCCTCGGGTAGCCAGCAGCGGGTGAATCTGCCCGGCCAGTTTTCTGCGCTGGTTGCTGCTCAGGTAGAAATCGTCAAGCGAGAGATTTGCCACACGCAGCTGTTGTTCCGATAACATCAGGGTCAAGAATTTTGCCAGTGTCGATTTTCCAGTACCCTGTGCACCGTTTATGCCAACTACAAGTGGCCGCTTCAGTAGACTCCGTTTTTCAGCCAGAATGCTGGCAAGGGGCAGATACCAGTCGGCAATGACCGTGGCGAATTCCGGCGGCAGGTGTTCATCGACGAGAAACGCTTCTACTGGTGCGTTGTCCGGGAGCTGCATGTAACTTGAATTCGTGGTTAGCTCGTTAACAGGTTTCAAGCTTAGCGGCTTCGCCCTCGGAATGGTAGCGGAGAGTCCCGGCTGCTGCACGCCTGATCCAGAATGGTGCAGAGAGGATCAGAGTGCTGGTTTCCGGTGCGTGGCCACAGGGCAGTCTGCCGTTCCATCCAGCATGTCCCCTTATTCCCTGATCTGCACGGTTCAGTCCAGGAGTACTCAGTTGCTCCCGCCTCCTGTCAGGGACAACACTGATCAGGGAAAATAGGCTGACAGGCCAGTGTTTCATGTTATTCTCTGAGCGAAAACAGATGTGGATAGTGCGCTCGGAAAGGGCGCTTTGGTTCACCGAAAATCCACCTTTCAACCGCTCCCCGGTTAAATCGAGACGTGTACATGGCTTCCAAGCTGGTGCCTGAACGGCCCCTGTTTTTTTCGCCCACTCTGGCTGCCACCATTGGTCTGGAGGAAGCGATTCTTCTTCAGGTGTTGTTGGATTTCTTCGCTCACCGACCGGCCTGGGTAGAGGAACAGTACAGTTGGGTGGAGATCGCCGACCAGGACCTGGAGGCCGCGCTCCCGTTCTGGCAGCTTGCCGATATCAGGCGCGCGCAGGCCAGTCTGGTAAATCTCGGGATGGTCCTTTGCAGTCCCGTGGAGGACAAGCACCCCTGTTACCGGTATGCCCTCAACGAAAAGGTCACCCGGGGAGTATCCGTTTCCGCTCCGCAGAACCTCGAAGCTGACCCGAAGGCCACATCAGAAACGTCTGCGATTTTCCGCCATGGTTACGGAGCCTCTCCAATTCCTGCGGAGTGGATGCCGGGAGAGGAGTGGCTGGTGCAATGCCGCCAGCACAATATTCCCGATAGCTTCAGTCTCGGCCTGGTACCGGAGTTCGTTGCCTACTGGCAGGATCGTGGCCAGGCCCAGTTCTCCTGGGGTAACAAGTTTTTCAAGCACGTATTGCGCAGCTGGCGGGAACAACAGACCCGCCAGGGCGCCCATGAAACGGCAAGTGCGATGCACCGCGACTGGCAGCCTGGCGAGGACGCGGTGAATATTCTTGTGAACTCCGGCATTGCGGAGGAATTCATCGAGGACGCCGTTCCCGAGTTCGTCATGTACTGGCGTGAACGCGGGGTCCGTATCAGTACCTGGAACACCAAATTCATCGAACACATCCGCCGCCAGTGGGACAGATACAACGCCTGTTTTGGTCACGACGAGACCCCCAGGCCGATCCCGGCCGACTGGCAGCCAAGTCCCGCCTGCTTCGAAATTCTGCAGCTGGCAGAAATCGACCTGAACTATGCCCGCAGCAGAATTCCCGAATTCGTGCTCTACTGGCGTGACAGCCAGCAGGCGAGGGCTTCCTGGAATACGGTATTCCTGCAATTCATCAAGCAGGACTGGGCCAGGCGACTTAATGCCCCGCTCGAGTTAGAATCCGTGCATGGAAAAAATCAATCCCCTGCTGGAGAAAGCCAGCACAGCATTGAAGAAAAACTGCGACAGCTCACCGACCGCAGCTGGGCGGAGAATGCCCGTCGCTGGTGAACGTGGCGCGGTCGACCGCGGTCGTAACGAGCCAGGCACCGGCCAGGCCTCGGGTGTGTTTGAACCCGGGCTGGTAGACGCCATTAATCAGGTTTTTTCCGAATTCGCCTTCGCCTATCATAACCAGTTTCACAAAGCCTACCCGGATCACGCCAGCATCAGCATCGGTAAGGAATACTGGCTGAGCTGCCTGGCGGAATTCTCACCTGAACAGATTACCCGGGCTGCGCGTAAACTGGTCAAGTCATCCGAATATCTGCCGACGGTCGCAGCCCTGGTAAAAGTCTGCGAAAGCGGACTGGAGTTGTTCGGTCTGCCGTCACCGCGAGCTGCCTACCTTGAAGCCTGCCAGGCACCTTCACCCAAAGCGGCATTCAACTGGAGTCATGCCGCTGTGTACCAGGCAGGTAAGGCAAGTGACTGGTTTGTTCTGGCCACTGAACCGGAGGCAGTGGCATTGCCGATCTTTGAGTACTACTACCAGAGTATCTGCAGGCGCGTCATGCAGGGTGAAAAGGTTGTGGTGACTCCACCTCCGGCACTGGGGCAGGGCCATGGCAAAAAGCTGACTCCGGAACAGCGCCGGGAGCGCATGCGCAGGTTGCGGGAACAGGTCGGGCTGTGACCACAGGAAACCATTACTGATTGCTGCAGGGCATTGCTTTAATTAATCAGAGGTTCCTTAGCCAGAGATTCACAATTTTTACACTATTCCGAGAAGTAATCATCCCGATGAGCAAAAGCAGGCCAGTCTATATTTCCTACGCCGGTCCTTCGCTTCTGGAAACGCCGTTGTTGAACAAGGGCTCCGCGTTTTCCGAGAGTGAGCGACGCAATTTCAACCTTCTGGGTCTTCTTCCACCCCGGTATGAAACCATCGAGGAGCAGGCGAAACGCGCGTACATGCAGTACCGGAGCTTCGACGATCCGATCAACAAGCATATCTACCTGCGCGCAGTTCAGGATAACAACGAAACGCTTTTCTACCGCTTGCTTACTGACCATCTGGTGGAAATGCTGCCGATAATCTACACACCGACCGTCGGCGACGCCTGTGAACATTTCTCGGATATTTATCGCAGCGCCAGGGGGATTTTTGTGTCCTACGAGGAGCGGGAATTCATGGATGAGGTGCTGCGCAGCGTGACCAAGGACAAGGTGAAGGTGATCGTCGTGACTGATGGCGAGCGCGTTCTGGGTCTGGGTGATCAGGGGATCGGCGGTATGGGAATCACTATAGGCAAGCTCAGTGTCTATACAGCCATCGGCGGCATCAGCCCTGCTTATACCCTGCCGGTGGCGCTGGACGTGGGTACCAACAATCGTAAACTGCTGGACGATCCGTTTTACATGGGGATGCGGCATCCCCGTATCGGGCCGGAAGAGTATGACCGGTTCGTGGACTCGTTCATCGATGCCGTCGAGGAACGCTGGCCTGGAGTGCTGATCCAGTTTGAGGATTTCGCCCAGCCCAATGCCATGCCGATTCTGCATCGGCACCGGGACAGGGTCTGCTGTTTCAACGATGACATCCAGGGCACCGCCGCGGTTACTCTGGGAACCTTGCTGGCAGCCTGCAGAAAAAAAGGCGTTGTACTGGAAGATCAGCGTATCGTGTTTGTTGGCTCGGGTTCGGCAGGCAGCGGGATAGCTGAGCTGGTAATCACCGCGATGGTGGCCCGGGGTCTCAGTGACAGCGAGGCCAGGGCGCGGATTTTCATGGTGGACAGGGACGGACTGCTTACCGAAGGCATGAGCGGATTGCGGGATTTTCAGCAAAAGCTGGTTCAGCCTCGGACTGTCATCGATGACTGGAAGCTGTCTGCGCCTGAAGGCAATCCGGACCTGCTCGACGTGCTGAGAAATACGCGTGCAGGCGTACTGATCGGTGTTTCCGGTAAGCCCGGCCTGTTTACTGAAGAGGTTGTGCGAACCATGCATGCCGGTTGCGACAGGCCGATTATCCTGCCGCTGAGCAACCCCTCCCGTAACTCGGAGGCACACCCTCAGGACGTGCTCCAGTGGACTGATGGGAAAGCAATCGTTGCAACCGGCAGCCCATTCCAGGATGTGCAGTCTGGCAATAATAAAACGCCCGTCTCTCAGTGCAATAACAGTTATATTTTTCCCGGCATTGGTCTCGGAGTCATTGCGTCCAGGGCATCGCGGGTAACCGACGAGATGTTGATGATTGCCAGCACCACACTGGCGGATTTGTCGCGGGAGCCTGAGCACTCCAATGCCGTTCTGCCGCCTCTCACGGCGCTGTCGGAGATCAGCCGCAAAATTGCCTTTGCTGTTGCAAGAACGGCTCAGGAACAGGGTATCGCACTCATGACCAGTGAAGACGAGCTGCTGGCCTCGATTGAGAGAAATTTCTGGAAACCCGCCTACCGGGAATACCGCCGTGTGGCAATGCGGGCGCGCTGAGACTGCGCCTCCAGGGAACCCGACGCCGGCGCGGTTGCCCTGGAGGCCGGGTGGTACCGCTTGTTGTGGTTCATGCGGGAAGGGGCACTTTGAGGTAAGGTACAAGTCCCTTCAGCCGGTATTCGATTTCCGCCACCTGGTGAGCGGCAAAATTGACCGTTTCACGTCGTGACAGTGTGGTTTTGAAGATTCCCCGCCGTTGCAGTACGTAAAGGCGAACTCCCGGGATTACACCGTCCAGGTTAAGCATCAACAGCAGCCTGCCGAAGCAGTCGCGCAGCTCCTCTTCACGCCCCGCCTGCTGCAGCTCCCAGAGGCGGGCATAGATGTCACCGTACATGGCGCCACCGGTCATGACACCATCCACGCCCAGGCGCATTTCATAAAGCCAACTGCGACCGAACGATGCCGTAATGACACTTTTAATGGGTGTGGGGCGGTGCTTCACCTCTTCAATGATACGTTGCTGAACGTCGCCATATTCCTCTTTGATGTAGCCACAATTAGGAAAGTCAGTGGCCAGTCTGACCAGGAAGTCCACACCCAGTTCCAGGTTCGGTCCACCGCTGGTCTGCACGAAGACCGGCCGTGACGTGACGTCGCACAATGCCTGATAGTATTGGTAAATTTCCTCCAGCGAGGTGGCGGAAGTCGGCGGGATAGCGATCATGCCGTCGGGCGCCAGTGACTCGGCAAAGCGCGCGTAGTCGAGCATGCCGGCGGTATCATCGGCCTGGACACCCAGCACCAGGACACTGTTCCGGCCGCGATTGGCTTCCGTCAGTACCTCGAATCCCCGCAGTCTTTCCTCCCTGGTCAGGTAACGCTGTTCGCTGGAATTCTGGGGCCAGACCAGACCCTGTACACCACAGCGATCCAGAAATGCCACCTGTCCTGCCAGATCATCGTAATCCACGGCACCGTCCTCGGTATAGGGGGTGCTGAGTATCATCAAAGCGCCGCGCATCCGGTTGGAGGCCTGGGCGAGCAGGCTGCCGGTGGGCGACATAGCCGCCACCGCCGTGGCCGCGAGATACTGTCGACGTGTGAGTTGCAGGTTTTTCAGCGACATGGTGGGTCTCCGGGAGTTATGGTCAGGGGCCTGTTATTGTAATCCGGGACAGTCGATAATAGGGGTTCTCAATATCGATTCTGGTTGCAGGGTCCCTGCAGGCTGTGATCAGGTCGACTGGCCGGAAACTTGCATCATTAATCCTGCTCTGTCGAAAACGGCATCGGCCTCGGCCATCCACCCCATTTTGGGGCAGCAAACTATGATATGTGATTTTTTGATTATCGGGGGGGACGGCGACCTGGCGTTCCGCAAGCTTTATCCATCTCTCTATCAACTGGAGGTAGCCGGCTGCCTGCCCTCCTGTCTGAAAATCGTCGGTGTTTCCCGGTCCGACGAAGAGCTGCAGTCTTTCCGTACCCGGGTGCGTGAAAAATTCGAGAGTTACCAGAATGAGGTTGTCGACGAGCAGGTATGGAAACGGTTCCATGCCCGCCTGCATTATGCCCCGGTGGACGCGACTTCCGAGTCAAGCCTGATGCCATTGCGGGAGAAGTACTTCAGCGACAGCGGGCGCGACCTGATTGTCTATCTGGCGACGCCACCGACTATTTTTGCGCCGGTGTGCCAGTCCCTGTGGGCTGTGGGGCTGGTGCGCCCCACTACCCGCATCGTGGTTGAAAAGCCGCTCGGAGAGGACCTGCAATCGTTTCGTGCCATCAACTCCAGCCTGTCAGCGTTGTTCAGTGAAGAACAGGTGTATCGGATAGACCACTATCTGGGCAAAGAGACAGTGCAGAACCTGCTGGCCATGCGCTTTGCCAATTCGCTGTTCGAACCGCTGTGGAACAACAACTACATCGATCATGTGCAGATCACCGTGGCGGAAACGGTCGGTATCGAGGGTCGTTGGCAGTTCTATGATGAGGCCGGGGCAATGCGCGACATGGTGCAGAATCATCTGTTGCAACTGCTGTGTCTGGTTGCCATGGAGCCACCGGCGCGCATCGATGCCGGGTCCGTTCATGACGAGAAGCTGAAGGTATTGCGGGCACTGAAGCCCATGTCCAGCACCGAAGTGCGGGAGAGCACCGTCCGCGGCCAGTACCAGAGGGGCGCCGTCAATGGACATGCCGTTCCGGGCTACCTGGAGGAGCAGGGAGCCAGACAGGATTCCACCACCGAAACCTTTGTCGCGATAAGGGCCGAGATCAGCAACTGGCGCTGGTCCGGCGTGCCATTCTACCTGCGTACCGGCAAGCGCCTGGTCAAGCGTTACTCGGAAATTGTTATTCAGTTCAAAGAGGTGCCCCATGCGGTTTTCGGTCAAGAGATTGATCGGGACGAAGCCAATCGGCTGATTATCCGCCTTCAGCCTGATGAAGGCATCAGGCTCATGGTTCGTAACAAGGTTCCGGGGCTGGATGATCCCATGGAACTGGAACAGGTATCCCTGGACCTTTCCCTGTCCGAAAGTTTTCCGGATCGCCGTGCACCGGATGCCTACGAGCGTCTGCTGCTGGACGTGATGCGGGCCAATTCCACCCATTTCATGCGCTCCGACGAGCTGGAGGCGGCCTGGGCCTGGGTAGACGGCATCATAGCAGGCTGGCACAAAGTGAATAAGCGGCCCCTTGCATACACTGCCGGTAGCTGGGGCCCGTCGGACAGTATTGCGCTGATCGCCCGCGATGACCGCAACTGGGACGAAGGGTAGCGGGACAGGATGGTGGCAGGGCTATGAGTTGGGAATTGAACCAGTACCCCGGGGATCTGCAGCTTGTCGAGGCACTGGCAGCGGATATTGCCCGGAATCTTCAGGCAGCCGTGGCCAGCCGTGATCGGGCTTCCGTGGCGGTGTCCGGGGGCAGGACCCCCATGGCCCTGTTTGAAAGACTGTCCCATTGCGACATCGAGTGGAACAAAGTGACAGTGACCCTCGTGGACGAGCGCTGGGTGCCGGAGCAGCATCCGGATTCCAATGCCGGGCTGGTGAAAACCAGGCTGCTCAAGGGACGTGCCAGCCATGCGCGGTTTGTCGGGTTGAAGACCGCCGAGGCCGATCCCTTTGCCGCCGCGACGCAGCTGGATCGCGTACTGGGGAGTTTGATGCTGCCGCTGGATGTGGTGGTGCTGGGGATGGGTGACGACGGCCATACAGCTTCTTTCTTTCAGGGGGCGAGGGGCGTGGAGCAGGCGCTGGATCCACAAACCGGGCGACTCTGCTGCGCAGTTGAAACCGACACCGCCCCCCATCCGCGTATGACCCTGACGTTACCCGTGATAGTGTCAGCCCGCCAGATCTATCTGCACGTGGTCGGCAGCGGGAAAATGCGGGTGCTTGACCAGGCCCTGGCCAGCGCAGGTTCCGGGGGCGATGCCGCCGATGCCGGTGAGCTGCCAATCACAACGGTCCTGCGTCGTGCCACCGGGCCGGTGCAGATCTACTATGCCGAGCAAGGAGCAAAATTATGACGGCACTCCATCCGGAAGTGGCCCGATTGACCGAAGAACTGGTGCGGCGCAGTCGCAGGACTCGGGGCGCTTACCTGGACAGATTGCGCCGCAGCGAGGAACAGGATCCGCCAAGGCGTTCGCTTTCCTGCGGAAACCTGGCCCATGGTTACGCCGCCTGCAATGCCGGTGACAAGCAGTCCATTCGCCTGATGGAAAGTGCCAACCTGGGAATTGTCACCGCCTACAACGACATGCTCTCCGCGCACCAGCCACTGGTGGAATACCCACAATTGATCAAGCAAAATGCCAACGAACGGGGATCCACGGCACAGGTGGCTGGAGGGGTGCCTGCCATGTGTGACGGCGTGACCCAGGGGCGCCTGGGAATGGAGCTTAGCCTGTTCAGCCGCGACACAATCGCCATGGCTACCGCCATCAGCCTTACCCATAATCTCTTCGACGGAATACTCTGTCTCGGTGTCTGCGACAAAATAGTACCGGGGCTGCTGATGGGTGCGCTGCAGTTCGGTCATCTCCCGGCAGGGTTTATCCCTGCCGGGCCCATGCCTTCCGGTATTTCCAATAAGGAGAAGGCCAGCGTCAGGGAGCGGTTCGCGACCGGTGATGCCAGTCGCGAAGAACTGCTCGACGCCGAATCGGCGTCTTATCACAGCCCGGGAACCTGCACTTTTTACGGCACTGCCAACACCAATCAGATATTGTTGGAGGTGTTGGGTGTGCAGTTGCCGGGATGTTCATTTATCAATCCCGCCGAACCGTTGCGCAAACCCATGATACGTGCCACGGTGAACCGGGTGATAGACGCTGCCAACGGGCGCAGTGGCGGGACGCTTGCCGCCATAGTCTCCGAGGCCGCGGTTATCAACGCCGGTGTCGCCCTGCTGGCTACGGGAGGGTCCACGAACCACACCCTGCACCTGGTGGCAATCGCCCGCGCAGCGGGGATCCAGTTGCGCTGGCAGGATCTTGATCTTCTCTCCAGAGTGGTCCCCTTACTGGTAAGGGTCTATCCGAATGGTACCGAGGACATTAACAGTTTTCAGCAGGCAGGCGGCACGGCATTCCTGATTCGCGAGCTTCTGGATGCCGGCCTGTTGAACAATGAGGTGACTACGTTGATGGGACCCGGACTCACCGCCTATACCCTGGCGCCGAAGCTGGTGGGGGAACAGGACATTGAATGGACTGACCGGGTTGAGACCAGCAGCAACGACGGTGTACTGCGTACCGCAGCGCAGCCGTTCAGCCAGGAGGGCGGTCTGCGACTGCTGCAGGGCAACCTGGGTGAAAGCATCATCAAACTGTCAGCAGTACAGCCGGAACACCGCCATATCAAGGCTCCCTGCCGGATCTTCCATGATCAGGACGCCATGAAAGCGGCGTTTCAGGCCGGTGAACTGGACCGGGACTGCGTGGTCGTGGTGCGTTTCCAGGGGCCACGCGCCAATGGCATGCCGGAGCTGCATCAACTGACTCCTTATCTGGGGGTATTGCAGGGGCGGGGCTATCGCGTGGCTCTGGTTACAGATGGACGTATGTCCGGTGCATCGGGCAAGGTGCCCGCGGCAATTCATCTCGCCCCGGAAGCCTTGTCAGAGGGGGCAGTGGCCCGGCTGCGGGATGGCGACGTCATTGAACTCGATGGTGAATCCGGCCGCCTCAATGTGCTGCTGAGCGAGTCGGAGTTTAACAGTCGTGATGTTGCTCCCCGACCTGTTCAGGCTGGGGATACCCTGGGCCGGTGGTTGTTTCAGAGCTTTCGGGAGCACGTGGGTGTAGCAACCGATGGCGCGTCGGTGTTTGATTTCGAGAACCGGGAGGATCAGGGATCATGAAGCAGGCTGCTGCCGATTCACTGCCGGCCCTGCTGGCGGGCCTGAAGGTAATCCCCGTGTTGACGGTGACCAGTGTAGAGAGCGGATTGGCTGTGTGCAGGGCATTGCAGGCCGGAGGCATTCGGGGAGTGGAAATTACCCTGCGAACGCCCCAGGCACTGGATGTCATCCGGGCGGTACAGGAACAATTCGATGACTTCCTGGTCGGAGCAGGAACAGTGAAGACTGTGAACGACCTGAGAGAGCTCAGGAATCTCGATATTGCGTTTGCCGTGAGTCCGGGGTTCACCCGGCGCTTGTCGGACGTGGCTTTTGAGCTCAATGTTCCCCTGCTGGCAGGAGTTGCCACCGCCTCAGAAGTGCTGGCGGGTCTTGAGGCCGGTCGCAACTTCTTCAAGCTGTTCCCCGCCCGGGCGGCAGGGGGTATCGGGTTGTTGAAATCCCTGGCAGCACCTTTTGCGGAAGTGAAATTCTGTCCTACCGGCGGCATCGGCCCGGAGGACTACCGCGACTATCTGGCGCTGGCAAACGTGGTTTGCGTCGGCGGGTCCTGGATGGTGAGTCCGGAGCTGTTGCAGGCTGAAAACTGGAGCGAAGTGGAGCGACTCAGCCGCGCCTGCTTTGACTGACGCTGCCGGTACCGCTGCGGTGGCGTACCAAAATTGGATTCAGCCCCTTTCCGGGAAGGAGTACAACTGCTCCAGGTACTGTTTGATGGCATGGTCCCAGGTAAATCGGGACCGGGCGGCCGCCAGGGCAATCGATTGCCATTGCGGGGTGTCGCCCCGGTAAAGCGTCAGGGCCTGATCCAGTGTATCCAGCAGCCCGTGCTGCTTTTCCTCCAGGCTGGCACCGCCAAAACTGAAACCGTTTTCGCCGTTATGGACGGTATCGTTGAGTCCCCCCACCCGGTGGACCAGACAGGGTACACCAGCCCGCATTGCGAGCATCTGGCTGATCCCGCAGGGTTCATAGATACTGGGCATAACAAACAGGTCACCAAACCCGTAAAGGGCCGTGGCCAGCGGCTCGGAGTAGCCGTCCAGATAGAGAAAGTTGGGGTGTTGCTGCATGACCCGCGTGAAAAACCGGGCATAGTGGGGGTCGCCACTGCCCAGCATGATAAAGGTTCCCGGTGTCAGTCGCTGCAACAGTCTGTCCATTACCGCAACGTCGTCCAGTTTCTGCACCAGCAGATAGAGCTTCTGTGCCGTCAGGCGTCCGATTGAGACCAGGCAGGGCCTGGCAATATCGCTTTCCCTCCGGAATCGGTTCAGGCACTTCAGGGCATGATAGTAGCCCCGGCTGTCCCCCTGGCCGCGCTCCACCCAATTGTCCAGGTCTTGTTCGATCAGATCGAAAATCTCGGCACTGGTCGGCTTATCTGTCGGGGCGGGGTATTCGCAACCGTTGAGTATCCCGAACAGGCGCCCTTCCTGCTGGACCTGCAGCAGATCCTGCTCCAGGCCCTCGCCACCGACGATACCCTGGATCCCAGTTGCTGGGCCGCAGTATCTCTCTGGCATAAGTGGGTGACACTGTGTGTACACGGTCCGATAGATTGATGCCGGTGCGCATCAGGTTGAGACAATCCCGATGGCGGGGATCCACGATGAAGTGCGGCTGGTAAGGAAGGCCGGGAAACCAGGACTCCAGGGCCGACGTCACCCCCCGCAAAGGTCGGACTCCCTGCAACGACAGATTGTGGATGCTGAACACTGCCGGTATATCCCGAAGTTCCCCATAACGGGGATCGAATGTCCGCAACAACAGCAATGCCGCTGCATGCCAGTCGTGACAGTGTATAAGCTGCAGGACAGGGATGACCTGCTGTGTCAGCAGTTCGGCCACTGCGGCGCAGAACAGGGCGAATTTGTGAGCGTCGGTAGCGAATGGACCGGCACCGTCATCCACGTAGATGCGACCGGCACCAGCTGCTGAGAAAAGGGGATGCTCCAGCACGATATGCCGGACTCCGTCGATCGCTCGAGGTGCCGTCACCTCGTAAACGACCACAGACTCCGCCACGCCACAGAAGCTGACGCTCAGCCTGTTCAACTCCCGGGAATTGCAGGTGCGGGTAAAGCTGCCGTAACCGGGAGTGATCACCGACACACGCTGGCCCGCCCTGGCCAGACCTGCCGGTAGATCGCGAATTACGTCTCCCAATCCACCCACCTTACCGCCGGGCAGGGCATCGTTTTCAGCAGCGATCAGGCCGATGTGCAATGCGTTACCTGTCACCCCAGTTCCTGGCCGAGCATTTTCGGCGTCACCAGGGTCAATCCTGCGTCGGTTACCCTGAATCCCTTACGACGATCCTGTTCCGGATCGAAACCGATGGAAAGTCCTTCGGGGATTTCACAGGCCCTGTCGACTATGACTTTCCTGAGGCGGACATTTCTGCCGACACTCACTCCCGGCAGGATTACCGAATCTTCCACGGTCGTGAAGGAGTTAACCCTGACACTGGAAAAGATTACCGAATGGCGCACCGTGGCACCGGATATGATCACGCCACCGGCGACCATGGAGTCCAGGGCATGGCCCCGCCGCTCATCATCGTCGAAAACGAACTTGGCGGGTGGTAACTGCTCCTGGAAAGTCCAGATCGGCCAGCGACGGTCATAAAGGTTGAGTGGGGGAGTTGGCCTTACCAGTTCCATGTTGGCTTTCCAGTAGGAATCCAGGGTGCCCACATCGCGCCAGTAGGGCAGAACATCAGTGTCGGGGTCGGAGAACTCGTAGGCGTAGACACGGTGCTCCTTGATAATGCCCGGAATGATGTTCTTGCCGAAATCATGCTCGGATGACTGGTCGTTGGAATCCCGACGCAGTTGCTCAAATAGAAAATCGGCATTGAACACGTAATTGCCCATACTGGCCAGGCAATAACCAGGTTTCCCCGGCAGTTCGGCGGGTATCGCGGGCTTCTCATTGAAGTCGATAATTCGATTGTTGCTGTCGACGGTCATCACTCCGTAAGAGTTGGCGGCCTCGTCGATGGGGACCACCATGCAGCACACGGTCATATCCGCGTTCATCTCAGCATGGTAGGCAAGCATATCGCCGTAGTCCTGACGGTATACGTGGTCACCGGACAGGATCAAGATGAATTCCGGTATTTCGTCGCGGATGATGTCCAGATTCTGGTAGACGGCATCGGCAGTGCCGAGGTACCAGTTTTCCGAGTACCGCTGTGAAGCAGGAAGGATCTCCACGCCTTCACCCAGTTCCTTTTTGAAATGCCCCCAACCCCGCACCAGGTGTTTGACCAGGGAGTGGGACTTGTACTGCGTGACCACGCCAACCCGGCGCACACCGGAATTGATGCAGTTCGACAGTGGAAAGTCGATGATGCGGAATTTTCCGCCGAAGTACAGTGCCGGCTTGGCGCGCCAGTCTGTCAGTTCGTACAGGCGCGAACCGCGTCCGCCGGCCAGGATCAGCGCGTAGGTGTCCCTTGTGAGCTTGCTGACAAAGCGAGGGGCTGAAGCGTACATGTGAGTCTACCTGATTGCTTGGATTTAGTCGTTTGTCATCGGGTTGTAAAGTGTTCCAGACTGCCTGTCTCCAGCGGGGGCCCGGCGCTTTACCGGTGTGACCGGTAACCGCTTCAACCGATGCCGGAATCCAGTTTCCAGATTTCCGTAGCGTATTCCCTGATGGTCCTGTCACTGGAAAAGTAACCGCTGCTGGCGGTGTTGAGTATACTCTTACGTGCCCATTGTTCTTTGTTTTCGAATAATAGACCAACTGCTTTCTGGGCATCCACAAATGATCGGAAGTCGGCTGCCGTCATCCACTGGTCATGGGGATCGCGAATGGACCGGCAGATGGAATCGAAGATTCCGGCTTCACCCTGATCGAAAAATCCGGTTTCCAGCATGGTCATCACCGTGGAAAGGTCCTTGTCGGCACTGATAATCCGGTCTGGCCGATAACCCGTGCGCGCTTTTTCCACCTCTTCTGCGTTCAGCCCGAAAAGGAAAAAGTTCTCCGCTCCCACCGCCTCGCGTATTTCGATGTTGGCCCCGTCCAGGGTACCTAGGGTCAGAGCGCCATTCATCATAAATTTCATATTGCCAGTACCCGAGGCTTCCTTGCCTGCCGTGGAAATCTGTTCCGACAGGTCGGTTCCGGCACAGATGACCTCCATGGCGGTGACATTGTAGTCCGGCAGAAACGCCATGCGCAGCAGGGGGCTGGCCTTGGGGTCGTCATTGATCAGGCTGGCCACGTTGTTGGCCAGCTTGATGATGAGTTTTGCCATCTCGTATCCGGGAGCCGCCTTGCCACCGAGCAGTATGCAGCGTGGTGTCAGTTCATGGATATCCCCTTGCAGAATACGGTCATACAGGTGGATTACGTGGAGGATGTTAAGCAGCTGCCGCTTGTATTCGTGGATGCGCTTGACATGAACATCAAACAGCATGTGCGTATCGAAACTGACTCCACAGCGCCCTTTGACAAGCCTTGCCAGGGATTCCTTGTTGGATTGCTTTACCGACATCCAGCGATCCTGGAAATCCCGGTCATCGGCAAAGGGCTTGAGACGCGTCAGTTCACTCAGGTCAGAGCGCCAGCTGCCATCTATGGCTTCTTCGATCAGGTGTGCCAGCCCGGGATTGCAGAAAGCCAGCCAGCGCCTCGGTGTCACGCCGTTGGTCTTGTTGTTGAATTTTTCCGGCCACAGCTCGTAGAAATTTCTGAACCAGCCCTTTCCGCAGCAGCTCGGTGTGCAGCGCGGCCACGCCGTTGACGGAAAAGCTCCCGACTATGGCCAGATGGGCCATGCGCACCTGGCCGCGGCCCTGTTCGTCGATAATTGACATGGCTTTCATGCGTTCGGTGTCACCAGGCCAGCGATTGGAAACGTCGTGGAGAAACCTGGCGTTGATTTCGTGAATAATCTCCAGAGGGCGGGGCAGCATCTCCCGGAACAGGTCAACGGGCCAGCACTCCAGCGCTTCTGGCAGTAATGTATGGTTTGTATATGCCATGGTTCCGGTGGTGATCTCCCACGATCGGTTCCATGCCAGGGCGTAGTCGTCCACCAGCAGGCGCATCAGTTCAGCCACGGCAATTGCCGGGTGCGTGTCGTTCAACTGGAAGCAGTTTTTATCCGTAAACTGATCAAAGTCGAATCCGTACCGGGCAACCCAGCGTGACAGAACGTCCTGCAGACTGGCTGAGGTCAGGAAATACTGCTGCCGCAGCCGCAGCACCTTGCCATTCTCACTGGCGTCATTGGGATACAACACCATGGAGATCTGTTCAGCGGCATTCTTTGCCGCCACCGCCTCTGTGTAGCTGCCGGCATTGAATTCTTCAAGATTGAATTCCTCGGTTGCTGCTGATTTCCAGAGTCGCAGGGTGTTTACGACATCGTTCTGAAATCCTGGTACCGGCATGTCGAAGGGAATGGCTAGCACGTCGTTTGAATGTATCCAGCGCACATGACGTTTGCCCTTGGTATCGACGTCCACGCTGGTATGACCGAAAAATTTCACTACCCGGGCGTCATGAGGAGCCTCGAACAGCCAGGGATTGCCATTCTGCAGCCACTGATCGGGCTGCTCCACCTGGAAACCGTGGCGGATACGCTGGCGGAACATACCGTAGTCGTAAAGGATGCCGTAGCCGGTGACAGGCAGCCCCAGAGAAGCACAACTGTCAAGAAAGCAGGCTGCCAGCCTGCCCAGACCGCCGTTTCCCAGCCCCGCGTCCCGCTCCTCGTTGGCGAGGTTTTCCAGCGACACCCCGAATTCAGTCAGTGCCTCCCGCAGTTGCTGCTCCATGTCCAGATTCATTACCGCATTGGTCAATGCCCGGCCCATCAGAAATTCCAGCGACAGATAGGCCACCCGCTTTGGCTTGTCGTGATGGTATCGATGACGGGTTACCCGCCAGCGCTCCACAAGGCGGTCGCGTACGGTAAGGGCGGCTGCCGTATAAAGATACAGATTACTCTGGTCAGCCTGGTCCCGTCCCAGGGTATAATGGAAATGGCGTTCCAGATCGTTGGTGAAACTTTCCTTGTTCATCTCCAGCCAGAGCTGGTGATTTGATTCTTTGGTCTTGTCTATGCTGGTATCACTCATAACTGGAAGGCCTGAAATAATCGGTTTGAGAATCGGGCCCGTCCGGACGGGCCAGTAACATCACAGTGGAGCAGGAAAACAGCCGCAGTTGACTGTCCACCAGGCAGTTGCCAGGGTCCGGGATGCCTGACTCGAGCGCGGTATCAAAGAGAATCTCCCATTGCTGGACATTCCGTAATTCCGGGAGTTTGAACGTTGTCGCGTCGCGGCCGGCATGAAAAATGATGAACAGTTTTTCCACCTGATCGGCGTCCGGGTTGAACCAGTTGAGAAGATGGCCCAGGGTGCGCGCCTGGTGATCTGACCAGTGGCTCGGCTGCATCAGTTCGCCGGTTTTGCTATACCACTCAACCATGGGTTGTTCGCGATCTTCGCTGTAATGAATATAACGGTCCATGGAAAAGATCCGAAAACGGCTGCGCAGAGCAATCAGATGGCGTACGAATTCCATTTGACGTTTTCCGAATCTGTCAACAGCCTCCCAGTTGATCCAGTTGAGTTCATTGTCCTGACAATAGGCATTGTTATTGCCCTGTTGTGAACGTCCCAGTTCATCTCCTGCCGACAACATGGGTGTTCCCTGGGACAGTAGCATGGTGGCGAGCAGATTGCGTTGCTGACGCCAGCGCAGGATATTGATCGAGGCATCGGTGGTCGGCCCTTCGATGCCGTAGTTGTCACTGTAGTTTTCCCGGTGACCGTCCTGGTTATCCTCCAGGTTCAGTTCATTATGGCGGTTGCGGTAGCTCATCAGATCAGCCAGGGTGAAACCGTCGTGACTAGTGACGAAATTGATGCTGGCGCTGGGGCGACGTCCAGAATGCTCGAAGATGTCACTGGACCCGTGAATGCGTCTTGCCAGATCGGGCATAACGCCGGAGTCGCCCCTCCAGAAACGTCGAATCGTATCTCTGAACCGGTCGTTCCATTCGCTCCAGCCGGCGGGAAACTGCCCGAGCTGGTAGCCGCCTGGCCCGATATCCCAAGGTTCAGCGATAAATTTCGTGCCGGCCAGTACCGGGTCCTGCAGCAGTGCGTCGAAGAATCCACTGCCCTGGTCGAAGCCCTGCTGTTCCCTGCCCAGCACCGGTGCCAGGTCGAAACGAAACCCGTCTACCTGCATGGTCGACACCCAGTAACGCAGGCAATCCATGATCATCTGTATGACACGCGGATGCAGGACATTGATGGTGTTGCCACATCCGGTGTCATTGATATAGTAACGGCGATCATCCGGTTGTAGCCGGTAGTAGGAAAGATTGTCTATTCCCTTGAAGGACAGAGTTGGTCCGAGCCGGTTGCCTTCGGCGGTATGATTGAAAACGATGTCCAGGATGACTTCCATACCTGCATCATGGATGGCGTCCACCATGGTGCGGAATTCGTAAATGTCGTTGCCACTCAGGTAGTGCTGGTGGGGGGTAAAGTACGACATGGTGTTGTAACCCCAGTAATTGCTCAAACCCCGTTCCAGCAGAAAGGGTTCACTGATGAAGGCCTGGACCGGCAGCAGCTCGATGCTGGTTATGCCCAGACTTTTCAGATAGTCCAACACTCGCGCGTTAGACACACCGGAAAATCTGCCGCGATCCCTGACCGGCACGTCCGGGTGCAGTCGCGTGAGCCCCTTGACATGCGCTTCATAAATCAGCGTGTCGGCCTTGAGTATCCGGTTTCGCGGAGGGGGAGGAGAAATCCTATCCTCAACCACCACGCATTTGGGCATGAGGGCGGCGTTGTCGCGTATGTCCATGGACAGGTCTGCGTCCTTGCTTCTGGATTCGTAGCCATAGTGCCGGTCTGACCAGGTTAATTCTCCTTTGAGTTGTCGGGCATAGGGATCAAGCAGCAGTTTATTGGGATTGAAGCGGTGGCCCAGGTGGGGCTGATAGGGACCGTAAACCCGATAGCCATACAGGGTGCCAGGCCCTGCATCCGGCAGGAAGCCGTGCCAGACCTGATTGCTTACGGAAGGAAGTTCCAGACGCCAAGTTTCTGTAGAGCCGTCTTCTGAAAAGAGGCACAGTTCTATCCGTTCGGCATTGGCGGAAAACAAGGCGAAATTGACACCTCCATCCTGGTACGTGGCGCCCAGCGGATAGGGCTGACCGGATTCGAGTGAGGGTTTGCGCATCTATCGGGCTGCCTGTCGTGTCAGTATCAGCGTCGCCAGTGGTGGCAGCGTCACGATCAGCGAGTAGCGCCGGCCATGGCTTGGAATGTGATCCGCTTCGACTCCATCCGGGTTGCCGTGACCGGTTCCCCCGTAGTCAGCGCTGTTGGTGTTCAGGCGTTCCAGCCAGGTGCCCGGTTCCGGCACTCCGAAACGATAACTTTCGTACAGTGTGGGTGTCAGATTGCATGCCACGATAACCGGTTCGTCATCCACCTGACCTTTGCGTAGAAATAGAAAAATGGCTCCGGAGTGCTCGCCGGCTGCGATCCATTCGAACGCCTGCGGGTCGCTGTCCCGCCGCCACAGGGAAGGATACTGAAGGTACAGGCGGTTCAGTTCCCTGACCAGACGTTGAATACCCTTGTGACTTTCATACTGCAGCAGATGCCAGTCAAGACTCTGATCATGGTTCCATTCCTGGCGCTGGGCAATTTCAGCGCCCATAAATAACAACTGCTTTCCCGGATGCCCCCACATGAAACCCAGATACGCACGCAGATTGGCAAATTTCTGCCAGTCATCACCGGGCATTTTTTCCAGCAACGATTGTTTGCCATGGACCACCTCGTCGTGGCTCAGTGGCAGAATGAAATTTTCACTGAAGCCATATAAAAGTCCGAAGGTCATTTCATTCTGGTGGTACTGCCTATGAATCGGGTCCCGGCTCATGTAAGTGAGCGTATCGTTCATCCAACCCAGATTCCACTTGAAGCCGAACCCCAGGCCACCGCTGTCGGCAAAATGCGTGATACCCGGCCAGGCGGTCGATTCCTCGGCGATCATCATGATATCGGGGAAGCGCTGGTAAGCCCTGGTATTGATCTGCCTGAGCAGATCGATAGCGGCCAGATTTTCTCTGCCACCCAGGTGGTTGGGCAGCCACTCTCCCTCTTCGCGGCTGTAATCCAGGTACAGCATGGACGCAACGGCATCGAAGCGCAGTCCGTCGATGTGAAACTCCTCCAGCCAGTACAGGGCGTTACTCAAAAGGTAGCTTCGTACTTCCGGGCGGTCGTAGTTGAAAATGTAGGTTTTCCAGTCGGGATGGAATCCCTGGCGTGGATCGCTGTGCTCGTATAGATGGGTGCCGTCAAAGTACCCCAGCCCATGATTATCTGTAGGAAAGTGACCTGGCACCCAGTCAAGAAGCACGCCGATATCATTGCGATGGGCGAGGTCGACCAGATACCTGAAATCGTTTGTTGATCCGTAGCGGCAACTTGGTGCGAACATGCCCAGCGGCTGGTAGCCCCAGGAGCCATCGAACGGATGCTCGTTGATGGGCATCAGTTGTATATGCGTAAAGCCCAGATCCCTGACATAGGGGATCAGGCTGTCTGCCAGCTGGCGATAATCCAGGAACCGGTCACCGTCGCCACCGCGCCGCCAGGAACCAGCGTGTACCTCGTAGATTGTAACGGGGGAATCGATCTGTTGCCTTTTGCCCCGGTTTTGCATCCAGTCCAGATCCTGCCAGGTGAATTTCACTTCGGCCGGTATCCGCGATGCCGTACCGGGACGCAGTTCCATCGCCCGTGCATAGGGGTCCGCCTTCAACGGCAGGGAATTACCATCAGCGGCCTGGATCGCGTATTTATAGTTCTCACCCGGCTTCACCCCGGGCAGGAACAGATCCCAGACTCCGCTGTCGTAATGCACGCGCATGGGATGAATGCGTTCATCCCAGTTGTTGAAATCTCCGACCACGGCTACGCGGCGGGCATTGGGTGCCCAGACCGCGAAACGCACACCGATGACGCCGTCCTGGGAAATCGGGTTGGCGCCCAGCATTCGATAGGCGTATTCATTGGACCCCTCGTGGAAAAGATAAAGGTCGTCAGCGCCGAGTGTCGTAGGGAAACGATAAGGATCGTCGATGTCGATACTGGTGAGCGGATAATGGACCCGCAGCCGGTACCTGGTCAGTTCGGGGTAAGCTATCATGCCCTCGAAAAATCCGCTTTTGTGAAGTCTCTCAAGTTCTCCCAGCAAGGTTTCACTGTCCGTACCAAGTACTTCCACAGCTTCCGCACCTGGTAAATAAGTTCGGATAACCCGTCGCGAATTGTCTTTTGTAGAGTGAATTCCCAGCACCGCAAACGGATTGTTGAAATTGCCTGCTACAACGGACTCAAGTACTGCGTTGTCGATGATCTGTCTATGGTTGTTCATGAATTCCTTCTCGCCGCAATAAACGCCTCCAGCAGTTGCCTGCACCCTGAGATGGAGAACAGTTCCTCGAGGGCGGCTGGCAGTTTGCGTCGCCAGTTCGGGTACTCCCGGCTGGTGCCTGGAATATTTATGGGCACCTCCACGAGACACAGGTCTTCGGGTTGTATCGATACCAGCTGTGCAGCGCTGCCGGCACAAGCCTGAAGAATCGCCTTGCATAAATTATTGTCAAAAGTCCGGTGTATATTGAAATCCTGCCAATTTTCGGGGAGCAGGTGTAATTCATTAAGCCAGTGAAGTGTCTGGATCAGGTCTGACTCCCTGGCCCCGATGGCAGCCGCCAGTTCATCTTGATTCTCAATCAGGCCGATCTCGTTCCGTAGAGCCAGGTCCCGTTTCGACCACCAGGCAGCGAGGGTAGGAACGTCGTGATTGGCTACCATGGCCAGTGCTGTCGGGTTCCAATCGCGCGGGTGTCGAAAATGCACCAGATCGTATTTTTCGAAATAGAACAACAGGTTTGAAAATACCGAAGCGTTGCCCATGAGGTCCCTGATTTCGGGGGGCACGATACCGAGATCCTCGCCGATAATCACACATTGCTGCCTGTGGCTTTCCAGTTTCAGTATCGCGAACAGATCTTCGGCAGGATAACTGACGTAGGCACCCTTCCCGGTGTGATCCTGTCCCGGGCACCACCACAGGCGCATCAGGCTCATGATATGGTCGATACGCAAGGCGCCGCAATGGGCCATGTTGTCTTTGAGCAATTCGATAAAATGGGAATAACCGGACAGTCTCAGCGCCAGCGGACTCATCGGTGGCAGTCCCCAGTTCTGTCCCTGGGGTGCAAGGGGGTCAGGAGGCGCGCCAACGCTGGCGCCAGGACAGAACAGTTGCGGATTGAGCTGTACCTCGGCTCCGTTGCGATCGCTACCCACCGCCAGATCCCGCACCAGGCCTACGGCCATACCTTTTTCCCGGGCCAGTTCCTGACAGGCCTCCAGCTGGGACTCGGCCAGCCACTGCAGGTAGTAGTGATATTCCGTATGACGAGCCTGATGCAGCGAGAATCGCTGACGATGCGCCTGAAATTCGCCGAATTGGCTCAGTGCCTCACCTTTGCTCTGCAACCAGGACCTGAACAACTCTCCGCGCCGAGTGGACTGCTCCAGGTGGTGTTCCCTGAAGCGCTTGAACATCTTCGACAGCACGGTGTGCTTGATATGGTTGATGGCCTCGTAGTCAACCAGATCCGCCAATCGCAACTCAGCCAGTCTTGACTGGAACGCCGGACGCGCGACGTATTCCTGAATCGAGCTGCTTTCCTGGAATTCCGGCTCCCGTTCAGCGTCAATGTAAAGGGTATTGAGAAATCGCCGGTCCAGCGGACTGTAGGGGCTGCAATTTTCCGGCGCCAGGCTGTCCTGAATGTGCAATGGGTTGAGAACCACGAAATCCAGGCCGGCATCGCCAGCCAGCCGCACAAAGTCCGCAAGGTCTGTGAAGTCTCCCATGCCCCAGTTTCGGGCGGATCGCAGTTCGTAAAGATGTACCGAGATGCCGGCCAGCTTGCGGCCGTCCCTGGCCCAACCGGGCTGATGACATCTGGCCGGAGTCGCGATCAATGTGGCCACGCAACTGCGGCCCGCCGCTTTCAGCGTCAGTCTGTGGTACCCGGCCGGCACGGGGGGGAGATGCAACTGCAGGGTGTCGCTGGGGCCGGTTCCCGGGCTGGCAGTCTCAGACGCGCGCAGATCGCGAGGGAAGAAACCACCGCTCAACTCGTCTCCGGCCTCAATCTGAAGCGACCATTCAAACCGTAAGTCCAGTTCCGCCGGTGTGATCTGTAACTGCAGCTGAGTGTCGCGCTCGCAATCGACCACCTTGGCGGCTGGAAGCCAGTGGCCTCTCGCCTGCTGCCGGAACTTTTCCAGCAAGGCGTTGACGTCACTGGAGGCCGTGAGTGGAACTCCCATCAGTGCCAGTACCGCGAGGCGATTGGAGTAAGGAATTTCCTGGCGTTCACCGGCGTAGTTGATAAAGCTGTCCATGATGCCATGCAACTCGAGAAGTTGAAGAACTTCCTTGCCCAGGGGTAATGCCGGTTGTGAACTGTTCACATCTACCATGCTGTAGTCAATCTGAATTTTCACCCTGCAGCCGGACATACCGGACCGCGCCAAGCAGTCCCGGCTGGAGTGTCAGGACCCTGGCGACCGGGATCTGCCGGCAGTAGTCGCTGTAACGGCCCTTGTTACTGAACTGTTCGAGGAAAATGCCTCCGTCGAAGAGCTCACCCAGTCCCTGCAACAGGCCCCCGGACAAATAGATGCCACCCTTGGCACCCAGTGCCAGAGCCAGATCTCCGCAGACACTGCCGAATATTTGTGTAAACAATGCTATCGTCTTCCTGCTACGTGGGTCTCCCGAGCCTGCCAGCGCAGTGATTTCCTCGGGCAGGCGCCGGCGTTCATCACCCTCAATCAGGCCGACCGCCCGGTACAGGTTTGCAAGGCCCGGGCCAGAAATCAGGCGCTCCACCGACAGGCGCGGGAATGCCGGCCACAGGCTGGCGAGCAGTCGTGCCTGCAGCTCGTCCTGGGGAGCGAAACTGATATGCCCGCCTTCGGATTCCACGACCTGCCCGTCAGGCAACAGGGCCGACACCCCCAATCCTGTCCCGGGACCGATAATCGCCCGATTCATGCCGTCTACCCTGCCGGAGGGAGCTCGCAGCCATTGCAGCTCCCGATCCTGCAGAGCTGGTATTGCATGGGCCTGGGCTGAAAAGTCGTTGACGGTCAGCACCCGGCAGTCAAATTCCCTGGCCAGACTGGCAGGGTCCACCGTCCAGGAAAGGTTCGCCAGCCTGACCGGTTCGGATTGCACATCGCCGGGTAATGCCAGGCAAAGAATTTTAACGGAACCGGCGGGTAGACCCTGTCGGGACAGCTGTGCCTGGTAGTGACGAAGAGCGTCCTCCAGGCCGCCAAAACCTGAACACTCATAGACTTCGATGCACTGTAACTGTGCATCCGCCGTGATCAGCGAACCAAAACGGATGCGGGTGCCCCCCACATCCGCGACGATAGCGAACAGATTCCGGTGCTGACTGCTCATGACGCTGCCCGGCCCTAGGCCAGCTTCTTGTATTTCAGGCGTGTGGGCTGGGCTGTGTCGTTCTGATGTTTTCGGTGCTGATCCTCGTAGTCGGTGTAGTTACCCTCGTGAAAAACCACACGACTGTCCCCTTCGAAGGCCAGAATATGGGTGCAGATGCGATCCAGGAACCAGCGGTCATGGGATACCACTATGGCATTGCCGGGGAAATTCAACAACGCCTCTTCCAGTGCCCGCAGGGTCTCCACGTCAAGATCGTTGGTTGGCTCGTCCAGCAGCAGCACATTGCCGCCACTTTTCAGAAGCTTGGCCAGATGCAGGCGGTTTCGCTCGCCGCCGGAAAGATCCTTGACGTATTTCTGCTGGTCGCTGCCGCGGAAGTTGAAACGCCCTGCATAGGCCCGGGAGTTGGTTTCGAAATTACCCACTCTGATGAGGTCCTGGCCGTCGGAGATTTCCTGCCAGACAGTCTGGTCGCCACGCAGGGAATCACGACTCTGGTCCACATAGGCCAGCTCGACGGTATCCCCCAGTTCGATACTGCCACCGTCGGGCTGTTCCTGGCCGACCAGCATGCGTAAAAAAGTGGACTTGCCAGCACCATTGCCCCCGATGATGCCGACTATACTGCCTTTCGGAATCGTAAAGCTGAGTGAGTCCATAAGGCTGCGGTTGTCGAATCCCTTGCTGAGATTGCTGATATTGATCACTTTGTCGCCGAGGCGCGGCCCAGGCGGGATA
Organism: uncultured Gammaproteobacteria bacterium; assembly: GCA_942492445.1. Taxonomy (GTDB): domain Bacteria; phylum Pseudomonadota; class Gammaproteobacteria; order Pseudomonadales; family Pseudohongiellaceae; genus NORP240. Next base: position 204,468 of record CALOEW010000086.1, read on the forward strand.
TAAAGCTCCTCGGTTTCGTTGCGTTTCTGAAACTCTTTGGAGTTCAGCTCTTCAAATCGCGCCAGACGCGCCTTGCTCTTGGACTGGCGTGCCTTGGGATTGGCTCGCACCCATTCCAGCTCGTGTTTGATGGTGCGGTGGTGGGCGTCCTCCTGTTTCTGTTCCATTTCCAGCCGTTTCTCCTTGGCTTCCAGCCACCTGCTGTAATTGCCCTCAAACGGAATACCGTAGCCGCGGTCCAGTTCCAGAATCCAGCCAGCCACATTGTCCAGAAAATAGCGGTCGTGGGTGATAGCCACCACGGTACCGGCGAAGTCGTGCAGGAACCGTTCCAGCCAGGCGACGCTTTCCGCGTCCAGATGGTTGGTTGGCTCGTCCAGCAACAGCATGTCGGGACTGGAGAGCAACAATCGGCACAATGCAACCCGGCGCCGTTCTCCTCCTGACAGATTTCTGACCGCGGCATCCCATGGTGGCAGGCGCAGCGCGTCGGCCGCCACCTCAAGTTTTCGCTCCACGTCCCAGCCGTCGACTGCATCGATTGCGTTCTGCAGCTCACCCTGCCGGGCAAGCAGTTCGTTCATCTCATCGTCGCCCATGGGTTCGGCAAAGCGATCGCTGATGGCGTTGAATTCCTCCACCAGCGCAAGGGTGTCGCGCACACCGTCTTCGACGTTGCCGCGCACATCCTTGTCCTCGTCCAGTTCCGGCTCCTGGGGCAGGAAACCGATCCTGATGCCCGGCTGTGGGCGGGCCTCGCCAATGTAGTCCTGGTCCACACCGGCCATGATGCGCAGCAGGGTGGATTTGCCGGCCCCGTTAAGGCCCAGGACGCCGATCTTGGCGCCCGGGAAGAAAGATAGGGATATATCCTTGAGGATTACCCGTTTGGGTGGCACTACTTTGCCGACCTGGTTCATTGTGAATACGTATTGCGCCATAACTGTAGGTTTCCTGCTCATCTGACCACTCGGCTGGTGGCCTGCTTTGATTCGGGTGCTTTGAGGGCTTCGGGTTTTCGGCAGCCAGGGCCGTCCGGGTCTGCTGGCAGGGTCTAACGGAGGTTCCTTACGTCAGGGCCCGGCATCCGGACTATCGGGGCCATGGTAAGCAGCGGCACCGGTTTGCAGTCTTGAACCCACGACCTTGACCAGGTGTTAGGGTTCCAGGGAACCAGGCCCCGTCAGTCAGTCGTTTTCCGAAACAATGAGCCACGCCCTGAGTCGGGCGCGTATTATGGCACAAACGAGCAAATGTCGCGCCCGCCAGGTTGATGCAGGCAGGTTGACAGGATACTGCCAGTGCCGGCGCAATTGGGATGCCGCACTTCTCATCATCATGTAGAATACGCGCTTTTCCTGATCCCACCACCCAGACACTGCGCAGGCGGAGACCCGAATGTTTGAAAAAGCGATGACAATTGCCGGTTTTGATCCTGAACTCGATGCGGCCATCGAAGCGGAAAATCTTCGCCAGGAGGAACACGTCGAGTTGATCGCGTCGGAGAATTACGCCAGTCCGAGGGTCATGGAGGCACAGGGTTCGGTGCTGACCAACAAGTATGCGGAGGGTTATCCGGGCAAGCGCTATTACGGGGGCTGCGAAAATGTCGACGTGGTGGAGGAATTGGCAATCGCCAGGGCCAGAACACTGTTCAATGCCGATTACGCCAATGTCCAGCCCCATTCCGGTTCACAGGCCAATGCCGCCGTTTACATGGCTTTGCTGAAGCCGGGAGACACTGTACTTGGCATGAGCCTGGCGGACGGAGGCCATCTCACCCATGGTGCCAGTGTCAGTTTCTCCGGCCGACTCTACCATGCCGTGCAATACGGACTGAATCATGAAACCGGCGAGATTGATTACCAGCAGGTAGAGGCGCTGGCGAAAGAGCACCGGCCGAAAATGATAATGGCGGGATTCTCCGCTTACTCGCGTATCGTGGACTGGCAGCGGTTTCGGGAGATTGCCGATGGTGTCGGTGCCTGGTTCGTGGTTGACATGGCGCATGTGAGCGGGCTGGTTGCCGCCGGAGTGTATCCAAGCCCGGTGTCGATTGCCGATGTGACCACTTCAACAACGCACAAGACCCTGCGTGGTCCCCGGGGTGGAATAATCCTGGCAAAGTCAAATGCTGAATTGGAGAAAAAACTCAATTTTGCAGTTTTTCCCGAGAGTCAGGGCGGTCCGTTGATGCACGTAATTGCCGCCAAGGCCGTCTGTTTCAAGGAGGCGATGAGCGAGGAGTTCCGGACCTACCAGGCGCAGGTGGTCAAGAATGCCAGGGTGATGGCCAGTGGATTCATGGCGCGAGGATTCGATGTCGTTTCCGGTGGAACCGACGATCATCTTTTCCTGTTGAGCCTTATCAAGCAGGAAATTACCGGCAAAGATGCAGATGCCGCGTTAGGGCGCGCTAACATAACTGTCAACAAGAATGCCGTGCCGAACGACCCGCGTTCACCGTTTGTTACCAGTGGCCTGCGTATCGGGACTCCAGCAGCCACTACACGGGGCTTTGGGGAAGCCGAATTTGCCGAGTTGACCGGGTGGATGTGTGACATACTGGATGACATTAACAATGAAGGCAAGATTGCCGAAGTAAAGGACAAGGTCAAGGCGCTCTGTGCCCGCTTTCCGGTTTACAGGTAGCAGGCTGTTGAAACGTGATGAGCGCAGCCAAGGCGAGGCAAAAACTGGCGAAAAAGCGCAGTTTACCGGGTGTAAATGAGCATTTTGAGCCAGTTTTTAACGAAGTACTGGCAAGCGCAATAGTTTTTCAACAGTCTGGTAGACCCTGTTTCAAAGGACAGACGGTTCCTGAACACAAGCAGCTGGTCAGCCGGGAGAAAAGTTATGCACTGTCCGTTCTGTAATGCCATCGATACAAAGGTTATCGACTCGCGCCTGGTGGCTGAGGGCAATCAGGTGCGCCGTCGCCGCGAATGCCTTACCTGCAGTGAGCGTTTTACCACTTATGAGGCTGCCGAGCTGGTTATGCCAAGGATCATTAAACAGAACGGTGAGCGCGAACCATTCGACGAGGAAAAGCTCCACTCGGGGCTGCTCAAGGCTCTGGAAAAAAGACCGGTCAGTATAGAAAATGTTGACGAGGCGATCAGCCGCATAAAGAACAAGCTGCGGGCAACTGGTGAGCGTGAAATACAGTCGCGTGCAGTAGGTGAAGAAGTAATGCGGGAATTACGCAGCCTGGATGAAGTCGCCTACGTACGATTTGCCTCTGTTTACAAGAGCTTCAAGTCCCTGGATGAGTTTACCCGGGAAATAGACGAGCTGACCAGGGGAAGCAATGCCAAGGGTAAAACAACTTGAATCGGGCCATCAGGCGCAACTGTTGAACAGGCAGTATTTCAATTATTCCGGGCGGACAGGTTTTGCAGACTGTTGATTCAAAGAACCTGACTGGGGAAGGGCTCGATTACGAGCTGCATATGCTTCATGCGCTGCAGCTGGCGCAGCGGGCTCTCACTGCCACCCCCAATCCCCGCGTAGGTTGCGTCATAGTTTCAGCAGATGGTGACAATAGAGTCGTGGGTGAAGGCTGGCATGCGCGACCGGGTTCCGGGCATGCAGAAATCAATGCTCTTGGCATGGCCGGGGATCTGGCCCGGGGCAGCACCGTCTTCGTTACTCTGGAACCCTGTTCCCATCACGGTAAGACGCCTCCCTGTGTCGAAGCGCTGGCAGCGGCCGGGGTGAAGCGGGTAGTGATAGCCGGCCTGGATCCCTTTCCGGAAGTCGCAGGCAGGGGAGTGCAGAACCTGGAAAAGGCTGGAATTGAGGTTATTCAGCTCACCGATTTTGAAAACCGGGCCCGCGCGGTCAACCGGGGTTATTTCAAGCGCCTGACCCTGGGGTTACCGTTCGTTCGCTGTAAACTTGCCATGAGCCTGGACGGAAGAACTGCGGCGGCCAACGGGGAAAGCCGCTGGATTACCGGGCCTCAGGCTCGCGCCGACGTGCAGTGGATGCGTGCCTCGAGTTGTGCCATCGTGACAGGCGTCGGCACGATACTGCAGGATGACCCGTCGCTGACAGTCCGCCCGGAACAATTGGACATGTCGGCGTCGGAACGCGGCGACAATACTTTCGCCCTGTTCCGTCAGCCCCTGCGGGCAGTTATGGATTCCAGATTGCGTACGCCTGCGACTGCGCGGATTCTGCAACAGCCCGGTGTCACCCGACTGCTGAGCTTGAATGCCACGGAGCCCGGATTTCCCGGTGATACCGAAGTAATTGCGGTAGCTCCTGACATTAGGGCTGGTGTTGAACGGGTGGCTCCGGCGGCTGTGCTAGAATTGCTGGCTTCCCGGTTTGCCGTCAATGAGGTTTTACTGGAGGCCGGCCCGGCCGTGTCCGGCGCCTTCGTACAGGCCGGGCTGGTCGATGAGCTGATAGTCTTTGTCGCCGGCAGGTTGTTGGGGAGCAGCGGCTTACCGTTGGTGGAGCTGCCAGGTCTGATGTCGATGTCGGATCAGATAGAATTGACTATCAACACCATCACCCGGGTGGGGGACGACTGTCGAATTGTCGCCACATTCAAGCACCCGGAAACGCAGGCAGCCGGGTAGCAGGATGACCTGCAGGCTGCACCGGTCGGTTTCGGGTTTACCAATCCGGGCCTGACATGCCGCATCAAGTGCCAGTAGCGAGACCGCAGCAGTGACCAGTTGCCGCTGGTGGGTTTGGAGAATATGTTCACAGGAATAATAGAGGCTGTTGGAAAAGTAGCCAGTCTCGTTCAGAAAAATAATGAATGGCGGCTTACTGTCGACAGTGGCTGCCTGGATCTGTCGGATGTGAAACCGGGTGACAGCATCGCTGTGAGTGGTGCCTGTCTGACGGTCGTGGCGCTTGACGATCGGGGGTTCGAGGCGGATGTCTCCAATGAAACCATGAGCCTGACAAGTCTCGGTTTGCTGGGCAAGGGATCGGCGGTAAACCTTGAAAAGTCGCTGACACTTTCCAGCAGGCTTGGCGGCCACCTGGTGAGCGGTCACGTGGACGGACTCGGGGAACTGGAAAGCCAGGAACCTGATGGCAGGAGCTGGCGGCTCGGATTCAAGGCTCCGGACCAACTGGCCCGTTATATAGCGACCAAGGGGTCCATCTGTATTGACGGCACCAGCCTGACGATCAACTCCGTAGAAGGGGCCAGGTTTACGGTTAATATAATTCCTCACACGCAGCAGGAAACCGTTATCAGGCACTATCGTCCCGGCACACGTGTAAACCTGGAAGTGGATCTGGTCAGCCGCTACCTGGAGCGGCTGCTGCTGGGAAGTGCGGCAGCAGATCCGGGTCGGAATTCAAAAGCACTGACCAGAGAATTTTTGACCGGACATGGCTTTGGTGGCGACAATGATTGAAGGACTTGCACACGGGCGACAGGACTCGATGGAGCTTAACAGCACCGAAGAACTGATTGAAGATATCCGCCAGGGAAAGATGGTTGTTCTCATGGATGACGAAGACCGGGAGAACGAAGGCGATCTGGTGATTGCCGCCGAGCGCGTGCGCACTGAAGACATCAATTTCATGGCTACCAATGCCAGAGGGCTGATCTGCCTGACCCTGACCCAGGAGCGCTGTCAATTTCTCAAGCTGCCGCTGATGGTGCACTCCAACCAGACCCCCTTCAACACCAACTTCACGGTCTCTATCGAAGCCGCAATGGGGGTGACAACCGGGATATCCGCGGCAGACCGGGCTCGCACCATTCAGGTTGCTGTGGCACGGGACTCCAGGCCCGAGGATATTGTGCAGCCCGGGCATATTTTTCCCATCATGGCGCAGCCCGGCGGAGTATTACGCCGGGCCGGCCATACCGAAGCCGGTTGTGATCTGGCGCGACTGGCAGGATACAGCCCGGCGGCAGCAATCGTCGAAATCATGAATGAAGATGGCACCATGGCAAGGCGCCAGGACCTGGAAAAATTCGCTGCCAGGCATCAGATGAAGATTGGCACCATTACCGATCTGATTCACTATCGGATCGCCAATGAAAGGACTGTGAACAGGCAGGAAACTCATGATTTACCCACCGAATTCGGAGTTTTCCAGCTCCACACCTACCATGATTCCATCACCGGTTCGACCCACCTGGCATTTACCCGCGGCGACATTGTGGCCGAGGAGCCGGTCCTGGTCCGAGTCCACATCCCCAATACCCTGCGTGATGTCTGTCAGGCTTACAATGCCGCTGGTACCAGCTGGTCCTTCAGTAAGGCTCTTGAGAGAATCGCCGCGGAGGGCAAGGGCGTGGCGGTTTTACTTTCCGGCGATGACTACCGGGAGGATGTACACAGCACTCTGGCTGCCATGTTGGATACAGAACGCCTTCCCGGGTCGGGAACCCGGACCGGGGTGGACCTGACCATAGGAACCGGGTCGCAGATTCTACGCGATCTCGGGGTTGGCAGGATGCGCCTGTTGAGCTATCCGGCGCGCTTCGCTATTTCAGGCTTTGACCTGGAAGTTGTAGAATTCGTACCTTTCGAATGACAGTGCCGACAGGGAAATCTGCCGTCAGGGCGGCAACACCGGCATATTTATTCAGACCGCGGGGCGGCAACTCTTATGGTTAATATGGCTAACATCAAAACGATTGCAGGGGAATACAGCACAGGCTCGGCGAATTTTGCCCTGGTAGTGTCGCGTTTCAACAGTTTTATCGTCGACCACCTGGTGGCGGGCGCGGTGGAAGCCCTGGTCCGACACGGAGTACTGGAAAAAGATATCACCATCATCAGGGCGCCCGGTGCCTTCGAGCTGCCGCTGGTCACCCGACAGGCTCTGGCCACCGGGAATTTTGACGCGATCGTGGCGCTCGGTGCGGTGATACGTGGGGGTACGCCTCATTTTGAATACGTTGCCGGGGAATGCGTCAAGGGACTGAGCCGGGTAAGCCTCGATAGCGGGGTGCCGGTGGCTTTCGGCGTTCTGACAGTGGACACCATAGAACAGGCGATCGAAAGAGCCGGTACCAAGGCTGGCAACAAGGGCGCGGAAGCCGCCCTGTCGGCACTGGAGACGCTCAGTGTCCTGCGTAAGCTGCAGGGTTGAGCCTGTCAGGGACCACTGCACTTTTTTCAACCAGCCTGCCTTTGGTGGCCCGGCCCGAATGCAGCTGTCACCGGCAGAAGCGGGCTGAACACCGGGCAGGAGATCCTTCTGTTACAACCAGGTTTGCCTGATTATGCAACAACCTCTTCCCAGCACAAAGCCTGGTGTGGCGCAACGACGCAAGGCTCGTCGCCTGGTGTTACAGGCCTTGTATCAGTGGCAGCTGAGCGAGGGCGAGCTGACCGATATCGAAAACCAGTTTCGGGCCGAGTACAGCGGCAAGACCGACTGGAACTATTTTCACGATGTGTTTATGGCGATTCCCGTGCAGATTGACGAACTCAAGGCTCTGCTTTCGCCTCTCCTCGATCGCGAGTACAAAGCGCTCGATCCCGTCGAGAGGGCGATACTGCTGATCGGCACATTCGAATTGAAAAATCGTATCGACATTCCTTACCGGGTGGTCATCAACGAATGTATAGAACTGGCCAAATCCTTCGGTGCCAGCGAAAGCCACAGGTATGTGAACGGAATACTGGACCGGCTGGTCACGGAACTCCGCCCACTTGAGACCCGCAGGCGGGACAAGTAGCCGCAAGTTGCTATGGCCCTGGAATTTGAAATTATCAATCGGTTTTTTCGCGACTCGGGTCTGGGATTTCCGAAACAGGGGGTCGACCTCGGCATTGGCGACGATTGTGCCCTGTTGAGTGTGAGCCCCGACTGTCAACTCGCCCTTTCCATGGACCTGTTACAGGAGGGCGTGCATTTCCCGGTGGCTGCAGAGCCGGAACTGGTGGGGCAGCGGGCACTGGCAGTGAACCTCAGCGATCTTGCCGCCATGGGCGCAGAGCCATTGTGCTTTACACTGGGGCTCAGCATTCCGGATTTTGACGAAGCCTGGTTGAAAGAATTCAGCAAAGGACTGTTGAAAATGGCATCCCGATTTGGCTGCCCGCTGGTCGGCGGGGATCTGATTCGGGGCGTACGGCAGGTAGCGATCCAGGTCCAGGGAAGGGTACCCGTCGGTGAGGCCCTGTTGCGCTCCGGAGCCAGCCCCGGCGACCTGATTTATGTTACCGGTACCCTGGGTGATGGTGCTGCAGCACTGGCCCTCATTGACAGTGCAGCGGGGAGGGGAGATTCGCGCGAGAGGCAGCCATCATTGCAGAAAACCAGGCTGCGCAGTAAGCTGCGGGATCATTTCCTGCAGGCATTCTATCGGCCTGAACCCAGGGTACCGGTAGGCATGGCATTGCGAGGCCTGGCCAGTTCGGCTATCGATATTTCCGACGGTTTACTCAGCGACCTTGGTCATATTGTCAAAGCCAGTAATGTAGGCGCGGAAGTGGACGTTGCCCAGGTACCGCTCTCCGCAGCCATGCGGCAATTCGTGAAGGAAGAGGCGCGATTGCCACTGGCCCTGACCGGGGGTGATGACTACGAGTTGTGCATCACCGTGGCTCCGGAGCATTGCAGCCGGGTTGAGGATGCGGTTGCCGCCCTGGATGTACCGCTTGCCCGCATCGGCGAAATTGTCACCGGTAACAGCGTACAGTGTCTCGACAGTCACGGCGAGCAGGTAACTTTTACACACAGCGGGTACAACCACTTCTACAGCGAGGAATAGCCATGCAACCTGGGACAACGATCTGGCGGAATCCGGTTCACCTGCTGGCATTCGGATTCGGTAGTGGGTTGTCTCCCCGGGCACCCGGTACCTGCGGTACCCTGGTGGCAGTGCTGTTGTATGTGCTTTTTCCACCACTGCACTGGTCTGTGTATCTGCTGATGCTGATCGCGGCATTTCTCCTGGGAATCTGGCTTTGCGGGAGGACCAGCAGGGACCTGGGTGTACATGATCACGGCGGTATCGTCTGGGACGAATTCGTGGGTTACTGGGTCACCATGTTCATGGCTCCGGACGGGTGGCAATGGGTCCTTGGCGGGTTTGCGCTGTTCCGGCTTCTGGACATCCTCAAACCCTGGCCCATCAAATGGGCGGACCAGCGCGTGGGTGGCGGTTTGGGAATCATGCTGGATGACGTAATAGCGGGTATAATGGGCGCCCTTTTTTTACAGGCCATCGCGTTGCTGGCAGTTTCCGGCTGATGCAGACGTTGGCCCGCAGCCGGCCAAGAGTTTCGGCCCCGTTGGATATAACCAGAAAATGCAGTCTACCGTAAAACATGTTGCTTCGGCCCGGCTCCCCACTCAATGGGGAGTGTTCACCATCCATGGTTTTGAGGATACCGCCACGGGCAAGGAGCACGTGGCGCTGGCCATGGGTGATACCGCGACCGGAGAACCGCTTCTGACCCGTATTCATTCCGAGTGCCTGACCGGCGACTGCCTGTTCAGCCAGCGCTGCGATTGCGGTCCTCAATTGCAGTATGCCATTGAAAGCGTCGCCGCCGAGGGGCGCGGCCTTATTCTTTATCTGCGACAGGAAGGGCGGGGTATTGGATTGCTGAACAAGATCAAGGCTTACGAATTGCAGGATTGCGGAGCCGACACCGTGGAAGCGAATGAACAACTTGGATTTGAAGCAGACAGTCGCGAATACCAGATCTGCCAGCCTATGCTCAAGCACTTCAAGGTGCGCAGTGTCCGCCTGTTGACCAACAACCCACGCAAGGTGGATGCCATGGGTGAGATGGGTATTGAAGTGGCTGAGCGGCTGCCCATCCACGTGGGTGTCAATTCTCACAATGAAAGCTACCTGGCCGCGAAGATCAACAAGCTCGGGCACCTGGAGAGCTAGGGGGAACGGGCCCGGTCAATCTGTTGACACATCCGGGAGACTCCCTGAAGCGCCCTGGGTGTATGGCGCTGAACCAGGTCCGGCGGAATGAAATACAGGTGACCCTGCTTAACGGCATCCAGCTGTTCCCAGGCAAGCCAGGCGTCGAGCCACTCGGGGCGGGCGATGTCCATGCCACTGGCGATGATGACCTGGGGATTTCGGACCAGCACCGCTTCGGTAGTGACTTTGGGAGCCATCAGCCTGAGGTCGGCGAATATGTTGTTGCCGCCGCACAATGATATCATGTCGTTGATCAGTTCATTGCCTCCGGCCGTTATCAGCGGCTTGTCCCATACCTGGTAAAATACCCGCACTCCGGGTTTATCCGCGTACTTTGCCTGTAAACGGAACAGGGTGTCTGTGAAATCATGGATTACCGCAGCGGCCTCGGAGCCGGTGCCGGCCAGGGCAGCCATTCTCTCCATGTGCCGGGGAATACTGGATAGTTCCCGTGGTTCAGCCACGTAGACCGTGAGCCCGAGTTGTCGCAGCCGGGTAATCGCCGCCGCAGGATTCCCTGATTTCCAGGAAACAACCAGGTCGGGCTGCAGCGAGATAATGGTTTCCATGTCCAGCAGATCGTGACGGCCGACAACGGGTAGGTCGTTTGCTTCAGGCGGGTAATCGCTGTATTCAACCACACCAACGATGCGATCTCCCGCGCCGATGGCAAACAACATCTCGGTGAGAGACGGAGCCAGACTGATAATCCGGGTCGCGGGCCGATCCATGATTATCGTGTTGCCTTCATCATCCACTACCTGGAGTGCTACTACAGCAAGCGTCGGCAGGCTGCCAGACAGGCACAGGACCATCAGCGCAAAGACCAGCAGCCAGCTTGTCACTGGACCAGACATCAGTAATCAATCCCCTTCTGTACTCTGACACCGGCATTGAATGCATGTTTGGTGTCCCTGATTTCACTGACCGTGTCGGCCATTTCAACCAGTTCCCTGCCGGCATTACGCCCGGTGACGATTACGTGCTGGTTCTCCGGTCTGGCCGCCAGGGCGTTCAGTACCCGTGTCTTTTCCAGGTATCCATACGTCAGCATGTAGGTAAGTTCGTCCAGCAGGAGCACGTCGATAGAGCTGTCCTGCAACAGTTTTTCAGCCTGTTGCCAGGTTTTTTCCGCGGCGGCGATGTCGGTATCCCGATCCTGGGTTTCCCAGGTGAACCCGGTGGCCATGACGTGGAATTGCACCAGCGGATGATCGTTGAACAGCAGGTGTTCGCCGCATTCCCAGGTGCCTTTGATGAATTGCACCACTCCGCAGTGAAGGCCATGCCCGACGCTTCTGGCGATCATTCCAAACGCGGAGGAGCTCTTGCCCTTGCCGTTGCCGGTCAAAACCACCAGCAGGCCCTTGTCGGCAGTGGCCTTGGCAATCTGGCTGTCCACGTGGGCTTTCTTACGCTGCATGGCTTTTTTGTGGCGTGCCGAGCGGTCTCCTGAGGACTTGCCGTTCATGAGGACAGTCTCGGGAAAGCTTCTGACAGCGCAGCCCCGCAGCCGGGTACCCGGTCGGGTTCGAATGTTACGAAGTGGTACAGACCACAGAAAAGGATTGACACAGATTGAGCCCTCCGCTCGTTTCTTTGTTCACACAGTGAAATGGGCTGTCGACGGGCTGGTATCGGACTCGTGAGCCGACCGGTGTTACTGGTCTGGCGGCACTCACCGTTGCGGGGGCAGTGCCGGATTCTCACCGGCTTCCCATTCAGGTTCGACGTTGGGGCGGCGCGACAGCGACCGCGTTCGGAAACATCGACACCCGTGCCTGACAGGCTGGTAAGTCTAGCGGCAGAGGACAGCCAGGTCAAAGGTTGTGTACCGGAACCGTTTGTCGACAGGTGTCGGCGATCGGTCCGGAGAGACTCCACCGGTGGATTGTGCTGTCGCAGTATTTAGGTTAAGGTCTGAGGAGCCTCTGAACATGCGCTTGGCTTGCCGTTCGGAGGTTTGATGATTCTATTAAGTTTTTCCAGATAAGTTTTTCCAGATTGGAGGCGTCATGAACAAAGCAAGAACGCTGATTTTCACCATCAGCCTTGTCACCCTAGGAGGCACCCTGTCCCAGCAGGCCTCAGCTGCGGAAGATTACGAGGTGCCGCGAACCGAGTGGGGGCAGCCTGATTTGCACGGAGTATGGAATTTCTCTTCAGACATTCCGATGGAACGCCCTCCGCAGTACGGCGAGCGTCAGTTTCTGACTGAAGCGGAAATTGAGGAAATCCGCGCCCGCCAGGCGGCCAGGGACGCGGCTTCCGACTCTGCGCTGCCGATCAGCGGTGTGGATGAATCATACAATGATTTCTGGGTTGAGAATGCCGGTATCGGCGACAGCGTTCGAACTTCTCATATCGTGTATCCTGCGGATGGGCGGTTGCCCGACCTGGTACCCGACGCCATCGCCGGCCAGGGTGTCTACGGAGGGGCGACCACAGGTGAATCGCGGCCCGTGCGTATCAGCGCCGGAGGCATCGGCACCGACGGTCCTGAGGATCGGGGGTTGTCCGAGCGCTGTCTGGTGGGATTCAATGCCGGTCCGCCGATGATGCCGAGTCTTTATAACAATAACGTTCAGCTGTTCCAGAGCAAGGACACAGCGGTGATCCTCACCGAGATGATTCACGATGCCCGCATCGTACCCCTGTACGATGGGCCGGAAGAATTCCCTGAGCTTAACGAGGAACTGACCTCCTGGACCGGAACGTCCCGAGGATACTGGGAAGGCGATACACTCGTAGTGGTGACGGAAAACTTCAATGGCCTTTCCAGCAGCTTCGGCTCCGCGGGAACCTCTGCCGATAAGGTTCTCACTGAGCGCTTTACCCGCGTTTCCTATGACACGTTGAATTATGAGTGGACCCTGGAAGACCCTGCCACCTATACCGATAAAATAACAGCCATCGTGCCCATGACCAAGGTGGCGGGCCAGATCTACGAGTACGCCTGTCACGAGGGAAATTACGGCATGGTTAACATCCTGCGCGGAGCCCGTGTGCAGGAGCGGATGGAAGGTTCCGAGTAGCCGAACCGACAGGCTCGGACCAGGTTTTACCTGGAAATGGCCCCTGGCGTTGCTGCCTGGGGCCATTTTTATTGGGGTTGGGGTGTTGAGTTGTTGGTGGTGATATCCACCTTACCACTTTAGGCTGTTGCGACAGTTTCCATTGCCAAAAAATCCCAGAAGCAACTATTGACTATTGCGCGAGCGATTCTGGCGAATCCTGATATCCTGATTCTGGATGAAGCCACCTCAAATGTGGATACCCGCACCGAGATGCAGATTCAGCAGGCAATGAAAAAACTGATGAAAAACCGCACCAGTTTTGTCATCGCCCATCGCCTTTCGACGATTCAGGATGCCGAGAAAATTCTCGTCATGGATAAAGGCAGGATTATCGAATAAGGCACTCACGGCGAATTGATGGCACGAAGAGGCTTCTACCACGATCTGTTCCTGTCGCAGTTTTCTGAACCGGAAGTCGCTGTCGCCAGGTGAAGCACAGTCAAAGATTCGGTATTGCACTTCAATTTCAACTGGCGGGTCAGCTCATGGTGACTCGCTAATTCGACAAGGTGTACTTGTCACGCAGGTAGCGATCCAGCGCGTCCAGATGCTGGGTACGGGAACGCGATCCCTGCTCGACCTCGGCTCCGATTATCAGCTGGGTACGGGAATCCAGGTCATAGCCTGGCCAGCGGGGCAGGCCCTCGCGGTTGGGAGACCCGGTAGCTGCGAACTGTACCCAGTAATCGTTCATCAATCGGGCTATTTCCTTATCGGTCTGTGAAACAGGCTGTTCCAGGTTGTTGAATACGTACTGCACTTCCATGAAGTGAGGTGCTCTTTCCCCAGGGTCCATGAGGTTGCGCGTAAACACGTACATGTAGGTGTCGGCCTCCGAGCTTGCCATCGCATGCACCAGCTCCCTGGTCGCTCTCGCAAACAGAGTATCGGTTTGCAGATCCACTTCACTGTCGAAGATCCGGCCAGGGCTGGCGGCCGAATACAGGTTGACCAGATCCGGCTGATCAGTACCGAATACTTCCTGCAACGCTCTTCGTTGCGCAGCTATTGATTGCGGCACGCTGTTGCGCCTCGTGTAAAGCAGGCCTTCACCGTCGTTGAATCCAGCCAGCAGGGGGACAGCATTCTGCCTGCCCTGTTCAAAAATCAGCATGGGCGCCTGTGGGTACAACCAGTTGTCCACCACAAGAGAGACGCCGAGTTCCAGGTTCTGCACGTCCACGGCAGAGAGCGCGCGCATCTTTTCAACGTTCACGGGGCCATCAACACCCAGCTCCTGCAATTTGGCAGCAATAGCCTTTGTGCCGCGTGCTTCAGCACTTTCGGAAAACCCGTTCGGCGTTTTCAAATTGGTTACGTTGGCAGTGTGAATCCAGGTGCTCTGGGAAATGGCCTTGTGAAACAGTCCCTTCGCCATGGGAGTGGCCAGCAGCGCATAGATGCTGCCTCCGCCGGCGGATTCACCGAAAATAGTGACGTTGTTCCTGTCGCCGCCAAACTGGTCTATATTGTCCTGAACCCATTGCAGCGCTGCCAGACTGTCCAGTATTCCGTAATTGCCTGACACCCCCCGCTCCGATTCGGCTGACAGTGCCGGATGGGCCATCCAGCCGAAGGCGCCGAGGCGATAGTTGATGGACACCAGCACCACTCCGTTGTCAGCAAATGCTGCTCCGTCGTACATCGGGTAGCTGTTGGAATGGACAGTCCACCCGCCACCGTGTATCCAGACCATGACTGGCAGGCGTTCATCACTTTCAGCCTGAGTCCAGACATTGATATACAGGCAGTCCTCGCTGCTGTAGGTGTTTTCAAGCCGTTGCGGGCAGGATGCGCCGTGGCGATCGCTGGGGCGAACACCCCGCCAGGGGACTGGCGGTTGTGGCGCCTTCCAGCGAAGGTCCCCGATTGGCGGAGCTGCGTAGGGGATACCGAGAAATGCCTGCACACCGTTGTCCAGTGTTTTGCCGGTGATGAGTCCACCGGTGACTGCCACAGGCTCCTCGACCGCGCTGGCGAAGGAAGCAAAAATTACACAGAGTATTGAAAGGGAACGGGTAAGGTTGAAGCGGATAGTAGTCATTGTAGTAGTCTTGAAATTGTAATCAGGTTGAATTTGGAAAAGCAGTTTATTCCAGCAGCCATTGTAGCCTCCCAGACAGCAGAGTGCCCGCAAAATGCACGATCAACTCGTTAATGTCCTTATCTATCTTGCCGCGGCGGTGGTCGCCGTACCGCTATTTGAGCGCTTCAGACTGGGTGCGATACTGGGGTATCTTGCCGCCGGCATCGCCATCGGGCCTCACGGTGTCAATGCGATCGCCGATCCGGAGCAGGCCCTGCAACTCGCCGAACTCGGCGTGGTACTGCTGCTGTTCATCATAGGTCTCGAGCTCAGCCCGACGGTCCTGTGGCGGATGCGGACACTGATCGCCGCGGTCGGTTCAGTGCAACTGCTGGGCACTGCAGCCGTGGTTGGCGGGCTCGTATTCCTGGCCACTGACCGTCCGTTAAGCGTCGCCGCCATGATCGGTCTGGCAGTGGCGCTGTCGTCCACCGCATTCGCGGTACAGTTGATGACCAGCTACCGCATCTTCAATACGCAGCTGGGGCAGAAAGGTTTTGCGATTCTGCTGCTGCAGGATATGGCGGTGATTCCGATTCTGCTGTTTGTGGCCGCCCTTGCCGGTCCCGGCGCGAGCAACGGCCCTCCCTGGTGGGTCGGGATGGGCACGCTGATCGGCGTTCTGGTCGCCGGTCGATTCCTGCTGAATCCGCTCCTGCGTCTGGTTGCCAACAATGGCAACACGGAGTTGATGACCGCGGCAGCTTTACTGATCGTGCTGGGCACCGCGCTGCTCGTAGAGGCTGCGGGGCTGTCGATGGGTATGGGAGCCTTCATGGCGGGCGTGCTGCTGGCAAACTCCAGCTTCAAGCATCAACTGGAAACAGAAATCGATCCGTTCAAAGGCCTGTTGCTGGGGCTATTCTTTATTGCCATCGGGATGATGCTCGACATCGACCTGCTGTTGCAATCGCCACTGCTGATTATCGGACTGGCTTCAGTGCTCATTGTGGTTAAGGCCGGCATCATTGCGGGTCTGGCGAAGGTCAGCGGCTCAACACTGCACGACTCGGTTCGCCTGGGGTTGATGCTGTCGCAGGGTGGTGAATTTGCATTTGTGGTGATGACCTTCGCAATCAGCGCCAGTGTTATCGATGGCAATACCGCCAACACGGTATCGCTGGTGGTCGGTATTTCCATGGCGTTGACGTCGCCGCTTTTGCTGCTTTACAACAGGCTGGTGGTGACTACGGCGGATTCGGGCAGGCCTTACGATTCCCAGTGGAGTGAATCGGAGCCGGAAGTCCTGATAGCCGGGTTTGGTCGGGTAGGGCAGATTACCGGGCGAATTCTGGCGGCGAATAACATTCCCTTTACCGCATTGGATCGAAACGCCGATCACATTGAATTTGTACGGCGGTTTGGTAACAAGGTCTTTTTCGGCGATGCGACCCGGCTTGATCTTCTGGAAACCGCCGGTATTCGTCATGCCAAAGTGTTACTGATAGCGGTTGATGACGAGGAGGATGCGCTTGAAATCATTGAACTGGCCCGCCAAGAGTGCCCCAACATCAGGATTGTTTCCCGTGCTCACAATCGCGTCAACCTGTTGCGGCAAATGCGGGCAGGTGCGAACGCGTCGATTCGTGAGTTGTTCGGCAGCAGTGTCGATATGGCGGTTGAGGTTCTGAAGGGAATGGACTTCGGTGATGAGAAAGCGCACAACCTGTCGCACCTGTTCGAGCTGCATGATCGCAGTCTGATTGAGGAGGCGCTGAAGCACCCGATTGAAATCGAGAAACTGATAGAGATCGGTGTGCAGGGGCGACTGGAACTGGAGCAACTGTTCAGCCAGGACCGTGGTAATCTCGATTAGCAGGCTGTGATCTACCGCCGGCAGAACTGGACAAGCCCCCGATGCGGAGTTACCTTGGGCGTTCCCTAGCTTGAGGTTCAGGACTTTCAACAGAAAATAATAAGTGCTGTGGCGGCAGCTGCAGGCATCCTACCAGGGAGAAGAATAAAAATATGAAAGCTCCAGGCACTTTTTTCGTCCTCCTTTTTACAGCAGCTTCCTTGGCTGCCCAGGCCCACGATATTCCGCGACTGCCGGATGGACGACCGGACCTCAATGGCATCTGGCAGGTGATGAACGAGGCCAACTGGGACCTGGAACCACATATCGCCCGGCACTCGGTGCAGATGCGGGAAGGGCCGGTTAACCCGGTGCCCGCCGTTTCCACCCTGCGTGCCGGTGCCGTTCTGGCAGTGCCCGGGAGTATGGGGGTTATTGTCGGTGGTGGCGGGATTCCCTATACGCCGGCAGCACGGGCCCTGAAGGAGGAGAACGCGGCGAACTGGATCGAGCGGGACCCGGAGGTCAAGTGCTACATGCCGGGCGTGCCCAGGGCAACTTACATGCCCCATCCCTTCCAGATTGTTCAAAGTGAAAAGGACACATTTATCGCTTACCAGTTTGCCGGTGCGGTACGGGACATCTACATGAACGACCCGGGACCGGCTCCGCTTGATTCATGGATGGGCTGGTCTGCAGGAAGGTGGGAAGGTGACACACTGGTCGTCGATGTGACTGGCCTGCATGACGGCACTTGGCTGGACCGGGCCGGTAGCCACCACAGCTACCAGATGCATGTTGTGGAGCGCTACACCATGACCGGGCCTGATCATATTCTCTATGAGGCGATTATTGAAGATCCCCTGGTATTGACTGAGCCTTTCACAATACGGATGCCGCTTTACCGTCGTATTGAAGAGAATGCCCGCCTTATGGACTTTCGTTGTGTGGAGTTCGTAGAAGAGTTGTTATACGGTGAGTATCATGGACAAGGCGTATAATGATTACGGTTTATATAAGAGCTTGACTGACAAAGACATTTCTTTCGTTACCCGTCTGAAAACGAACGCTAAGTATCGTGTTGTAGAGCGCAGGGGTGTTTTGTTTTCCAAGGGGCTCACCAGTGATCAAACGATCGAATTTACTGGCCAGCTGACTGCTAAGAAATGCCCGATCCCGCTACGTCGAGGTGGTTATCGTGATCCGGGAAACGCAAGCATTACGTATTCCTGACCAACAATTTCTCCTTGGCCGCGAAGACTATTGCGGATATCTACAAAGTCCCGCTGGGAAGTCGAACTGTTCTTTAGTGGATCAAACAGAACCTGAAGATCAAAAAGTTTTTCGGTACCAGCAAAAACGCGGTGATGACACAAATATGGATCGCTGTGTGTTTTATCTGTTACTGTCGATCATCAAATTTCAGTCTGGCTTACGATTGAGTCTGCAGAAAATCTATCGCCTTTTTGCAGACAAATCTGTTCGACAAACGCAATTTGATTGAGCTACTGAGAGGTGATCCTGTCCGGCCGGATGAATTTGAACAAAAGCAATTGGCTTGGTTCTGAAAGTTAACGGG
>CALOEW010000087.1:0-23865 GCA_942492445.1 uncultured Gammaproteobacteria bacterium
CATAGCGACGTATTTCATAACAGATCAGTAACGCCGCCGCGGCCAGATTCAACGAACTGTATTGCTCCGACGCCGGAATCTGAACATGAAAATGACACAGCTGCAGCTCTTCATTGGTGAGCCCCCGGTCTTCACGACCGAACACAACGGCCACCTTGTTACGCTCAGACTCCCGTACAATTTTTTCCGCGCATTGCTCCGGCGACAGCACCGGCCAGGGGATCTTGCGAGACCTGGCGCTGGTACCTACGACCAGGCCACAATCCGCGATGGCTTCCTGCAACGTATTATGGACACTGGCATTCTCCAGTATGTCCAGAGCCGATGCGGCCCGGCCCACGGCGATGCCACTGGGAAAGTCCAATGGTTGCACCAGCGCCAGATTATAGAGTCCCATGTTTTTCATCGCCCTTGCTGTGGCGCCGATATTGCCCGGGTGCGTGGTATTGACCAGCACGATCCTGATTTGGTCGACATTGAATAATTCGTTGGACTCTTTCAACTCAATAAATCCTTTCCTGTTTGCGGGCTGCCAGCGGTCTGAATAACCTTGGAATTATAACAGCTCGCCTGCTGCGATATCCTGCCCCGGTCATTCTCCGGCGCAGTCTAATCTGGTATGATTGCGCGCTTTCCGGGTTGCTCTCCATCGCCGCAGGCAATCCAGTTCCCAGGACACCATCTATGCAGGCCCTAGTCAATATCGCGTTGCGCGCCGCCCGGGAAGGCGCAGCGATTCTTACCGGCACGTTTGACCGGCTGGATCGAGTCAGATTACTGGACCGGCGGGAAGGCAGAGTCATTACCAATACCCACCTGGATGTGGAAAAAGCCATGCTGGCTCAATTACAGAAAATCTTTCCTCAGCACGGCTATCAGTCCGCTGTGTCAGACCTCCCGGAACCAGGCGATGCGGGCACAGTCTGGTTTCTCGACCCCCTGATCGGCAGTACCAACTTTCTGCGCGGTTCCCAGGGATTTCTGCTGGGGCTTTACTGCCATGTCGACGGTCAGGTAAAGCTGTCGGTTTTCATCGACCCCCTGCTTAATGAGGAATTCACGGCAGTGCGTGGCAACGGCGCGAGCCTTAACGGACGCCGAATCCGGGTCGGCAACCAGACAGCCTTCAAAGACAGTCTGGTGGCCATGGAATTTGAACCGGAGCAGGAGCAACAGCGGCTGATTCCCGCAATGGAAAAGGTTCTTGAGCAGGGAGCCAGCATCCGCAGCAGCGGCAATGTTATCCTGGACCTGGTCAATGTCGCTGCAGGTCGCCTCGACGGAGGCATGGCCCAGACGCCCGCCGCCAGTCTGCTGGCTGGCGCCGGGCTGCTGCTGCAGGAAGCCGGCGGCCTCATCAGCGATACCAGTGGCAATCCGCAGTTGTCAGGGGCACAGGTGGTATTCGGCAATCCCAGGTACTTCAAACAGTTGTTGCAGTTGACCCGGGTACAAAGCTGACCCGTCCGTCTCAAATCCGATGAGTTGCAGCTTAACACTGCTTACGCGTACGCCTTCCAGGCCTTAAGATGGGCGACGTTCACGTCCTGCAATCAGCTGATTGCATGGCGCCGGTTTTTCTGATCGCTGCTCGCAGCCTGCCCATATAAAGAATCAAGTACAAGCAACGGATGCACGAAGGAACAAAACGACACAGCCTGAGTCTGGTGGAGTCCCCCATACCCCAAACACTCAAGCGCATGACCGCGCCGATGATCATCGGTATGGCCATGCTATTCACCTTCAGCCTGGTGGACACCCTGTTCATCAGCTTCCTCGGCACCGACCCACTGACCGCCATCAGTTTCACTTTTCCGGTTACCTTCATGATCATGAGCCTGGCTATCGGGCTGGGAATCGGCACGTCCGCAGTGGTTGCCAAGTACATGGGCCGGGGTGATTTTATCAAAGCCAGGGAAGCCTCCACGGTTACCAACTACCTGGCAATACTCTGCGCCTCCGTGACCGTGCTGCTCTGCTGGCTGCTTCTTGACCGCATTTTCCGCGGCATCGGTGCCAGTGAGGAGATTCTGGTGCTGATAAGGGAATACATGCTCATCTGGTTACCCGGCAGCATTCTGCTGGTGGCCATCATGAATGGCAACAGTATTCTCCGTGCCTGCGGCGATACCAAGACACCAAGCCTGCTGATGGCCGCGAGCGGGCTGATTAACGCCATCATGGACCCGGTGCTGATTTTCGGTTTCGGCCCGGTTCCGGCCTATGGTATGCGTGGTGCCGCCCTGGCCACACTGATCTCCTGGGTCATCGGCTTCGGCATACTCTGTTACCTGCTGTTTGTACGCCTGGACCTGATCAGCCGCATCCTGCCCTCGCGCAAGGTTCTGCTGGCATCGAGCCGGGAAATGCTGCGTATTGGCCTGCCTGCAGCCGGGGCCAACATGATGACGCCCCTGGCGGCGGGCGTTATGACGGCGATTGTGTCCGGGTTCGGGGAATCCGCGGTAGCGGCGTTTGGGGTGGGCTCACGTATAGAACCCCTGGCCACCCTGCTGATACTGGCCATGTCGTCCACACTGCCACCATTGATCAGTCAGAATTTCGGTGCCCACCGTCTGGACCGTGTGGATGAAGCCTACCGCCTGGCGACCCGCTTCGTCCTAGTCTGGCAGATGGGTGTGTACGTGGTACTGGCGCTGTTCGCCGGGTTGATAGCCCTGATTTTTTCCCAGGAGCCGGCCGTCGGGTCTGCGATCAGGCTGTATCTCTGGATTCTGCCTCTGGGTTACGGTGTCCAGGGCGTTATCATCCTGACCAATTCGGCATTGAATGCACTGCACCGCCCGTTCGAGGCTTTGTATCTGTCGCTGGCCCGATTTTTCCTGTTCTATGTGCCCCTGGCATGGCTGGGTTCGCGGTTCTTTGGCTTGCCGGGTTTATTTGCCGGTGCCCTGGCCGGTAACCTGTTGATGGCGGCGCTGTCAGTGCGTGCCTTCAACCGGGCACTGGCGGCGGAGCGAGACCGGCTGCAACAGCCGGATGCGGCTTAGCAATCGCAGGCTGAGGAATCCCGTGAGCACGCCGCCAGAATTCTGCCATTTGTCCCCTGATTCGGCGCCGCCCCTTTCCATCTTCGGCAGGGCGCACTAAGCGCAGCACGTTCACTTGCCCCGGGCGACCGGTTCAGGGGCTTCGAAACGGCCCCAGAACCCGGCTGAACAGGGAGGGCTTGGTTTCAGTTGTCAGGCCTGGTTCCGGTAAATTACCGGCGCCCTCCTCCAGCGGCACGAAGTCCTCGTTGGCCGAGACGTTTCCGGCCGTCTCCGTCAACTGCAGGCTTTTGTCGGCGACGGCGACGGCAGCCTGCCCACCGTCTTCATCGGTGTAACTCAAGCGATTGTTGGCTTCCTGAAATGCCAGCATTTCCATGCAGATTTCGTGGTACTCAGCCGCACTGAGCAGCTCCGGCCTTTCCATCATGTTTAACGTGAACTTTCTGTCATTAACTGCTGAAAGATAATGTAAATTCTTTTTGTTTTCCAGCAACAGCCCAGCCTTCTTCGCGACCTCGAAAAGCGGAGTTCCACGCAGCGGGATATAGGGAAGAAGAAAAAATGCTCCGGGGCGATCTGCCTGTTAAGGCGCAGTGTCTCTCGCATATTGTCCGCAGTTTCCAGGGGCATACCGACGATATTGAAAGTCAGTCGGTTGATGCCGTCCTTCTTGCAGTTTTCCGCGTCCGTGATTATCTGTTGATTTTTCATTTTCCTGCCCAGCATCTCGGCACGGTACTTTTCGTCGCCACTTTCGATTCCAAACCAGATGGTGTGGCAGCCCGCCTCCGCAGCGGTATTGCAAAATTCCTCGCTCATCACCTCGACCCTGGAGTTGATAGCGAACGGCAGGTGAATACGTTGCTTGTAAATTTCGAAAAACGCCCGTACGAACTTCAGATTTGACAGAAACAGCTCATCCCAGAACTCGAAGTACCCGACATTGTATTCGTCCCGCAGCCGTTCCAGTTCGGTAACCATTTTTTCCGGATCGTACTTTCTCAGAAAAGTCTTTTTATTACGCCAACCTTCCAGTACCGGAGTGTTGCAGCAGTAGGTGCAGCGATAGGGGCATCCGCGCCCGGTCATCACCGGCAATACCAGTTTGCCTTTGGGGCCGAAGATAGAGGTGTTTACATCCCGGAAACCCCCATTCCGCTTGAAGATGTCATAGTCAGGAAATGGCAGCGAAGCCAGGTCGCCGATCTGGTGGGGTTCGGTCATGTACACGGAACCGTCAGTCAACTTTTCCCACATGCCATCCACCGGCCCCGGTTTGGAACCGCGCAGAAACTGGACCAGGTTGCCCATGGCATACTCTCCGTCCCCGACACAGATTAGATCCACGTTGGGATTTTCAATGGTCTGGTCCTGGCTCAACATGGCCTGGTAGCCACCGATGACTATCATCAGATCCGGCATCAGCTTTTTCAATTCGGCAAAATAGGGCTCCATGGGAAACCAGTGCGGGCTCATCACCGAGAATGCGATAACATCCGGGTTCAGTTCCCTGACTGCCCGTGCGTAGTTTTCGGGCGTATAGCCCTGCTCGTCGCGAAGTATCAGAATCGGGTAGAGCTCAATGTCAACCCAGGGGAAGTCCCGTTTCAAATACGCTGACATGCTGGCAACCGGCATTGAGACCTCGTTGCCGTCCGGCGAGTAAAAGCCGAAAACCACACGCAGCCTGGCGGACGAACATTTGCCGAACCAACGGGACTTGTCCTGGGGATACAGTGGACGATCGTTGCTAACGGCTATTACATCAGCCTTGGAATTCATAGCGGATCCTGTTTGTACTGGTGATCTGGATTGTGGAGCGGACCGGGCGCTGCGGCGGGCGACATCGCCTGTTTCAGTTCTATCGTCCTGCGTGAAAAAAAGTATACCATCATTTAGGTAAACTCTGACTAAGGAACCTCTGAAAAATTACCGCGATGCTCTGCAGGAGTCTGTCGGACACAACTGCCAGTCGCCTGGTTCAATTGTGCAACGGTTTGCTTTATTCTCACTGGCAGCCCTGTCGCAATCGGACATGTTACCTTGCGGCCTGTGACCGCCTGATTACCAGTACACCCGGAAAGACCCTATGGATGCTATCGAAGCCCTGCATACCAGAACCTCCGTTCCCAAACTGACCGGCCCGGCACCCGACGGTATCTGCCTGGACAATATCTGCAAAGCCGCCCTGCGCGCCGCGGATCATGGCGTCATGCGCCCCTGGCGATTTCTCCTGATCAGCGGCGAAGCCCGTGACAGGCTGGGGGACCTGTTTGCCCGGGCTGCTCGAACCGATGACCCAACCCTTGATGACAACGCCCTGGAGCGAATCCGTGCCAAACCGATGCGGGCGCCGCTGATAATAGTCACCATTTCCTCGCACCAGCCCAGTCCCAAGGTGCCAGTCCTGGAGCAGGACCTGTCTGCTGCCGCGGCCACACAGAACATGTTGCTGGCAGCCCATGCCCAGGGGATCGGTGCGTTCTGGCGAACCGGCGCCATGGCTTACGATCCGGTTGTAAGAAAAGGACTCGAGCTGGCCGACAACGAGCACATTATCGGATTTCTCTATCTGGGTCAGAAGGCCGGTCCCAGCCGGCGCCTGGCCGATCCGGATATCACACACTATTTCAGACGCTGGGAATAGCGCTATGCAACTGCAATGCTGGAAATGCGGTTCCCCTCTTCCGGAAATGCGCTTCCCGTTCTCCCGGTATGAAGAATGCACAGTCTGCAAGGCCGACCTGCATGTGTGCCGGTTATGCAGGGAGTACGACCCGGCTCTTGCCGACAACTGCCGTGAGGATCGCGCCGAATACACTCTGGATAAGGAGAAAGCCAACTTCTGTGATTACTTCAGGCCTCGGTCCGGCGCGTATCAACCTCAGGATGACGGCAAGGCCCGGGAGGCCCGCGCCAGGCTTGCCGAACTGTTCGGCGAAACTCCCCAACCAGCGGAAACAGAAGATGACGACACGCCGCTGTCGGATTCCGAGCGGGCCTTACGGGAGCTCAGGCGCCTGTTCGGCGAAGATTGAACCCTGGGTCCCCTACTGAAACTCGACACCTGAGCCCAACCCATGCGAACCACTGTTTTCTCCACACCGATATTAACCCCGATCCTGCGGCTGCTGGCGATACTCACACTCAAGCTCATCGGCTGGAAAACAGTGGGCAGGGAAATCCCGTCGCCGAAGCTGGTGTTGATCGGTGCGCCTCACACCAGTAACTGGGATTTTCCCCTGATGTTGCTGGTCGCACTCAAACTGCGTTTGAAAGTCTTCTGGATGGGCAAGAATTCACTGTTTCGCTTCCCGTTTGCTCCTCTGATGCGCTGGTTGGGTGGCATTCCCATCGACCGCAGCAAGTCCAACAACGTGGTCCAGCAGATGACCGAGGAGTTTGCCCGGCAAAAGGAACTGGTGGTTTTAATTCCGCCGGAGGGGACCCGCAGCAAGGTCAACAGGTGGAAGACCGGTTTTTATCACATCGCCAGGAATTCCGGTGTACCGATTCTTCTCGGGTACCTGGATGCGCCCAGAAAAGAAGCGGGCCTGGCGGACTTTTTCACGCCCACGGGCGATCTGGACAGGGATATGGAGGAAATCCGGAACTTCTACGCCAGCAAGGGCGGCCTGAAGCCGGAAAACGCCTGACCTGGGGGATCAGGGCCACTGGATTCAGTGTAGCCTGCCGACCAGGGTTCATAACCGGCATCGGTCAGAGCCGTGCCCGGCTCTACCCGCCAGCCTCCGGCAACGGTTTTACAGCGCCACCTGAAGTCTGACAATCCAGTGCTTTGCCGACGAATTCAAAAACCGAACCGGCGAACTGGTCTACGTTGACCTGCATGCGCTTGAATTTCCAGCGCTTCAGATACCACTGCTGGAGCAGACCGATTGTGTGAACCGCCAGCATCTCGGGGTCAGGGCACCGAAATACCCGCTTTTCCATGCCGGCTCTGAAATTGTCCAGCAGGATGGACTGGGCCAGGATTTCCAGGTCCATCGCCTTCTCCCGCTGGCCACGGGGCAGCCCCTTGACCTCCATGTAGGAGAAGTAGAACCAGGATTTCATGAGCTCGTTCATGTAGGTCTCACCGAAAATAATTGCCTTGAGATGGCTGACCGGATCGAGGTCCTGCTTGGCGAGGCCTCCGAGCACCTTGAGTATGTAATGCCTTAACACCGACTCGATAACGGAAGCCAGCTCGTCTTTACTGTGAATATACGCGTAGAGCCCTCCCATGCTGATGCCTGTCTCGCGGCTCAGATCGCGCAGACTCATGGCCTGAAATCCCTTGCTGGCGCTGAGTCGGAAGGTGTTCTTGAAAATGGTTTCAAGATTGGAAGTTGCCACGTTTACGTTTTTGATCTGCATTTTCTGCTTGTGCATCTCAAAAACCGTTTCCCAGACAGGCGTGCCTTCCAGTTGCCAGGTTTCGCGAAACGCGTTCATGCTGATTTCGTTGGGCCAGCGGGAAACTGACACCGGTTCAGGCGTGGTTCTTTTAAGGTCCATAGGGATTGCTGATTGCCGGATTATTGGTTTTGTTGCTGCCGGAAGTGTGCCGATAGCGCAAAACCTGAATGACGTGGCGGGATTTTACCGTCAAATTATCAATCAGGATAGCAATCGCCTGTACCAATGCCCCACGACCGGTCGCGGGGCATTGGCTTCCTTGTTGTGCCGGCGTTAACTGTCAGAGCATGGCCTGAAGGCTTGCCTTGGCCTGATCGCCCGCCATCTTGTTGATTCCGGAGACGATTTCGGCCAGCGCCTTGGCTCGAGGATCGGCGCAGTCTGACGCCATGATCTGTGCCATCGCTTCCTTGCTCTCGGCACTGAGGGAGTGCTGCATGTCGTGAACAGCCTGGGCAACGGCGCGGATACCCTGACCATTGCTCTGGTCCTGAGCAATATCCATGAGCACAGCCTTTTCTGCGTCCGAAGGAAAGTGGTTCAATCCGACCAGAATTTCGGCGATGGCTTTGGCGGCGGCATCGTTGTCGGCAAGGACTGCCTGATTGAAAGGAATTAGTGCGACCAGCAGCAGGGTGGCGCGAAGCAGCATTGATTTCATGGGTTTCTCCTCAGATTGTGTGAAATGTTTTACGGACCCGTGCAGTGAAGCGCAATGACCTAATATTCGATAACGCCTTTAGCCGTCGTCTGTTAAGCCGCAGCAGCGCACGGAGCCTGGTAGTAGCACCCGACAGACTCCCGCAGCGCATTGCGGTAATTAATCAGAGGCTCCTTGGTCCGCTATAACCAGAAGGAAAAAATAGCGATAACACCGCAAACTGAACACAGGGCAAGCGTAGAAAGACGCAAGATTCGCGGCGATATCAGATGCCAGGTGTGCCTGGCCAGCCAGTAACCCAACAAAGTAGCCGGCAATAGCGGCAACGCTAGCAAGATTTCCCGACTTCCGAAATACCCGACCGGAACCAGCATGGCCAGAGACATCAGGCAGCTGACCACGAAAAAAGCCGACAGGTTGGCGCGGATATACCGGGCTTCCTGGTGCTGCAGCAACAGGGCCATGGGGGGACCGCCAATGGACGAACTGGTGCCCATGAAGCCGGACAGAAACCCTGCGACGGCCATATGCCCCGGGGTCGGGGCCAAGGCAACGGTCTTCAGACTTACGGCAACTGCAAGCAGCACCGAAATGCCCAGCCACAGGCCCAGCAGTTCCTGATTGATCCAGAATATCAACATTGCACCGGCAACCGAGCCGGGAATCCGGCCCAGTACCGCGTACTTGAGTCCGCGCAGGGAAATAGAACGACGATGTCCCCAGGCATTGGCGACCGACAACGCGAACGCGCTGACAGTTATCGGCGCCGGAACGTAGGCCGGATCGATAAAGAACAACACCGGCGCCGCGATTATTGCCAGCCCGAACCCAATTGAGCTCTGGACATAGGAACCGAGTGTAATCACCGTGAATGCCAGCAACAGATCCATGGACACAGTCATTCAGTTAAGCCCGCCAGCAGCTCGGCTCCGGCGTCGTTGCCGATCGATGTCTGAGTTGCCAGCCATCAGGTCACTCCCCGAAGTTTTCACGCCGAAGTCCGTTATCTGAAAACCACGGTGCGATTGCCATTCAGAATAACACGATGTTCACAATGCCACTTGATAGCCCTGGCAAATGCCACGCATTCAGCATCACGACCGATCTGAACCAGGTCGTTGACATCACAATTATGATCGACCTTTTCAACCACTTGTTCAATAATAGGGCCTTCATCCAGATCAGTGGTCACGTAATGGGCAGTAGCCCCGATCACCTTGACTCCCCGCATGTAAGCCTGCCGGTAGGGGTTCGCCCCTTTGAAGCCGGGCAGAAACGAGTGGTGGATATTGATGATCCTGCCTTCCAGATTGCTGCACATGGTGGAGGAAAGAATCTGCATATAGCGGGCCAGCCCGAACAGGTCAACCCGATTCTGCTCGACAATACGCAGTATTTCCAGCTCCTGCTCCAGTTTGTTGTGCCCGCCTATCGGCAGATAATAATAGGGCAGACCATACCATTCGGTCATCTTTTCCA
The DNA here is from genome assembly GCA_942492445.1 of uncultured Gammaproteobacteria bacterium. Taxonomy (GTDB): domain Bacteria; phylum Pseudomonadota; class Gammaproteobacteria; order Pseudomonadales; family Pseudohongiellaceae; genus NORP240. The sequence goes on from CALOEW010000087.1 coordinate 9,577, forward strand.
TGTCGCGATGATTGGAAACCACTCCAACCACTTCAGCAGGCAGCACCCCACTGCCCCAGCGATGCAGTATGTCATTCAGGCAGTGGGTGTGTCGCGAAACGGCCAGCAGCAGCCGAGGTTTCTCCGCCAGATCAAACAACGACCACTGCATGCTGAACTGTTTAGCGATGGCTTCAAAATCTTGATGCAGCTTTTCCCGGCCCGGCAAAGGAGGTGTCCCTTCTTCAAATTCCACACGCATGAAAAACTGATCTATTTCCCTGTCCCGGTGCTGTGCAGCATCGGTAATGGTAGCTCCACGCTGAAACAGAAAATCACTGACGGCGCGGACGATGCCATGCGCTTCCGGGCAGGAGACCGTGAGCACAAATTGCTTTCGATCGGGTAATTGCATGAACGGATTGCTCCAGGAAACTGTGGCCGACCGGTCGCAGTCGGCCGCGAAGCGGCGCAGTTTATCACCCTGAGTTCATGAGTAATACCGTCGGGGCGGGATGCAGGTTGCCTGGACTTGAGGTGATCTTTACAATCCGGCGTAACAACAGACAAACAGGTCCATCCTATGAAATCACGAGCAGCCGTTGCCTTTGAAGCGGGCAAACCCCTGGAAATAGTAGAAGTCGACGTCGCTGGCCCGAGGGCCGGCGAGGTTCTGATCGAGATCAAGGCTACGGGAGTCTGCCACACGGACGCCTTCACCCTGTCGGGAGACGATCCCGAAGGTGCGTTTCCGGCCATACTCGGCCATGAAGGAGCCGGCGTGGTGGTGGAGACCGGTGCGGACGTGAGGTCAGTCGCAGTCGGCGACACGGTTATTCCGCTGTACACCCCGGAATGCCGTGAATGTGAATATTGCCTCAATCCGAAAACAAATTTGTGTCAATCCATCCGCAGCACCCAGGGCCGGGGACTGATGCCCGACGGCAGCAGCCGTTTCTCCCTTGACGGAAAACCCTTACTTCATTACATGGGCTGCTCCACTTTTTCCAACTACACCGTATTGCCGGAGATCGCTGTAGCGAAAATCCGCAACGACATCCCTTACGACAAGGTCTGCTATATCGGTTGTGGCGTGACGACCGGTGTAGGGGCAGTGGCCTTCGATGCCAGGGTTGAACCGGGCAGCACGGTGGCAGTTTTCGGCCTGGGGGGCATCGGCCTCAACGTGGTTCAGGGTGCACGCATGGTCGGTGCGGACAGAATTATCGGTATCGACACCAATCCGGCCAAGGCCGAACTGGGACGCCAGTTCGGGATGACGGATTTCCTCAACCCCAGTGACGTCGATGACGTCACTGCCGCGGTCATCGACATGACCAATGGCGGGGTAGACTACAGTTTTGAGTGTATCGGTAACGTCAACACCATGCGACAGGCACTGGAATGTTGCCACAAGGGATGGGGGGAGTCGGTGATCATCGGTGTTGCCGGCGCCGGTCAGGAAATCGCTACGCGCCCTTTTCAGCTGGTAACCGGCCGCGTATGGCGCGGCTCGGCGTTCGGTGGTGCCAGAGGACGAACCGACGTACCGAAAATTGTCGACTGGTACATGCAGGGTAAAATCCAGATCGATCCGCTGATCACTCACACCATGCCACTGGAAGATATCAACCGGGCTTTCGATCTGATGCACAGTGGCGAAAGCATTCGCTCAGTGATTCTTTATTAAAGAGGACGCTATGAAATATCTGCATACCATGGTGAGAGTCACCGACCTGGACAAATCACTGGATTTCTACTGCAATAAACTCGGTCTCAGGCAGGTACGCCGGGTGGACCACGAGAATGGCCGCTTCACCCTCGTGTTTCTGGCGGCAGAAGGCGACGAAAACGCACAGGTGGAACTGACTTACAACTGGGACCCGGAAGAGTATTCCGCAGGTCGTAATTTCGGCCACCTGGCCTACCAGGTCGATGACATCTACGCGGTCTGCGAAAAATTGCAGTCTGCAGGTGTCATCATAAACCGCCCGCCACGGGACGGCCGTATGGCCTTTGTGCGCTCGCCGGACAACATCTCCATAGAACTGCTGCAGGCCGGAGACCCACTACCCCCCCGGGAACCGTGGTCCAGTATGTCCAACACGGGCAGCTGGTAACGGCAGATTCCTTGAGCCGCCCAGGTAGCTCGATTATCATAGCCGCCCTGAAGTCCCACCCTCCCGAAGCGACACTCCAGAACAAGGACGGCTATTCAAGATGCAGATACTAGACGGAAAACAGACCTCCGAGCAGATTCGCAAGGAAATCGCCGCACAGGTCAAGGTTATCAGGGCACAGGGAGGCAAGACCCCGCATCTTGCCGCCGTCCTGGTGGGCACCGATGGCGCCAGCGAAACCTATGTGGCAAACAAGGTTAAGGACTGCGAGGAAGTGGGGTTTGACTCAACAGTGATCCGCCTGCCGGACTCGGTCAGTGAGGAAGAACTGTTGTATCGCATCACCGCACTGAACCAGGATGAGAATGTAGACGGATTTATCGTTCAGTTGCCGGTGCCCGAACATATTGACGAGCACAAGGTGACCCTCGCAATCGACCCGGCCAAGGACGTGGACGGGTTCTGCCCCGCCAACGTCGGAAACATGTGCCTGGGATTACCCACCTACGTCTCTGCCACTCCGAACGGGATCATGGAGCTGCTGGCCCGTTACAAAATCGAAACCGAAGGGAAAAACTGTGTAGTGCTGGGCCGCAGCAATATTGTCGGCACACCGATGGCGATCCTGCTGTCCCGTAATACCTCTCCCGGTAACTGCACGGTCACTCTGCTGCACAGCCGCAGTCGCGACATCGCCGCCCATTGCCGCAACGCCGACATCCTCATCGCTGCAGTGGGAAAACCCGACTATGTCGATGCCGATATGGTCAAGGAAGGTGCTGTGGTCATTGATGTGGGCATCACCCGGGTAGCGGATGACAGCCGCAAGAGTGGCTTCCGCCTCGTTGGTGACGTGAATTTCGACGTCGTCAAGGACAAGTGCAGTTTCATCACCCCGGTGCCGGGCGGTGTCGGTCCCATGACCCGTGCCTCACTGCTGCAGAACACACTGACAGCATGCAAACGGAAATCCGAGGACTGACTCGTCATGTTCGAATCGCTGCAACAACTGAACGCCGACCCCATTCTCGGACTGATGGCCGCCTACCGCGCCGACAGCAATCCCCACAAAATCGACCTGGGCGTTGGCGTCTACAAGGATTCAAAAGGCAGAACGCCGGTCATGGCAGCGGTAAAGGAGGCGGAAACCCGAATCCTGGCGACCCAGGACACCAAGTCCTACGTAGGGCCCGCCGGTGACACCGACTATGACGAACTGGCAGCCAGGATGGTGCTGGGCGAGGCTCTGAGCGAGAAATTGCGGGATCGGCGGTGCACCGTCCAGGTGCCCGGCGGTTGCGGCGGCTTGCGGGTGGCGGCGGAGTTCATCAGGAAAGCTGACCCCCAGGCCAGTATCTGGGTCAGTGATCCCACCTGGCCCAACCACGTACCCCTGCTGGGAGCGGCAGGGTTGCAGATAAAAACCTACCCCTATTATGACTATGCCAACCACGTCATCCGCTTTGAGGAAATGCTCGAGGCACTCCAGTCGGCGACCAGCAGCGATATCGTCCTGCTCCATGGGTGCTGCCACAACCCCTGTGGAGCCGACCTCGATGCGGAACAGTGGCAGATCATCCGGGACCTGGCCCTGTCAAAGAGACTCACGGTCTTCATCGATCTCGCCTACCAGGGACTCGGCGATGGCCTGGAGGAGGACGTTTACGGCGTGCGCCTGCTTGCCGAATCGCTGCCGGAGCTGCTGGTGGTCAGTTCCTGTTCAAAAAATTTCGGTCTTTACCGTGAACGGGTGGGCGCGCTGACCATCCTCTGTCAGTCCAGAGGTCAGTTACCCGCTGTCTCCAGTCAGCTGGCATCGATAGCCCGTGGAATGTACTCCATGCCACCGGACCACGGCGCGGCAATAGTGCGGGTCATCCTCGAAGACCCCGACATGCGCATCAGCTGGAATAGAGAACTGACTGAAATGCGCAATCGCATCAATGGCCTGCGGGACACTCTGGCCCGTCGCCTGCACGCTGCCGGGGTCCGCTCCGATTTCAGCTTTATCCGTAATGAGAAAGGGATGTTTTCTTTCCTTGGCGTTAATGTCTCCCAGGTCAAGTTGCTGGTGGAGAAGTACAGTATCTACCTGGTCGATTCCAGCCGAATCAATGTAGCCGGGATTAATGAGAACAACATTGACTACCTGGTGGACAGCCTGGTGGCGGTGCTCGGCAGCCAGACCTGAGCGTTAGCTGAGCGGGCTCCCGGGGAGGGAACCTCTGATCAAGACCCATAGCAACGCTCTGCGGGACCTGATCAGAGCCTCCCTAGACCCGGACTGCCATCACGTCGGAGTCAATCCCCTGCAGCACGCAGTTTGTGGTGGCTCCGGGAAGGCTCATCCAGCCTTCACTCCGGTTGTGGCTGCCAACAATGACCAGATCGGTTTCCAGGTCATGAGCCAACCGCTTGATCTCGGTCGCCGGCTCGCCATGCCGGATTACCAGATTCTGGGGAGGGATCTGAAATCCGTTCCGCCGCAGAATATCGTTGAGTCTGACCAGAGTCTGATCGTGCTCCTGCCTCTGTTCCGGGTCCCGGAGGTCGAGTGTCCCGACAGCCAATAATGTGCCGCCACGCAGAACATGAACGACATGCACCCTGTCCATGTGCCCGGCGCAGATTTTGAAAACGCGGCTGAGCAACTGATCGGAATCGGGGGAAAGGTCGATCGCCAGAAGCAACTTGTCAAAAATAGCCATAACACGCCTCCCGACTGAATTCAGCCATTGTCCGGACACGGAGTTCAATCAATGCTTGTGGTACTGGGCGCAGTATGGGCCAGACTCGGGAAATACCACTTGATCTACATCAACCGTCAATAACAATCCGTTGTGGCAGGGCGGACTTCACGACCTCGGCAAAGCGGCGCAACATCACCTCCGTCGCCTCCCAGCCCACACAGGCATCGGTGATGGACACCCCGTAGCGAATCTCCTCGAGGTCATCAGGGATTGGCTGATTACCTTCGATCAGGTTGCTTTCGACCATGACACCGATAATGCTTTGATTACCCGCCATGAACTGTTGGGCGACATCTTCCAGAACCAGAACCTGCTTCTGGAAATCCTTGCTGGAATTGCCATGACTGCAATCGATCATGATGTTCTCAGTGATACCTGCTTTTCGCAATTCGGCTTCACAGGCAGCGACACTGGCCCGGTCGTAGTTGGGAGAGGTGCCCCCTCTAAGAATCACATGGCAATGTGGATTACCTTCGGTGCGGAAGACAGCCACCTTCCCTTCTTCGGTGACGCTGATGAAGCTGTGGCTGGCCGAGGCGGACCGAATGGCATTGACGGCGACGGCAAGATTGCCATCCACATTGTTTTTGAAACCTACGGCGGAAGAAATTCCGCTGGCCAGTTTACGATGGGTCGGAGACTCTGTCGTTCTCGCTCCGACGGCTGTCCAGGTTACAAGATCCTGAAGGTACTGCGGAGAGATCAGGTCCAGCGCTTCCACTGCGATCGGCAGCCCCAGGGTGGCGATTTTCAGCATCAGTTCGCGCCCGATGCGCAGACCATGATCGATGCGGTGGGAGCCGTCCAGGTGCGGATCGTAGATCAGGCCCTCCCAGCCAACCGAAGTTCTGGGTTTTTCGAAATACACACGCATCAGAATCAGCAGTGAATCGGACAGTTCCTCCGCGAGCGGTTGCAGGCGCTCGGCATACTCGATCGCCTCAGAGGTGTTGTGTATTGAACAGGGCCCGACTACAACGACAACCCGGGGATCTTTTCGATCCAGAATTGCCTTGACACCGCGATGTCCGGACAGAACGGTCTGCAGCGCCACGCCATCCAGGGGCAGCTCTTCCTTGAGTTCCCTGGGAGTGGGAAGCTCTTCGCAACCGATTATATGGAGATTGTCAATTTCCTTGTTACGCTGACTCATAGTGTTTCCAGACCGGAACAACCGGCAACATTATCGGACCAGAACAGGTTTCGATCCCGGTTTACTCGACGCCAGCGATCCAGTAAATTGACGCCTGCCTTGAAACCATATGGGGGTTAAAATGCTGAAGGCAAGTGATCTGAAAAAAGGCATGGTCATCGACATTGATGGGGTTCCCCACATCGTCAAGCAGTTGGAAAGTAAAAGTCCATCGTCGCGTGGTGCTACCACCCTGTACAAGGTTCGCTTCAACAACCTGCAAACCGGCCAGAAACTGGATGCCTCGCTGAAGGGCGACGACCTTCTCAAGGAAGCCGACTGCTTCAGAGTGAAAGTCCAGTACTCCTATAAGGATGGAGATTCCTACTTTTTCATGGACACTGAGGATTTTACCCAGTACAGCCTCAACCACGACGAACTGGAAGGACAACTGCCGTTTCTCTCTGAACAACAGGACGACATCATCGCCCTGATCATGGATGGCAATCTGCTGGGCATCGAACTGCCCCAGTCGGTGTCGCTGACTGTTGTGGACACGCCGCCTGCCGTCACCGGCTCATCCGCCACCAACCGCAGTAAAACCGCCATCCTGAGCACCGGCCTCGAAGTTCAGGTTCCAGAGTACCTGGCTGCAGGTGAAATTATCAGGGTCAACACACTGACTGGTAAATTCATTTCCCGGGCCTAACGGTGAATACGGCTGTTCGCGGATCAGTGCTCCGTGTGGTCAAAATGGCCCGTGCTGAGAAACTGAAGCACCTGTTCGATCACCTCGTTGCTGTACATCATCCAGGTATGGGTAACCGGTAATACGATATGATCTGCCATGCCCTCCACGCGGGTGCTCGTCACGGACACCTTGCCGTCATCGGGCCCTGGTATCAACGCCGTGTACAACGGGTTCAAGGTGTGATCGCCCGCGATGACACCAAGCTCGAAATTCACCGGCCCCAGGGTTTCCAATATACTGCCCTCGCCGGTGCCAAGCTGGTCGCCGGAAGGCCCGTTCAGTAGATCGAAGCCCGGAAATTCGGCAAGCGCGTCCACCAGTTCGCTGCCCTGGTTGGGTGGGCCCAGCATCACCACGCGCCCCAGGCGCGTATCCCGTCGTTCACTGAAATAGTAACGAACCAGGATACTGCCCAGCGAATGAGTGACGAAATGTATGCGCCAGGCCCCGCTGGCGTCGCACCTGTCCAATCCATTCCCCACCGCCTGGCTGGCCAGTTCCTCCACCGGGTAGTCCCGTGAGGGATAGCCTATATTGGCAATCCGGTAACCGGCTTCCCGCAGCCTGGTTTCCAGTTCGCTCATGGATCCAGTGGTACGGGCCAGGCCGTGCAACAGTACCACACACTCCTCCGAAGCCTCTGCGTCGGAGAAGCAGGTCAACAGAATCAATAGAAAAACTGCCATTGGTTTCATTGAGGTTGCTACCTGTGAAGATCGACTACGCGCATACCGGTAAAATAAAGGCAGCTGACATATGTCAGAAACCCACCCGCGCAGGTCAGGAACAATCGCAGTATTCTGCCCCAGATGTCCAGTTCCAGCCACATCATCCAGTCACCAGCAAACCAGCTCAGAAACAGGACCATTGCCGAATTGGCAACTGTCAGCCGGGCCACGAATAACAGCCACCCGGGCTGACGGACGATAAGCCTGTCACGCCACAATCCGCGGAAAAGCAGCCCCGCATTGACATACGCGGCAAGGCTGGTTGCCAGTGCCAGCCCCACATGCTGCATACCCAGACCGAACACCAGCACCAGGTTCAGCACCATGTTGGTTACCATGGCGATAATGCCAATCCGGACCGGAGTGCTGGTATCCTGCCTGGCAAAAAACCCCGGTGCGAAGATTTTGACCCCCATGTAGGCGATCAACCCCAGCGCATAAGCCTGCAGACTCACGGTCACGCGCTGCACATCAGTTACACTGAACTGCTCGTTTTCAAACAGGGTAACAAGGATTGGTTCGGCAATCACTACCAGTGCCAGGGTCGCGGGAATGGCAATCAGGCAGATCAGGCGCATGGCCCAATCCAGCGTACTGGCAAATTCAACAAGGGACTGATCGGCGTGCTTGCGCGATAAACTTGGCAACACCACGGTGGCAATGGCGATTCCGAATACACCAAGTGGCAATTCCACCAGCCGGTCCGAATAGTAGAGCCACGACACCGCATTGGACATCAGCAGGGAGGCGATAAAGGCATCGAGCAACAGGTTTATCTGGCTTACCGAGACGCCAAACAACGCCGGTATCATCAGCTTCCTGATCTGCCGGACGCCAGGATGGCTGCCGTTCAATCGGGGCACTGGAAACAGATTGATGCGGGCCAGAAACGGCAACTGAAACAGCAGCTGCACGACACCGGCGATCAATACCCCCCAGGCCAGAGCCAGCTCCGGCCGATCCATGTAGGGAGCCAGCACCACGGCGCAGCCGATCAGGGACAGGTTGAGTAGCGCCGGAGTCAGTGCCGGCACTGCAAAACGGTCATAGCTGTTCAGAATTGCCCCGCAGAAAGCAGTCAGGGAAACGAGCAGCAGGTAGGGAAAAGTCAGGCGCAACATCTGAACGAACAGTTGAAATTTCTCCGGCTGATCCAGGAATCCGAAAGCAATCGGTACTGACACGTACGGTGCCGCCACCACCACCAGCAAGGTAATGATCAACAACAGCAGGCCCAATGTCCCCGCCACCGAATTGATCAACAGCTGGACATCACGGTGACTTTTCTGGCTGCGATACTCCGACAACACCGGCACAAAGGCTTGATTGAACGCCCCTTCCGCAAACAGCCGGCGCAGGAAATTGGGAATCCGGTTGGCTAGAAAGAATGCATCGGTACCGTCACCGACGCCAAACACCCTGGCGATCACGACATCCCGGGTCAGGCCCAGGACACGTGAGACCATGGTCATCATTCCGGTGACGCCGCTGGCCTTCAGCAGCCCTGAATGGCCCGCGGCCGGTTTGACCTGCCTGGTAGTGTCGGAAAGTTTATCAGTCATGGATCCGGGACTTCAGTTAACGGTAGTATGCGCTTTCCGGTGCCTGTCACAACAGTAAGCCGATCTGTTATCTATCGACTCCGGTGCGGCGGGATTGAGTAGCACTTTCCTGGTTTATGGGAAACAGACGGCGGGCCGCAGGCCTGCCGTCCCGCTATTGACATCACCTGACGAAAGCGGCATATTGTCGCGCTCGAAAATCGGGGTCCGCAACCGTGTTGAACAGTTCCGGAACCCGCCGATTGAACCCGTTTTGACCCGTCTATCGACAACTCAGAGGAGTAACACTTGGCTAACTCTCCGCAAGCACGCAAACGTGCGCGTCAGGCAGAAATTCGGCGCCGCCATAATGCAAGTTTCCGATCCATGGTGCGCACCAGCATCAAGAAAGTAGTCGCCGCAATTGAATCGGGAGACTATGAGCAGGCCATGGCTGCCTATCAGAACGCGGTGCCGGTTATCGACCGGATGGCCGACAAGGGAATAATTGAGAAAAACAAGGCTGCCAGGCACAAGAGCCGCCTGAATGCCAAAATAAAGGCGCTGCAGGCCGCCTGATAGCGACTTCCCCTGAAAAACCGGCCCTGTCGCCGGTTTTTCGCTCTCCCCAAGGGCTTATTCAAACAAGCGATCCGGTCAGCCGGTAAGCACCAGATTGTCCCGGTGGATAACGGCGGAATCACCGGAATAGCCCAGCAATTCTTCAATCCGGCTGCTGGCCTGTCCCTGAAGCAGGGCGACCTCTTCGCTGCTGTAGTTGACCAGCCCCCTTGCAATCTCGTTGCCGGCGCTGTCCACACAGGCTACCACCTCGCCTCTTTCAAAGCGCCCCTGACATCCTTGAATACCCACGGCCAGGAGACTGCGGCCGGAGTTCTTGAGTACCTCCACGGCACCGGCATCCAGCTCGAGTCTTCCCTGCACCTTCAGCTGGCCGGCCAGCCACTGTTTGCGGGCCGCGACCGGTTCCTGTTCGGGAACCAGCAGGGTGCCGATACTGTCACCCTGTAGAATCCGAAGCAGCACTTCCGGCTCGCGGCCATTGGCAATGACAGTACAGGCTCCGGAGCGCGCCGCCAGGTGCGCCGCCGACAGCTTGGTCTGCATACCACCACGGCCCAGGCTGCTGCCGGTGCCGGCCATTTTCCGCAGGCTCAGATCTTCCGCAGCGGCTTCCTGTATGAGCCTGGCATCGGGATCAATTCGCGGGTCGGCACTGTACAGGCCCTGCTGGTCAGTCAGCAGAATCATGACATCAGCGTTTATCAGGTTGGCAACCAGCGCAGCAAGCGTATCATTATCCCCAAAACACAGCTCCGCTGTCGCCACCGTGTCGTTCTCATTGACGACCGGCACCACCGCCATATCCAGCAGAGTGATAAGGGTGCTGCGTGCATTCAGATACCGGGTCCGGTCAGACAGGTCTTCATGGCTCAGCAGGATCTGGGCAGCATGCACACCGTGCCTGGAAAAACAGCTTTCATAGGCCTGGATCACGCCCATCTGCCCCACAGCAGCCGCGGCCTGCTGCAGATGCACCGCCCTTGGCCGGGTCTTGAGGCCCAGCCGCGCCACACCCTCCGCAACGGCACCGGATGAAACCAGAACCAGCTTGTGCCCGCGCCTCTGAAGGGATACAAGCTGGTCTGCCCAATTCTCTATCGCCGGCCGGTCCAGTCCCAGACCATTGTTGGTAATCAGGGAGCTACCAATTTTCACCACCAGCCATCTGGCATTTTTCAGTTCTGATCGCCTCATCACCACTACCCCGGAATCCTGGGGAACCTCTGATTAAGTCCCACAATGCTCTGGCCTTCAGGCAAGTCTGCTGGCGAGGCGCATTGCCGCCGGCATGCGTCGGCCTGTCAAGGCAGTGCAACGAAGCCAGCGGGGTTGCCTGAAGGCCCCTTCGGGCGGGGCCTGTCGGGCGTCGCTGCTTCGTTGCCGTGCTTGGCAAGGGAGTGACCATTCCCGGCGCACAGCGCCTTACAGCAACACCCGACAGACTCCCGCAGAGCATTGTGGGACTTAATCAGAGGTTCCCTAGAAATCCAGGTCTTCCAATTCGTCAATTCCCTCTTTGCGTCTGCGGAGCGGTCGAGCACGTCGCACACTTTCACGAATTTCCTGCTCCATCTGATTGTCAAGTTCCAGCTGCTGCTGCAGGTATTCCGCGTCCTCCCGAAGTTTACGGCGATGTTGTTCAATGGCGCCCATCAGTGCTTCGCATAATGAATCGAGCCCTTCTCCGCTCACCGCCGAGACCGCAAAAACCGGTGCCGACCCGTTCCGACCGGTTTCAATCCGCTGACGCAGAACCTGCAACTGGTCATCGCTCAACAGGTCGATTTTATTGAGGACCAGCCAGCATTCCTTGCGTGCCAGACTGGCACTGAACCTGGCCAGCTCAATCCTGATTTTCTCGATGTTTTGCAGCGGATCGCTGCCATCCACAGGCATGACATCGACCAGATGCAACAATAGCCGGGTGCGCGACAAGATGCTTCAGAAAGCGAATACCCAGACCGGCCCCTTGGGCAGCGCCTTCGATCAGACCGGGTATGTCAGCCACCACGAAACTGCGGTCCATCCCCAGGCTTACCACGCCGAGATTGGGTACCAGGGTGGTGAACGGATAATCGGCCACTTTGGGCCTGGCCGCCGTAATGGCACGAATCAGAGTGGATTTTCCCGCATTGGGCAGGCCCAGCAGCCCCACGTCGGCAACCACCTTCAATTGCAGCTGCAGGGTGCGGACTTCACCCGGTGTGCCATTGGTAGTCTTGCGCGGTGCGCGATTGATACTGGATTTGAACCGGGTGTTGCCCAGCCCCCTGTGCCCCCCGCGCGCAACCAGCAGTCGCTGACCGGTTTCGGTCAGATCGCCAAGCAATTCATCGGTTTCGTATCAATAACCCTGGTACCCAGTGGCACTTTGATCAGCAGGTCCTCACCCCCTGCACCGGTGCAGTTTTTGCCTGCCCGGATTGGCCGTGGATTGGGCCCGGTACCGGGCTGAAACCGAAAATCCACCAGGGTATTCGAGGTTGTCATCTGCTTCCAGGTAGACACTGCCACCGTCGCCACCATCACCGCCATTCGGCCCGCCATTTTCAATGTATTTTTCGCGACGGAAACTCAGGCAGCCGTTACCACCGTTGCCTGCCTCCACCGTGATTTCGGCTTCGTCTACGAATTTCATTGCAATATCCACTTTCAAGCCGGTTCGCGGTCCACCTGGGGGTTCTGCGACGCCATACAAAAAAAAAGCCCCGTCGAATGACGAGGCTTTTCCCGGGTTCGAGAATGCTTAAGGCCGTATCGACGCTGACAAATTTGCGTTTTTCGGTCCTTTGACTTCAAATTTTACCAGCCGTCAGCCTTGGCGAAGAGCGTGTGGTCTTTGCCCAGGCCGACATTCTCACCCGGGTGGAACTGGGTTCCACGCTGCCGGACGATGATATTGCCGGCCGCCACTGACTGACCGCCGAACAATTTCACGCCCAGGCGTTTCGAATGGGAATCGCGACCGTTGTTGGTGCTGCCACCTGCTTTCTTGTGTGCCATGGTCTACTCCTGAAATCTGTTAGGCCTTGATACCGGTGATCTTCACCTCTGTATACCACTGTCTGTGGCCCTGTTGCTTGCGATAGTGCTTGCGACGGCTGAATTTGATTATCTGCACCTTGTCGCTGCGCGCCTGCCTCAGAACTTCCGCGGTGACCTTGCTGCCGGCCACATAGGGAGTTCCTATCTTTACCGACTCACCTTCGCCTACCATCAGAACCTTGTCGAAATCAACCTGGTCACCAGTGGCTACATCCAGTTTTTCCAGCTTGAGGATTTCGCCTTCCTCGACGCGATGCTGCTTGCCACCGCTCTCAATCACTGCGTACATAATAGTTAAGGCTCCGCTTTGTTTTATGGATAAGACCCTGCTGCCAGCCCAATCCTACAGGGGCGGGCATTTTACGGGAACATGGGGTCACTGGCAAGCCTGGATTCAGCTGCCCCGCTTCCGGCAACTGACCCTCAGCTTCAGTGCCACCGCCTGCGTTCCATTCTTGACAGCGTAACCCTGCCTCCCTAGCATGGCGTCTCAAAAATCAGCTGCCGAAAAGGCGGCGTTCCCGGCCCACAGAGCTCATGTACGAATCCATTCGCGCGACAGTCGCAAACGATTTTGAAGCAGTCAACCACTACGTGGTAGATCAACTTTACTCCAACGTCTCCCTGGTGGAGAGCATCGGCCACTACATCGTGGAGGCCGGCGGCAAGCGCATGCGGCCGGTACTGGTCCTGCTTAGCGCCAGGGCCTGCGGCATGGAGAACGAAAGCCACATCAGTCTGGCGGCGGTTATAGAGTTCATTCACACAGCGACACTGTTGCATGACGACGTGGTGGATATGTCCACCATGCGACGTGGACGCCCCACTGCCAACAGTGAGTGGAACAACCCCTCCAGTGTCCTCGTGGGTGATTTCATCTACTCACGCGCATTCCAGATTCTGGTGTCGCTGAACAACATGCGCATCATGCAGATCATGGCGGATACCACCAATCGGATCGCCGAAGGTGAAGTGCTGCAACTGCTCAATAAACATAACGTGGATGTCACCGAGGCGGACTACCTGCGGGTCATTCACAACAAGACCGCAATCCTGTTCCAGGCGGCAGCCCAGTGTGGCGCGATCCTTGCCAGGGCTGACGAATCGATCGAGCACAGTCTGCGGGATTTCGGTCTCCACGTGGGGACAGCCTTTCAGCTCATCGACGATGTCCTGGACTACGAAGGTGATACCGACAAGCTTGGCAAGAACGTCGGCGACGACCTGGCTGAGGGTAAACCGACTCTGCCTCTCATTTACGCCATGCAACACGGCAGCGCAAGCGATGCTCAATTGATTCGCGACACTCTGAAGAGCGGCGGGCCGGACTCCCTGGACCGGATCGCCGGCATTGTCCGGGACTGTGGCGGTCTGAATTACACCCGCCAACTGGCTGAAGAACAGGCTCAGAAAGCCATCTCATGCCTGCGGAACCTGCCGGAATCCAGGTATCGTGACGCCCTGGATTCCATGGCGAGATTCTCGGTTGAACGGGTCAGTTAATCAGCCACGGTGACAGTAATCACCTCCGAAACCAGCGGCGGACTGTGCGGCAAATGCAGGTAGTCGGCAAAAAACAACTGCAGGGTATGCTCGCCGGGCGGCAGGGTCAACCGGGTCTGAGTCTGGCCTCCACCGAAATGGGTGACCGCATCGCC
>CALOEW010000088.1:0-18821 GCA_942492445.1 uncultured Gammaproteobacteria bacterium
GCTGGAGTACGATGCCCTGTCGGAGAATTCCCGACTTCTGGAATTGCGCGAGTCGTTGTCAAGTAGCTTCTGATCGATACCCTAACGCTCAGTTCTTGAAGCCGAGGAACCTCGGATTAAGTCCCGCAATACTCTGCGGGAGTCTGCCGGGTGTTGCTGTGAGGCGCCGCACGCCGGGAAGGGTTACCCCTGCCTTGATGGCCCATGCAGGCGCCGAAGGGCGAAGAAACCGGGTTGCACTGAAAACCACCAGGCAGCTCATTCAAAGAGTGCCTGGTTAGGGGCCTGTTCGGGACTGCACGGCGTCGTCCAGGAGCTCGAGAATCTGTCTCCAGTTCTTCTCCCAGCAACAGGTATGGTCAAAGTCCGGATACACTATCAAGTCAACTCCCTGTTTGTCAGTAAACGATGCGGTGATCGCTGTGGGTACGCGGCGATCGGCGCCGCCGGAGAAGTGCAGTTGCGTCAAATCGGATCTGTATTCATCGACCCTCGCGGGATTGCGTGATTCAGTCAGAGGTAAAAGACCGAGTCTCTCGGTCCATAGATCAGTGTCCAGATTGCCGGCAACCGTGACCAGCGCATCGATTGACTGGATTCGCAGTGCCAGCAAGGTGGCGATTACCGCCCCGCCGCTATAGCCGATCAACACTGTTTCAGCTGCATCGCTCTGGCTCGCCAGCTCAGTTATTACGTTTGCCATGCTGTCTATCACCTGTTCCGAGTACCGGGCGGATGTCCAGAGGTCTGCGCTGCAGTGCGACTCCGGGCCCATGGAGTAATAACAGGGGCGCCCGACATAGACTGCTTCATGGCGGTCCTGCGCCATTAGCCTGAATACCAGCGGATTTCTGGGAGTGGGATCTTTTGCAGGGTGCGTGCCTCGCACCCAGGGAGTCCCGTCACCGTCGATGTAAATATGAAGCCGATGTTCCGAACTGCGATTATTGTAAAGAACTAGATGTCTGAACACATGCGATTGAAAAATACTGCTGCGGTAACCCTCTTGTCGGATAACCCTGCTTCCCGCATTCTGTATTCCGGAACAGCCACATAGCACAATTACTCCGAGCAGCATCAACAGCCGCATGGGTGTCCTGGAGATTACGCTTGCATCATTTCGGTTCGCTAACGTCACAAATGCTTTAATCCTGCTCGTTTCTGGGGCGACGGACGGTTCGGTACCGGGGCAGACGGCCGGGATTCGACACGTCCTTGTCTGGTAATTGACTACATGGACCAATTATGGTGTTCTGTGTGCCTTGCGGGTACTCCGCCACTGGATGATCTCTGACATGATCATGATGATAAAGATGGCTGACAAGGAAATTCTAAAGTTTCTAATTATTCCGGCTGTTCTGGGCATCGTCATGCTGCCGGGATGTGCTGCGCCTCCGGCACCTTCCACCACAACTTCCAGCCAGGACGGTCAGCGAATCGCTGATCTGCAGGTCGTGGACTGTCTGTTGCCCGGCCAGGTGAGGCGCCTGGGCGCGAGCACCTATCTCACACCAAGACGACCCGTACGAACGACCGCAGCCGATTGTCGAATCCGCGGAGGTGAATATGTGGAATTCGACCGGGCGGACTATCGTACCGCGCTCAATGTGTGGATGCCCACCGCCGAAGCGGGTGATGCCGAAGCCCAGGTAAATGTCGGCGAAATTTTTGAACGGGGCCTCGGTAGCGAACCTAACTACGAAGCAGCCGCCATCTGGTATCAACGTGCTGCTGAACAGGGAAACGCACGGGCGCAGTTCAACCTTGGCACCCTTTATGAACAGGGTCTTGGTGTGGAGCAGGACCGAATGCAGGCACTGAACCTTTACCGTCAGGCATGGGGGATGCCGGAGGACGATGTAATTTTTCAGTCTGCCGCATTCCGAGAGCAGCAAACACTGCGTGAAGAATTGCAGCAGGAGCTGGCAAGCAGGGAGACGCAGATTTCAGTTCTCAGGCGGCAGACAGCTCAGTTGCAGACCGATCTTGAGAACCAACAGAACAGCGCCCAGGCCCAACAGGCTTCTCAAAATCAACTGCGGGAAGAACTTCTGGAAATGGAGAACCTGATTACCCAGTTGGAGGAAGAGCGCTTGGCCACTCAGGTCGCGTTCACGGAACTTCCGGTATTCCGCGAGCCGGTAGCTGAAGAGGCTGAACAGGAAGGGGCTCCGGCTCGGCAATCCCAGCTTCCGGCTGGCATGTTCGGCAACTACTACGCGCTGGTTATCGGCAACCAGGATTATGCCCGTATCGAAGATCTGCAGTCGCCAAGGAACGACGCACTCAAAGTGTCGGAGTTGTTAAAGAACAAATACGGGTTTACCGTTCGCACCCTGATCGATGCCAGTAATGTTGAGGTTATGCAGGCAATAAATGACCTCAATGAGGTGTTGGGCGCAGACGATAACCTGCTGATTTTTTATGCCGGCCACGGTACCAGGTTGCGGACTGGAGAAATTGAGGATGGTTACTGGCTGCCAGTGAATGCCGACCCTCCACCAACAGATACATTCTGGATCTCCAATGAATTCATTACGCGACACCTGGCACGTATGAATGCCAAGCGAGTCTTGGTCGTGGCGGATTCCTGTTACGCCGGGCTGCTTTCCAATGCGCCAGGTTTTATAATGGGCGGCACATCACGCACCGCCTATGATGAAGATTATTTGCGATATAAGTTACCCAAGAGAGCCCGTTTGCTGCTTTCCTCCGGTGGCGACAGCCCGGTCCTGGATAATCTTGGGCAGGGCAATTCCATTTTCGCCCGTGCGTTTCTGGACGTGCTGGAATCCAATGATCAGATCATGGCGGGACCGGACCTGTTTCTCAAGGTCAGGGACATAGTCTCGGAAGCAGCAAGCACTGTAGAATTTGAACAGGAACCTGAATTCAAGGCCATAAAAGGTGCCGGCCACGAGGTTGGCGATTTCTTTTTCGTGCCCCTGGCGAGCCTGCAACACTGACCTGGGAAACCTCTGCACGAGTATGACAGCCTCGAACGGCTGTTGCAGGGAATGGCAGAACCTGTTCCGAGGTTACCTGATGCCGCTTCCGATCTGACAGCGGGCCGGTTGACGCCGGAAACCCGCGACTGGTTCAGGAGTCGACAACGACAGCGACGACCGAGACATTGTCGCGCGCACCTCGTCGCAAAGCCAGGCCCGCCAGTTCTGCAACGATAGCTTCGGGCTCTGCAAGCTTATTCAGGGTCTGGAAAATTTCCTGTTCGAACAGCTCCCGGTAGAGTCCGTCTGAACAGAGAAGACACTTGTCGCCAGGCCTCAAACTGCCGAATACAATGTCCACGTCAAGCCGTGATTCTGCGCCGATTGCCCGGTTTATGACGTTGGCAGCAGGGTGGTTTTCGGCCATCTCCGGCTTCACGATACCGCGATCGACGAGAGCCTGAACCTCACTGTGGTCTTTGGTAGCCTGCCTTAATTCACCGTTTTGTAACAGGTAAAGTCTGCTGTCACCTGCCCATAGACAGGCGAACTGGCCGTCTCTTCCGGCAATCAGTGTAACTATGGTGCTTCCAATGATCAGTGATTTGTGTTTTCGTGCGATAGCAACAAGATCACTGTTGATTGAACCCAGGGTGTCTCGAACAGCGCGTGCCATTTCCTCCAGATTTTCGCGGCTTGGTATTTTGCCCAGTTGTTCTATTACTGTCGAGCTGGCAAGATCGCCGCGTGTATGCCCGCCCATACCGTCTGCCACTGCCCATATCCCTTTTTCGGGGCTATCCAGCAGGGCATCCTCGTTGTGTTGACGGCGTACCCCCCGGTCGGTCAGGCTCGCGGAGGACCACGTTATTGCTGGATTGTCACGTTGTGTCATTTGCGTGAAATTATAGCCGCTTTCGCGGTTGAGCGCGCCATCGATTGTCGCCAGGCCAATTTCCCGGCGGGTTTCCACTCGGCAACGGGATGGCTTGAATTTAACAGTGGAGCCAGCCTAAACTAGATGTTTCCCGCATACGTGTCAGAGTCAGGCGCCAGCTGGTTCGATACGCCGAGCCTGGGTAAGGGATTTCATGGAAAAGCAATCCAACATAACGCGAATCAGCCGCACAGCCAGAGAACTGAGACGCCGTAAGGTTTTCCGCGTAGGCAGTGTCTACCTGGTGTCGGCCTGGGGTCTTTCCCTGGGTGCATCCGAACTGCTGCCTACTTTCGGCGTTTCTGAAATTGGTGTGCGTTTTTTCATAATCGCTCTTTTTGTCGGTATGCCAATCGCCCTGATTCTCTCCTGGGTATACGAACTCGGGCCGGAAGGTATCAAGGTGGATCCCGGTTCCCTGCCAAGAAATGACACCCCAACAGTGTTCTCGAGCGACCACGGCCACCTCACCATTGCAGTTGAAAAGGACTCAGGTTGGGAATTCTCGAACGTTCAGCAATTCCTTTACCATCGGGCGCAATCCCAGTTCTGACATCTGTATCGACTGCCCTTCTGTGAGTCGCCGACACGCGAGAGTAATTTACATGAACGGTGACTGGGAACTGGAAGACCTCGGCAGCCGCAACGGCACCCGCCTGAATGGGCAGCTGATCGACCGGATTTCCGTACCGTCACATGGGGAAGTGCAGCTGTCCGAGGACAGTCCGCGAATTATTCTAAAAAACCACAATGCCGAGCTCGACAAGACGGAACTGCAGTCCGGCGGTCGCGGCTCATCCGACTGACCAGTCTGGGCCGTCAACGTCCACCAGGTCGTGTAGAATGGAGCCGGCCCGGTTTCAGACCATGCGTCTGGCAGATGTTCAGCGTCATGTTTTGTTACGCAATTGGCAGTATCGGGCTCACAAGTGTCAGAATTATTTACACAAGCCTGATTGTCCGCTCAAAATAATCCCGTGGATTCAGCCTGTTAGGCGTATGGCATATTACTTGCGTTTAATTTATCCTCATTCAGCTGAATTAGCTACCCGAATCCATGATCCGAGCAAGGTTTATCAGGCACTTCATTGCGATGGCCGCAGCCACACTGCTGTCGATTTTTTCGTCACTTTCATCTGCAGCCCTGATCCAGTTCAGCTTCGAATTCAGTTCCACCTCGGGGCCGATTCAGTTTTTGAATAACATCGGCAGCTTCCAGTATGACGATGCCGTGGCGTCTGTTGCAGGTGGTCAGGTCAACCAGGATAACCTTTTCACCGCACTTGATGTGTCCTTCGGGGGCTTCAGTTTCGACGAAATAACCGCCAACAGCGGGTGGCTCGATTTTTCTCCGGGCGGCATTTTCAAGGAAGCATTGTTCGGCAACAATTGTTCCGGAGGCAGCTGCGCGTTGGTTGCCGGACAGGACAACTGGTGGATCAGGGTGGGTATCCCGGGTTCCGCGAACACCTTCAACTATATCGGTTTCGATGGCAATGACGATAATCATACGGTCCCCAGCGCTACCAGCGAAAATATGCTGATTCTTAAAACTGTGCCTGAACCGGGGATCCTGTCATTACTGATCTTAAGTTTTCTTGCCCTGCACAGCCTTCGGCCTGCCCGGGTCAGCCAGTCTCAATAACCCTCAGGTAAAGTCACTGACCGCCAGGTCTGCCTTACCGATGCATCCCGATTCCCTTGCTGAAGCTTCAGCCGTCTCCGGCGGCCGTATCCTTCGATCTTCCGGATATTCCGCTTCCAGTGCTCCGGCATCTCGGAACACCCCTGGAACTATGATATAAACACCGCTGTTCAGCCGACGGTCGAGCCAGAATTCAATCTATGCATATCCACATCCTGGGCATTTGCGGCACTTTCATGGGTAGCCTGGCGGTACTTGCGAAGCAGTTGGGGCACCGGGTCAGCGGAAGCGATGTCAATGTTTACCCTCCTATGAGCACACAACTTGCCTCCCAGGGAATCGGGCTGAGCCAGGGTTATGAGGCGGAGCACCTGCAGCCGGCGCCGGATCTGGTAGTGGTGGGCAATGCTATGTCCCGTGGCAATGCGGCTGTCGAGTTTGTTTTGAATAACAATCTGCCCTATTGTTCGGGCCCTGAATTTCTGGCCCGCTGGGTATTGAAGGACCGCTGGGTTCTCGCTGTCGCCGGCACCCATGGCAAGACAACCACCACGTCGATGCTGGCCTGGATTCTGGAATCCGCCGGATTGCAACCAGGGTATCTGATTGGCGGAGTTGCCAGCAATTTCGCGAACTCGGCAAGCCTGGGTGAACCTCCATTTTTTGTCGTGGAGGCAGACGAGTACGATAGCGCGTTTTTCGACAAACGTTCCAAGTTTATTCATTACGCTCCCCGCACCGCGATTTTGAACAATCTGGAATTCGATCACGGTGATATTTTTGAGAACCTGGACGCTATAAAGACGCAGTTTCATCATCTGGTAAGAACCGTGCCTGCCAATGGGCTAATCTTGTATTCGAGAGGCGAACAGCACATCGAGGATGTACTGAAACTGGGCTGCTGGACTCCAGTCCAGCAGACCGGTGTGGATGTGCCTGTCGGGGATCGCCGGGAGCGGGCAACCAGGGATGGCACATTCTGGAATGCCAGGCTTCTGGACGATGAGGGAAGTCGGTTTGAAGTGGAAAAGACGACTATGGAGGAATCGGGGGTCAGGGTAACCACCTCTGAGGTCGACTGGGCGATGTCCGGATTGCATAATGTGAAGAACGGCCTGGCCGCTCTGGCTGCGGCCCACCATGCCGGTGTGCCGCTTGCAACCGGCTGCGAGGCTTTGAGCCGCTTCGCCGGAGTAAAGCGACGCATGGAACTGCGCGGTGAGGTTAAGGGTATAAAAGTCTACGATGACTTCGCCCATCACCCGACAGCCATAGCAGCAACACTGGCGGGCTTTGCTGCGCGTCTGGAGAAGCAACCGGGTAATCGCCTCATTGCCGTTATCGAGCCGCGCTCCAATACCATGCGCATGGGAATTCACCAGGAGCAGTTGGCCGCTTCCACTGCCAGGGCAGACCTGACCCTCTGGAAGCGCCCCGGGGAGTCGGGGCTGGACCTTGACGCGGTAGCGGCGGCAGCTGCAGGCAGGGCACTGGTCGTCAACGAGGTATCGGAGATTGTTCGTCTCCTGGTGGAACAGGCCAGGGAGGGAGACCATGTGGTCATTATGAGTAACGGTGGTTTCGAGGGAATTCATCAGAAACTGCTCGACGCGCTGGCGGAATCCGGGAACTAGTCGTGGAAGAATTACAGGAAATTCCTCTTTTCCCGTTGCGGTCAGTTCTGTTTCCCCGTGGCAGGCTGTCCCTGCAGATATTTGAGAAACGCTATATCGATCTGGTGACCGTGTCTCTGCGCAATGACACTGGTTTCGGCATAACGCTTCTGAAAAGCGGCGAAGAAGTGTCCAGGCCGGGGATGCGCCAGGAAGTGCACCAGGTCGGCACACTGGCGCATATCATCGACTGGGATCAGTTGGACAATGGCCTGCTGGGCATTACCGTGGAAGGTGTCCGCAAATTCGAAATCGAGCGCTACTGGCAAGGCGTAAGCGGACTTTATATGGGTGCGGTGAAGTTTACCGAAAACGGCAGCGCCGGACAGAAGAAGATCCACGTAGGCGAGGAGATGGCCGGGCTGACGGATTTACTGCAGATACTGGAGCAACATCCCGCAGTTCAGGAATTGAATCTGAAAATTGACTATGAAAATCTGTGGGACCTGGGCTGGCGTTTGAGTGAATTGATCCCTGTGGCCCTGGAAATCAAGCAGGAACTGTTGGAACTGGATGACCCCTGGGAACGCATCCGGCTCGTTGAACAGTCTATTCATTTTCTGATAGATGATTAAGGAACCTCCGATCAAGGTACCGCATCGCAGGTCGGTAGCTTGATCGGAGGTTCCTTAATCGGATCAGAGGAATTATCCTTGAGTTTCCGATATGAGAACACCTGGTAAGTGGCAAGAATGTGGAGTGAACTGGTCGCCGATCCCGCCTCCTGGACCATCGAACAGTGGCTGGCAGTCTGTATCCTCGGATTCATACTGTTGGCTATCCTGGTGATGGTCCACCGGCTTCTGACAATCCTGAAAATCAGCAGCAAGCCGACCTACCGCCCCAATTTCCGTCGATTACGCAAATTCCATCATGGCCGGACCGATGGTAACAGCCCTGAAAAAGATGATACGCAATAACCGGATCTGGTGGCGGACCTGCCGCAGGCAGCCTGCTCTGTTTCTGGGCGTTTGTGGCTATCGACATTTCCCAGGCAATCATAATCCGCCACGACAAGAGTTATGCCAGCTACCAGGTCAGAGAAAGTGACTTTCCGGCTGTTTTTTTCATGGAGAGGCAGGGCGCCAGGAAGGTTTGCGTCGCCACTTTAATAGATCCTGGCTGGGCCATTACTGCCGCTCATTGTGCCTTTGAGACTGGACTTCAGGAGGCGCTTGAAGCTGGACAGCGATTTTCCGTCAGTGTGGCGGGGCATCAGCAGTTTATCGAGGATGTTGTTGTTCATCCCCGTTACCAGCCCGGCTCGCGTTCTGAAGTGGACCTGGCCCTGTTGCGGTTCGACTCACCGGTCGAACTGCCGGCGCCGATGGCGCTGAATGGTGGTTTTGGGGAATCCGGTGAGGTGGTCAGTCTGCTGGGCTGGGGATTTTTCGGCATTGGCACTACCGGAAGGCAATACAATGACGCTAGATTCAGGGTCGCACACAACCGGATCGAGTCCGCTGACAGGCGCCTTCTCATCCGCTTCGATGACCCGCGGGCACCCGATTCCGTTGCCCTGGATCTTGAAGGCATGCCGAGTCTGGGCGACAGTGGCGGCCCGGCTCTGTTACGTCAGGGTGACCGGTGGCTGGTGGCCGGGATCGCCGTCGGGGAAATCATGGGCGAGACGTTCAGCGAGGAAACCCAGGGCAGTTATGGGGCTCTGGCAGTTTATGAAAGGGTCTCGAAACACCTGGATTGGATCCGGCGCACAATCTCGGGCAATCGCCTGGAAGCAGCTGAATGAATGGATTCCGGCAGCTCATAGGGTTGGTGAATGAATCCGGGGGAACATCATGAAAAAATTACTTATTTCACTTGTTCTGGTGGTTGTTGCCGGTGTCGGAGCAGCCTATTACGCGTTCGACTCGATTCTCAAGAGCGGGATTGAGGCGGCGGGGTCGCGGGTATTGCAGACCGAGGTAACAGTGAGTTCGGTGGGCGTTTCGCCACTGAGCGGTAGCGGTGGCATACGCGAGCTGCGCATCGGCAACCCGGAGGGATTTAATGAGCCCTATGCCATGGAACTGGGGGGGCTCGATGTGGCCGTGGAGGTTGGCTCGGTATTCTCCGATGTTATCGTGATTGAAAGTATTCTCATCGATGCTCCGGTAATCACCTACGAAACCCGCATCCGTACTGACAATATTCGCACATTGCTGGCCAATCTCGGGGGCGGCACTGAAGGTAGTGAACAGGATGACGTCAGTGGCAACGGTAAGCGGGTCATTATCCGTGACTTTCAAATGCTTGCACCCAGGGTCAATGTCAGCTCCGCTCTGGGATCGGCAGAAGTCAACATCCCGGACCTGAAACTGCAGAATATTGGCCGGGATAACGCCGCGGTAACCGTAGCCGAAGCAGGTCGGCAGATTCTGGCAGCTCTCAACCGGGAATTGGCAGCCGCGGATCTCCCCAATGTGGAAATGTTGCGGGATCGGGTTGATGAGGAAGTACAGGAACTCCGTGAACGGGCCGGTCAAGAGGTGGAGGAACTCGAGCAACAGATGGAAGATCAGGTTGAGAACATTCGTGAGCGGGCCCGCAGCCTGTTCTAGTCCACACCGGACAGTTGCGGACAGGTATCGGTGGGGGCCGGGATCAGCCTGTTGGTTTTGCCTGTGAGCCGGTAGGCCAGCAGACCTACCCATTCCCTCATTGCGATTTCCACCTCCCCGAGATTGTTGTCGAAATCCAGGCTGAAATAGAAGTGCCGGTTCTCCAGCGTCTGGAAATCCACCGGAAAGGGCTCCATTTTCCACCCCTGTCGGCAGAACGACCCCATGGCTCTGGGCATGTGCAGGGCGGAGGTAACCAGCAGCCAGGTTTCCCCGTCCCGTGGTGTGATCATCCTTCGGGTATTCAGGGCATTTTCGTAAGTGTTGCGGGAATCACGCTCGAATACCACGCGGCTGCTGTCGATTCCCAACCCGGAAAACAGTTCTCTTGCCAGGTCGGCTTCTCTTACTATCTGAAAGGTCGGGCTGCCGCTGCCGCCTGTGAACACCAGTTGTGCGCCAGGATAACGCTCTGCAAGCTGCAGGAAAGCCAGGAGTCGTTCTCCGCTTCCCGTGAGATGAGGTTGCTGGCGATTCTGGGAGACGCGCAGGGAAAAACTGCCTCCCAGCAGCACTATGCCATCGGGATCGGTGCCTTGAACGGGACTGGCAGGAAAACGCTGTTCCAGGGGATAAAGCAACCAGGAACCCAGCGGCAGGCAGGCTATCGCCAGGGTGACCAGCGCCGTCAGGGATAGCACCTGTCGCGCAGCAGTTTCCCGATTGAAGACATTCAGGACCCAGCAAGCCAATACCATCAGGACCAGCAGACTGCCCGGTGAGATAATCAGCCAGACCAGTTTTGAAATCCAGAAAAACAAGGTGTCCAACAATGCGCCTCGAGATTGCGGGTGAGTAGCTACCTCTAGAGTATACACGTGCCCTGAGGAGGTAAAGTTTGCTACTATAGGCAGCCTGATCAAAACAAATTCCCCGTCGGTCCCTGCAAGGCACACGGGGATCAGCAAACTGTTAGGAGTGGTTACAATGGCGATAGACGTAGGTGAAAAAATACCCTCAGGTACCTTCAAGATCATGGGCGAGGAAGGGCCCAGGGACATCTCGACGGACGAAGTCTTTGCCGGTAAGAAGGTGGTTTTCTTCGCTGTTCCTGGAGCATTCACGCCGGGCTGTTCCATGACCCATCTGCCCGGTTACGTGGTTAACGCTGACAAAATCAAGGCCAGGGGAGTCGACACTATTGCCTGTATGGCAGTCAATGATGCGTTTGTCATGGGTGCCTGGGGGAAGGATCAGAACGCCGATGAGATCCTCATGCTGGCAGACGGCAACGGTGATTTTACCAAAGCCATCGGAATGGAAATGGATGGTACGGGATTCGGACTGGGTACCCGTTGCAAGCGATTCGCGATGATTGTGGAAGATGGTAAAGTCACTCACATGGCTGTTGAACCGCCGGGGGGTATAGTGGTCAGTGCGGCAGACGCGATTCTGGAGCGGCTCTGAGTTATTCACGGCTCCCGAAGCCATAGGGATACTGCACTCCGGAATGTTGGACCTGCGGACACGGCGCCTCACCCCCAGCATTGGGGGTGAGGCGCCGTGTACCTTTCTCATCCGTTATCGTGACTTCAGTCACGGCTTGCAACCGGATACCTTTTAAACGGGTGCTCGCTTCCATTACCATGCTCCCATGGCAGGCTGTGGGCAGGGCATCACCAGAAACCCGCACCTTACAGAAATTGGTAATGAAAACCGGGTGTTATACCGTTTCAGACGGCAATGCTTTATGCTACGGTCTTTCATGGGCCGAATACGTAACAAACCGTCAAAAAAGGTTGAAAGCGGGTTCGATGCAAGAGCTTCAGGAATTGAAAACGCCAGTGACTCACTGTAAGGGCGAATGTCCCGCCGGAGACGCCAACTGCCCCCACTTCAGGGAGCTGCAGCGCCTGCAGGAGGAAAATCAGGAACTGGCTGCCCTGGTACGAACCGACGAACTTACCGGCCTGTTCAACTTCCGCTATTTTTACCAGGCGGTTGAGCTGGAGATGGAGCGGTCCCGCCGCTCCGATCAGCCCACTACCCTCATCATGATGGACATTGATCACTTCAAGGATGTCAATGACCACTACGGCCATGAAGTGGGTAACCGGACTCTGGCACACGTGGCTAAAATTCTACGCAATGCCATTCGTCGCCTGGATATTCCGTGCCGCTACGGGGGCGAAGAATTTGCTCTTATATTGCCGGATACACCACTGGGTGCCGGAGTGATGTTTGCCAACCGTCTGCGCCACCTGATCGAAAACAGCAGCATTGAGATCAATGGAGCACAGATAAGACTGACAGCAAGCTTTGGCGTTGATGTGTACAGAAAAGATGATACCTGTACCGCCAGGGAGTTCATAGACCAGGCAGACAGCCTGTTATATGCAGCAAAAAGCGAGGGACGTAACAAGGTCCGCCATCCGCAGTTTGATATCAACAAGGAGTAGTTCCGGCCGGCGGAAGTCCTGCCGGGTTCAGCAGTAAACAGCGCCTTCAGGCCTCCGGGTCTTGATCAAGGGAGTCGATCTCCACTGCCAGGTGGTGCAGGATTGTCGCTGTCGCTCCCCATACCCTGAACCCCCCGTAATGCAGCTCCAGTATCCTGCGCTGCCTGCCCTGATATTCGATAGCGGATTCACTGTAGGACAACGGGTCCATCAGCAGACTGGTCGGCGCGGTGAAAATTTCATTGACTTCAATGGGGCAGGGCCTGAGCTCGGTCGTTGCATCCACCAGTCCGATCACCGGTGTCACTTCGAATCCCGACGTCAGCAGTATTTGACCAAGTTGTCCCAATACCTGCACTGACTCCGGTGCCAGGCCGATTTCCTCCTGTGCCTCACGCAGCGCAGTCATTACGTCACTGGTATCCTGTTGTTCCCGGGTGCCGCCCGGCAGGCTGACCTGTCCTCCATGGCTGGACAGGTTGGGAGAGCGAACTGTCAGTATTATCTGGCTGGGTCCTTGAGAGGACGGCTTGACCACCGGAATCAGAACTGACGCTTTCCGAAAGGTGTGGCGGGCCCGGCTGTTGATTTCGTCGAGACGCTCATCTGCATGGAGAATCTGACGTGTGGTGGAAGAACGCCGCTCACGAAAGTATCTGATAAGACTACCCAGGCGAGGTTCATTCAATAACAGGTTTTCCCTCATCATCGCCTTCTGCCGGTGGCCGATCTGAATTCGGATTACAAAACAAAAATGCCGACAGGAGCCGGCATTTTTATTGACCCACAGGAGTTGGAGCAGCCGTTCAGTAGATGCTCCAGGTTACGGAAAGGAACGCCCTTAACGGCAGGCCGATAAAGTAGCGGTCGCCTCCGAATGTGGTCCAGTCAGCTCTTTCTGCGTACTCCTCATCGGTAAGGTTCAGAACCCTGAGTGACAGGCTCAGATCCTCGTTGACATTCCAGTTGGTACGCAAATTAAACACATCGTGGCCGTCGTACCTGGCAGTGTTTTCAGGGTTTGAGTAGTACTCACCCATATCGACCCATTCCAGCTCTGAGGAGACAGCCGGTGTGATCTGCCAGTTGAGACGGAAACTGCCGAAGTTTTCTGGCGCGGTATCGATGTCGTTGCCTTCAAGAATACCACCTGACGCGGCATCCTTTTCGTAGGTGTGGTTGGCAAAGTTGTAGGCACCACTGACAGTGAACGTTTCGCTCAGGGCGTAAGCTCCGCTCAATTCAACCCCTCGATGCCTGGTGTCGTTGCCAAGGACATTGGCACGGGAACTGTCGGTGACAATCTCATTGGTCTTGTCCATGTGATAAGCAGTCACCGAATATTCCCAGCTGTTACTGTAGCCTTGGAAAGCCAGCTCGTAACTGTCCAACTCGACGGAATCAAGATCGGCAACACTTTGGGAACCCTGCAGGCGATATAGCTCTGTGGACTGGGGAACCCTGAAGCCCCGTTGCACCCGTGCCTCTACGCTGTGCTGATCATTGAACCGATAACGCAGACCGAGCTTCGGTGAAACCTCACTGAAGTCGTCATCACGGTCGGCCGGACGGTTATATCGACAGCCGCCGAATCCACAGGGTTCGCCGTTGTCCTTGGTATTACCGTCCAACATCAGGTTGTCGTACTCGTAGTCTATCGTTTCCCAGCGCAGGCCGAGTGAAACATCCCATCGATCATTGATGTAGTACTGGTAATGAACAAACGGAGCGAACTGGAAAGCCTCAACTTCGTAATCGTAGTGCCTCCCCTGGGGTATGGTGGCCTGCAGAAACGCCGAGCCCTGCGTGGGGTTGGGCTGAGATTGGATCAGGTTGCCGTCAGTGGTTTCGAGATCCAGCCCCAGCGCCAGATAGGATCTGTCACTGAAATCCTTGTAGCTGGCGAATTGCAGACCCAGGCTGCGGTGTTCACTGTCTTCAGTGGGCTGACCAGGCAGGAAGTGCTGAATGAAATTCAAGTTCACTTCGCGAAAATAGGGCGTGAATACCACCTGCCAGTTGTTATCAAGTTCTTTACTCACTCGAGTCCAGGCACGGAAAGAGGCATTGTCACGGTACGCTTCCGGATTGGGATTGGTCTTGCGAACAGCGCTGTCCTTGTATGCCTCGAAACCTTCAACATAACCTCCGGTTTCCTGATTGAGGTTGGTGCGGGTAAAGCCGCCGTCCAGCATTAAACCCCCGGAAGTCTGGTACTGGTAGCGCCAGCTTAGCTTCTGTTGGTCGACGCCACTTTGGTCCTGCCAGCCTTCGGAATTTTCGCCCGTACCGAGAAACATGTGCTTGAAATTGCCGTAGTCAAATCCCACCACGGCGCCAGCCCTGTAGGAGCCCCAGGGTCCGGCTTCCAGAGTCAGTTCCAGCCGCTCTTCGGGATCGGGCAACACGGTATTGATCATGCCATGCAGCGCATTGGATCCATAAAAGGCACTTCCGGGCCCTCTGATTACCTCGATGCGTGCGGCGTTTTCAGTATTGGCATCGAACATTTCGTTGACGTTACAGAAACCGGCTGCACGCAAGGGTATGCCCTGCTCGGCGACCAGAAAGGAACCGCAGGCACCGGCTCCAGTAAGTACAGGTGACCGGATTGCAATCAGGCTTTCCTGTCCGTTGTTTCGACTGATATTCACACCTGGCAGACGATTCAGAGCCTGCTGGTAATGGGTGTGTGCAACACGGCGCAGATCTTCTTCACTCAGCACCGCGACGCTGGCGTTTATATCGCCCAACGATTCCGCACGGCGGGTGGTGGAGGTTACCACGATCTCTTCCAGAGTCCTGGCGCCCACCTGGGCACCGGCCGTCTGAGCCAGCATTGCTGTTGCAGCTGCGATACTTCCAACGAGAAGTTTACGTACCATGTATCTCTCCCTCTTGAAATTCAATATTGCCTCTAAGGTCGGCACGGCGATCCCAGGTGTAAGTCTGCGGATGAATTTCTCATGCCTGACCTGGCCTGAAGGCGCCCAACTATAACACAGAGACCGACAGTTTTCCCCGTCTTTGCGTATCAAAACGTTACATCGTAAACTTGCCAACGCCGTGAATAGCCGGGTATCAATGGTACTTGCGGAAAGGGGCTGAAATTGATCAAGACTCGCGTCACAGAAATGCTTGGCATCGAGCATCCCATCGTACAGGGCGGCATGCAGTGGGTGGGCCGCGCGGCGATGTCGGCGGCGGTCTCCAACGCGGGTGGCCTGGGTATTCTTACGGCACTGACCCAGCCGGACCCGGAAGCATTGCTTCGGGAAATCGATCGCTGTCGCGGGATGACCGACCGACCATTCGGCGTCAACCTCACGATCCTGCCGACAATCAAGCCGGTCCCCTACGACGAATTCATCGCGGCCATTATCGATTCAGGTGTCAAAATTGTCGAAACCGCGGGACGCAATCCCCAGGCCTACCTGCCGTCGCTGAAACAGGCCGGGATCACGGTGATTCATAAGTGCACCTCCATCAGGCACTCTCTCAAGGCAGAAAGTATCGGCTGCGATCTGGTAAGCGTCGATGGTTTTGAATGTGCCGGGCATCCTGGCGAGGACGATGTGACCAACCTGATTCTTCTGCCCCTGGCGGCAAGACGCCTGAAAATTCCCTTTATCGCTTCAGGGGGCTTTGCCGACGGAAGGGGATTGGCGGCTGCCCTGGCTCTTGGAGCGGACGCCATCAATATGGGGACCCGCTTCATGGTGACCCGGGAGGCCCCTGTTCATGAAAAAGTGAAGCAGGCCATGGTTGATGCCACCGAGCTGGATACGGCATTACTATACCGAACGTTAAAAAATACAGCGCGGGTGTTCAGGAATACAGTGGCCGAACGGGTTCTGGAAATAGAGTCGAGGGAGGGATCTACGGACTTTGATGAGATTGCACCACTTGTAAAGGGCTCTCGAGGGCGCGAGTTGTTCGAGAATGGCAACCTTGAACATGGCATCTGGTCTGCGGGTATGGTGATCGGTCTCATCGACGACATACCAACCTGTGAGGAACTGGTGACCCGTATCGTCAGCGAGGCGGAGCAGATCATTTCGGACAGGTTGACCGGACTGCTGAGGAACCTCTGATTGATTCCCGCAGAGCATTGTGGAAATTAATCAGAAAATCCCTGACCAGGTAGCCGGGCCGAGGAGGCAGGAATGCAGATTGCGGATAAAGTGGTGGTAGTGACCGGTGCAGCCAACGGCATAGGTAAAGCCCTGTGCGAGAGGTTCGCGGCCGAGCGGGCCCGCGCGATAGTGGTGTCGGATATTGATCTGAATGGTGCCGAACGGGTGGCTGGCAGCATTGCGGGGCAAACCAGGAGCCTGGCAGTTGCTGCTGATGTGGCTGTGGAGCAGCAGGTCAGGCAGCTGGTTGCTACGACCCTGGAAAGGTTCGGGCAGGTGGATCTCATGTGTTCCAACGCTGGAATATTTACCCCGGGAGGAGAAGAAGTCTCCACCGAAGCATGGCAGAACATCTGGGAAATCAACGTCCTGTCCCATGTCTTCGCCGCCCGTGCCGTATTGCCTTCAATGCTGGCTCGGGGGCAGGGCTACCTGCTCAACAGTGCATCCGCGGCGGGCCTGTTGAGCCAGATAGGTTCGGCTCCGTACGCAGTGACCAAGCATGCAGCGGTGGGCTTCGCCGAATGGCTTGCGATTACCTACGGCGATCGGGGTATCAGGGTATCGGTTCTGTGCCCCCAGGCGGTGCGTACCGGGATGACTGCCGACTCCCGGATCGGCGCAATCGCCGGTGTCGATGGTATGCTCGAACCCGGGCAACTGATGGAATCGGTGATCGAGGCCCTGGCCCGGGAACGCTTCCTGGTTCTGCCTCATCCGCAGGTGCTCACCTACATGCAGCGCAAGACCGTCCGATTATGATCGCTGGTTGTCGGGCATGCGGAAACTGCAGGAAAAATTCGGTTCAATCCCTGAACAATAAGCAGACAGCCCGTTTCCTTTACGGGTTGAATCGAAGCGCTTTAGCAGCGGGCATTTGTCTCCCATGGTGGTCAGGGAAATCCCGGGCCCTGAAATTGGCTCTGATCTGCATCCGAAAACAGACGAGACAGAAGGAATAAACATGACATTGATGATCGGCAAACACAGTGTGGTATCGATTCATTACACGCTGAAAGATGACGAAGGCGAGGTTATGGACAGCTCCGAAGGGCGGGAACCCCTGGCCTATCTTCATGGTGAGAACAATCTCATACCCGGGCTTGAGAGCGAATTACAGGGCAAGACCGCCGGCAGCAGGTTTGCGACTGTGATTGAGCCGAAAGACGCCTACGGGGAAGTGAACGACGATTTTATTCAGACCCTCAACAAGCAGATGTTCCAGGGTGTGGAGGATATTCAGCCCGGTATGACCTTCATCGCCCAGGGCGAGGGCGGGCAACAACGGCAGGTGCGGGTAATGGAAATTGAGGGAGAAAATGTTACCATCGATGCCAATCATCCCATGGCGGGCAAGACTCTGCATTTCGACGTTGAGGTGGTAGACGTCAGGGAGGCAACCCCGCAGGAAATCGAGCATGGCCATGTTCACTTCCCACGGACACGATCACTAGCCTATGACTGCATCCAGATTTCTCCAGCTTTGTTTTTGCACGATCCTTCTGCGGGTCGACCGTCAGCCTGGCACAGGAGCGACTTGAGCTTCAGGACGGCTGGACTATCCAGTATTTTCTGGCCTTGCCCCAGGAATCGCCCCAACAGAATTCACCCTGGCCGCTGGCGGTTTTCATGGGCGGCGGGTCGGGCAATGCGCCCATCTCAATGACGGTTTACCGCTTCTATGCCCGGGAGCTGGCCAAACTCGGCTGGGCCGTTGTGGTACCGATTTCACCGGACAACCGCTCTTCGGAGGCGCCAATGGTCGATCGCGTACGGGAACTCGTCAGCGTGTTGCAGCAGCGGGACGATGTGGCCGAGGGCAAGACACTGCTGGCAGGGATCTCGGCCGGCGGCATGTCGGCACTGGAAATAGCCGGGCGCTATCCCGATGAAATTCTGGGCATCATGGCTGTTCCGGCTCTGGTCAGAGACAATGACCAGCCTCGAGCCCCTGGCGGGAATGCCGGTTTACCTGCGTATCGGAAGTGACGATGAGCTGGGCTGGGGCAGTCAATACGAGGAGACTGTGGTGTCTTTTGAACAGGCCGGTGTGAAGCTCGATGCCCAGCTTCTCTATGGAGAACCGCACATGTTCAGGCTGGACTGGGATCGGGTTACCAACTTGGGTTGCCACCCTGCGCCGGAACACCTCGCCGCTGTACCTCACGGCGGGTGGCGGGCGGAGTCGTATTCATTCGGGAACACCGGTTTAGCCGGCAGTTTTCAGCGACGTGTTGAACCGGCCAGCAGCCGATCAAGCTGGTCTGCAAATTGTTTGCGGTCTTTGTGACTGAATGCCGGTGGTCCGCCGGTGTTGAATCCGCTTGAACGCATGGAATCCAGGAAATCACGCATGTTCAGCCGGGCACGGATGTTACCGGCATCGAACATCTCACCCCGGGGACTGAGAACCAGTGCTCCTTTATGTGATCACTTCCGCCATGAGTGGTATGTCACTGGTA
>CALOEW010000089.1:0-101833 GCA_942492445.1 uncultured Gammaproteobacteria bacterium
ATGTTGCTTGGCGGCGGCTGAAGCGCAAGGAGCGTCTGTCCGCCAGGCTCGGTGACGTGTTGAGCAACCTGTATCTGGGCTGTGCGGTGCTCAAGTATTATCGCGACAATGGCAGCCAGCCCGAAGACCTGCCCTACGTGCACTGGAACCTGCAGGCTGCGCTTTACAATTGTCAGGTCGCCTTGAAGGAATTCTTCGAAAACCTTCCCAACCGGCCGCTGGCCTGGCTGTTGCGCCTGATCGTGTTTCCGTTCGGAGGCCTCTATCGATTGCCGAATGACAGGCTGGAACACGATATCGTCCAGACCATGTTCACCGATAACGGGCTGCGCAGCCGCATAACCAGCCTGACCTACATCGGCAATACCGCGGACGATCCCGCCTACATCGTCGAGGATGCCTTCCAACAGCTGCTGGCTACCCGCGATGTTCGCAAGTCCATCCGCCAGGCTGTCAAGGAAGGCAGATTACCGGATACTCACGACTCTGAAATCCTGGCCGGCAGCGCAGTCGACCAGGGATTGTGCACCCAGGAGCAGGCCGACGCCTACCTGGCGGCAGAGCGGGCAAGGTACCGGGCGATTCAGGTGGATGACTACCCGCCGGAGTTTTTCCGGCCGGCCGGTCAGGCTGGTGCATCGGCAGCTTTCGAGTAAATACCCCCTGCCCGACTGCCGATTTCAACATTGATCGGAACGTAACACCCGTAACAACCTGGAACAGTCCTGTTTCAATTCACGGATTACCCTGCCGGCAGGAATTGCATTTTTACCGACTAAACGGGAAAGCCGCAAACAGCAGGCGCCGGATACGCACGCAACGCAAAAAAAACCCGCCGGAAACGGCGGGTTTTTACCAAAGAGATGGAATCGAGCGAAACGGACCTGTCTGTTTACGCGCGTAACCGGCGGCGGCTCAGGCTAAGACCAAGCAGCCCGATACCCAGCAGGCCGAGTATACCCGGTTCGGGAACTGGCTCCAGGGGAATGCCTTCCGTGCCGAGCACTTCAAAACTGGACGATGCAGTCTGAAATTTGGCCGCAAACGGATTCAGGGTGAACGCGAAACCGGAATCGAGTGAGCCGAAACCGAGGCGAATGACAAACTCATCCATCTCGCCTTCCTGCAGGTTGCTGGGCGTGCCGGTACCGGTCAAGGCGGTGATATCCACGGCCGCAGGGGCTTCGTTGAACCCGCCGAACTGTGCGCTGATAAATTCCCCGTCGAGAGCGTCAATAAAGAGAACCGAAGTGGCGTCCGGATTGATTCCGAAGCCGATTTTCTGCAGGCCGACGTTGTTGGCGGTGTTCGGTGTGGTGTTGGCTGCCTTGATTCCGAGGTCGATGGTGTTGGCTGATAAATCAAACGCTGCCAGCGTGATAACGGCAGTTGCGGAAATATCGACACCGAGATTGTTCAGATTACCGTTGCCATCGTTGGTGTTATTGGGGAGCAGCCAGTTCACGATAACCTGGTCACCGACGCTGTCTATCAACGCAGCGCTCGCATTCCCGATGCTCATGGGAAGCATCACAACCGCACAGAATCCAATTACCGTCAATTTGTTGCGTAACGTAGCCATTTTAAAAATTCCTGCCCAATTCGATTGGGCTAATTGCTGCCGCGGTACGGCAATTACTTACTCGCTGCAATAAATACAAGCAAAACTCATTCCATCATCATGGTCAAATATAACCTGCTGTTTTTTATTGCTTTTCTCAATCTCCGACGGTCATAAAACTGACACACCTGGTTATCTTGTCAGAGAAATTTACAGCAGGGACGGGAAACCGGAAAGGCTGTAAAAAAACCTGACACTGCCGCCCACGCCCGGGACCAGCGGACTTCACCCGAGGCCCGAAAATGGGCCGTGGAAAAATGCCTGCCCGCTGACAGCCCTGCAACCGATGACGCCATCACCGGCAGCCTCTGCCGGTTCAGTTTTAGATTCCGATCCGGCTCAGGCTGTTGATCAGCTCGCGAATTATCCGCTCCGCCATGGGATGGGTGGCGGCAAACGAAGCTTCGAGTGCAATGGCATCATCCAGCACGGTGTAGTCGGAGGTGTCCACGTCCGGATTCACCAGATCCTCGATATCCGCCTCAAGTTTTCTGGCAACCTGCACCGTCTCACTGTCCAAGGCGTCGGTATTTTCGATCTCGCGGATCAACTCTGCCATCAATTCCCTGATTCGATGCTCACTCACCCTAGTCTCTCCAGTAACTGTTCTCTTAAAGCCGGGCCATTTTCAGCCAGACACACTCAGCCTGTTCATTTTCTCCATTCACGACACTTTTGTCACGCCCGTGGAACAGGAAGCCGTCCCAGCAACATCAGGCAGTCCGGGACTGGGCCACTTGAGCCGGCTTTGTGGCGCCCCCTTGATGCCAGCCCGACCGGGCTTTCTTTCAGCCTGTCACGGAAAGTTCCGCAAACTGTCATCTCATCGCCCTCAATCTGTCATTTCCTCTCCCTAGAGTGTGCCTCTGCGAGCCAACTCGCATTGTGCTAATCAAACCAGGAGTTTTCAACTTGAAAAAAGTATTGCTTACGATCGCCATCGGCACTGCCTTATCTTCAATGGCCCAGGCGGAAAAACCGGCTATTACGGGTCCTTTCAGCTTCATCCCCTTAACCGAGTCGGCCCTGCCAGGCAGCCGTCCGGCCTGCGCGCCATTCAATGTGCCCCCCGGGTTTGAACAGCTCATCGTGATAGAGGAACTCGATTCTTGCGGCCCGCAGGCACAGAGTCTTGATGTTGTCCTCGGCCAGAGCGATCTGACCGATATGAATACGGTCAATGAGACAGGTGCCCATGCCGGCCGCTTTCTGTACCGCACTCACGAAAACGGCGGTGGTGCGGCAGCACTTTCGGTGGTCGACCTGTATTCCGGAGAAACAGCTAACTACACTGCAGCGGACTTCGGCCTCACGCCCGGCTGGAGCCGTTTTGACGGCATAGAATGGACCCCGTGGGGAACGCTGCTGGCTGCAGAGGAAAATGGTGCCTTCGGCCGCCTGTTTGAATGCACTGCCGATGGCATTGTTCTGGACTGTGTCGACCGCCCCGCGGTAGGTCGCATGTCACACGAGGGCATCGCCGTAGCCGGCGACGGTACCGTATTTGTTGGCGACGAACTGAATGGCGGCTCCATCTACAAATTTGTCGCGGATCAGTACGGTGACCTCAGCGAGGGAACCCTCTTCGCCCTGAACATGCCCGGTTCGTCGACAGTCTGCAGCGGCATAACCGGTGTTGGCATCACCCCGACTGGCGCTGCCGAGTGGCTTGAATTGACAATTGCTGCGGGCCAGAGTGCCCGAGACGCGGCCGACCTGGCCGGTGCCAGTGATTTCTGTCGTCCCGAAGACGCCGAAATCATCGGCCCTAATCTGTACTTCGCCACCACCACCACCAAGAATGTGCTGCAGATACCAATCAACACCGAAACACCTTACGTTACCGAATTTTTCGGCATCAATACCAATGTGAACAATGAAAGTGATGTGGAGGAATACGGCCTGAACAGCCCCGATAACCTGGCCTCCGATGCCGCCGGCAACCTGCTGATAGTCGAAGACAACAGCAATAGCGACATCTGGTTTGCCGGCAAGGACCTGGATGGAGATGGCGCAGCGGACACGGTTTCCCTGTTCGCCACGTTGACCACACCGGGGGCGGAAGCAAGTGGCATCTATTTTGCTCCCAGCATGCCGGACACTCTGTTTGTCAACGTGCAACACGCTGGCGATGGAAACGACATGACTATTGCCATCCAGAAAACTGTCAAAGGCAAGGGCAAAGCCAACGGTCAGAACAAATAAGGCCTGAACGCCTTGTCTGAAACCTGTTAACTACGCAATAGGGGGCGCTGTAAGGGCGCCCCTTTTGCGTAAGGTTCCTTTCCTCTCCTGTGCACATGCAACCGATCAAGCTCAGGCCCCCGGCCTCCAGCCTCTTCTTTAGCAATCCAGGAAACTTCTGTTTAAGTCCGATCATGTGCATCAATGACGGATTCCTTCTCATCCGGGAAATTCCATGTTGGGAAGCAAGATTCCATGTTGAGATGCAAGCCCTGGAAAACGGACCTGCCAGGTCGGTCGGTGCTGCGTTTTTTCGCTCCTCCCTCAGACTCCCCTGGACCGGTGCTCAGTGCTCGAATTTTAAGCCTGTGGAGACCAGAAGCGCGAGTCATTGGAAAAGCGGATTTACATCGACTGTTTCTCTGTCGGAAATTGATTGCAGCATTCGAGGCCACTGTGGAAGGAATCCTTCACTTTGCCAAGGTGTGGTCGGCATGGGTGTCCTGGGGCTGCAATAAAAGGACCAGCGCCGAGGGAGGAAAAATGACCGCTTTCCAGGGCATTTTTCTGAGTGAGGGCACCCCGGAGGGGCGCGGTCCGCAGCCACAGGATACCCCTGCCGGCCGCGCCGCTCGAAGCCACGAATGCACGAAACTCGAATTCTCAAATACACGAATACGATCCATACACTCGGAGCAAGAATTTTCCGAATTTTCACATCCAGGGAACCTCTGACGTATCACCCTGAAGGCCTGCGCACAGTGCAAGCATTGGATACATGAAATTCGCCAGTTGAAATCCCGCAACGATAAAGCCAACGGTTTCATTCACAGATCTCCTGCGTACAATCAAGCCCTGCCTTTTTGCTCGCAAAATTGGAATCCCTGAAAAGTGTGTGATTGCATTGACAGGCTCCCTGACATCGGTGTCCGGCACCGAGCTTTCTATGCCACAATTACCGGTCAGCTTTAAGCCCGGTTCGGGATCAGGATCAGGATCAGGATCAGGATCAGGGCAAATTCTTCACCTCTGGCGTCTCCAATGGAATCAGATTTTAAAGTCCTACAATTACGCGACCAAACACCTGGTTGCGAGCATCGGATTCATTTCAACAACGCGGGGGCATCGCTATGCCCTTCCCCGGTACTGGAAAGTGTCATCGGGCATCTACATCTGGAACAACGGATCGGTGGCTACGAAGCCGCAGAACAGGCGGCGGACCGAATCGACAACTTCTACCACGCCTTCGCCCGACTGTTGCATTGCCGGACGGACGAGATAGCTTTCATAGAGAACGCTACCCGGGCCTGGGACATGGCATTTTATGGAATCCCGTTCCAGCAGGGAGACCAGGTGATTACCGGCCGGTCGGAGTACGCCAGCAACTACCTGGCCATGCTGCAGCTGCAGAAGCGTCTGGGCATTGAATTGGTCATTGTACCCAGTGATGCACAGGGAGTTATCTGTCTCGAGACTCTCAGGCGCAGTATAAACGGGAAAACCCGCCTTATCGCGCTGACCCACATCCCCAGCCAGCTCGGAACTGTCCAACCTGCACAGGCCGTTGGTGAAATTGCCAGAGAACACGGCATACTTTTCCTGCTGGATGCCTGTCAATCAGCCGGCCAATTAACTCTCGACACGCAGAAACTTCACTGCGACCTGCTTACCGGGACCGGTAGAAAGTACCTGAGAGGACCTCGCGGCACGGGATTTCTTTATGTCCACCGCAGCGCGCTGGATAAACTGGATCCGCCCTTTGTCGATCTACATTCCACCCGCTGGGTGGATGAGAATAAGTTTGAGTTGAGAAACGATGCCCGGCGCTTTGAAAACTGGGAATGCTT
This sequence comes from uncultured Gammaproteobacteria bacterium, assembly GCA_942492445.1. Lineage (GTDB taxonomy): Bacteria > Pseudomonadota > Gammaproteobacteria > Pseudomonadales > Pseudohongiellaceae > NORP240. The sequence continues at coordinate 5,653 of CALOEW010000089.1, forward strand.
CGTCGCCGGAAAAATCGGCCTTGGCGTGGCGGTAGACTATGCCTGCGACCTGGGCCTGGAAAACATTGGCGCCAGAATCGGTATACTCGCCAGGAAGCTGGTGGAAAGACTGGCCGAAGTGCCCGGTATCACAGTCTACGAAAAGGTCGACCGGCTGTCAGGTATCGTAACGTTTTCCAGCTCCGACGAAGCGGCTGCGTCAGTGCAACGGCGGCTGCGGGAAAAAGGCATTAACATCAGCGTTTCGAGGCAGGCCAACGCCGCGCTGGACTCCCGTGCGAGAGGGGTGGGAGACGTCAATCGCGCCTCCCTTCACTACTACAACACCAGCGACGAAATTGACCGCTTTGTTGCTGCGCTTTGCGCTTTGCAGGAATGATAACCCCTTTTCGAGGGATCTCTTTGTGAACCTCCTGATCAGAATTTTCTCAAATGAACCCCAGTAGTTCCACGTAGACCATCAGGATAGCCAGAGGGCAGATGAACTTTACGTAAAACGGCCAGATCCTCCAGAACAGGCTTTTCTGCACTTCGGGATACCCCTGGCTGATTTCCTGTAACAGGCCATTGCGATTCCAGACCCAGGCAACAAAAACACAGAAGAACAACCCGCCCAATGGCTGGCTCCACTCTGTCGTCACCGTGACAACCAGATCAAAGAGGGCCGCAAAATTTGCAACGATAACCAGGCAGACCACGGTAATTACAGTGCCAACCAATAGTGTGGCCTTTTTCCGTTCAACCTGATGATTTTCCACTGCATAAGCCACCGGCACTTCCAGCATGGAAATCGATGACGTCAATGACGCAATGGTCATCAACAGGAAGAACGACAACGCCACCAGCAGACCGACCGACCCCATTGAATTGAACATGGCCGGCAGCACGGAAAGAATAAGACCTGGTCCGGCAATCAACCCGCCAGCCGCGTCATAAATCGGGACTCCATTAGCCTGTGCAACGTACATCGCCGGTAGAATCAACAGGCCGGCAAGGAACGCGATACCCACATCGAGCAGCGCCACCAGGCTGCCAAGTTGCGCCAGGTTTTCCTGTTTACTGACGTAGGAACCGTATATCAACATGGTGCCGGCACCCAGCGAAAGGGAGAAAAACGCCTGACCCAGGGCATTGATAATCAGATAGGGGTTAGCCAGGGCTTCGAAATCCGGCACCAGGTAGGCTCGCAATCCCGCTCCGGCGCCAGGCAGAGTAACCACGTAGAGGATCAGCAACAGCAGAATGACGATCAATGACGGCATCAATCGCGTGGCCCACTTCTCAATACCTTCCTTTACTCCCGAGCTGATTACGTAGACCGTCAGGCCCATAAACAACAGAACGAATACTCCATCGCGGACCAGACCGTCTGTGGTCAACCAGCCGGCCAGTGCATCGAGACCGGCCATGCGTGCCAGAGGATCGAACAGGAAGGCGATCATCCAGCCACTGACAATGGCATAAAAACTGAGAATCAGGCTGACGGTAACGATCCCCGCGAACCCCACCAAAGTGCCTACCAGAAACGTGACTCTGCCGCGGGACAGCCCCTGCAATGCCACCACCGCATTGGCCCTGGCATGACGCCCGATTATAAGTTCCGCCATAAGCGCCGGGTAGGCGAGCAGAAAAACCAGAACCAGATAGGTGAAGAGAAAGGCAGCACCGCCATTGCCGGCGGCATTGGTTGGAAAACCCCAGATGTTACCCAGCCCGACTGCGGACCCGGAGGCTGCCATCAGAAACCCGAACCTGGAACTGAACTCACCCCGGGATGGACTCATTGACAGCGAATGCCTCCGTTTTTGCTGGCCAGGAACAGCCGGTGATTAGCAGGCGTCGGGAATACTTACCAGGGAAAACTGCAGTAATTCCGGGTCCGATAACTCAAAATCAACATTGCACAGGCTGTCGGTTTCACTCAGTTCGACCGTGGGAAAGTGCAGAATTCCACTGCCTGAGGAGAACGTAGCCACGCCGTCCGGGACCTCGCTTAATAACAGCACCGAGTCCGCTTTTGGCTGCAGCACAACCTGATTGTCAACTGCCATTACACTGAACTTGAGGGTGTAGGCGGCACCTCCATCGATAATCACTGAAGTCGATAGCTGTTGGCTGGCCGGGTTGAACAGATTGACCGCCCTACTGTAGCGATCCATCACTTCCATGGTGACAAAAACCAGTTCTTCATCCGGCTTGCCCTGGTATTCCTCTGTGACAATGGGGGCAAAGTCTGCCCTGGGGCAAGGCAACGTGGCGACACAGGGCCTGAATTTCTGCAGGCCGGCAATAGTGTCGAGTACCTGCATACCCGCTTCGAGGTCTGTACCATCATCGCCGCCAAGCACCTTGCCGAACACGGTGAAACCCCCATTATCCGTATCCAGAGGGTCACTGTTGTCGATGGTATTAAAAAACCACTGGTACGATGCACTGTTGGGATCACCGCCGATCTTGGCCATGGCAATAGTGCCGCGAGAGTTGGAAATCTGTGCCTCGTTTTCGATGTTTGGCACGAGCTCTGAATCGGTAATGGGATGCGGCCCCAGGAACGGTGTAAAGCGGAAGGCTCCACCCTGGATGATTCCGATGCCCTGGGTTTCCGAAACCTGGGTGCGGTGCAGGTAAGTCTGATTGTAATTGACGTTCTCGCCCAACGGGTCGCCGTTGACATCGACAGCTTTGCCCTCAACATAAGCGAGAAAATTCTCTACCGTCCGCCAGGTAACGGCATCATAGAGTTCAATGGAGAAATCGCCTACGCTGGTATTGATGCGCACGATCGTACCGGCCTCGGCGAAGGTGGCAACGACGTACCAAAGGCTCATCATTAGCACCGTAAGGGATCGTCGCAGGTACGCCGGAGCAGCTGCCTTCACAGTGCCGGTCTTATGATTGCTTCTTATATTGAATTCTGCCTTGACTGACACCTTAGCCGGCATGATTACCCCGCAAAAACAGCATAAAAATCAACCAGTTACGACATTTCCTCAAGGACCGGACCGGCGTTGCCTGGCAGTGAAATGGAGCAGAATAGGGTATGTGCCGGGAATATTCAAGCAGTGCCATAATTAAAATTCTAGTGGAGATCGCGACGACTGTGCTATAACTCGGACTTTTTTCGGAGCCATGAAACAGCCCGGGCAGGGACAACAGTCAGATCGTTTTTATCCCTTTATTCTGAATACGGGGACACGCGTCCCTTTAACGATACTGGCAGGTTGCTGCAATCTTCCGGCAGGCGTTACCAAGAACAATGAACAACGATCCGCCACCCAAAGAGCAACGTCCCGGCATGGGTATCGACTTCGGTACCAGCAACAGCGCCGCTGCAATTTTTGATGGTAGTACAGTCACTCTAGTGTCCCTGGAAGGTTCTGACTTGATCATGCCCTCCGCCACCTACATCGATCGCAAGTTTCAGATTACCACCGGACAGGCGGCTATCGATGCCTATATCGATTCCAATACCGGGCGCAAGGTGGAACTCAGTGCCGAGTACCTGGGTGAAGGCAGGACGTCCACAGGCCAGACGGGTGAAACTGGACTGCCGGAGGAGGCCGGGACGGAAAAATATTTTGGCCAGTCATTCGTCGACGCGGGCGAGAAAGGCAGGCTTTTCCGGGGCGTCAAGCGGCTGCTCGGTGACTCCAGCGTAACACGGCTCATGGTATTCGATCGGCCATTCCGCCTGGTAGCCCTGGTTACACCATTACTGGTCCGGATAGGGCAGGCGCTGCAGCAGACCCTTGCCTCCCTCGGTGTGGATCCCACCCGCAATGATCACGCCTGTATCGGCCACCCGGTCAACTTCGAGGGACGCTCGGACAGCCACAACGAGGTCGCCCTGGAGCGACTCAGCGAAGCCGGCGGCTATGCCGGCTTCACACAGCGACGTTTTTTCCCGGAACCTATCGCTGCCGCCATCAGCTACCTGTTTGACTACCCGCAGATCTCCAGCAAGACCATGCTGGCAGTCGATTTTGGTGGCGGCACTCTGGACCTTTGCGTTCTCAAGTACCAGGGTCAGACCTTCGAGGTCATCGCCACACACGGGATCGGACTGGGAGGAGACCACATTGACCAGGAATTATTCCGCGCACTGCTGTTCCCCCTGCTCGGCAAGGGGGAGCGCTTCCGGCGCAAAGGTGAGGACCGGGAAATTGAAACCCTGTTCCCCTTCGAAGAATACGAGGACCTGCTGCTTAACTGGGCTATCAGTTACCGGCTGAATCAGAATCAGTACACTACCCCGGTAATGCAGCGCATGGAACAGGACGACGAGGCGGCGATCAAGTTTCGTCGACTGTACGAGTTGATCAAACGAAATTACAGTTACCTTGCTTTCCAGGCCATAAAGGACCTCAAAGCTGCATTGTCTGAACAACTGCAGGCAAGACTGGATATCCCGGAAATCGATGTGGATGTCATATTGACCCGAACTGAGTTTGAAGCCATTATCGCAAGGTTGTTGAAGTCGTTCGAGTTGGCGGTTTCAGAGACACTTGAGCTGGCCGGAATCGATGCCAGCGGCGTGGAACTTGTCATCCGGACCGGTGGTTCGTCTCTGATCCCCGCGGTCAAGCGGATCCTGGATCAATTGTTCCCTGGCAAAGTGATAGAACACGACCCCTTCACCAGTGTTGCCGCCGGCCTTGCTATCGCGGAGTACCGGGGCCTGGGCAGGTTCTTGGCCGCGGACGGGAACAGGTACCGACCAGAGAGTGTCGCCCGCGATAATTGAGAACTACCTCGCGAATGGCCTGTGGGAGCCCCGCGTTAATCCAGTCACAGGCTGCTGCAGCGTATTGGACCGTTTACCAGAATGATTTTTAATCTAAAAAAGTATTTCAGAAAGAAAGCAGAACTCGACTTTTTCCGCAATGCCTCCACAGAAGAAGTGTTTACGCGTATTTACCGGGACAACAAATGGGGGGACACTGAATCCCGTTCGGGCAAAGGTGCCAGTCTAGAGGCCACAAGGAGTCTGCGCTCCGGGCTGCCGGACCTGTTGCGCAAGCTGAACATCAGTTCCATGCTGGACATTCCCTGCGGTGATTTTCACTGGATGAAAGAAGTGGCATTGCCGTTTGAGCACTACATTGGCGCCGATATCGTCCACCCCCTGCTGGAAGAAAATCAACGTCACTACGGTAATTCCACGCGACAGTTTCTATACCTTGATCTATTGAAGGATTCGTTACCGGCCGTGGATGCAATTTTCTGCCGTGAGTGCCTGGTTCATCTGAGCTACGCGGACATCGGCGTGGCGCTACGGAATATCCGCGGCAGCGGTGCCACCTGGCTTCTCACCACACACTTTCCGCAACAGCCCCGCAACAAGGATATCGTAACCGGCAAGCATCATTCATTGAATTTCACCATCGCCCCCTTTAACTGGCCGGCGCCGGTGTCAGAAATCGTAGAGCTTTATGCGGGTAAAAGACGTGGCAACAAATGCCTCTCCGCCTGGCGTATAGCCGACCTGCCGATTACCACGCAGCAGAGCCATTCGCGGGCTCCCTGAGAGTCTGCTACGCACGCAGCAGCGACCCGAACCCTGAAAGAGCCCACCCGCAGGCTGACAATTCGCGTGGTGTCTAGCGGCGCCCTTCGTTAACAACGAGCGTTACCGGTACCGCGCCCATATTGTGGATCTGGAACGGACTGTTAGCATCGCGCCACGTCCAGTCTCCCATGGAATCGAGTTCGGCAGTCAGCCCATCCTGGCGACTCACATGAGCCAGACCGTCGGTAACCTGGACAACGAGCGCGGGATTCTGGTGAGTTTGCAGGGTAGTGGTTTCCCCCGCTGCCAGTTCGATACGATAGGACCGGAACCACTCGTTCTCAAGCTGCGGCTGGACACTGATGCCGCCTGGCCTTCCCGCAGTCAGATTGCTTTGCCCGGGACCATAGTTGGCAAACGCGATAATTCGAAACAAATGCGGACCCTCATTGGACACCTGGTGGGTGAAATTCTCCTTGACGTAGTCGGTGTTGCTGGCGACCCGGCCGCCAACGGGCCCGTCGCCGTTGCTTATAAACGTGTACATAATGGCAGAATCATGGGTGTGTGGCAGTGTCTGATCACCCGCATTGATCTGGACATCAATAACGTACAGGTCGCCGTCTCGGTGCATGGTTCGATGACGGGGTTCCTGGCGAATGTTAACCACCCTTTGCCCGTTCCAGTCGTCCTCCTGGGCTGACAGAAAGCCCGGTGTGCCTGCCGCCAGCAGGGCCAGTGCCAGGGCGGCGATTGCGCCTGCTGAAGACCGTTTGCACCGGGCTGTTGAATCCCGTGATAGACCATTCCCTGTTGTTTTCATAGTTACCTCGCAGCGAGCAACGACAGTGGGTTTTCGAGAGAGTAGCCGAGGACCTGGGGGAATTCAACCGAAACCGGCATTGGTGCCGGACCTCGGTCCGCCATTGGAAATGAACGCAGCAACTCACCGCTACCGGAATCGCGGACCTGAAATTCCACGGGGTAACCGAGGTCCAGTGCCTGCCTGAACGTGGAACCATCGTTTAGGTCGCGGATAATGAAAACCACCCTCCCCTCCACCGCCTCCAGGGGTGGCAGAAAAACAGGAATGAAAAAGTAGCCGTCACTCTCACTCAGCAATCCGTGGACGCTCGCTTCCACACTCAGGCGCGTATCCGGCAACTCGGCACGAACAGCCCGGAACAGTGCCGCTTCGTTGTCGCCATCCAGCACGTGCAGATAGATGTCCACTTCCCTGGTGAACAATCCACGGTTAACCAGACGAATGGTTGGTGTGAATATCGGATAGGCGAATCCTGTTGCCACCAACCCGGCGCCTGCACTCTCAGTAATCTCATTGCCGGCCAACAGTTCGCCGGCGACGCCAGTGCCGGAGCGTGGCGGCAGGTAGCTGAAATAATACCAGGGACTGACAGCCAGTGCCGGCAATCCCAATACCAGCAGATAGAGTGGCAGGTGGCGACAGAACCAGGGAACAAACGGCCAGGCGCCGACTACCAGCAGCAGCGCAGCCAGTGAACCCAGAGTGGCACGTAATTGCAGGGACTGGTACCCCAATTCCAGCCGGTAGAAACGGAATGCAATTATCACCAGGGCCGATGCCAGCAACAGGAAGCCGTGTACAAGAACAACCGTTCCAGATCTTGACACCGATCAGCCCTGGACGTCTTCGCCACGAACCTGCCTGTCCGCATGATAGGATGATCGCACCAGCGGACCGCTGGCAACATGGCTGAATCCCAGACTTTCGCCGAATTTCCGCATTTCCTCGAACTCATCCGGGTGGACGAATCGTTCCACCTTGAGATGATCACGGCTGGGTTGCAGGTACTGACCCAGGGTGACCATATCCACATTGTGTGCCAGCAGATCGACCATGACCTCCTTGACTTCTTCGAGCGTTTCACCCAGTCCCAGCATCAGACCGGATTTTGTGATTACCTGAGGCACCCGCTCTTTGTAGCGTCGCAATAGATCCAACGACCATCGGTAATCCGCTCCCGGTCTGGCGCTGCGATAGAGCCGCGGAACCGTTTCCAGATTGTGGTTGAATACGTCCGGTGGCGTTTGTTGCAGAATATTCAGGGCGACATCCATGCGACCGCGAAAATCGGGTACCAGCACTTCCACTTTGATCCGGGGATTACAGCGACGGGTCTCGACAATACAGTCGGCGAAATGCTGAGCACCGCTGTCTTTCAGATCATCCCGGTCCACCGACGTGATGACGACATAGTCCAGCCCCATTTCGGCGATAGCCTCCGCTAGTTCGCGCGGTTCATTCCTGTCCAGGGGTTTCGGCTTTCCGTGGGCCACGTCGCAGAAGGGGCAGCGCCGGGTGCAGATTTCACCCATTATCATGAAGGTGGCGGTACCGTTATTGAAGCATTCTCCCAGATTCGGACAAGACGCCTCCTCGCAAACGGATGCCAGTCTGTGGCTGCGAAGTGTTTGTTTTATATGCTGAACTCGAGGCGAACTGGGAACGCGCACCCGAATCCAATCCGGCTTTCTGGGCAACTCATCGCTGGGAATAACCTTAACGGGGATCCTTCTGACTTTGTCTGCTCCGCGCAGCTTTTGCCCTTCAATCAGTGTGTTACGTCTTTTCCTTTGCTCCATTACACGATTCCCGATGGTGTCGTCTGGTGGTCTATGTACCCGTGGCCAAGTTTCCCCGCCAGCCGGTTGGCAAGCTGCAGTGCAGTCCGCTGCATGAGTCTGTCAGGGACCGGCACCAGGTCAGCCAGCTGGGTAACCTGCAACCCCTGATAGCCACAGGGATTGATACGCTGAAACGGTTCCAGATCCATATCTACGTTAAGGCTCAGCCCGTGGTAGCTCCGCCCTTTGCGGATACGCAGGCCAAGGGACGCTATTTTAGCATTGTCTATATAGACGCCGGGAGCTTCGGACCGGGTTGTTCCGGTAATGCCCTCATCCTGCAGGTATTCGACGATCGCGGATTCTATGACATCCACCAGGTTGCGCACGCCCATTCCTCTTCTGCGCAGGTCCAGAAGCAGGTAGATAACCAGTTGCCCCGGGCCATGGTAGGTAACCTGACCACCGCGATCAGTCTGCACCACGGGTATACTGCCCGGATCCAGCAGGTGTTCACGGCGGCCGGCCTGGCCAAGGGTAAACACGGGCTTGTGGCTCAACAGCCACAATTCATCACCTCGCCTGTTCTCAGGGTGGTCGGCTATATACTGCATGACACGCCAGATCGGCTCATAATCCTGCAATCCCAGCCTTCTGACGGTAAGCGTACAATTTTCCGCCCCGCCGGTATCACGAGAGGGCAACCTGTGAAATTTGTAATCCTTGAGCTGCAACTGGAGGCCAAATGACGTGGAGGTTCCCTAAAGTACGATCTTGACGCTTTCCTGGTCCATCAACTCAAGGAAAATCTTTCGTAGCTGATCTTCACCCGTGGCCTCAATCACCACTGTGATGGAAACATAGTTTCCCCGGGAACTGGCACGCTCGCTGATCCGATCATCGGATACCGGGCTGGCATGCCGGTGAATGATTTCCAGAACCTCTGCCTGAAAGGCTTCACTGGCAATTCCCATGACCTTGATCGGGTAATCACAGGGAAACTCGATCTTCGGTGGTTCCTGGTCAATATCGGTTATTCGCACATTCTTAACTGAACAGACTGGTGAACATAAGTGTCAGCCAGTCGATGAAGCGCTTGAACAGCCCCGCGCGCTCAACTGACTGCAGGGCGATCACGTTGCCCTGATAGAGCAGGTCGTCTTCCAGCACCACATTGATGGTTCCCATAACCTGCCCCTGCTCCAGGGGCGCGGTGATGACTTCATCCAGTTCCAGGGACGCACTCATCGCCTCCGACTGGCCTCGGGGGATGGTAATGTGGACTTCTTCAGTAATCCCCAGATCCACTGCATTCTGTTCGCCTGACCAGACCTTTACGTTGCTGACCATCTGATTGGCATCGTAAAGCTTATGGGTCTCATAGTAACGGAAACCGTAAGTCAGCAGTTTCTGGGTTTCAACGGCGCGGGCCTCCTCGCTGGTGGTTCCCATGACGACGGTGATCAGCCGCATGCCGTCCCGCTCCGACGAAGCCACCAGGCAATAGCCAGCTGCATCGGTCCAGCCGGTTTTCATGCCATCCACGTTGCGATCACGAAACAACAGGGTATTCCGGTTCGGCTGGGTAATGCCGTTGTAGGTAAACTCCCGTTCGGCGTACATGGCGTAATGAGTGGGGTGATTGATGATGGTGGCGCGGGCCAGCGTGGCCAGATCCCTGGCTGACATACGGTTGTAATAGGTATCGGTGTCAAGACCGCTGGCATTCATGAAAAATGAATCGCGCATACCCAGCACCTCGGCATACTGATTCATCATGTCCGCGAAAGCGTCCTCGCTGCCGGCGATGTGTTCCGCCATGGCCACGCTGGCGTCATTGCCCGACTGGATGATAATGCCCCGCATCAGATCCTCCACGCTCACCTGGGTATCGACTCCGACGAACATTTTGGACCCTTCCATACGCCAGGCCTTCTCACTGATGTGGACATTGTCTGTCCAGGCCAGATTGCCCAGCTGGATCTCCTCCGCCGCAATATAAGCGGTCATGATTTTGGTCAGACTCGCCGGGGGCAGGGATTCATCGGCATTCTGTTCGACGATCACAAAGCCGGTTTTTGCGTCCATCAGAATATAGCTGCTGGCGGCAATTTCCGGCGGGCGTGGAATTATCGCCGGTGCTGCCGAGGCCACCATGGCGAGGCCATAAAGTATGAGCCCGGTAAGCGCAGCAACCACTGCACGATTTACAGCTAAGGTTGAATAGGCATATGACATAACGCGTTTATCCATTTCGTCTCGATATGTAAGTCATTCTATCGGGGATTTGGCGAAACCGGTGTGCCGTCCCGCCTGGACCATTATTCGGTAACAGTGTACGGACTACCCAGATTGGCAGCAACCACGCGTTCCGTTATGTTTCTGATTTCATCGCTGTCTACAATCGGCCCCACGCGGACGCGGTGCAGGCGTTGCCGGGAGTCATTGACCACTTCCTGGATGAAGACCGGCAGGGACGTGATCTCGCGCATTTGCCGCGCCAGGCGCTGCGCTGCGCCTGCATCACCAAAGGCACCGACCTGAAGATAGCGCCTGTCGTCACTGCCGGGTGGCGACAGCGGCGCCAGGCTGGTCGTCGCTACCTGACGCTGCCGTTCTCCGGGAAATGCGGGCGGCATGACAGCCTCCAATTGTACGCGGGCAGTACCACGGGCCGCATAGCCGAGCTTGACGGCAGCGGCATAGGACAAATCGATCAGCCTATCGCCATGAAACGGCCCCCGTCGTTGACCCGGACAATGATACTGCGGTTGTTCTCCATATTGGTTACCCGGACAAAACTGGGAATCGGCAGGGTCTTGTGTGCCGCCGAGACTTTGTACATATTGAAAATCTCGCCGTTTGATGTCTGGTGGCCATGAAATTTTTCCCCGTACCAGGATGCCACTCCCCGTTCCGAGTAACCGGCTTCAGACGCCATGACACGGTAAGTCCTGCCGAGCACGGTATAGGGACTGCGGTTGCCGGCCGCAGTTCGCTCCACCGGTTCCGGCACTGCATCGGGAATTTCGTCGATGTCGAGGAAACGGTCAGTGGGCGCCCGATCCTGATCGATGGTATAGCGGCTGCTTGAGGCAGGATAATTCGGCCCGCCGGAGCATCCGGTGACCAGCACAGTAACTGCTAGCAAAATCAGTGACTGGAAATTCCTGCGCACCATCCTTACCTGGCTCCTGATCTCTTTTGTGTAAAGTATTCTACAGGTCGGCAGCTTCCTGCCAGCCGTTTTGCGACCGGCTTCCTCTACATAACGGCGTACTAACGGAGTTTTTTAACCATCTGGCACCAAATTCCCTCTGCCTGCCGATAATCACCACAGCCCCCGCCGCCGGCATGCGGCCGGCAGCTGTTGCAACCCACTCAGGCAAAGGGCCGCCTTCCGCTGGCCGAAACGGACATCAATAGGCCAAACCCGATAAACAGGGTCAGAACGGATGTGCCACCCCGGCTCATCAGCGGCAGTGGCAGACCGATCACCGGTACCAGCCCGGAAACCATGGCCATGTTGACAAACACATAGAAAAAGAAAGTCAGGGTGATACTGCCGGCCAGCAGGCGACTGAACATGTCGCCGGCGTAATAGGTAATGTAAAACCCCCGGATCAGCACAAACAGGTAGAGTAGGATCAGGAACAGAACCCCCAGCAGGCCGAATTCCTCGGCCAGCACGGCCAGTATGAAATCGGTGTTGCTTTCCGGAATAAAGTCAAGCTGTGACTGGGCTCCGTTCAACCAGCCCTTGCCGGTAAGCCCGCCGGAACCGATTGCAATCTGGGACTGGATGATGTTGTAACCGGCCCCGGTCGGGTCACGATAGGGATCAAAAAAAGTGAGAATCCGATTTCGCTGGTGCTCCTGGGCCAGGAACAGGTACCAGGCCGGAGAGGCCAGCAGGGCACCAAATCCTCCCCACAAAATCAGCCGCCAGGATATCCCGGCCAATAGCACCACGAAGAGCCCGGACATGGTGACCATGATCGCGGTTCCGGTATCGTTCTGGGTAATGATCAGGCCGGCGGGCAGGAGAATCATAGCCGCCGCCCAGAACAGGTGCTTGAAGCGCGGTGGCAATGGTCGACTGCCCAGGTACCACGCCAGCAGCATGGGCACTACGAACTTCATGATTTCCGACGGCTGGAAACTGGGCAGACCGGGAAAATCGAGCCAGCTCCTGGCGCCGTTGGCCTCAACGCCGAAAAACAGAACCAGTATCAGCAGACCGATTCCGGCCACGTACATGGAGGGTGCCCAGCGACGGAAAAAATGTGCGTCAAACTGGGCAACGAGCAACATGACGCCGAAGGCAATGCCGATGGCCATGGCCTGACGCTGCACCTCGGCCAGGTTTTCGCCACTGGCGCTGAACAACACCAGCAGACCCAGAGCACTCAACAATAGCAGCGCCAACAGTAACGGTGGGTCGATACGCAACAGGCGCCAGACGGAAAAACCCGGCCTGGGTACTCCAGCCGGGTCAATCAGCTGACGGGTGAAATCCTGGTTAATCATTCCGGGAAACCAGCGGCAGATCGGGCGAGAATTCCGGCTCCTCCGGTACTTCCAGATCCAGATTCAGAATATCCAGCAGGTAGGTGTCGATTACCTGTTTGGCGATAGGTCCGGCGACGGAGCTGCCATGCTCACCGTTCTCCACGAATACGGCCAGGGCAATTTTCGGATTTACGGTGGGGTGACGGGCCGGGGCAAATGAAATAAAAAGCCCGTGATCCTTGTGGATATCAGCCAGCTCGATCTCGTCACTGCTGGTGATACTCTGGTCGATGCTGACCACCTGCGCAGTTCCTGATTTTCCCGCCATCTTGTAGGTCATGTCCGGATCAGCCATGGCGATGGCTTCATAGGCAGTGCCATAATCCCGGAACACCTTGCTGTAGGGGCGATGCACAACCATGGTCATGGCCTCTTCAATGTAATCCCAGTAATCCGCATCAGCCAGCTCCAGAGGGGGCAGGCGCGAGTTGTCGGCGGATTCATACAGCTCCCCTTCCACGGCCTTGAGCAATCGCGGCCTGACCACTTTGCCCTTGTTGGCGAGGATGGATACCGCTGTAGCCAGCTGCAGCGGCGTCACCCACATATAGCCCTGACCTATCGAGGAGCTGATAGTGTCACCCTGATACCAGGGTTCGCCCCGACTCTCCATTTTCCATTCCCTGGAGGGCAGTACGCCGGTCCGGGCATAGGGTATGTCGAGTGCCAGATTCTGCCCGAAGCCGAACCTGGACATGAAGCCGTGTATCGTGTCGATCCCCATGCGGTTGCCCAGATCGTAAAAAAACGTGTCACAGGACTGGTAAATCGCCTTCCTGAGGTCGGTGTGTCCATGTCCTCCCCCTATCGGGGTGCGGAAAGTGTAGTCATTCCAACGGTATCGCACTCCGGGAAGCCGGAAGTAGCCGGGATCTTCAATGGCGAATTGGTAATCGACAAATTCGTGCTGCAGACCACCCAGCCCGATAAACGGTTTGACTGTTGAGCCTGGCGGATAAGGATTGGTGGCCCGATCAAACAACGGTGTGTTCACTTTGTCGGTTATCAACCTGTTGTAATCCCGGTTGCTGATCCCGGTGACAAACAGATTGGGATCGAAGCCGGGTTTGCTCACCATGGCGAGAATACCCCCTGTTTCCGGATCGATGGCCACAATCGCACCACGAAACTCGCCCAGAGCCTTCTCCGCAGCAATCTGCAACCGGGCATCCAGATGCAGGGTGATATTCTTGCCTGCGACCGGATCGGTCCGATCCAGCACCCGCATCACCTGGCCACGATTGTTCTTTTCCACCGTCTCATAGCCTACCTGGCCATGCAGCAGGTGCTCATAGGTCTTCTCGATGCCGGACTTGCCGATGTGGTTGGTACCGCCATAGTTTTCCCGCTCCAGCATGTCCAGAGCGTCCAGTTCCGTGCGATTAATTTCCGACACGTAGCCCACTGTATGGGCGGTGAGACTCTGCAGCGGATAATGTCTTACCAGCTGGGCCTCGATGGAAAAGCCCGACAACCGGTGTTGCGCGACCGCGATCCTGGCCATTTCCTCTGCACTGAGCTTGTAGCGCAGCAACACCGAGGTGTGAGGCACCCGTCGCCGGCTGAGCCGGTTCCTGAATTGTTCGATATCGTCCTCGGTCAGGTCGATCAGGGTTGCCACCGTATCCAGCGAGGACTCCATGTCCCCGGACAGCTCCCTGACCACAGTCAGATTAAAAATCGGCTGGTTGTCGGCCAGAATCTCGCCATTGCGGTCGAAAATCAGACCCCTGGTGGGGGGAATGTACTGGGAATGCAGGCGGTTATCGTCGGACCGGGTGGCGAAATAATCGTAGCGGACAATCTGCAGGCTGATCATCTGCAGGACCAGGGCGAGAAACAGAAAGGCGACAAACAACCCGGCAACAACCAGACGTCGGTTCACCAGGCGTCTTTCGCTCTCGTGATCCTTGACCTGCCATTTATCTGCCATATATCGACTGTCTGACCGTTTGGATCGCTTTACGGATTAATCGGCTGCAGGGAGTTCCCCTGAAGGATCGTCATTTCAATTGAGACAACAGTTTCGCGGTTTAGTTTAAGGGACCCTGCGAGCTGCCTTGATTCTACACTGATTCACACGGTATTTTTAGGCCCAGCTCCCGAATCCGGTCGGAACCGGGATTTCAGTTGCAGCAGAGCCTGCTACTCGCGGTGATAAGGATGATTGTTGAGCAGACTCCAGGCCCGGTAGAACTGTTCGGCCAGGACTATGCGCACCAGCGGGTGGGGCAAGGTCAGGTCCGACAGTGACCAGCATTCGTCGGCCCGCTTCAGCACCGTCTCATCAAGTCCGTCCGGTCCTCCCGCCACAATCACTACGTTTCTGCCGGCGTGACGCAACTCGTCCAGGCGCCTGGCAAAATCGAGGCTTTCGAAGCGTCTGCCCCGGACATCGAGTGCCACCATATGGTCGGCATTCTGTGTCCTGCCAAGAATCGCGTCAGCCTCCCGAGCCATTGCCTGCGTAACACTGGTGTTTTTGCCCCGACGCGCCAGGGGAACCTCCTGCAATTGCAGGGTAAAATCCGCGGGCAGCCGCCTCGTGTATTCCAGTACCCCCGCCTCCACCCACTCCGGCATGCGGGTGCCAACCGCAAGCAGAGTGAACCTCACCGTTCCGCTTCACTCCCGCTTCCAGGTTCGAATGACCACAGGTCCTCCAGATTGTACAGCGCCCGGACCGGGGCCAGCATAAGGTGCACCACCACCCCGCCGAGGTCCACCAGCACCCATTCCGCCTGCATTCGCCCTTCAACTCCGGACACCCTGCCACCGGATTCCTTGACCCGCTTAATCACCTCATCGGCAAGGGCTTTAATGTGGGTGCTTGAGGTGCCGGTTGCGATTACCATGAAGTCGGTTATCTGGGTCAGTCTGCTGACGTCGATACTCACGATGGACTGCCCTTTGACATCTTCAAGGGATGTCACAACCAGATCTGCCAATTCTTTACTTGTCAATTTGCGCTCTCGTTACTGTGTTGATGTTTGTCAGCTGCGTTCCGGTACAACCGGTGATATTCCAGGTATTTCGCAACCCGCGGATCCAGCAGCCCTGCCAGAGGCTGGTTGCCAGCTATTCGTGAGCGTACCTGACTTGAAGAAACCGGGTTGTCGATGCCTTCCATCTGGAAAATCAACCCACATTTCCGCTCCAGCAATTGCTCCGCCTCGGTAACAAGGCCGCACGCCATGATCTCCTGCAGTTCCGGACTCAGCACCACCTCACTTCCCGGCCGCCTGACCACCACGAAATGACACATTGCAAAAAGATCGCGCCAACGGTACCAGCCAGGCAGGGACGCAAAAGCATCGGCACCGAGGATGAAAAACAGTTGCGCGCCCCGGAATTCATTCCGAAACGACTGCAGGGTTTCGTATGTGTAGGATGTACCCGGCCGGTTAAGCTCACGATCATCTACCACCAGGCCGGGGTGATCGCGAGTGGCCAGTCGCAGCATGTCCAGGCGCTGCAGTGCCGAACAGAGTGCCCGGTCGCGGTGATTCGGGACCCCACAGGGAACCAGCCTGACCTGATGCAACTGCAATGTACTCAGTGCGGCCAGGGCGACTTCTATATGCCCTGCATGAACCGGATCAAACATGCCGCCCATTATGCCGATTCGCTTGCTCATGTTCTGATATGACCGTCCCCCAGAACAATGTATTTTTGCGAGGTGAGGCCTTCCAGCCCGACAGGTCCGCGGGCGTGGAGTTTGTCAGTCGAGATTCCAATTTCCGCGCCAAGGCCGTATTCAAATCCGTCGGCAAAACGCGTGGAAGCGTTCACCATCACGGAACTGGAGTCAACTTCGCGGAGAAATCGCTGGGCGTTAACATGGCTTTCCGTGACTATGGCGTCGGTATGCTGTGAACTGTGGACATTGATGTGGTCAATCGCTTCATCGAGACCGGCAACAACCTTAATCGACAGAATAGGAGCCAGGTATTCTTCTTTCCAGTCGGCCTCGCTGGCAAGGTCGACCTGGGGAAGAATTTTTCGGGTAAGCTCACAGCCACGCAGCTCAACCTGGTATTCGGCAAATCGTCGAGCCAGAACCGGCAGAATCTCCGCGGCTATCGCTCGGTCGACCAACAGGGATTCCAGCGTGTTGCAGGTGCCGTAGCGCTGCGTCTTGGCATTAACGGTAATGGCAACGGCTTTGTCAGGATCAGCGTGGGCGTCAATAAAGACATGGCAGTTGCCATCCAGATGCTTGATCACCGGCACGCGCGCATCGCGACTGATGCGTTCGATCAGCCCCTTTCCGCCTCGGGGAACTATCACGTCTACGTACTCAGGCATTGTGATCAGCTTGCCGACGGCGGCACGATCAGTTGTTTCAACTACCTGCACGATCCGGGGATCCAGGCCCACCTGTGCCAGACCGTCAGCAAGGCACGAAGCAATGGCCCGATTGGAATTGATTGCCTCCGATCCGCCGCGCAGAATGGTCGCATTGCCGGACTTGAGGCACAGGCTGGCTGCCTCGCAGGTCACATTTGGCCGTGACTCATAAACGATGCCAATCACACCCAGGGGAACCCGCATCTTTCCTACCTGGATACCGCTGGGCCGGTACTTGAGATCGCTCACGGCACCGACCGGGTCATCCAGAATCGCTACCTGTCGCAATCCCTGGATCATGGCATCGATGCGCGCGGGGCCAAGTTCCAGTCGATCCAGCATCGGTGCTTCCAGATTTTTTGCCCGGCCTGATTCCAGATCCAACTTATTGGCGGCGATCAATTCGCTGCGGCGGGTGTCGACAGCGCGGGCAACAGCCAGCAGTGCATCGTTCTTCTGAGCCGTTGTTGCGCGGGCAATCAGATACGACGCGTTTCTGGCCCGTTGGCCGAGCTCAACCATATAGGCGTCAATATCCAACGTTGCTGACTCCGCCTGCTCCAACATTACTTTTCTGTCTCCGGGCTCTGTGGAATTCCCGGGCGCCGCCTGTCGCACAGGAAAAACGGAATTATACCGCAATTGACCCGAAGCCGTTAAAACGCCGTCGCGCATACGGATTAGACAGGGGCGTAACAATCGGCTTATGCTTTGACGCTGGCAGCATAACCACCCGTTCCGGCAACAATGAGCTCTGACCAGTCCCAAACTGAAGTCGCCCGATCGGCCCGCAAGGCTTCGCCCGGCCTGCTGCAGGCGCTCACCCCGGTACTAGTCATGATGGGGCTGCTGGCTCTCTCGGTTCACCTTTTTGGCGAAGATTCCAGTTACGGGCCCAATCAGATCGCCCTCTGTATCGGTGCCGCGATAGCAGCCCTGATCGGCTGGCGTAACGGTGTCAGCTGGAGCGCAATGGAAACCAGCATGGTACAGGGGATTACCATTGCCCTGCGCGCCATCCTCATTCTTTTCACTGTCGGACTGCTGATCGGCAGCTGGATCATGGCCGGGACGGTCCCCACCATGATTTACTACAGCCTCCTGGCACTGGATCCCGCCTTTTTTTACGCGGCAGCCTGTGCAATCTGCGCCGTGGTGGCACTGAGCATCGGCAGTTCCTGGACGGTGGCCGGGACTATCGGAGTGGCCCTTATCGGGGCAGCGGCAGGGCTGGGGTTATCCCTGGAGATGACTGCCGGCGCTATCATTTCGGGCGCCTATTTCGGCGACAAGATGTCGCCGTTGTCCGACACGACCAACCTGGCACCGGCAGTCGCAGGCACCGATCTGTTCACACACATTCATCACATGCTGTGGACCACCGTTCCCAGCATCAGCCTGGCCCTGATTCTGTATCTGTTCGTCGGCTTCAATATCGACTCCGGCAGCCAGTCCGGCGAGTTGCAGAATACCCTGGACACATTACGGGCCAGTTTCCAGATAAACCCGGCCATGCTGCTGCCGGTGGTAATCCTGTTGTACATGGCCAACAGGAAGCTGCCACCGTTGCCGACCCTGCTTACGGGCACCCTGGCCGGTGTGATTTTCGCTGCCCTGTTTCAGCCAGCGGCAATCCGTGCCATGGCTGCCGACCTGGACAGCGGCGCGCTCGCGATGCTTAAAGGCATGTGGCAGACCCTGTTCGATGGCTACATGCTCGACAGCGGCGATGCGGCTATCGACGATCTGCTGTCCCGTGGTGGTATGAGTTCCATGCTCAATACCGTGTGGCTGATCCTCTGCGCCATGGTATTCGGCGCCCTGATGGATCGCACCGGACTGCTGCAGGTGCTCGTACGCTATGCACTGTCGACCGTGCGGGGAACCGGCAGTCTGGTCATCACCGCCCTGCTCACCTGCATTGGGGCCAACATCATCGCCTCAGACCAGTACATCGCCATCGTTCTGCCTGGCCGCATGTACAAACTGGAATTTCAGAAGCGTGGTCTGGACGTCAAGAACCTGTCCCGGGTACTGGAAGACGGTGGGACCATCACCTCGCCCCTGGTGCCCTGGAACACCTGCGGCGCGTTCATGAGCGGCACGCTGGGAGTCGCAACGCTGGCGTACCTGCCGTTCTGTTTCTTCAATCTGATCAATCCGCTGGTCAGCGCCATTTACGGCGTCATGAATTTTCAGATAACTCCAAGTCACAAGCCGGCCGGCGGGATCGAGGATCGAACGGCCTGATCGGCGGGGGCTGACTTTAAGGGCAACAGTTTCAACTCCACCACATTGCCTTCCGGGTCATTGATGTAAACCGACTTGCTGAAACCGCTGGCGCCGTATCGGGTGCTCATCTCGCCGGCGTCGATACCATGGCGACACAAAAATTCCCTAAGTTGCTGCTCAGTCAGGTCTGCAACACTCAGGCAGAAGTGTTCCATGTTGCGACCATCCTGTGTTGGCGGTCCGCCGCCCAGACGCCCCAGTTCACTGTCAACCGGCACGATATCGATAAGGCTATTGCCCGCCCGCAACTGCAACAGACCGACCTCGGGAGGCAACTCTCGCTCCAGCTCACAACCCAGCAGATCGCGGTAGAACCGCAACATCTCCCGAGTACTGGTGGTACGCAGAACGATATGATCGATTCCCACAATCTTCAGCTTTTGTGGCACCGTGGCCGATTCAGATTTCATTGCTCAGACTCAGTTCGGAGGGATAGGGCTTCATGTACCAGGAGCGTTCTATGTACTCATCGGGGTTGCGGCGAAAATGGTGGTTCAACAACGTAATCGGCACAATCAGTGGCACCACACCCTTCCGGTAATCGTCTATGCACTGCACCAGTTCCTGTTTGTCCTCCCGGTCGAGGTCTTGTTTCAGATAGCCCTGAATGTGCTGTAGAACGTTGACATGATTGCCGACCGTCGCAATCTTCCGCAATGCCGTCATCAGCCCGTGCAGATACAGGGGCAACTGCTCTTCCAGATTGTCCCTGCGCAGGGCGGCGACCTGCTTTCCCAGCGCCCTGTAGTCCTGCTGGTCATGACTCATGAGAATCAGTTTGTGGCGGGCATGAAAGTCCACCAGCTTGCCAACGGTGACACCACTGCGAAGGAGGATCTTCCAACGCCACATAACGTAGACTCGCTGGATAAAGTTTTCACGAAGACGGGAATCACCCAGGCGTCCTTCCTCCTCCACAGGCAACTCAGGAAAATTTTTCATCATGGTAGCGGCATAGATACCCGTTCCGTCGTTGCAGGGCATGCCCTTGTCACTGTACACCTTGACCCGCTCCATACCGCAGCTGGGTGAGGCCCGCTTCAGAATGTACCCGCACAGGTCCTTGTGCCAATGGGCCTGCTGTTCGGCACTGTCCGCCAGCGCGTCGGTAAAATCCCTGTCTGCGTCCACCGTCGAGACGCAGCGTATGTCGTCGCTTCCCTGCTTGCGCACCAGGCGGATGGGTTTTCGGGGTATGCCCAGACCGATCGCGACTTCGGGGCAGAAAGGACGAAATTCGAAATATCTGCCCAGGGTCTGCTGCACGTAGGAATGCTGTTTGTGTCCCCCATCGAAGCGGACATTTTCTCCCAGCAGGCAACTGCTGATGCCAACGGGAATTTTCATTTGCCCGGCCTCCTCAATTTTTCCGTTGCGCAGCCTCCTGCTGCCTCAAACCGGCCTCGATCTCGGCCACATAACCGTCCACGACTGCTCGAAATCCCGGCGCAAACCAGGCCTTTGTCGCCGCCCACTGAACACGGGCAGCTTCGGTCTCCATCTGAGAGCGCCATCGCAGCATTCTCGGTTCGAATTCCTCCCGATCGAACAGACCATGCTGGAACTGGTAAAAGGAATTCTCCCACTCCCTCCATACCCCGGCCAGGAAATACAGGTACATGATACGATGATCCGGCTTCATGTTCTGCAATCCGTTACTGGCCTCCGCGATGGCAGCGGCCATTTCCGGCTCGGTCGCCACCCACTCCGAAAACATCATCTGCTTGTCGGTAATGGCGTCCCTGGCCTGGGACCGCATCATCTCGGTGTTCTGCCTTATTTCCAGACCCAGAAACAGGATACCGAGAATCACGCCCAGACTTGCCGCCAGATTCGTCCAGTTTTCAATTTTTTTCATTGCCAGTTTCCTTCGTAACTTCCAATTTCCTGGTATTGCGAGACAATCGGATCACTCCATTGTGTGCGGTCGTGGCGTGTTCGTGAAACATGTCGCCCAGAAATACCTCCAGCTCTTCCACGGACAGTTCCGAGGGAATACTGAAGTCCCGGATGAGACCGGATTTTCCTTCCGCGGACACACGGTACAGTTGCCACTGGCCGAATTGGCGCTCAACCCGCATGGTTGCCCCGAATACCTCATAGTAATAACGTTCAACTGCCATTTTTGGACTCGTCATCAGCAATCAGGGACTGCAGAGTGAATTCTCCCGCGATCAGGCGTTCTTTCATGGATCTGCTCAACTGCTTGACCCGGTATTCGGCCGTCAATGCGGTGCTGCGGTCGGCAAAGCTGCAACTGAACACCAGATTCAAAGGCGCCCTTCCTCGCAGTGCCTTGGCCCCACGCCGTCCACCACGGCGATGTTCCTCGATTCGTCGACCAGGATCGGTGGTGATCCCGGTGTACAGGCGGGAGTCGGCGCTCCTTACCATGTAAAGCGTCCAACCCCCACCACCACCGCACATTCGATCCCATACGCTCATTGCAGAAGTTTCCAACCCGAGGCGGTTCTGACCAGCCGCGACTCCTGCTGCAATTTTAGCAGGTGTGCCTCCAGTGTCAGCCGGGCCCAGGGCAACAGGTGCGGCGCCACGTCGTCGTACACCTGCAACGACAGGGACTCCAGGTCGACTTCCTGTTCCGGCTTCATCACCTGCAGGATTTTACCCTCCAGATACATTCGATACGCGATCAATGCGTCAATCGCGGCACCTGCAGCGTCGATCAATTGGCCATGCCCCGGCGCCAGACAGGCAAGTTCACGGGTTCGTAACGCATGCAATGAAGCCAGGTAATCGGCCATGTCTCCATCCGGTGGCAGAATAACCGAGGTTGTTCCCTGAAGAATGTGATCACCGGTAAATAGAACACCTTCTTCCACCAACAGGTAACAGAGGTGGTTGGAGACATGGCCGGGGGTATGAATCAGTTCGACAGTAAATTCCTTACCGAACAACTGCTCACCGTGTCTGAATAGCCGCGCCGGTCGAAAGCTCTGATCCTGAGACAGGGACTCCGGCGCCGCCAGACCTACAAGTTCAGCACCGGTTTCGCGGGCGATTGGCACCGCAGCGGGGGAATGATCGGCATGGGTGTGAGTGACCAGTATCCAGCGCAGCCGGCGCCGCCCGATGACGTTGAGAATGCTGCTCATGTGGGATGCGTCCGCAGGGCCCGGGTCTACCAGCGCCAGCTCCCGGTTGCCAATCAGATAGGAATTGGTGCCAGATCCGGTCATCGGGCCCGGGTTAGGCGCAAGCAACCTTACCACGGGCACTTTTGCACCAGCCACGATTACCGCCTCACCCACCTTTTAATTCCACCACTTTGCAAAGGCCTCCAGCACCGGAAAAACTGCTCCGAAATTCATTTTCGACTGGTTTTTAGTGTCGTTTCGCGTTATAAATGCCGCCCTGAAAAATCGACCCCGGTTGATCGCATCAAACAACATCACCCTGATGCCAACTCACAAACACCTGCTGATGTCCGGACCTGTTAGATGTTTAAAATCCGAACCTATAACAATATCGCCGAAAACGGCCTGAATCGTTTCAATTCCGACAACTACCGCGTGTCACCTGACATCGAAGAAGCGGACGCAATTCTGCTGCGCAGCGAAAAGCTCGGTAGTGATGTTATCACGCCGTCCCTGAAAGCGGTGGCAAGAGCAGGCGCCGGTGTCAACAATGTGCCGGTAAGCGAATGTTCTGCTTCAGGCGTTGTGGTATTCAATACGCCCGGCGCCAATGCCAATGCTGTCAAGGAACTGGTTGTGTGTGGCTTGCTGCTCGGATCCCGAGGAATTATTCAAGGTATCGAATTTGTCAACTCGCTGGCCGGAATGGACGATTACCAGGCTATGTCGAAGTTGCTGGAAGCGGAGAAGAAGCGTTTCAAGGGCAATGAAATTGCCGGTAAGACCCTGGGAGTGATAGGGCTTGGCGCTATCGGGTCACTGGTGGCCGAGACCGCTATCGGGCTGGGCATGAAAGTGCAGGGCTACGACCCGGCGCTATCGGTGGAGGCCGCCTGGCGCCTGCCCAGTCAGGTACAGCGCATTGAAAACCTGTCAGCCCTTATCAGCAGCTCGGACTTTATCAGTCTCCATCTGCCGGTCCTGGAGTCAACCCGCGGCCTGGTCAATGCCGACAAGTTTGCAGCCATGCGCCCCAATACCTGCCTTCTGAACTTTTCCCGTGCCGAGATAGTCGACATCGGCGCGCTGCTTGCGGCACTGGAAAGTGGCCAACTTGCCAGGTACATCAGTGATTTTCCGCGCCCCGAACTGATAGGGCGAGAGAACGTCATTTCCATGCCACACATTGGCGCCAGCACTAGAGAAGCCGAAGAAAACTGTGCAGTCATGGCAGCCGATCAACTCATCGACTTTCTTGAGAATGGCAATATTCGCAACTCGGTCAATTTCCCGGCATTGACCCTTGACAGGTCCCCTGCCGCTGCCAGTGGGACGCGTCTGGCAATTACCAATAGGAACGTTCCAAAAATGCTCGGGCAGATCACTTCGGTACTTGCAGACCAGAACATCAATGTTATTGATATGCTCAACAAGAGCCGGGAAGATATTGCCTATAACCTGATAGACCTGGAATCAGAACCCTCATCGGAAGCGCTGGGAGCCATCGCAGGCATCGAACACGTAGTCAAGGTAACTCTGCTTTGACGGCACAGGTCATTCATCCACTCGCCATAATGATTTCTCGACAGGTAAACACACATGACACGCATTTATAACTTTGGCGCCGGACCCGCCATGCTTCCAATTCCCGTCATGAAGAAGGCGCAGGCTGAATTTCTCGATTATCGGAATGTGGGTGCCGGCCTGATCGAAATCAGCCATCGCTCCAGGGAGTTTGACGACATCCTGGATACCTGCGATACATTACTGACTGAACTGGCCGGCATCCCCCCCAACTACAAGATACTGTACGTGCACGGTGGTGCCCAGATGCAGTTCTCCGCAGTACCGCTCAATCTTATGGGTCGCAACGAAGCCAGGAAAGCCACCTATATTGAAACCGGCAACTGGGCGGTCAAAGCACGCAAGGAGGCAACCCGCTATGGTAACGCCATCAGTGGCGCTTCCAGCGAAACGACCCGGTTTGACCGGATCCCGCAATTTGATCCGGCAACTCTTGACCCCGACAATTCCTACGCCTACATCACCAGCAACAATACACTGTATGGAACTCGCTGGCACAGCTTTCCCGAAACCGGGGACATTCCGCTGGTTGCTGACATGACTTCAGAGTTTCTGTCGCGCAAAATCGACATATCCAGGTTTGGAATTATTTTCGCTGGACTGCAGAAAAATCTCGGGCCCGCCGGACTGGCAGTAGTGATCATACGGGAAGACCTGCTGGGTCAGGCATTGCCATTCACACCGTCATTACTGGACTACAAGGTGTACGCGGACGATCACTCACTGACCAATACCACCAACACCTTCGCCATCTACATGATGTCCCTGGTACTTGAGTGGCTCAAGGGTGAAGGCGGTGTCGAGGCCATGGAAAAGCGCAATGAAGCAAAAGCCAGGCTTATTTATGACGCCATCGATACCAGCGACTTCTACCGTGGTACCGCACATCCGGACCACCGCTCCATCATGAACGTGACCTTCAATCTGGAGGACGAATCATTGCTGAACAACTTCGTCAGCGAGGCACTTGAAAATGGCCTTTACGCCCTCAAAGGCCATCGTGCGGTTGGAGGTGCCAGAGCCTCGATTTACAATGCCATGCCGATTGAAGGATGCCAGGCCCTGGTCGATTTCATGCAGGATTTCGAACGCTCCAGAGCCTAGGGAACCTCTATTTAAGCCCCACAACGCTCTGCTGGAGCCTGTCGTGTGATGCTGCGAGGCGTCGTGCGCAGGGAATGGTCACTCCCTTCCCAGACACGACGACGCAGCAGCGCCAGGTCAAGTCAGTTCAGCTCGAGTAACAGCGAAACCACAATGAGATGGCCAGAGTAATTGAAGCTCCGTGTGCCCGGCAGCAACACGTTGGCTACGGAATCAACCTGGATACCGTCCAGTGCCCAGTCGGCGGAATTATAGTCTTCAAAAAAATAACGCACCGACAGCTCCCTGCCCGGGCGCAGACGGAAGTTTCCACGAACTGAAAAACTGGTAATTTCCGTTATCACGTCGGGGAACGGCTGGTCGGCAGTGACTCCGGGGATAGGCAGAAATCCATTGCCGCTGTCAGGACCGGTTTCCGTTTCAGCGTCCGTGTAGGAGGCATCAACGGACAAATTCAGGCGGCCCTGAAGCAATTCCCAATCCACTCCTCCGCCAACACTGTGTACCCGGTCCCTGGTTTCAACTTTCCAGTTGAGATCGGCATTTCGAGCCGACAGGGGATAAAAAGGCGTATTAAAAGGAAACCCCAGTCGTGTATACCCCCGATTGGTATTTTCGAAACGGTCAAAATTATAATAAACAGAAGCACTCCAGTCGGCCTCCGGAGTCAGGGAAAGGTCGGCAGCGAAGTTGCTGTTTTTGGATTCCGCAATTCCGACCACCGCTTCCGGATACTCGATTTCGGAAACCTTACCGAGGAAACTGAAGCCCAGCAGATTGGACGGGTAGAAGTTCAAACTGCCACTGAGTTCGTCCCGCTCCCTGTCCGTGAGATGATATCGGCGCAGATAAGGGTCGTTTTCAAACAACTCGTCGCCCACCAGAGTGGCCACATAATCAGGGTTGTGTCCAGTTACAAACGGCACGGTACTGTCGTATGTTGATGCGTCCCTTTCCGCGCGGCTGACCTTCAGCCAGCCGCTGCTGGTGAGGGAAGGAGAAAAATCCCACTTCAGAAAACCGCTTGCTTCATCGGTGGTATTCACATCCACCATGCTGCGATCGGTGCTTTCCCACTCCACCCCACCGGAAAGGCGATTGCTGCCCGCCAACCGATAGGTAATATCGGCGCTGTACCGGTGCCTCTCCAGATCGTAAATACGATTGACACGGGTTGATTCACTGGCCAGTGGAAGTTGCGGTGTGGCGTCTCCGGCAATTCGCTGGTAGTTCTCTACAGGGGTTTTATTATCGCGATCCCGAAAGTTATACCGCAGCCGCACGGTTGCCCGTCGTCCCAGACGTGTCGAAAAGTTAAGGCTGCCGGTCAGGCTGTCCACCCTGCCATCCAGGTCCGACCTGGGCAGTGGATAGACACTTTCCAGCACATTACTGTAAGGCAGAAAACTGTCGCTCTGCTCCAGTCGCATTACCACCATGCTGCCACTCAATCTGGTGGAACCACCCAACGACTGAACGCCAGAAAACGCCAGCTGATGAGACTTGTTGTCCGGTTCAAGGGCAACCATTCCAACGCCACCGTCCTCGAAGCCGGCACCGGCTGCCCACTCCTCATTATTGAACGGATTGTCAAAAGCCAACGCCCTGTCCTTGTTGCTGAACAGTAAGGCAGTGTAGCTGAGGTTATATTGACTGGAGCGATTGGCGTAGCTAAGCCCCAGGGTCGCCTCATCGGTCTGATAATCCACAGGCCTGGCAATGACAGAACCACGCGGGTTACCACCCGTCGACCCGAATATGGCTCCCAGGGTTTCATTCCCCTGCTTGGTCTCGTGCCTGAATTCACCCATGAATTCCCAGGCCTGGTTGAGACGCCACTCGAATCCGCCGGTGTAACGTTGCCGCCGGGTGTCGATATTGACCTGTTTGAGACTGTCCTCAAGAACCGTGAGCCCGGATGTGACACCGGCACCCTCCCAGTCGCTCGGCAACGTCTGCCTGGCACTGCCACTGCCATTAAATGGAGTTCGGCCGTCATTGAACCGGTAGCGCGGAAGCTGGTCAAAATCCAGATGAAGGGAATAGCTGCCTTTTTCGCCGTAGCTGGCAGACAGGCTCGCGGTTTCCAGACCAAGCTCCCTACCCGTCAGCTGCCAGAAGCCGGCACTCTCCGTATCAGGCCGCTTCTGCAGGTCGAAACCGCCGACAACGAATCCGCCTCGGCTGGTAATTCCGGAATATTGCCCGAAACGGTAGGAATCTTCGCTGCTGACTCCGCCTCCGATTTCGACGATTGACGTTTGTGCAGACACGGCGGCGGCCCCCAGTATGCCGCAGACAAGCACACCGGCATTACGGTTAAAAGTGCCCATACCATCTCCCCACTACCTTGTAAGCCTTGCCCCGGAGGGATGGTTTGAACCGTGAATAAGGGAATGACAGTTGGTACAGGACGAACCCACTACCGACTGACCGGCGTTGCCCGGATTGATATCGTCGCCACTGTAGACGAAACTGGGATGAAAGGACTCGGAATGGCAACTCTGGCACAGAAACGGCTGCCTCACTGCGAGCATCCTGTCCTGGGTCGAACCGTGGGGATTGTGGCAGGAGGTGCAGTCCTCGCTGACCGGCTGGTGTTCCCAAAGAAAGGGGCCTCGCTTTTCCGCATGGCAGCTGGTGCAGGTATCGTTCACGGTGCTGTGAGACAACATGCCGACTGCGGCCGAGCCGTGGGGATTATGGCAGTCGTTGCAACTCATAAGTCCTTCTGCCACCGGGTGGTGACTGCGGCGGTTAAGCTGGGACCGCTGTTCTAGGTGACAGGTGAGACAGAGACTTTCGTCACGCAATTGATTTAACACCGACGACTGACTGGCATGGAGGGTGTGGCAGGTGGCGCAGGCCAGATCTGACGCCTGGTGTTCGCTGGCCGACCAGTGGACCGTGGCCCGGGACTGGTGGCAATTAAGGCACATCTGATTCTGTACTTCCAACTCACTGGCCGGAAACCTGTCACTGCCCTCGAATACGACAGCCGGCGACTGCATAGTGCGCACGTGGTCGGGGCTTGGCCCGTGGCAACTTTCACAATCCTGATTGGCAAAAGGTGAACCGGCTATATTGCTGTTGCCATGGGAAGTCTCAAGAATCGATGTAACAGTCGGATTGTTGTGGCAGGTCAGGCAGGCCCGAGCCCCCCGAGGGTCGTATTCCTGATCCTGCTGCCGTTGATCTGTGGCCGACTGGGCATGAACAGGGCCGTGAACCCACTGGACCTGGAACCCTGTCGAAACCAGCAGCAACGATAACAGACCACCGGCTATCAGGCTCAGTCTGGGAATTCTCATTCTCCTCCTCCTATGAATCCTCTGATCAGGGGTTCCGGTTGCTTGGAATCGCTTGCAACCACTGCAGAAGTGTTTCCGTTCCCCTTGTCACCGGCTGTTTTCCCGCCGGTAAAATTTACTTGCCGGAACCCATACTGTACATTGACTGCACTACATTGCAAACAAGGCTGCCCGTTGCTGATTGTGCTATGTCAATTATCAGAAAAATTGTACACATTGACTGTGACAGCTTCTATGCGTCGATAGAAACACGGGACAACCCTGCACTGAGCGGCCTGCCGGTTGCTGTCGGTGGAGCTCCGGAGCGGCGCGGCGTAGTAGCCACCTGCAACTATGTTGCCCGTCAGTTCGGAATCCACTCGGCGATGGCTTCGGCAACGGCGCGCAGACTGTGCCCCGACCTGGTAATCATCAGGCCGGATATCAGCACGTACCGGCGAGTCTCCCGGCAGATTCATGGAATCTTCCGCAATTACACCGATCTTATCGAGCCTCTGTCCCTGGATGAGGCCTACCTGGATCTGACCGAAAATTCCCGTCATGCCGGAGATGCCAACGCGACCGCCACTGAGATTCGAGACCGGATAGCCAATGAGATTCACATTACCGTATCGGCGGGAATCGCCCCCAACAAGTTTCTGGCCAAAATCGCCAGTGACTGGCACAAACCCAATGGCCAGTTAGTCATCGAACCCGATCAGGTTGACGGGTTTGTTCGACAACTGCCGGTGCACAAGCTGTTCGGGGTCGGCAGGGTAACTGCCAGGCGGCTGAGAATTCTGGGCATAGAAAACTGCGAAGACCTGAGGGCAATGACCCGTTCGGCTCTTCGCGGAGAGTTCGGCTCGTTCGGCGACAGACTCTATGAACTATGCCGCGGAGTCGACCACAGGCCGGTGCTGGCAAGCCGAACACGTAAATCAGTCAGTGTGGAGAACACCTTCGCCACTGATCTGCCAGACCAGCACTCCTGCCTTGCCAGGCTCCCGGAACTCCTGGCACAGTTGAATTCGCGTCTACAGGGGTTGCATGGACAGTATGTGGTCACCAAGCAAGTGGTGAAAGTTAAGTTCCACGATTTCGTTTCCACCACGGTGGAAACCCAATCCAAAGAGACTGACCCGGAGTTGTTTCGACGCCTGTTACAGGCAGGTTACCAACGCGGCAACCGTCCGGTACGGCTTCTTGGCCTCGGAGTCAGGTTGATGCCGGCACAGAACCTGAAGCGTACCCCTCAAGCCTCTGCTCATGGTACCTTACCTGATACCGACATTGATGAATTACAACTGGCGCTTTTCAAGGACTAAGGAGTTCAGCTTGAGCCGTTACAGACCCCCCGTCAAGCCCGGCTCCCGTTACATCAGTACTGCTGGCGAAAAAAAACTGAAGGAAGAGCTTCAGTACCTGTGGAAAGTTGAACGACCGAAAGTCACTCAGTCGGTATCAGAAGCCGCCGCAATGGGCGACCGTTCGGAAAACGCGGACTACATTTACGGCAAGAGACGACTGCGCGAGATCGACCGCCGGGTCCGCTATCTGAACAGGCGCCTGGACGAGGTGACTGTCGTCGATCGCAAGCCGGACGACACTTCCAGGGTCTACTTCGGAGCACGGGTTGCCTTGGAAGATCAGCAGGGCAGCCTTCTGGAGTACCGGTTGCTGGGCGCAGATGAAATCGAACCCGGGACCGGCACGATCAGCATCGACTCGCCCATGGGTAAAGCCTTACTGGGGAAACAGGTTGATAGCAAAATTGTTCTTGATACCCCGGCGGGAATGCAATGTTATTACCTGGTCGGGATACGGTACGATTGACCATGCGCATCTGCCTGATTGCCCTGGAACGCGCGCTCGCCAGCAGCCTTACCATCCCGCTGGAAATGCTTTTTGCCGCCAGATCAATCAGTCAGGTCAATGGCGGCGACAACAGTGATCTTCAACTTCAGATAGTCGGGCCTGGCTCCGCCCCTGTCACCATGGCAGGCGGGCTGCAACTGGTGCCATCGGCAACATATGACGACCTCCAGGGTGCCGATCTGATATTTGTCCCGGGACTCTGGGGCGCTCCACTTAAGACGCTCAGAAAATCCCCGGCACTGCTTGAATCCCTTTGCGCCTGCCACCGGGCGGGAAGCACTCTGGTCAGCCTGGTAACCGGCAGTTATTTCCTGGCTGAAGCGGGGCTGCTGGACGGCCGAATCGCTACCACGCACTGGTACTATTTCGATGATTTTGAAGCCCGCTACCCCCTTGTCAGACTGGACCGCAGGCGCTTCATCACCCTGGACGAAAATCTCTACTGCACCGGTAGCGTCAATGCGGCACGGGACGTTACCCTGCACCTGGTGGAGGAAGTCTTTGGTGAAGAGATCGCTGCCGAGATTGCGAAACACTTTACCCATGAAATAAAACGGTCCTACGAATCGATGCTGTTGTCCTGCCAACAACAGGAAACCCACCACGACGAGGTCATCATTAAGGTTCAGGAGTGGCTGCAAAGCCATTATGCGGAGGAAATCAGGCTCAATCTAGTTGCAAACCGGTTCAGGTTGAGCGTGCGGTCGCTGAACCGCCGGTTCAAAGCGGCAACCGGCACGACGCCATTGCAATACCTGCAGGAAAAGCGCGTAAGTCAGGCCAAGCAGTTATTGAAACAGAGTAACCTGACAATCGCGGAAATCAGCTTTGCTGCCGGCTACCAGGACACCAGTCATTTCAGCAGTCTGTTTCGCAAGGTCACCGGTATCGCCCCCGTAGAGTATCGGGAACTTGTGCGCAGCAAGCTCTTCAAGGTGCAGGAGTGAAATCATCCGCAATGGGCCAGGGATGTGTGGATCAGCTGTTGCCTTTTTCGAACCTGGCCAGCTGTTGCGCACTGGCTTCCTTCTGGTAACTGGCCTTCCAGCGGGAATACGGCATGCCATAAACCCTCTCCCTCGCCTCTTCGTATTCCACCTCGATGCCCCTGGCCTGTGCTTCCGAAGTGAACCACTTTGAGAGGCAGTTGCGACAGAATCCCGCCAGGTTCATCAGGTCTATATTCTGCACTTCCTTGTGGTCGTCCAGGTGTTGAAGGAGGCGGCGAAAAGTCGCCGCGTCCAGTTCCAGTTGCTGTTGATCTGTCAGGTTCATGGTATTTCGACCTCATGCACCGGTGCGTTGCTCGACGTCATCATTGACCACGTCGGAAAGCACTTCGGTTTCGACAAAATCCAGAGGATTGGCGCGATGCTTCTTGTCTACGGATTTCAGTTGCCGCTCTGCTGCATTGAAGGCATCGCGGATCGCTACGTAGAGGTCCTCATGGGCATGGTTGTCATGTTGATCCTGGTTTACCCTGACTTCTTTCTGAGGAGTATGAATTTCCAAACCTACCGAATAGACCTTGCCTTTGTGGTGATTATTATGTGGGGAATCCAGCACGACCCGACCGGTAAGAATCTGATCACAATATCGTTCCAGCTTGTTGATCCTCTTGTTGACTGCATCGAGAACAGCATCGGAATGATCGATATTATGAAATACAACTTGGAAGTCATTACTCATAGGGATTTTCTCCGTTAATTCATAGTGTTGGCGGTCAAACCATAGTGCATGTATTCAGATGGTACCTCCCGTTCAAAGTGCTTTCAGTTCCGTGACAATCATGTGTCATTAACCTCAAAGATACCTGCTTGCCGCAGTTTTGTCTAAGAAACCGCCGGTAAATATCCCTGCCACGGGCCGCTCTCTCACAGGCGTTCAAACTCCCCACCAGTACTCAACCAGCCCATGTGGTTTCCGGCGCAATCCGCCAGGTGCTGTGCACCGGTCATTGCTGACCCCGGAAACACCAGTGCCAGGGTTCGTAACTGATCCCATAGGGGTTGTCGCGCGGATAGCTCAGGGAAAAACCGAACTCTCCTGCCCGACTGTCAAGCCATTGAAACGCAGGCGTATTTTCGAATTCTTCAACGAGTGGATCGCAGTCAACGGTGCTCAGGTCGATCGCTCTCCCGGTATGATGTTCACTGAATCCCGGAGCGGCAATGACTTGCAGGATATCCGCCAGTTCACGGCCCTTTTCCAGGTGTCTGCGTATCAGGTCCCGTTGGTAGTCGATGCCTCGAAACGCTGAAATCAGGTACAGCACCACCCCTGCCCCTTCCGCGGCCTCTCGCATGGCAGTCCAGGCCTCGCGGGCGGGTGGAATCAGTTTTTGCGGTCGTTGAAAATAATCAGGCCCGATATCGACCAGGACTTCGGGCTCGATACACAAAGGTATCCGCGACTGGTCAAGGTAGGATTCAGGTATGCCCAGTTCCCGATGCATCCGTAGCAGTCGCGCCTGAAAGTTAGTCATTTCCGCGTCCTCAGCCGCGCCCGGAGGTATTTCTGACAGCTACGCGCGGGGCCATTGCCCGGGGCTTCTGTTCAATTGTTTTTGTCAACCTCACGGTACTACAATCCCGACAACACTCACAATACCTGGCCATCCCCAGCCCGGGTATGCCATTACTCGACAGCGGGCCTGTGGCCAATTCGCCACCGTTCTTGTCCAGATAGCCATAGTTGAACCGGGACCCCGCCAGTATAGTGCATGGCAGTTCCTGCGGAGCACTGGAGACAGAAACAATGGCCCGACTTCCCGTAATCGTAGGTTTCGGAGGTATCAATGCAGCAGGGCGCAGTTCTCTGCATCACGGATATCGTCGCCTGGTTTACGACCGGCTTGCTGCTTCCGACGCCAGAGAAACCCGGCAGAGTCTCGCCTCTCTCATGGGTCTTCTGAACAGGCAGGCCGGCGCCTGGACCGATCATCAGGGCGCCCCTGTGGACCTGGACTCTTACCTCGATGCCATCACCGGCCGGTTGCTCGACGGCACGCTGGTGCGCCGGCTGGAGAAGAATCTATTCGATCCCGAAAAAATACCTTTCCACAAACGCATCGACCTGACAGCCAGGATTAACCAGCCGATTGAATTCCTGCTCAGCCGCAGGCATCTCCCCGATACTCTGCCCGATGGCTGGCAGGTCAATGACGATGGGACTCATCCTGGCAGGGTCCTGGTGCGGGTGAACGACAATCTGGAAGTTCTGCTCAGGTGTCAACGGGCTACGGAAGTCAATAGCGCCGGTCAACTGCCCAGTGGCTTCGACCCCGAAGCACTGTATCCCTCGCGCAGTCATCCCCGCGGTTTGCAACTGACAGTTTTTGCGGCTTCTGATGCCATTCATTCACTGGGCATAGACTGGCAGACTGTCACCCGTCGCGTGGCGCCGGACCGGATCAGTGTCTATGCAGGCAGTGGCATGAGTCAACTGGATTACAACGGCTTCGGCGGACTGCTGCAGGCCAGGTTGTGTGGAAGAAAAGTAACCTCCAAACAATTACCACTGGGCTATGCGGAAATGCCCGCTGACTTCGTAAATGCCTATGTGCTGGGAAATCTGGGAACAACAGGCACCAACGTGGCCGCCTGTGCAACCTTTCTTTACAATCTCAGACAAGGCATTCGCGATATTCAGTCAGGCACACACAGAGTAGCCATAATCGGCACCAGTGAAGCTCCGCTGGTACCCGAAATATTCGATGGATTCGCAACCATGGGTGCCCTGGCAGACGACAACAAACTGCGAGCACTGGACGGACTGTCGCCGGAGCACCGGCCTGATCACTGGCGGGCCTGCCGCCCGTTCGGCACCAATGCCGGGTTCACGCTGGCCGAATCGTCTCAGTTCGTCGTGTTGTTTGACGACGAACTGGCACTTGAACTCGGAGCCATGATTTACGGTGCTGTTAACGATGTTTTCGTCAATGCCGATGGCTTCAAGAAATCAATTGCGGGACCAGGGATTGGTAATTACCTGACAATGGCGAAGGCTGCCGCCGCAACGCGCAATATACTGGGAGAGCGGGGCCTGCAGGACCGCACTTACGTGCAGGCTCATGGCACCGGGACACCCCAGAACCGGATCACGGAATCGCAAATACTCAGTCGTGTGGCTACGACTTTTGGTATCCAGCACTGGCCAGTTGCTGCCGTAAAGGCCTACCTTGGGCACTCACTGGCAACTGCTGCCGGTGATCAACTGGTTGCCAGCCTGGGGGTCTGGCGATATGGCCTCATTCCTGGCATCACAACCATAAGGGAACCGGCCGACGACGTGCACACTGAGGGGTTGGACATCCTCCTGCAACACAAGGAAGTCAACCCCGGCGAGATTGACGCAGTGATCATCAATTCCAAGGGATTTGGCGGCAACAACGCCTCGGCTTCGATACTATCCCCAGCCAAGACCGAGCAGTTGCTCAATTATCGCTACGGTTCGGCTTCGATGACGGAATATCAGCGTCGTCGCGAAGCCACTCTTACCAGTACCAGGGACTACGATGCGGCCGCCAGTTCCGGCAACTTCAGCGCCACCTACCAGTTCGGAGAGAACGTTCTGGGCGATAGCGATGTCGAGCTGGATACCGATACACTGAAAATACGCGGAATTGAACCTGCGGTGAGCCTGCGTGTTCCCAATCACTATGAGGCCTATTTGAAAAAGCCTGACACACAGGTATAACAACACCCAGGTCGAATGCCGCACCGGACAACACCACAATGGCAATGGCTCAGCTGACCTGGACGGTGTGCTCCTCGATGCGCTTACGCCAGGCCGCTGGACCGGTCTCATGCACTGACGTACCATTGACATCCACAGCCACCGTTACCGGCATGTTCTCAACCTCGAACTCGTGCACCGCTTCCATCCCCAGGTCTTCAAAGGCGACTACGCGGGCTTTGCGGATGGCTTTGGACACCAGATAGGCGGCACCGCCCACTGCCATCAGGTAAACAGCCCGGTGTTTCCTGATCGCCTCTATGGCCACTGGCCCCCGTTCAGCCTTGCCTATCATACCGAGTAACCCCGTAGCCGCCAGCAAGGGCTCGGTGAATTTATCCATTCGCGTGGCTGTGGTCGGACCGGCGGGACCGATCACTTCGTCCCGTACCGGATCGACTGGTCCAACGTAATAAATAAACCGGCCCTTCAGATCGACTCCGTCGGGAAGTGGCTCGTTTTTCTCCAGCCGCTCCATTATTCGTTTATGCGCGGCATCGCGGCCGGTCAGCATTCTGCCGGACAATAAAAGCGTATCACCTGGCTCCCAGCTTGCCACCTCTTCGCGTGTAACCGTATCCAGATTGACATGCTTTGCCCTTGGGCCGACATCCCAACTGATTTCGGGCCAGTCTGAGAGACTTGGAGGCCTGAGTTCGGCGACACCCTCCCCGGTAAGAGTAAAATGAGTATGACGGGTAGCCGCGCAGTTGGGAATCATGGCAACCGGCAAAGACGCGGCATGGGTCGGGTAATCAAGAATCTTTACATCCAGAACTGTGGTCAGACCACCCAATCCCTGGGCTCCGATACCCAGTGAGTTTGCTGCGTCCATGATTTCCAGGCGCAACTCCTCTACCCTGTTGGACGGTCCCCTTGCGCGCAATTCATGAATATCGATTGGGTCCATCAGGGCTTCCTTGGCCAGCACTGCCGCTTTTTCCGCAGTGCCACCGATACCGATTCCCAGCATGCCAGGAGGGCACCAGCCGGCACCCATGGTGGGCAAAGTACTTTTAACCCACTCGACAATGCTGTCACTGGGGTTGAGCATAACCATCTTGGCCTTGTTTTCCGAACCACCTCCCTTGGCGGCCAGTTTAATCTCCAATTTATCACCGGGAACCACCTCAGTGTGGATGACCGCCGGCGTGTTGTCACGGGTATTTGTCCTGGTGCCCGCAGGATCTGAAAGTATTGATGCTCGCAGTACGTTGTCCGGATTCAGGTAAGCTCGACGGACGCCTTCATTGACCATCTCCGAAACACTCATTTCCGCATCCCAGCGTACGTCCATGCCTATCTTCAGAAACACTGTGACGATACCTGTGTCCTGGCAAATGGGACGCCTGCCCTCGGCGCAGAGACGGGAATTGATAAGGATCTGCGCCATGGCATCACGTGCAGCCGGAGACTCTTCTTTCAGGTAAGCTTCGTGGACCGCCCTGATGAAATCCAGCGGATGATAGTAAGAAATGAATTGCAGCGCGTCGGCGATGCTCTGTACCAGGTCGTCTTGGCGTATTACGGTCATCTTAAATCCCAGTGTTGCGAACTCATCGAATTCTACCACGGAGAACGCCAGCCTGATCAGCCCGCCGGACTGACAGACAGTGTGCCCTGCAGGCCCACCCTGAGGGGCCTTCAGACAAACCCGCTGATTTCATTGCACTGCCTTGACAGGCAGACTTATGTCGGCGGCAATGCGCCTCGCCAGCAGGTGTGTCTGAATGCCAGAGCATTGTGGGACTTAATCAGAGGTTCCTTAGGCGGCCTGAATGCTGTCCCTGCCAGCGTCACTGGCGGGTGGGCGGTTTTCCACGTCTACCTTCTGCCGCTGGAACGACCGGCCGAGGTAAATTCCAACTACCGCCCACAACGCCGCGATTCCAGCGCCGATAGCCCCCATAGCCCCCAGAGTCAGACCTGCACCATCGGTCAGGCCGGCGAAGGAAATGCCCCAGATCGCATCCCCACCCCGGTACATGGCCACGTCAACGACCGGTTTGGCCTTGAACCGGCTTTCACGGGAAACCGCAGTAAAAAGCATCTCCCGCGCCGGCCTTGTGACCCCATAATTCCCCGCCTGGCGGGCGACCTGCAGGGCAAGCAATACCGTCAGAATCGGCGCCAGCGCCAGCACCAGCAACGCCAGGCACATGAACACCGGTACGATAGCCAGGGTAACGGGCATGCCAAAGCCTTTCACCAGCCGGCTGGTGGCGAAGAAACCGAGGACGAAAGTCAGAATATTGACCACCAGGGCCAGCCACGCCAGTATTTCCGCCCTCTGGTTCAGTTCATAGCCGCGCAGCAGGTTGGTCTGTTCAAAATAAGCGAACGAACCAATGGCTGTGTAGAGCAGAATAAAGGCGGCGATACCAATCAGGTAGGGGCTGCTAAAAAAATCCCGAAACCCGGCCAGGGCCGAGCCACCGATCCGGTAGTCTGAAAGGTCCCCCTGCACCCTCTGATTGTGCAGATCCGTTATTTTCAGGCGTTGCAGGTATACCACCACAGGCACTGGAACCAGCAGCATGACGGACGCGATCAGTACCAGGGAGTCAGCTCCGCCGAAACGAACTACCAGAGCGGCAATCAACGGACCCATCAGGGCGCCGGCACTGGCGCCTACGGCGATAAAAGCAAATAGTCTGTTTGCCTGCTCTCTGTTAAAGAGGTCAGCCATAAAGCTCCAGAACACGGAGACGTGAAACAGACTGAACAGACTGACCCACAGGTAGAAGCCCTTGTCTACCAGTATCGGGTCCTGCACCAGCCCGGACCCGAAATGCAGCAGCACAAAGCTGGCAGCAAAAAACACATAGACGAACTGCACCAGATTCCGGAACCGAATGCGTGAAACGGCCGCACCAAAGGCGATTACCACGGCGCAGCTGAGGAAAAACTGGATGTTCCAGAGTATGCTGATTTCGGTATTGGTCCAGTCACTTGCCATGGCATCCCTGACCGGCCTGAGCATGTAGTAGGCCGCCATCAGGACAAACACGAATCCGAAGGAGAGCACGACGCTTTTCAATTCATGGCGCTCTACCAGGGTTGCCGATCGGATGATTGCTGCCAGCCTGCCATTATTTTTCATTGTGCTTGCCACTGCGGCTCGATTTGGGTTCAATTATGACGGTTACGCCGGTCCGGGGCAAAGACCATTATGATCTGCTGCTCAAAAAGTCGTCACTTTTGGGAATACTAACCAGGGAATCAAGGGAACCTCAGATTAAGTCCCAAGGAAATCCATCATGAATTTTTCTTCTCCCGACCCCGAAATTCTGGCCAAGACCGACGGCTTCCTGTTCATTCTGCAGATAAACAGGCCGGATAAGAAAAACGCTCTGACTCCGGGAATGTATCGGGCTCTCGCTGAAGGCATCCGCCACGCCGATCATGACGATTCGATCAATGTGATCGTGATCCGGGGAACCGAAGATTGTTTTACCAGCGGTAACGATGTCAATAACTTCCGCAGTGGATCGGAAGAATCCGGAGAAAGGGCATCATCGGGGTTCATGAAAGCGATCAGTCAGGCAGAAAAACCGGTGGTTGCCGCCGTCAGCGGCCCAGCTATCGGCATCGGTACCACCATGTTGCTGCATTGCGACCTGGTCTATGCGTCCGAGCAATGCTACCTGCAACTGCCCTTTTCCCGATTGGGTTTGTGTCCCGAGCTGGGATCCAGCCTGTTGCTGCCATACTTCCTGGGCCGACAGCGCGCTGCAGAACTGCTGCTTTTAGGTGATCGATTCAGTGCCGAAACCGCCAGAGAATTCGGACTGATCAATGCCGTGCTTTCCCAGGAGGAGTATCTGAAATTTGCCATCGAAAAGGCCAGGGAGCTCGCCAACCTTCCCAATCATGCCCTGCAGGTATCAAAGCGTCTTATGAAACGCAGTTTTGATAAGGTTTTACCTGGCACTATCGAACTGGAACTGAAGGAATTCGGCAAATTGCTGCAGACATCTGAGGCACAGGCAATTGTCGAGGCTTTCCTGAACCGGAAACAATAACCTTTACCAGGCCAGCAACCTGTCCATAGACAACTTTACCCGCGATGTCGGCAGGTGCTTCTGGAGAACAAGGCAGAGCCATAGTTAAAGCTGTTGCAGGAGATAATCCCGAGCCGCATTTATTTTTTTCGCAAGGTATTCGGTGCCGCCACGGTCAGGGTGCATTTTCTGCATCAGCTTACGATGTGCTCCAGTGACATCTTCCCTGGTGGCGTTTTCACCAAGGCCCAGTATTTCCAGCGCCAGTTGCCTGTTCATTGCAGGCTCTTCCGGCGCATCACCCCGATCCTGCTGGTGCAGTGCCTCGTCGCGCCAGTTGTTATGCATCCGATCCAGGTATGCCTCCAGCACCTGAATGGAATCCTGGTCACTGCTGCATTCCCTTGCAAGTTGCATCAGCTCCTGCGGCGACAGGTCAGATAGCTGCCGTCCTTCAAACTGACCTTTCATCACCCGCCCGTCCATCACACCGCTTTCATGGTGCAATTGCATGGTGAGGAATTCGGTGCGTATCACCGACTTTTTCTCATTGGGATCAGCTGAAGACCGACTATGGAATGGATTTCTGTTCTTTACCAGCTGCCAGAGTGGCATCAGCCGAAGTAATGCTGGCAAAGCCCTCAGCAGGAACGTCACCGCTACTCCGAGTGGAGCCAGGATAAATTGTACAGGCAACCGCCCAAGGACGATGAGTACGACGATTCCAGTAAGGGCCATACTCAGCAGTAACAGCCAGCGAGCCTGGCTTTTCGTGAGAGCGAACCGGCTTGTCAGCGAATTCATTGCCCAGTAAACCAGGAACAGGAACGCAAGCAGCGTCAGAAGTCTGAATACCATTGCTTTTTTCCAGTCCGATTACTTGAGTTGCTGCCCGAGCAATTTGACCGATTGATGGGATTTCCTGCTGAAATCCTCAAGAGCCTGGATGCCCCCGGTGGCGTAGATGGCAACGGCCTTCAGCAGGTCCTTCAACTGTTCAGCACTGGAGGCATCGAAATGACAATAGGCTCCTCCGGACAGCCGGGCCATCTCCACAAACGTTTGCCTTGCGACTGGATCCTGGCGTTCCTGGAAGATAAACAGTGGCACATTCAACAGCCCCAGCTTGCCTGCCAGCTGACACAGAACATCCCGGTTCTCTTCCATTGCATCACCGATAAAAATTACACCGCGCAGTTTCTGCTGGCTACTCTGCGCTATGACATGGCGCATGAGTCGCTCTATCTGGGTCAGTCCGGCCTGACAGTGCAACCCTGACATCTGCCGCAACAGGCGATCCGGATCACTGTGCCATTCACTGTGATAAAACTCCCCGAGGCCGCGAAAATAACACAACTGCACCTGCAGCCCGCCAGTGGACTGGGCACTGACAAACATTTCACTTTGGAGGTGGGTAGCGCGGTCCCAGGTGTGTTGCCGACTGGCGGTGGCGTCAAGGGCGAAAACCAGGTGCGCGTGGCCGCCCCGGGCACCGGTGGGTCTGGGCAGTGAATCCACCTGCCGCAGAAATTCCTGCACTTCTCCTGAACCGGAGACGACGGGTTTCCCGGAGGAAGGAGTGGAAACCTGCCGGGAAGATTTTTTAAACAGGTCTTTCATTGCATCCGAGCATAGCCCAATGACTCCGGTTCAGGCAACAATACCCAGTTTGGCCGGTATGACCTGCTCAACCGGACTGGACCGAAATGCGTCACCCTGCGATCGACGCGGTTCTACTCCTGCCAGTAGCGGGGCTGCGCCAGGGTACGGGAGCACTGTATGCTATCCCCGGCAGCGGGTTGCTCAATCCCGGCGGTAAAGGTAAGAACCATCCACGCATTAAACCACTCCTCCGGTAATGGATACGGCGGGTTGAGACCCAACCCGGCAGCGGAAACAAATCCAATCCTTGAATAATAGTGCGGGTCGCCCAGGACAAACACCAGACCCACGCCCATATCCTCGATTTGAGCCAGTCCATGGCGTACCAGAGCGGCACCGATTCCCCGTCCCTGGCACCGTGGGGAAACCGCCAGCGGGGCAAGTATCCGGGCAGGGATGTCCCGGTTTCTTCGACCCGGCACAACCCGGCTGAACAGCACGTGGCCAACCACGCGATCGCCGTCCGCTGCCACCAGTGAAAGCAGTGGCTGCGCGGTCTCGTCCTGTTGCAAACCTGCTACCAGCTGGGCGATCTCCTCGCCTTCCTGCGAACCGAATGCATCACGGTGCAGTTCGGCTATTGCATTACTGTCGGTTTCGATTGCTGATCGTACTAGCATTGCCAATCCCGGAGCAGAGTCGTTCTCGGACTGAACAAGGTGAATGTGGCGGAGCCGGATTTCCGGTAGCGCAGACTCGCGGGTCGTAAATTCCAGTCTCCCGCCCGGGGGAGCAATTGGTGCGGATGGGGAGAGTCGAACTCCCACACCTTTCGATACTGGAACCTAAATCCAGCGCGTCTACCAGTTCCGCCACATCCGCACAGATGCCACCCGGAACCTGCCGGTGGCTGTCCGAACGGTCGCGTATTATAACCGATCGATGCTGTCCCACAAGATCATGACTGAAGGGCTTTCAGTGGCCTTATTCCGAATACTTCCAATGGAGATCCCGAAAGTACAATGTCAATCAAAATCGCCACCAGGAAAGGAGAATCTGCTCATTGGGTGGTGGTATCGAATCGGGGTTTGCTGTCACCGGGAGGTGGGAGCGTTTCAGTGGCGTCTGATCCTCCGCAACTATCACCCCTCCGGGGTTTCCCTCTCTCGCTCGCCCTGGGAAAAGGACTTGATCGGTCGGTCCGTGCTGCTTTATTGCTCCGTCCTCAGACGCCCCTGGACCGGCGCTCGGTGCCAGAATTCAAAACTTCTGGAAACCAATAGCTGGTGGGTTTGAAGAGACCACAATTGAAACTACTGTGCCTCATGCAAATACTGATCGCAGGATTCGAGGTCACTGCTCGAGGAATCCCACACTCAACCAAGGCGTGGCCATTCGAAGACACTAAGCCACGAATACACGATTACACGATTACACGATTAACTGACAACCCTCCAGCCCCGGAAAATTTTCATCCACAGGTCTCTGAACCCAGGAAAGCCCTGTCTTCCTCCAGGCAAAACAGGCATTAAAGAAAAAAGTGTAACAACAATGATAACCGATGAATTCTCCTCGCCAGGGACAGGCATCACGGGTGGCTGACGAATCTGGGCGGGACTTGATCAGAGGTTCCCTAGAGCCCATTAACAGTCAATTGGCGTTGCACCATTTCGATACTCTCCTGTAATCGGAAAAGCGTTTCATTGATCTGCAGGCGATGGGCGTTTACCGACTCCATGGATTCCTCCAGATAATCGACCCGTCCTGCCACTCCCAGCAGGGTGCTGTCCCCGCTGTTGATCGAGGACTGCAAAGCTTGCAGCTCGTTACGCAGTACTGCCAGACTTTCCATCGAATCATCCATGTCAGCCATCTGACCGGTCAACTGGCCAAGCTCTGAAGCCAATGAATTGACACGCGTCTCGTTGGCATTGACTCGGCTATTTGCGGATTGCAGCTGTGTCGTGACCGCCGCCACTGTTTCATCCTGACCCTGGTTGACCTGAGCCAGTCTGGCCAGCTCCGAACGGATGTCTGTCGCTTCAGTGCGCAATGCATTGCGTGCAGCCCAGAGCTTGTCGATCTCGGAAAAATGAAAATCGAGAGTCTCCTGTATGTTCAGCACTGTATCCTCGGACTCCTCACCAACCAGGGCGAGTCGTCGTTCCAGTTCGGATATCCGCAAATCCGCCTGTCGCATGGCATCCTGGTACTGGCCATAAAATTGATTGGCTGCTGCCGCTGCACCGATGAAAGCAAGCGTCATGCCCGCCAGCATGATTCTTACCGGCCAGGTGCTGACTTTCTGTTTCTCCACTCCATAGGCCGGCCTGACAATCTCCCGGGATTGACCTCGGCGAGCCTGCTGATGTGTTGCCACGTCGTCCCGGCTGGGCACAATGGGAGGGATGTCGTTCAAGTCGTCTGAATCACGCATAAGGACATTTTCCTGAATTAAGCAAGTCTCTGTTTCGTCAGCTGACCGGTTGTTAGGCTATGAAGTCTGGTATCCAGCGCTCCAATGCATGGACGTCATACTCTAAATGAAAGCCGGAGCAAATTGGCAAGAGGCAACCGAAATTTTAACGCCAGGGCCAACGCTGCCACAACTGCTATTGAGGCAAGCCTGATGGCCCTGCTGTCATTGCCGGTAGCCAATAGCTGGATTTTCACTGTACACTCGGGCTGTGGAAACAAGGGTCGCCGGGCAATCAACTGCTGTCACTGCAGCCGTGGCCACCCCTGTGCATATACTACCGCGGTTGAGGGTGGGCGAGCCGACTCTCCACGGTGGACGTACCAGCCTGTAAGGCTTCCGGCAGATTGCAGTTCGTTGATCCGCCGGCCTTTGACCAGCTGCCACTCAGCAAGCAAATCATCATGGCGATGACTGGTCAATAATGCGGGGTTCGGTATACCCCATTATGACAAAACTACGGTTCCCTAATGGACTAATCAACACGAGGTTACTATGGCTTTAGAACTACCTGCACTTCCTTTCGAAAAAGACGCACTGGAACCGCACATGTCGGCCAGCACGCTGGACTTCCACCACGGCAAGCACCATAACGCATACGTTACCAAGGGCAACGAGCTGCTTTCCGATGCCGGGATTGAGGGGGATGATCTCGAAGAGCTGGTTAGAGCGACAGTCAGCCACAAAGGGCCACTATTCAACAATGTCGCCCAATGTTACAACCATACTTTCTTCTGGAACAGCATGAGCCCTACCGGTGGTGGACAACCCGTGGGCGCCATTGCCGAGAAGATCAACAACGATTTCGGCAGCTACGACGCCTTCCGTTCCGCGTTTATCAATAACGGTGTGGGACAGTTCGGCAGCGGCTGGGTCTGGCTGGTTGCCGATGGCGGCAAGCTCAAAGTAGTCAAAACCGCCAATGCCGAGACACCGCTGACTGATGGCGCCACTCCGATCATGGTCTGTGACGTCTGGGAACATGCCTACTACCTTGACTTCCAGAACCGCCGGCCGGACTTCCTGGCATCGTTCCTTGACAATCTGGTCAACTGGGATTTCGCCAACCAGAACCTGGCCGGTGCCTGATCCGACCCTTGCCCGCAGACAAAAAGGCCTGTAACCAGGCCTTTTTGATGCAGTTGTTTTACTCCCCTTGACGGCGGCAAAATCGCCGCTCAGGGCGAGTATAAAGGCTTTCCGGCGAGGCGGCCTGGAAACCCGACGCGCAGCGTAGTGATAACTACT
Source organism: uncultured Gammaproteobacteria bacterium (assembly GCA_942492445.1). GTDB lineage: Bacteria > Pseudomonadota > Gammaproteobacteria > Pseudomonadales > Pseudohongiellaceae > NORP240. The sequence goes on from CALOEW010000089.1 coordinate 50,004, forward strand.
CGAGCATCTCTGTCCCAGAATAACAAAGGCCTGCGAACCAGGCCTTTCCATTTAAAAATATCTCTCCCCTTGACGGCGGCAAAATCGCCGCTCAGGGCGAGGATAAAGGCTTTCCGGCGAGGCGGCCTGGAAACCCGACGCGCAGCGTAGTGATAACTACGTGAGCATCGGAAGTTCCAGGCCAACGAAGCCGGGGAGTCTTTAGACCGTCCTCAGCGGTGATTTTTACATCATGCCGCCCATGCCGCCCATACCACCCATATCAGGCATCGGAGCCGCAGACTTCTCTTCCGGTATTTCGGAAACCATGGCCTCGGTGGTGATCATCAGGCTGGCAATGGAGCCGGCTGCCTGCAGAGCGGTCCGAGTCACTTTGGCAGGGTCCAGAATTCCCATCTCAATCATGTCACCGTATTCACCGGTGGCAGCGTTGAAGCCATAGTTCCCTTTACCGTTCTTGATGTTGTCCAGGACCACGGAGGCCTCTTCACCGGCGTTCTGAACAATCTGACGCAGAGGCGCCGTCACTGCGCGGAGCAACAGGCTGATGCCGACATCCTGATCATGATTATCGCCTTTCAGCCCTTCCACTTTCTGCAGTGCCCTGACCAGGGCGACACCGCCTCCGGGGACCACGCCTTCTTCCACCGCTGCGCGGGTGGAATGCAGGGCGTCTTCGACGCGGGCTTTCTTCTCTTTCATTTCGATCTCGGTACCGGCGCCGACCTTGATTACCGCCACACCGCCTGCCAGTTTCGCGACCCGCTCCTGTAATTTCTCACGATCGTAGTCCGACGAGGTTTCTTCGATCTGGGCACGAATCTGGTTAACGCGGCCCGCGATCTTATCGGGGCTGCCCGCACCGTCGATGACAGTGGTATTTTCTTTGGTTACCTGCACCCGCTTGGCGGAGCCCAGATCATCAATCGTGACACCTTCCAGATTCAAACCGACTTCCTCGGATATGACAGTACCACCGGTAAGGATGGCGATATCTTCCAGCATCGCTTTTCTGCGATCACCAAATCCCGGCGCCTTCACTGCAGCGACCTTGACGATGCCTCGCATGTTGTTGACTACCAGGGTCGCCAGGGCTTCACCTTCCACATCCTCGGCGATGACCAGCAGCGGTCTGCCAGCTTTAGCGACACTTTCCAACAGTGGCAGCATCTCACGGATATTGGAGATCTTCTTGTCCACCAGAAGAATCATCGGTTCATCCAGTTCTACACTCATGTTGTCCTGGTTGTTGATGAAATAGGCCGAAAGGTAGCCGCGATCAAACTGCATGCCTTCGACGACTTCCAACTCGTTTTCCAGGCCGGAACCGTCCTCAACTGTAATGACACCTTCCTTGCCGACCTTCTCCATTGCCTCGGCAATGATTTCACCCACCTGAGAGTCGGAATTGGCTGAAATCGTACCTACCTGGGCGATTGCCTTGGAATCGGTACAGGGAATGGAGAGTTTTCCGACTTCTGCCACCATAGCTACGACCGCCTTATCAACGCCGCGCTTGAGATCCATGGGATTCATACCGGCGGCGACTGATTTCAGGCCTTCGTTAAGAATAGCCTGGGCAAGCACTGTCGCAGTGGTAGTCCCGTCACCTGCCACGTCAGAGGTCTGGGAAGCGACTTCCTTGACCATCTGGGCACCCATGTTTTCGAACTTGTCCTCCAGCTCGATTTCCTTGGCAACCGAAACGCCGTCCTTGGTAACCGTGGGCGCACCGAAGGATTTATCCAGCACCACGTTTCGACCTTTGGGGCCGAGCGTTACTTTTACCGCATCCGCCAGAATGTTCACGCCTGAAAGCAACTTATGGCGTGCGGAATCACCGAATTTTACGTCTTTAGCCATTTTCAATCTTCCTATCTAAATAATCGTTATGTCTGAATTCCAGTGTCTAGCTCAGCTTCTTTAATCTTCAACTACGCCGTAAATTTCGCTCTCGCTCAGTATCAGCAGCTCTTCACTGTCGACCTTGATGGTATTGCTGGCATACTTGCCGAATACCACGGTATCGCCAACTTTGACGTCAACGGGACGGACATCGCCGTTGTCCAGCAAACGGCCAGGACCAACCGCCAGTACTTCTCCTTGAGCCGGTTTTTCGGTCGCACTGTCGGGCAACACGATACCACCAGCGGTTTTGTTTTCCTCTTCCGTGCGTCGCACGACGACGCGATCTTGCAAAGGCCGGATCTTCATTGGATTTATTCTCCTAAATCGATTTACCTAACTAGTTTTTTACTGCAATCAAGCCACCGTTCGGATAGAACGTCCTTGCCGGACTCAATCGGTAAAAATCTTAAATCCCTGTGCCAAGACAAAGATAGGGCCACAGGTCTGCCCTGTGTGGCTCCTACATGGGGATATTCAGTAAAAATTCAATGGAAAAAATTCAAAAGCAGGGGATTTTTTTCGACAATCGGCTCAAAGACCCCGTATTTCTCAAAACTGCACCGCTTTGCGCCTTTCTATTGCCGATTCTGGTTGTCGTGATCCCGGGACAGTGTTTCCTTCTCTTCGCGGAATTCTCCTTCAAGAGTGGTGGTCTTACCCCGCTGCCTCGGTGCCTTGGTCGAGGTCCAGACGAAGCCACCCGTTGACCCGGACCGTACCGACATCAAGTAACCGGATTCGATGAATTTTCTAGCCGCCAAGCGCCGCACCGGAGGTGTCAGGCAGAGAAATCCCAGAGTATCCGTAATAAACCCTGGAGTCAGCAGCAGCGCACCGGCGAAAGCCAGGAAGAATCCTTCAACCATCTCCTGGGCAGGCAGCTGCCCCTGGTCAAGGCGGCGGTTGGCGCGCAATAACGTGGCAAACCCCTGCCGCTTCAGAATCTGGACACCAATTACCGCAGTCAGCACTACCAGTCCGATTGTCCACAGACCACCGATATAATCCGCCACCTCGAAAAGCAGCAACATTTCGAGCAGTGGCACGGCGATAAAAAACAAAAAGATCCAGCGCATTGATTGTCCTGTCGAGTAAAGGTAAAGGCCTTGCGGAACCCTACCACGGGAACCAAAGGATAACAGACCATTGCATTGAATGGTGGCGACGTTTTCGGGTTTTACAATACCCGGGCGTTTTTTTATGGTGTTGTCTCGCAGCAGCCGGAGGCGGCAATTGCGGAGTTAACGAAAAAGAACACTGCAGTTTCAGGGGGAAAAACGCACCATGAACAACGATGAAAAAATCTGGCAGGTAGTGCACGCAATCCCGGCGGGCCGGGTCGCCACCTATGGTCAAGTTGCGCGGCTGGCCGGTTTGCCGGGGTATGCACGGTATGTCGGGCTGGTACTCAAAAGACTTCCTTCGGGGAGCCGTCTGCCCTGGCATCGGGTCGTCAATGCCCGGGGACGTATTTCCTTTCCATTCGGCAGCAGCCAGTATTGTCAACAACGGGCGCTGCTCGAGGCGGAAGGGGTTACCTTTCTGAAGGGACGCCTGCCCCTGCAAGAGTTTGCCATCGATCAGCCAGCACGGAAGCTGCCGCGCTGTTCCTGAAACGGTTTCATTAACGTGCTGACCCACAACAGAAGACAAAGACCCGGGATTACCAGAAGTGTTGTGAGTACAAAAAAGAAAGCCCAGTCACCATTCAGAAAATCCACCACTGCGCCGCTTCCAGCCGCCAGAGTGGTGCGACCAAAATTGGAAATCGAGGCCATCAATGCATACTGGGTTCCAGTATAGGTCCTGCTGGTGAAATACGAAATGAACGAAATAAACGCTACCGTGGCAAAGGCCTGGAAAAAGTTGTCAATCAACAACGTCAGCATCAGCAGGTTGCCATTGGGACCGACCATAGCCAACAGGGCGTACAGCAGATTGGCTGCGGCCATGGCAACCCCGGCAAAAAACAGCCCGCGAATTACTCCGAATCGCGTATTCAATGCCGCTGCCAGCAGGGAAAATACCGCCGTAACCACACCGCCGAAAAATTTAGAGTAAAAGCTTATCTGATCCGTGGTGAAACCCACTTCCACATAAAACACCAGCGACATACGTCCCAGCATTCCTTCACCGAGACGGAAAACCAGCAACAGCAACAGTACCGATAACGCAAGCTGCAGACCGCAGCGGCTGAAAAATTCGCGGAACGGCTGGACCACGTAGGACTGCAACCAGTGCCCCAGGTCTATGGGTGGCACCACGCCGGTCACGTGCACATCCCGGTCGTCCGGCGGTGCTTCCGGTTCGGGAACCAATAGAATCAACCCGATAAGGACCAGGTACACCAGGGCCAGCAGCAGATAAACCTGCGACCACGCCAGGCCAACGAATTCACCCCCAAGGGCAACAGCAAACGCACCACCGATGAAGCCGTAGCCGGCCCACCAGCCGGTAGTGCTGACTGCAGCAGCGTAGGGCATTTTTTCGTCCATCTCCTGCTGCCGGAAGATCGTGATACGGTAGGCATCCACAGAAATATCCAGAGTCGCAGAACTGGCGGCTACCACCAGTGCCAGGAGACTGACCAGCCCCAGGTTGGTTGCGGGGTCGGTGCTGCCGAGTGCCAGCACAGCCACCATGATGACCGCCTGGCACAGGATGATCCAGGAGCGCCGCTGACCCAGCCGTCGGAACAACCACGGCAACCTGATTCGATCCACAAACGGTGCCCAAATCCAGTTGAAGGCATAGACCGTTGCAATCGCTCCCACGTACCCGATTGCCGAGCGTGAAAGGCCGGATGCCTGCAACCACAGAGTCAGCACCGAGCCATGAAGCACCCAGGGGAATCCGCTACAGAATCCCAACAACAGAATATTCAGATAACGAATATCCTTCAGTTGAAGTAGAGCGTCTGACAAAGACCTGTCATTCTGCAACAAATATCTCGCCTCTGATTCTTCAGGAGAGTGATGTGCCTGCCCGTTGGGCGGAGGAGTTATTCCCGGAAGTTATTGTATTGCAGAGGAATACCCGGTTCTGCTTCCTTGAGCATGGCGATCACCTGCTGCAGGTCATCGCGCTTTTTGCCCGACACCCGCAGCTTGTCACCCTGAATCGCCGTCTGGACCTTCAGTTTGGCGTCTTTTATCAGTTTGACAAGCTTGCGGGCAAGATCCGGCTCAATACCCTGCAGCACGCGTACCTGCATGGATGCCCGGCGGCCCGATTCCTCGGTTTCTCCAGGGTCAAGGCTGGACACGTCGATACCACGCTTGACCATTTTCCCCTTCAGGATATCCAGCATCTGCTGCAACTGGAAATCCACTTCCGCACTGAGCGTAATTACCGAGTCTGAAAGTGTGAAACTGGCATCCACACCTTTGAAATCAAACCGGTTCCCGACTTCGCGATTGGCCTGGTCAATCGCATTGTTCAACTCGTGCATATCCACTTCCGAAACGATGTCAAAGGATGGCATGTAGACAACCTCCAGGTCTTGTCAATGTCAATGTCATGAGAGCCGCCAGCTCAGCGCCGCATTGATCCGCAGTTTAGCACCGCTACTTACCTTATCCTATGCCCGCGACGCATTCCCCTTCAGGAACCGCCTGGCAAGTTGGCAGTACTATCCGATATCTCTTCTACCTCGGCCCGTCGGTCGGACTCTGCCATAGCCAGAACCTTAACGCAGGTGCCGACAACAGCTTTTTCAAGTAGACTCCGATGACAAGATTACTGGCCGCCCCCGTTTCTCAAATCACGCTTCCGGACCGATTTAATGATGTTCGCAACCACCGGCAAACCATTGCTGCTCTCAAGCCTGCTGATCCTGCTGTGCTTTGCCGCCATAGTGATGTCGTTGACTTCCGGGAGCGTGGATCTGACCTTTATACAACTGTGGGAGGCTCTGACCAGCGGCGAGTCCACCCTGCAACGACAGGTGGTGCTGGAATTGCGATTACCCAGAACCGCCGCAGCATTGGTAACGGGTGGATTGCTCGGGCTGTCCGGAGTCATCATGCAGGTCCTGCTGAGAAATCCTCTCGCTGATCCATACATTCTCGGAGTTTCAGGTGGCGCTTCCGTTGCCGCCCTGGCACTTCTGTTGTCAGGAGCCGGGGCGGTTTGGATTCCCCAGGCTGCGTTTGCGGGCGCCCTGATTTCCATACTCCTGGTATTCGGCCTGGCAAATGCCGGTGGCCGCTGGTCGGTAACCCGTCTGTTATTGACCGGCGTGGTCGTCGCTGCAGGATGGGGTGCGGTCATCAATATTATGCTGGCGTCTTCGGCCACCAATACAGTGCAAAGCATGCTGTTCTGGTTGATGGGAGATCTCAGCCAGAGTCGCATTACCAGCTGGCAGGCGGCGATTCTGATTGTTGGAGTTTCGGCGGGCCTGTTTATTGCGAAGCCTTTGAACGTCCTGACGAGAGGCGAACTGCCGGCTCTTGCTCTCGGCGTCAACGTTTCCAGATTGCGTATATTCCTGTATCTGGCGGCCTCACTTCTGACTGCCACTGCGGTGACAATTTCCGGGTCGATCGGATTTGTAGGCCTGGTGATCCCGCATATGTTGAGATTACTGGGGGCCAGGGATCACAGATTACTTATTCCGCTTTCGGTGCTGTTGGGGGGAAGTTTTCTCGTCATCGCTGATAGCCTGGCGCGTACAGTAATCGCGCCGCAACAATTACCTACAGGCGTTGTGACGGCGCTGGTTGGTGTGCCCGTGTTTCTGATTATCCTTCGCAGTACCGTTGGCCAGCAGCAATGAATTTACTGGAGCTAGACGCCTTGCGAATATCAATCGGCGGTCAGCTGGTTTGCAACGACCTCGACTTGAAGCTTGGTGGCGGGCAGGTACTGGGCATTCTCGGGCGCAATGGCTCCGGCAAAACGACACTTCTTCACACAATTATGGGCTTCCACAATCCCGATAGCGGGCTGATTCGCGTGAGCGGCAGCACCCTGGATTCCCTCTCTCGAAAAGACCTGGCTCGTCAGGTCGGATTATTGTTTCAGGAAAGCGACTCCAGCATGCCGGCCACGGTTCTGGAAACCGTCCTGCTTGGACGACACCCCTACTCCAGCAACCCCTGGTGGGATTCTGCCAATGACCTGTCCCTGGCCAGGCAGACACTGGGCCTGACTGGGCTGGCCGAGTTGGCACAGCGACAGGTTGCAACTCTGTCGGGGGGCGAAAAGCAGCGCCTGGCCGTGGCACTACTCCTGGTTCAGAACCCGCGCATCTTTCTGCTGGACGAACCCAGCAATCACCTGGACATCGACTACCAGATTCGAATTCTCGACCTGCTGGCGCAACGCATGGAGGAGGAACGTGCCGGTCTTGTCATGGCCAGTCACGATATCAATCTGGTCGCGCGATTCTGTGACCGGGTCCTGTTACTGCTGGAGAAAGGAGAGTTTCTCGAGGGCCCTACCCAGGCGGTGCTCAATTCACACAACCTGGAAAGAGCATTCCGCTGCCAGATAATCAAAATAGTGGCAAATGAAAGAAACTACTTCCTGCCCGGTTGATGCGGAATTCTCAATTCACCTACTGTACGTTCCGTTGCGCTGATCAAAGAAGAAGCAGACGAATATCGCCAAGCAACTGAACCAGATAGGTGGAGAATAACCCTCCATCGACCCCATTGACCGCGCGATGGTCGTAGGACAGGGTCAGGGGCAGCATGCTGCGAGGGATAAATTCTCCATTCTGAAATACCGGTTTCGTATCAGTCTTGCCGACACCCAGTATCGCAACTTCAGGCGCATTGATAATGGGTATGAAACCGGTGCCGCCGATGGATCCCAGGCTGGAGATGGTGAAGCAGGCTCCCTGCATTGCTTCCCTGCTCAGTCGTCGTTGCTTGGCCTTGTCGGTGATTTCTACCAGTTCAGCAGCCAGTTCCCAAAGAGACTTACGGTCCACATCGCGTATCACCGGCACAACCAGACCGGCATCCGTCGCAACAGCAACCCCGATATGGTAGTACTTCTTCTGAAAATAGTATTCGCCACTTGAATGCAGCGAGACATTGAATTGGGGGTACTCCTGCAGCGCCTTGACACAGGCTTTCAGCAGGAATGGCAGAAACGTCAACTTGACGCCCCGTTTTTCAGCCTCGGCTTTTCGCGCAATGCGGAATTCTTCAAGTTCCGTTACATCGGCCTCATTGAACTGGGCGACATGAGGCACAGTACTCCAGTTGCGCTGCATGTTAACCGCCGTCACCCTGTGCAGTTTGCTCATGGCTATCTGTTCCACTTCGCCGAACTGGCTGAAGTCGATATCAGGTGCCGGCGATACCCCGGTCCCGCCCACAGCAGCAGCCCCCTGAGACAGCCTGGATTTTACAAACTTGTGCAGATCCTCTTTGATAATTCTGCCCTTGGCACCCGTGCCCCCAACCTGAGTCAGGTCCACCCCAAGTTCCCGGGCCAGTTTACGTACTGCCGGCCCGGCGTAAACTCCTGCACCTGCGCCTGGCGTCGCCTGCTCAGACGGTGAGTCAGCGGGTTCTGAGCTGTCCTCTCCGGCCACTGCCTGACCGGCTTCGGGTTCATTCTTTGATTGCGGCGCAGCCGGGGGCTGACGGTCCGGCTTCGCCGCCTCCGGCTCCTTCTCTGGCTGGGCAAGCAGTTCCAGAATGGCCGAACCTTTGGACACCTTGTCGCCAACTTTGACCTTCAGTGATTTAACCTCACCGGCCAGGGTGGCAGGTACGTCCATGGCAGCCTTGTCTGACTCGAGGGTGACAAGTGCATCATCGACCTTGATCGTGTCGCCCTCTGCAACATGGATCTCGATGACTTCCACATCGCTCTCTCCGCCAAGATCGGGAACTTCGACTGTTTTAAGCACCGGCTCCGGGGTGGCACTATCTGCGTCAGCATCAGGCCTGGTTGACGAATCAGTTCCGCCATCAGCCTGCTGCGGCTCCTCCGCCGTTTCCCTGGTGGATTCCTGGGATTCCTGCACCTGCTCCTTCACCTTTTCGTCCGGCTTCGCTGCGGTTTCGGAAGAGGCATCACCCTCCACTTCGAGAGTCAGAATCTCGCTGCCGGTAGTGACCTGATCACCCAGATTGACGGCGATGCTTTTGACCACTCCACTGGTAGGCGCAGGAATTTCCATGGCAGCCTTGTCACTTTCGAGAACCAGGAGAGAATCATTTTCTGCTACCGACTGCCCCACCGACACAAGCAGTTCAATCACTTCGACTTCACTCGAATCTCCCAGATCGGGGACCTTTATTGTTTCAGTTGCCACTGGCTGTTACTCCTAGCTGATCCTGCTTTCACCACTATTGCGGTTACCTTAGCGCTAATCCGTTACTTTTTCACCGGGTCACCCTTACCCGGATCGATGCCATATTCTTTCATGAATTTACTGATGATATCCGGCTTTACCACCCCTTCCGACTGCAACTCATTCAGCGCTGCAAGGACAATAAACTTCCTGTCGACCTCGAAAAAATGGCGTAATTTCGCACGGCTGTCGCTGCGACCAAAGCCGTCGGTTCCCAGAACCTGGTATCGATCCGGGACGAACTCCCGTATCTGATCAGCGTACAGTTTGATGTAGTCCGTTGAGGCGACAATCGGGCCCTTTTTTTGCCCAAGACATTCAGTAACGTAGGGCACTTTTTCCTTTTTCCGGGACGGATTCATTCTGTTGTCCCGATTGACTGCCAGCCCCTCCTTCCTGAGTTCGTTGAAGCTGGTTACACTCCAGACATCCACCGCCACTTTGAATTGATCCCGTAAAATCTTTGCCGCCTCCCGCACTTCACGCAAAATTGTTCCACTACCCAGCAGCCTTACCCGTAAATCGGAAATCGATTTCCCGGAAACCTTGTAATCCTTGTTGTCTCCGTCCTCCAGCAGGTACATGCCCTTGATAATGGCCTCTTCGGCTCCCTTGGGCAGCTCGGGGTGCTCGTAATTTTCATTCATTGTGGTGATGTAATAAAAAACCGATTCCTGCTCCTTGTACATCCTCCGCAACCCATCCTGGATGATCACCCCCAGCTCGTAGGAATAAGTTGGATCGTAACTTACACAATTAGGGATTGTGGAAAACAGAATATGACTGTGGCCATCCTGATGCTGGAGACCCTCGCCGTTCAGCGTCGTTCTCCCCGCAGTGGCACCGATAAGAAACCCACGTGCCTGGCTGTCGCCTGCCGCCCAGCAGAGGTCACCAACGCGCTGGTATCCGAACATAGAATAGTAGATGTAGAACGGAATCAGGGGATAATTGTTTACGCTGTAGGAGGTTGCAGCGGCAAGCCAGGTGGACAAAGCCCCTGCTTCGGAAATCCCCTCCTCCAGCATCTGGCCTTTCTTGTCTTCACGGTAAAAGGCTACCTGATGGGAATCAGAGGGATCGTAAAGTTGCCCAACCGATGAATAAATGCCCAGTTGCCGAAACATGCCCTCCATTCCAAAGGTACGCGCCTCGTCGGGAACTATGGGCACCACCCGTTGCCCTATTTCCTTGTCCTTGCATAGACTGGAAAGCATTCTGACAAAAGCCATGGTTGTGGAAATCTCTCTTGAACCACTGCTCTTTAGCTGAGTCTCGAAGAGAGAAAGCTCCGGCACTTTAAGCGCGTAACTGTTGGCGCGTCGTTGAGGTACCGGACTTCCGAGTCGCTCCCGTTGCTTACGCATATAGCGTAATTCCAGACTGCTTTCCGGGGGGCGGTAGTAAGGAACTTCTTCCAACTGATCATCTTTTATGGGAATACCAAAGCGGTCGCGAAAGCGTTTGAGGCTCTCGATATCGAGTTTCTTCACCTGGTGGCTGGTGTTCTGTGCTTCAGCACTGGACCCGAACGCATAACCCTTGACCGTTTTTGCAAGAATAACGGTTGGTCGGCCATTTGAGCTTGTTGCACGAGCGTAGGCCGCATAGACTTTATAGGGATCGTGTCCGCCCCTGTTGAGCGCCATGATGTCGCGGTCCGAAAGATGCTCGACCATCCGCGTGAGTCTGTCATCCTTCCCGAAAAAGTGCTCCCGGGTGTAGGCTCCGCCCCGGGCTACGAAATTCTGGTATTCTCCGTCCACAACCTCATCCATGCGTGCCTGCAGGATACCGTCCTCGTCGGCCTGTAATAATGGATCCCAGTGGCGCCCCCATATAACCTTTATAACGTTCCAGCCGGCTCCACGGAAAATCCCCTCCAGTTCCTGAATGATTTTTCCATTACCCCGGACAGGCCCATCAAGACGCTGCAGATTACAATTGATGACAAAAATCAGGTTGTCCAGCTGCTCTCGGCCCGCCTTACCAATTGCCCCCAGAGTTTCCGGTTCGTCCGTCTCGCCATCGCCGATGAAACACCAGACTTTGCGATTTTCATTATCCACCAGGCCGCGATGGCTGAGGTATTTCATCATATGGGCCTGATAGATTGCCTGCAGGGGACCAAGACCCATCGATACGGTTGGAAACTGCCAGTATTCAGGCATCAGCCAGGGATGCGGATAGGATGACAGGCCATCGCCTTCGGACTCCTGGCGAAAATTATCCAGCTGCTCTTCGGTAATACGTCCCTCCAGGTAGGAACGTGCGTAAATACCGGGTGATGAATGCCCCTGGAAATAGATGACATCCCCCTCCTGTTCCTCGGACGGACCGCGGAAGAAATAATTGAACCCCACATCGTAGAGAGTGGCAGCCGAAGAAAAAGTGGAGATATGCCCACCCAGATTCGGATTTTTCTTGTTAGCCCGCATTACCATGGCCAGAGCGTTCCAACGGATGATGCCGCGGATCTGCCGCTCCATGAACATGTCGCCAGGCATGCGTTCTTCATTCAGGTGCGAAATCGTATTCCGATACGGTGTATTAACCGAGATATATGGCGCCTTCTCCCCACTGCGGCTGGCACGCTCGGCCAGTCTGCCAAGCAGGAAGTAGGCCCGCTCTTCACCTTCGTTATCGATAACGGATTCCAGGGCATCCAGCCATTCCTGGGTTTCCTGGGGATTATTGTCCTGATCCTGTTGACTCATCGAACACGCTCTCACTTTATTAAAGTAAATACTTTCGTAAATAAGGGATTACTACAGATTCTCGCCGATTTTATTCACTATGTCTTGTAAATAAGTAACATTCTGGTCCGATTTTAGCTTAGAGAGGGGGATTTTCCCAATGCAGATTAATGACTTATGCGTTAAATTCGCAGACATTGCTTTCCCGCATTTTCCAGAAATACCAAGATTGCCGGACAGAAGACAGGACTTCTTTGGGTTCAAGGGAGCTGTGGATGACAAATTTCCGAGGGTTACCAGGAAGGGATCTCCTCCTTGGCCGTCACCGGTTGTTTAGAATCGATGGCTTCGAGCGGTGCGGGATTCACCATTCAGCGGCCTCGAGTTTCGATCTGTTTCTAAGCGAGGCATGTTGGTTTCAGTAGTGGATTCTTCAGCTATACACCTACTGGTTTATACAATCTTTAAAGTCGGGCACTTAGCACCGGCTAATGCAACTGTGATCAAGTCCGCTGCTTCCGGCACCTGCGGTGAACTAGCAACTCAACTGCGTCACCCCCAGGGTTGGAGGAGCCATCAGAATTCGGAATCGACCAGTGACCGGCGATAACGCCACCAGTCGAAACAGGCCCCCGGATCGGTTTTGCGCCCCGGCGAAATGTCGCTATGTCCCACGATACGCTCGGGCGTAATGGCCGGATATTCTGCGATCAGCAGACGCGATAGGGCAGCCAGTGTTTGGTACTGAAGATCTGTGAAGCCGATATCGTCGGTCCCCTCCAGTTCGATGCCTATGGAATACTCGTTACAGTTCTCCCGGCCTTCGAAGTGCGACTGCCCCGCATGCCAGGCTTTCCGATCGAAAGGCACGTACTGGGTGACCGCTCCAACCCGGTCGATCAACAGGTGTGCGGACACACGCAGCTCCGCTATCTCAGCGAAGAACGGGTGACATTCGGAATCCAGACAGTTACAGAATAGTTCATCCACATGCCCGCCGCCAAATTCTCCGGGCGGAAGGCTGATGTTGTGAATTACCAGTAGACTTACGTCGCCGCCAGCAGGTCGGCAGCTCTGGTTGGGAGATGCAACTTGCCTGGCAGGAACCAGGAAATGGTCACAGATGGAAAACGAGGGATACGCGAGGTTCGGTTGCAATCGGATCTACCTGATGGAGAACTTGTTTGCCACTGGACTTCCAGCCAACTATAGCACAATCGCCTGCGTTCCGATGAGGGAAGAATCGGGACTTGTTACCGCCGGGACACCGGGATATTTCAGTGACTTGTACGACGATCAAATTCGCTTCCAGTGGCAGTATGGGAGAGTTGACTGGAGCTATGGACCGGCTGGAAATCCTCCTGACCCTGCAGGCGTATTTCGCCGGCGCGCAGTGAGACCGCCAGGCCAACCCGGCCGCGAGTCAACAACACACATCCACGCTCATCCAGAACCTGATAGCTATCGACTACATTGGATGATTTCTGAACTGTGCACCTGTGTGCCTGGCCGCCATGGTTGACTTCCGCCACCGAACCGTCTGCGATGGCGTCCACCATGTTCAGATAGTAGTCCATGGAAATGGCTTGTTCTTCGACTTCTGCAATCGCCTGCTCCTGCTCATCGCTCAACAAGGCGATAAAGTCGTCCAGATCGCCATTGTCGAGGACTTTCCTTCCAGCTTCACTGACTGCCGCGTAATTGCTGGATGAAACGACTGATCTGCGCCCCGCCTTCCTGTCCTCATCGGGTTTGACGTTTTCCCTGACAGCGTTGGAAGCGCTGCTAAGAAGCTCCCTCAGCGCCTGAAAAAAAGTCTCCTGCTCAAGCGGATCAGTCTGCGCCAATTCAAACCCCTGTTGCAACCGGGTGCAGATCTGCTTTACACCGGTCTCGTCTCCACTGTCAGCGGCGCCGACCGACAACCGATCCAGCAGTATTTCCACAGTGTCCCTGGCCTCATTCCACTCCCTTGTTTCCACGCCTTTATTAAGACCCACAAGAAACATCACATTCTGCCAGTCCTGGCGCAACATCTCCTTGATGAATTCCGGAGTTGTGGCGTGAGCGCACCATTTCTCCGTCAGTTCGGCAACTTTTTCTGAAACTCGTTGCGACACCATAAGTGGCTCAACTTCCGGACTCGACCGGTCGGCACCGGTGGGCCCGATAATCTGACTCCTCGAACGGCGTCGTTTATGAATGGTAGTAGAAGAAGCGTAGAGACGTTCGACAAACTTCTGATTGTCCTTGTTGTTGATGATGCTGAGCACATCCTGGTAAAGCCTGTCCATTTTCAGGAGAAAATGCTTCTCGAAAAGTTTCAGAAAAACCAGGCGGCTCTCAAGTGATACCCGGAACACGAGATGCGCGCTGGCCAATGCTCGCAACGAATTCTTGATGAGAATATCGCGGTTCTCCGGTATAACCTTGTCGGCATCGGTACCGACAGCTTCCCGGCCCGATCCGCCAAGCTCCCGGATACGGACCGAATAAAATTTGAACGCCTTGCGCTGCATGCGCTCCAATGCCAGGTCCACTTCCATTTTTTCATAGGTGGAACTGGTGGTTTTTTCATCGTTCAACTGTGCAGTGACGTTCTGATCATCGGACTGCGGTACCAGCGTAGACTGCAGGGCTCCATCTATGGAAGTAAGAAACCGCTCCTCGAACAATTGTTTCTTGTTACGGTACTCACGGATCAGTTTAAGTTGCGGGCTCCCATCTGCCAGTTCTTCGGCTTGCACACTGAAAAAGAGAAAATCGTCCAGTTCGTCAAACAGCTCGGTATTCAGCCGGCGCAACTGTTCGCAGAGCCGTTGCCTGAGCGACCAGCGAATCTTTTCTATGGTTTCCAGATCCTGGGCATCGGTCCCGCCGATTCCGGATCCCATTGAGAGTTTTGCCATAATATCAAGCCGTTGAGTGCAGTTGGTGATTTATAGCATCAGCCGGCTAAAGCATCATTGAAGCAGTTCACACAACCCGACAGTACTGCTTTTAGCACGCCGGCCGGATCGCAGGAGTGCTCCATCGCCAGTAGTTCCTTTATTATTCTCACGGGGTTGGGGATAATCGAGGCATTGATTCATGAAAGCGAGTGGTACCCGACAAATGGACGATGACAACAGCCCACAGCGCGCCACCAGAACCATGGGCCACGGCATGATGATTGCCGCCTGTATTCTGGCCCTGGGTTTTCTCACCTTGTTTTTTGAAGGCCTCCTCGAACGCCGGATCAATCCCAACAGCAACCCGGCGAGCCGGGTCGGCGCAGATGGTGTGCGGGAAGTCATACTCCGGCAGAATCTACAGGGGCATTATGTAACCAGCGGAGCGATTAATGGCAGGCCGGTCCGCTTTCTGCTGGATACCGGCGCCACAGATGTGGCCATTCCCATGGAACTTGCCACCGCGTCCGGTCTGGCACCGGGCTACCAGGGGCGTGCCGCTACGGCCAACGGTGCGACGGTGATTTACGATACCCGCATCGACGAACTGCAGCTGGGTGATATCCGCTTGCAGAATGTGGATGCCAGCATTGTGCCTAACATGCGGGGGGACACAATTCTGCTCGGCATGAGTGTGCTGCGCCAGATAGAATTCAGCCAGCAGGGTGGCTCGCTGACATTGCGCCAGTATCCGGTGTACTAGGGCCTGTTGACACACTCTCTATGGAGCATACCATTCCTGAAAGCGTCGCCACCACGGTATCCCGTGCGCTTGAGGAGGATATTGGCAGCGGCGATATCACCGCGGCACTAATCCCACCCGGAAAACTCGCCGAAGCCCGACTTATCACCCGGGAAGCAGCGATTCTGTGCGGAATTCCCTGGGCGCGGGAAGTGATCAGACAACTGGATGGCTCCATCAGCGAAGAGTGGTATTTCAAGGACGGAGACAGGGTGGTCAAGAACGACGTGCTGGCGCACTTTCGAGGTCCGGCGCGAAGCCTGCTGACCGCCGAACGCAGCATGCTGAATTTTCTGCAGACCCTGTCCGGAACCGCTACTTACGCCAGGCGGCTGCGCAGCCTGGTGAATCATACTTCGGTCACTTTACTTGATACGCGTAAAACGCTTCCGGGTCTGCGTAGTGAGCAGAAATACGCCGTACGTACCGGCGGATGCGCAAACCATCGCATGGGCCTGTATGATGCCTTCCTGATCAAGGAGAATCACATCAGTGCCTGTGGCTCTATCAGCGATGCGGTCAGAACAGCCAGAAATCTGGATTCGACCAAAACAGTTGAAATCGAGGTGGAGTCGCTGAAACAATTGGAACAGGCCATCGCGGCGGGCGCCGACATCGTGATGCTGGATAATTTCAGCATCGAGTCGATGGTGCAGGCGGTGAAACTCAATGCCGGTCGCGTTAAACTCGAAGCATCCGGAGGGATTGATGAAGCGTCCCTTGTCAGGACTGCAGAAACCGGCGTGGATTTTATCTCTGTCGGTGCATTGACAAAGAATTGCATGGCGATCGATCTGTCTCTGCGCTTTACTTGATGACCGGTGCCGGAATCGGCCTGACTGCAGGCCCTTTAGCCACTGTGGGGAGGTGCTCCTATGACCATACGCTTAACTGTTACTCTGCTGAGTTTGCTGGCGACCGGCCTGGCGGCAATCACTGCATCCGCTCATCCTGGAAGAATCGATATCAACGGCGGCCATTACCTCGGAATCTCCTATCACTGTCACCAGCCTGGCTGCGAGATTCCCGACACTTTCGACCGGCTGGGCCGGGACGGTGCGTTTACGGACTACCGGGAAAGGGAAAAGTTTTTTAACGAGGATGACTGGTCTTTCGAGGAAGATTACGATGGCGATTGCCAGTCCACACGGCAGGAAATGCTCATTCTGACCAGTCGGGCCACTCCCCGATTCACCAATCCCCGCAACTGCACAGTCCGCACCGGGGAATGGTACGACGAGTACACTGGCGAGTCGTTTACTGTCGCCACCCAGATAGACCTTGATCACATTGTCCCGCGGATGTATGCCCATACTCACGGTGGGGACCGTTGGCCTCCCGCCAAGAAGCTGCAGTTTTCCAATGACCCGATAAACCTGATGCTGGTTGAAAAACAGGAGATTCGCCGGAAAGGTGACAGAGGTCCGGCCGGATATCTGCCCCCCCGGGAGGAATACCATTGTCAGTATGCCAGAGCCTGGGAAGCCATCGCGGAAAAATACGACCTGCAACTGGAACCTCGTGACCGAAACGCCATTTCACGAGTTCTCAGGGATTGCGCAGACTAGGGAGTCACGATATCGATTGACTCCATGCCCTGGTCGTGATCCAGAGAAACGTCCCCGGCCGGGAAACCACTCTGGGAAAGGATATAGGCCAGAACATCGGTGTATTCCTCAAACATCATGGATCCGGGATTGTCCGCCGGCATGGTTCCCATGATGGTTTCCCACAGGTAGAGGAGCGGCTGGGAGTTCCAGGCTCGCAGGGTATTTTCGTAAAACTTCATATCGTGACAGGTCTTGCAGTTGGATTCGTATACCATTTCACCGGCTTTGGCCTGAGCTTCGGTGTATACACCATCCCTGAGAGTTTTGTTCTGGGCGAACGCGACGGGTACTGCCAGCAAGCTGGCGACTACTGTGATAGTGCCCAACAATCGTGTAGCTGATCTGTTCATTTCCTACTCCTTACTAAGAGGATAACTTACTGCTCTCCTGGTATAGATGTCGCTGAGTCGGATTCCTGCTCCGGCAATATCCCTATTCTTCCGGCTTGTAGCGTCATTCCAATAGAGGGTGGTGTGCGGAATTGTCACCTGTTGACCCCAACGCTCCTCCACTGCTGGAGACGCCTGTCCTCCACACAAGGGCCAGGTCGGCACTTTCGAGGAGCATAACCTTAAACCACATCGGCGGCCTAATCAAGTCGAACCCGAGCCTGCACACACTTTGTCACAGATTGTTTTATTCCATAATTTCAGCGGGTTACCGATAACACTGTAGTCAGCTTACCGTAGTGCGGATTAACGATTCCTGAATGATCTGTGGCGGATTATTCGAGGCCGGAAACAAAACTCTGTTCATTCCCTCAGCGACGACTCCTGTCAATTGTCACCGTCCTTGTACATGAGCGTGGTGACCTGCTCGGAAACCAGCCCGATCAGAAAGACCAGCACCGCAGTCATAAACAGTACTGCACTCATGTTGGTAAATCGCCCCTGGGTTGAGAACGTGTACAGGTAGTAACAGATACCGGTGAGGAAGAAGCCGGCGGATACAGGAAAGAATATCTTGAGCGGAGAATACAGAGTGCCGACCTTGAAGATTATAATCAGAAACCTGATACCATCCTTCAGCAGGTTGATGTGACTGTCGCCAAGACGGTTGTCAGTTTCAATCGCGATATAGCCGACCGAGTAGCCGGAACGAAAGAAGGCCATGGTGCAGGTGGTCGGGTAGGAAAATCCGTTCGGCAACAGATAGAGGAACTCCCTGAATTTGTTAGCCCTGACGGCCCGGAATCCCGAAGTCAGGTCTTCAACTTTCTGCCCGCTCATCCAGCTCGCAAGACGATTGTAGACACTGTTGCCGACGGCACGATAGGAATCTGCCTGGGATTTGCGGCCTCGCGCACCGACCACCATGTCGTAACCCTCTCGAAGTTTCTCCAGCAGACGGGTTATATCTTCCGGCCGATGCTGACCATCACCATCAAGAAAAACGATGACATCGCCCCTGGCCGCCTTGGCTCCTGTCTTAATAGCCGCACCATTGCCTTTGCTATAGGGATTGGAGATAACTGACACACCATGCGCCTTGCACACCGCCAGGGTGTCGTCGCTGGATCCGTCATTTACGACGATACATTCAAGAAATTCACCCCCTGCGACCAGCTTGGGTAACAACAACTCCAGATTTCGCGCCTCGTTCTTCGCCGGGATCACTACCGATACCGTTAACCGTTCCACTACCATCAATTTTCCCAAAATTAGTCAGTGCCAAGCCGGACTTTGAGTTCCTGCTCCATTTCCTCAATTTCATCAATACGGGAGGGAGCGTACATCGCTCTATTTTCATCTGCTTCCCTGGCTCTTTGCAAGAACACCAGGCTGTCCGCGTAGTTGCCCGCCGAAGCTGACAATATCGCCTGTCTTATTGGAAACGCAGCATCAGGCCGAAGTTCGAACGCGATGCGCAACTGCACCAGAGCAGAATTGAGCTCCCGAAAGTGTACATAAAAGTCTGAAAACAACAGATGAAAACCACTGCTTTCATAGACCCGCATCGGGACATCGGCAAGCCTGACGAAAAGGTTCTCCACTACCTCTGGGGCAGGGTACTCACATCGGTCTGCAATCAGATTATTCAGCAGCGTCTGTAGTTCAGTTGTCAGGTCCGCCCGGTAATAGACCCCGCCCCTGGAGGAAGCAATCTCGTTTAACGGATACGGCGCTGGCAACCCCAGGCTGCAGGCGAAATTCCAGCGCAGAAGCTGCAAGGCAACCTCATCCGGATAACGTTGCTGCAAGGTCAGAATCCTGTCGTAGGCGGATTGCCGGGAGCCGGTTTCCGCCTGCAGGTAGGCGTATTCTACCTGGGCCCGGTAGGAGGCAGGATGTCGTTCTGCCCAGTGAGCCGCCAGAGCCAGGTTGTTCCCCCAAAGCGATGTCAATTGCAGTGTCGCTAGCGCCAGAGCCAATGTGACCAGCACCCCCGCGACCGGTACCATGCGTTTTCCTGACACTGGTGTAACCCGTGCCGCCCAGGCGCCGAAGTAGTACACAAGCGCAATCAACGGGCCTATGATTGGCAGGTAGTTGCGGTGCTCGAAATAGAGCTCCAGGGGTAAAAAGGTTGATTCCAGCAGATGCCATCCCAGATACCAGAAAATGGCAAAACTAATTACCGGTTGATTCCTGCGCACCAGAAATCCGGTAACAACCAGCCCGAGGATCAGCACCAGGCAGACCAGTGTGGAGACCGGATGCAGCAAACCAGTTGAAATTGTCACATCGTCATGGTGCAGGCTGAATTCCCCGATCCGGGGGAGCAACAGATTAGACAGATAATCTATAACGATGCGCCCTTCGGTAAGTAGCCTTTGTGAAAGACTGAACTCCCGGTACTGGTAAGCGGCGGTCTGGCTTGAAAAATTGCCGACCAGGTACACTGCCATGCCCAGAACCGGCAATAACACCCCCGCAGCAAACCAACCTCGCTGCCAGCCATTTCGCGGCAGTCTGTTGAGCAAGGTATACTCCAGAGTCAGCAGTGCAACCAGCAACAGGGCACCGTTTTCCTTGCTCAGCAGCGCAAGCAGCCCGAACGGCAACAAGGAGAAAGTCATCAACACCAATCCCTGCTGCGGCCGCTCACTGATTACAGCGCGTCCTTTTACATAGCAAATCAGCCCTGCAAGGGAAAACAGTGTCATCAGCTGAGTCATCCGCTGCACTACGTACAGGGTGGTCGATACGTTCAGCGGATGAAGCAACCAGATTGCGGAAACAGCGATAGCTGATATCTTTGCCCGGGATTCCGGCAGGTGCAGGGTGCGGAACAACACCAGGCTCAGATAGGCGATCAACAACCCGTTGAGTATATGAAGAACCAGATTCGTCGATTTGAAGGACGCCGCCTCTGCCGGCCAGTCCCGGGCATCGAGCAGAAAACTGGCCATTGAAACCGGTCGACCTGCCGGACCACTGCGATTGCCGAAAATATAATCGACCGCGGTATGCAGGTCGGTAACCCCATCGCCTGTTCCCAGGGCCTGCAGGTTGACCAGGTCGTCCAGAAGAAAAGGCCCCTGAATTCCCGGTAGATAGACTATCAGGGTAAGCAATGGCAGGGCGACAATTGCACCAGCCATTACCAGCCGGCTTCGCGGTAGAAAAAATTGCTTCACCTGGAGACTCCGTGATGAATTATCTGGCCTTGCTGCCCAGGAATGCCGGGAACACGATGGATTGCCGGCGGCATTGTGCCTCTTCAGTGAACTCGTCTGGAGGCCGGAGAGAAGTGCCATACTCAGCCAGAGGTTCTTAAGTGTATTCGGCCGACTGCAGAAAGACTTGTCCCGCAGACCGCTTCAACTAACCCGATGCATTGCGAATCACAGCGTTCAAGTAACCGATGGACACCCAGATATTTTCCACAGACCTAGTTTAATTGCTTTGATCCCATTCTCAGACTGACGGTTTGTGACACTTTTTGTCAGTCTCTAACAAAGCGTTTCACTTTGCCTCCCTTTGCCGATCCTCCCTCCGCCAACAGAATCCGTCAATAAAATTAATGATTTCAATCTATTAAGTACATTCCCCAAAACCTGGCACGGAAACTGATAGTACCCGGTCAACCGTTCTGGAAACAAGACGGACTTACGTTCTCAAAGCATCCTGCAAGAGCGCTTTTGGAATAACTGTAAAAAATCTAAGTTAACTTGATAGATTGGAGTATTGAAATGAAAAACTCGCAACAAGGTTTTACCCTAATCGAACTGATGATCGTAGTAGCTATTATCGGCATCCTTGCCGCCGTGGCACTGCCGGCCTATCAGAACTATTCCAACCGGGCCCGCTTCTCTGAAGCAGTTCTTTCCGTGACTCCTCGCAAGACTGCGATGGAACTGGCAATCCAGACTCGTCAGCCTACTGCCACCACTGATCTGGATGCCGGCGTCATGGGTATCCCTGCCAACCAGGGCCGGACTGCCACTCTGCATGGTATCGCTGTGCTTGACGGTACCATTACCGTTAACTGGAGAAATGATGGCGGCGACCTGGCCCTCGCCAATGGCGGCGCCGGTGCCAGCTATACCTTGACTGCCACCGGCATCAATCCTCCGGTTCAGTGGCTCGAAGGTGGCAGCTGCCTGACTGAAGGCTTCTGCTAAGAACTGTGATTCTGCTGCAGTGGCGACCTGTCGCTGCTGCAGCAGCAATCCTTCGGGACCGTTCTGTAGTCGACTTCTCAATTAAAGAGTACCTGGCTATTCAAATTAACCGACTGACCTCGAACCGCAAAGGAAAACCCAGTCCGCTAATTTAAACAGCCAAGCCACATGCCCCAGGCATTGCACGAGGTTTGTAACAATCATGAACAACATACAGGTAGAAAAATCGCAGGGCGGATTCACGCTGATCGAATTGATGATCGTGGTTGCCATCATAGGAATTCTCGCCGCCGTCGCCCTGCCTGCTTACCGCCTTTATACCGACCGGGCCAGGTTTTCCGAGGCCATGCTGCAGATTGATGATTTTCGTAACATGGTTGTCGTTCATGCCCAGATGAATCGTTTCAGCGCGATCACCGACGTGGATGCCGGTTCCTTCGGCCTTCAACCGACAGTGCCCAGAACCACAACCCGCCACGGACTGGACCTGGTTGACGGCCTGGTCACGGTAACCTGGAAGAATGACAGCACCGCGCTTGACGGCGTTACCTTTACTCTCCAGGCCGGCGGCGTGTCACCACCGGTCAACTGGACTGAAGGTGGTACCTGCAAACCGCTAGGATACTGTTAGACCTGACCTGTAGCCCGTTACACCTGGACCTGGCGGACTTCGGACTCCCCGCAAATGCAACCGCAATGCACTGGCGGAAACCCGGTCACTCTATCGGGATGTACGCATTATGGAATCTCTGATTAAGTCCCACAATGCTCTGTGGCAATTAATCAGAGGTTCCCATTGCTGTCCCACAATATCATGACCGGAAGGCTTGCAGTGGCCTGAATCCGGGTGCTTCCAGTAGTCGTGATCCCAGTCAGACATGGCTGTGTGTTTGTTACACGACCAACAATCAATTGGCGTGCGATAAATTTTCCGGGATCGCACCGCTCCAGGGGAGTCTGATCCTCCGCAACTTGCACCCCCCGGGGTCCCTCTTCGGTCGCAAGCCCTGGAAGACGGCCTTGCTCGGTCGGTCGGTGCTGCGTTTTATTGCTCCGTCCTCAGACTCCCCTGGAACGGTGCTCAGAGCTCGAATTCAAGGCTTGTGGAAACCAGAAGCGCAATTCGTTGGAAAAGCCGATATTCGTCGTTGGTTCCGCTGCTGGGAGTTAATCGGAGCCACTTCGAAGCCACTGCACGAGGAATTCCCACTAGGCCAAGGCGTGGCCGGCGAGGGTTCCTGGCGCTGCAACAAAAGGACCAGCGCCGAGGGAGGAAAAATGACCGTTTGCGGGGGCATTTTTCTGAGTGAGGGCACCCCGGAGGGGCGCGAGTCCGCAGCCACAGGAACCCCTGCCGGCCACGCCACTCGAAGCCACGAAAAACTGACTCCCCTCAAACCTCTGGGAGCAAAATTCACGCTATCTGATTTTTCAAATTAATGATGGGACAGCAGTGAGAGGTTCCCTTATGTATTAAGTGGAAAAAATCGTGTCAGCTTCCGATTCTCCGGATCAAAACAGACAAACCCACTGGTGTGGGCCGAGGCAAAGCGACTCAATACGCAGTCCGGATTACCGGATCCGGGTAACTCTCCAAGCAATTTCCTGGCGTCATCCCTGACCCCCGCTTCACGTCTGAAAATCGCCCGCCCACGTTCAGGGATAGGTGAAAATTTTTCAGTCTGTATAAAAAGCGGATCACCGATAAATTGACTGCGCAAATTGGCAACTTCAGCACCAAAGTCTGATTCGGGCAGCTCCGTGTACAGCATCTTGGGCCAGGATCCGGGGAACGAGGCTATGTCTCGGAAGTCCCTGCCGTAAGCTTCGAATTCCCTGGCAGCCAGGCTGTAGAATGTGTCGTAGGCAAACACCACGGCAATCGGCCGGGCCTGGTAGACAACCCAGACGCCCGCAGCCATACACGCGACCTGCAAGGCAGCGATACAGCCCAGGTCAAATTTCAGGCCCGGCTTGCCTGCCTTGAATACAATCAGGGTGAGCAATGGACCCAGGATCACATCGACTCCCATGACCAGTTTCAATCCTGCCCAACCGCCATCGACGTTGAACAGAATGCCCGGGTACCACAGCGCAATGATGATGCCAAGCAGACTGAAAAATACCATCAGGCTGATGGCGAGATGAATGCCAAATGCTTTCCATCTGGACATTACAGCATCCTCCTTTCGATACAGTTTCATTGGAATTCCTGATTAATTGGGAATATTAATCTATAGTTAGTTTGACATTAGGTTATCGAGTTCAAATTTCCAGATGATTCCTGGCTGACGACAGGAACAACGGGAGACTATCCAGGTTTTCGTCGCATTTGAGCCGAGGTATGAATTCCGACATTTCAGGACTGGCAGAATACCTTGTCAAACAGGGTGATTTGACACAAACCCAGGCTGTCAACGCCATGCGCGAAGCCAGGATCCAGTCCAGCACATTCATCGGACAATGCCATACTGACAAACTGGTCGACCAGGGTGTTCTGGCCGCCGCCATTTCAGTTGTCTTCGGCCTGCCTTTGCTGGATCTGGATTCCTGTGTTCCGTCACTGCCCCCGGACCGGCTCGTGACCCGCACATTGCTGGAAAAGACCGTTACCCTGCCCCTCGGCTACCGGGGTAACCAGCTGGTACTGGCTGTTTCCGATCCCAGCCAGAGCCAGGTCATCCGGGAGATTGAATTTCATAGCGGGAAATCAGCCGATCTGGTAATTGTCGCACGGGAGCAGCTGATCAATGCGATCAGAAGACTGAGCACCGGAAACAGGACAGCTTCAGAATTCCAACCAGAACACCGCGGCCGGCGACCACCTGAAGCGGAGTTGCTGCGTGACCGGCCCGGCAACCGTGCCAGCCCCGCTGGGGACAGCGAGGCCCCCGTGATCAGGGCGGTCAATAAGCTACTGCTTGAAGCAACGGATCTCAATGCCTCCGATATTCATATCGAGCCCTATGAAAAGATTTTCCGGATCAGAATTCGCGTCGATGGGATACTCAGGGAGTTCGCCAGCCCACCAATTCATCTGGCCGGTCGCTTGATTTCCCGGCTCAAAATTATGGCGCATCTGGACATATCCGAACGACGCCTGCCTCAGGACGGACGCATCAGGCTGCACCGTGATGGCCAGCGTTCCGTGGACTTCCGGATCAGCACGTTGCCGACCCTGTGGGGAGAAAAAACAGTGCTGCGGGTGATGGATCCGCTGCGGGCGCAACTGGAAATTGAACAACTGGGCTTCGACGCCGCCCAGATGAACCTGGTTCGGGAGGCATTGGACAAGCCTCAGGGTCTGGTTCTGGTGACCGGACCGACAGGAAGCGGTAAAACCGTCACGCTCTACAGTGCCCTGGCCCGGCTAAACGACTCCACACGTAATATTTCCACTGCCGAGGATCCTGTGGAACTGAACCTCGCAGGAATCAATCAGGTCCAGGTGAAGCCTGCCGTCGGCCTCGGTTTCTCCGAGGCGCTGCGGGCATTCCTGCGCCAGGACCCCGATGTCATCATGGTTGGGGAAATCCGCGATCGGGAAACCGTAGACATTGCAGTGAAGGCGGCACAGACCGGGCATCTGGTACTGTCGACCCTGCACACCAACAGCGCCGCGGAAACGCTTGCGCGACTCCTGGGCATGGGTATTGAGCCCTACAACGTAGTATCGTCGTTGTCTCTGATCATCGCCCAGCGACTGGCCCGAAAACTCTGCGAACAGTGCCGGGAACCGGCCCAGGGGATGGCCGAGTTTCTGCAGCGACAACAGGTGGATGAAGACCTGATCGAGCGGGGCAGGTTCTATAAAGCCGGAGGTTGCGATCACTGTCACGAAGGGTATCGGGGCAGAATCGGGATCTATGAAGTAGTTCCCATTTCTGAACCGTTGTCCCGTACTATCATTGCGGGTGGAAATTCCATGGACATTGCTGCACAGGCGCGAAAGGCGGGCTACTCGAGCCTTCGCCAGTCAGCACTGATGAGGATGGCAGACGGACACACAAGTCTCGACGAGGTCATCAGAATAACCTAGGAAATCATTGACGCCGGCACTAGTCAACAACAGCGCTGAACCGGGCAGCCGCGGAGCCAGACAACCCTCCGCTCCTGCCTGTTGCAACTAAAGACTCGAGGTATTCCATGGCAACTCAAGCCGTACAAGCAATTTATATCTGGCACGGTACCGACAAGAACGGTAACAAGACCAACGGGGAAGCCCCGGGGACAAGCCAGGCACTGGTAAAGGCGCAGCTGCGGAAACAGGGTATTGTTGCCACCCGTGTCAAGCGCAAGCCAAAAGCCCTGTTCAAAAAGAGAAGACAGAAAATCAAGCCCATGGACGTTGCCATTTTCACACGGCAACTGGCGACGATGATGAAAGCAGGTATTCCCCTGGTGCAGGCTTTCGAGATCGTGGGTGACAGCCTGGACAACGCATCCATGCGGGATCTGGTGACCAAGATCAGGGACGACGTGGCTGCCGGTAACAACTTTGCAGACAGCATCCGCAAGCACCCCCGCTACTTTGACGATCTGTTCTGTAATCTGGTCGAATCCGGTGAGCAGTCAGGTGCTCTGGAAACCATGCTGGACCGACTGGCAAGCTACAAGGAAAAATCGGAAGCCCTGAAATCCAAGATCCGGAAAGCCATGAACTACCCGATTGCGGTGGTTCTGGTGGCGATAATCGTAACAGGTATACTGCTGGTCAAGGTTGTCCCCCAGTTTGCTGAAACGTTTACCAGCTTCGGCGCTGATTTACCCAGCTTCACCCTGTTCGTTCTGGGACTTTCCGACCTGGCAATTGCACATTGGTGGAAAATAGTAATCGCCATGATTGGCCTGGGATTTCTGTACAAGGAGGCCATGGTACGGTCCCGAAAGTTCCGGGCAGCTGTCGAAAAGACGTCTCTGAAATTGCCGGTTATCGGTCCTATTCTCAATAATTCCTGTTATGCCCGCTTTACACGGACTCTCTCGACCACTTTCGCCGCCGGTGTCCCCCTGGTTGATGCATTGGAATCTGTGGCTGGCGCAGCCGGAAACATTGTCTACTACAGGGCTACCAGGCGCATAAGAGATGATGTCGCCACCGGTCAGCAACTGGCTTTTTCCATCCGCAACACCGGCCTGTTTCCGATTATGGTTACGCAGATGATAGGAATTGGTGAAGAGTCTGGCTCTTTGGACGATATGCTCGATAAGTGTGCCAACTATTACGAGGCCGAAGTCGATAATGCTGTGGGTGGACTCACCGCACTGATGGAACCGATCATCATGTCGATACTGGGTGTTCTGGTAGGCGGCCTCATGATAGCGATGTACCTTCCCATCTTTCAACTTGGCCAGGTCGTGTAAAACCGAACTCAGTAGATGACGTTTTTTCAACTCCTGTCGACCAGCACACCGTTGCTGGTCGTTTCGTGTCTGGTGCTGGGGCTTCTGGTCGGCAGCTTTCTCAACGTGGTTGTCTATCGCGTGCCCATTATTCTTTACCGGGAATGGACCGCTCAGTGCCAGGAACTGCTGGAACTGGAGGAGATAAAACCGGAGGGGGCCGACAAGGCAGCGGAATTTGCTACGTTCAACCTGCTGAAGCCTGACTCGCACTGCCCGGAATGTAAGCATAAAATCTCTGCCCTGGAGAACATCCCGGTAATCAGCTACCTGGTTCTGAGGGGGAAATGTTCCCAATGCAGAACCCCGATATCTGCCAGGTACCCGGGCGTCGAGTTGACTACCGGTCTGATGTCAGGTCTGGTGGGGTGGACTTTTGGCGCCAGCGGGCTGACTATCGCCCTGCTGATGTTCTCCTGGTGTCTCATCGCACTCACTCTTATTGATTACGACGAACAGTTGTTGCCTGACAATATTACCCTTCCTCTCCTTTGGGGCGGCCTGCTGGTAAACACACTTGACCTGGGATTGGGTATCTCCCTTCGTGATGCCGTCATTGGCGCCATGGCCGGTTATGGTGTGCTGTGGTGCTTCTACTGGTCATTCAAGCTGCTGACCGGCAAGGAGGGCATGGGCTATGGTGATTTCAAGTTACTCGCGGCGCTGGGTGCCTGGCTTGGATGGCAGAGCCTGCTGCCTGTCATCATACTGTCCTCTCTGGTAGGCGCGGGATTCGGCGTTCTTAATGTGCTGATTACGAAACGCGACAAGTCCGCCCCAATGCCATTTGGGCCATTTCTGGCAGGCGCGGGTTTCATCATGCTCCTCTGGGGGCCCCAGATTTCGGAACTCTACCGGCAGACTTTCCTGCTCTGAGTCTGCTAGCATAACCTTTGTGTCCTTCCAGAAGGTTAGTTTTCATGCGGGTAGTCGGCCTGACCGGTGGCATAGGCAGTGGTAAGTCGACGGTTGCTGACCTGTTCAGCGAATGCGGCATTGACATTATCGACGCCGATCTGATTGCCCGTGAAGTCGTCATGCCGGGGGAACCGGCGCTACAGCAGATTGTCGATCACTTTGGCAGTAACATCCTCGATAAGCATGGTTGTCTGCGTCGCCATTTTTTAAGAGAACTGATTTTCGCAAACCCCAGAGAACGCAATTGGCTTGAACAATTGCTGCATCCTCTGATCAATGAGCGGATCAGGAATCGCCTGTCCACATCCCGGTCTCCCTATTGCATACTCATGTCTCCACTGTTACTGGAAACCGGCCAGAAGGAACTGATCGACAGGGTACTTGTCGTGGATGCCAGCAGAGAAACGCAGTTACAACGCGCCATGGCGCGTGACGATAGCTCCAGGAAAACTATTGAAGCAATTCTCGATGCCCAGTTGAGCCGGCAAGCCCGCCTTGAAGCAGCAGACGATGTGATTCAGAATGATGGGCACATTGATGAGCTGAAAGCACAGGTTGAGGCACTAAACGGTAGATACCTGTCACTGTCAGCGTGAATAAAAGTGCCAGGAGATTCCCTATGACTTCTGAGAAATCGGTAAACTGTCCGACCTGCTTTAAAAAAGTCACCTGGGTTGCGGCAAATACGTATCGACCATTCTGTTCCGAGCGGTGCAAGTTACTCGACCTTGGTGACTGGGCCAACGACAAATTTGTGATTCCCGGCGAACCAGTTTCCATCCATCAGGACGAGCTGCCAGATTCCGATCCGGAAGACTACCCGGGCTGAACGGGGCGATCTTGTCCTGCCACTGCTGTCCCACATTAATTTGATAAATCAGGTAGCGTGAACCTTGCTTCCAGAAGTTTGAGAGGAGTCAGTTATTCGTGGATTCATGTACTTGTGGTTTCGAATCCCACGATAAGTGATTGAATGAGTAACGATTGAATGAGGCACGCTAGTTTCAAAAGAAGCGGCAACTTCAACCACACCACTGCGGATTTCTATAAGCCTTGACCACAAGCACCGAGCACCGGTCCAAAAAAAATTACACTCCGGGTCATTGCTGTCCCACAATATCATGACCGGAAGGCTTGCAGTGGCCTGAGTCCGGGTGCTTACAGCATTCATAATCCCTGTAAGACATGAACTTGAGATTGTTACACGACCAACAATACATTGGCGTGCGATAAATTTTCCGGGATCGCACCGCTCCAGGGGAGTCTGATCCTCCGCAACTTACACCCCTCCGGGGTTCCCTCTCTCGGTCGCAAGCCCTGGAGGACGGTCTTGCTCGGTCGGTCGGTGCTGCGTTTTTATTGCTCCGTCCTCAGACTCCCCTGGACCGGTGCTCAGTGCTCGAATAGACCCAGAAGCGCAATTCGTTGGAAAAGCCGGTATTCATCGGTAGTTCCTCTGTTGGGAGTTAATCGAGGCATTCGGTCCACTGCCACGAGAATTCTGCACTTAGCCAAAGCGTGGCCGCTCGAAACCACGAATAACTGACTCCCCTCAAAACTCTGGAAACAAAACTGCACGCTATCTGAATTTCAAATCCAGTACTTGCTACTTTCTAAAAATATGGGACAGCAATGTTGTCCTGTATTAAATTTCATCGCTGTCCCGCAATTTCATGACCGGAGAGCTATCTGAAACCTTAACAGGCTGCTACCAGGGGTAGGCCCCATTGATATCGGGCATTGGCATCCAAAGCATTTTGCCATTGGGAGAATCGAGTTCATTCTGCAGGAATACCAGCAGCAACTCACCATCACGTGACAATCGGATCTTCCTGACCACATCACCCGGCGCCAGGCCCAGATCATATTTTTCCAGTAACAGGTGCGTGATCACGTCAAAGAAGAAAAGATGATCTCCATCGGTAGCAATCAACAGATTGCCCTCGTGCCCAAAGGTCGCACTGACGGGCGAAGCACCCAGGTACCATTCTCCGTCGGGATTGTGATAGTCGACAGGATCCAGGTCATGAATTGCAAATGGGGTAATGGTTTCGTTGTTGCCGTTGGGACATGCATAGGCCAGCCTGTCACCATTCGGAGACACATCGAAATCGGTACACCCGCTCCCTACCGGGATATCAGTTCCATCCACAAAGATGAATTCGTTAGTCTCGGGAAAAAACCCGAAAGTAGCCAGATTGGATTCTGTAGTAAGAAACACACGTTGCTGCACGCGGTCGTAAGCGACTCGAACGGGCGAGTCAAGCGGCAAACTGGGAACCACTGGCTCTGCGTCGCCATTGAGGATTCCCATCCACAGACCGTTGACAGCCGGTGAGTCGCCCGGCGATCTGTCATGTAACAGAACAAACAGATTACCATCCTCTCCGGGCACGATATCGATCGGTGAATACTGGCGCTCACCTTCAATGATCCTGTTGTAGCTGACAATGCCGGTATTCAATTCCAGCTTATACAGGCGCTCTGTTTCCGGATGCGTGGAGAAATAGACAACATTGTTTTCATCATCCAGAGTAAGCTGATCCGGCTGCGTATTGAAATAGTATGAGTCCGCCGTCTCACCGGTAATCACGTTCCGCTCAACCAGCCTGTTTTTCGAAGAATCACCGATAAGCACCCAACCGTGGCAAAGCGGAATGAAATCCTGGGTTGGCTCGATTATCGCTGTCCCTCCCAGAGACGCAACAGTCGTGAGTGGTGGGGTTTCCGGCGAAGGTTCGAGGGAAACCAGTCGAAATTGTATGGATTGATTGCCACCGCTCACCAGGGTAAACACCATGTCCCACTGTTGGCCCTGAAAACTTACATTCGGTGCACTCAACAATCCGGAGCTGGAAGAAAAGATGGCTGGATTGCTAGAAGTTTGAGGCACTGAGGGAGCGTTGAAGGCATCACAATTCAACAATTCCACGCCCGACAGTGAGCCCGAGGATCCGTTGTAAACAGGATTTACATCGGCATGAACCAGGGTGAAAATACTGTTGTCCAGATCAGTCAGGTAAAATCCGGCATCCACTATTCCCAACTCATCCACGCTGATGTCAGGGACCGTCAATCTGAATCCATCGAATACTGCCGAACTGTCATCAATATCGGGAGCAGAACCGGGTGTGAATTCCAGTGTCGCAGCTTCCGTGTCGAAACGGGCTCCCTTGAATGAAGGGAACGTTTCCCCGGGAATTTCATCAGGCGTCCAGTCAGTGACAACCCGGAAGCCTGCATAGCGGCTGCTTTGCAGAATCGCATTAACCGGACCGGTGACATCAAGAACCACTTCTGCCATGCCGATGACATCAAGACTCGATACCGGGACAGAAAATCCTGCTTTGTAATCAAACAGATCTATCGCCCCGTCATCGGCGAATGCGAAGATCTTTAGTGGAACACGCCCACCCAGTGAATAGTACTCCAGCACCGGCATGCGCAGGGTTGCTCCGGACACGCTGCCGATGGCACCCAGATCGAAAGAGACACCCACTGCATCGATGTATTCCTGGCTGGTAACAGCGTAGCCTCCACTACTGAGGTAAGTGGCACGTACAGCCAGTTGCTGCTGCTCTTCATCAACATCCTTGCTGACCATGACGGCCTCATCAACAGGCGATACGGTATCGGCAAGCGCCGGGACCGCCCCGGCCACAACGAGAAGTCCAGTGATTACAGTGGTTTTGAAATCTAGCATAACGAATTCCCTTGCCGTCTCCGGTTGCCCTGCAGGATTACGGCCATTGGCCTGTTCCCCTTCGGACAGCGCCTGCAAATGCAATTTAGTGTCCTGAAATTATGCAATTTATCCTACTTATTTCAAAGGGTTACAATCGAACGAAGAGTGATCTGCTTCACAATACGCGAGTAAAGACGGTGTATTGAAGCGTTGTGGGACTTAATCAGAGGTTCCTTGGTTTTTCCGGATGACACAGCATCCCTGCTCTCCCCCTACTCTGCTGTATCCGCCCCTGGCAGGAAATCTTTATTCTGGCACCGGTAGAAGCCGGCATACGCTTCGCTTGAAACCTCGTTGTCCGCAAAAACGGTGCCGCGACTGACTGGCCGGAACAGGCTCGGACCTATACCGTGCCACCTATTCCAGGATTAATGGCCCGTTGCGGGTTCTTACATGGGAAATGCACTGATGGCAGCGATACCGTGAGCTCCTGCGCTCCGTGCATGGGCAAGGTCCGACTCCGTCAGTCCTCCTTGGGCATAGACCGGGACGCTGTGCTGAGAGATCAGTCCACGGAACCGTTCCCAATCCGGGATTTCTGCACCGGGACGGCTGACTGTGGGCTTTGCACTGGCTACCAATGCAAAGTCCACGCCCAGTTGCTCTGCCCGGGAGAGCTCTTCTGGGTTGTGGCAGAATGCACTGAACAACAGATCAGAGGGCACAGGTCTTCGTGGCAGATTCATCAAACTGGAAGCGCTGACATGCAGTCCATGTGCTGGAGAATTTGCGAACAATTCAAGTGAAGTGTTCAGCATCAGACGGGCACCGACTTGCTGACAAAGCTGCAGGGCATCGTCAATCCAATGTCTTGCATCGATTTGAGGCAATTCAGGTTGTCGGAACTGGATCAATCTGATTCCCCGGTCGAGTAATCCGGCTATAACCTGTCGAAACCCGTCCCTGTTGCCGCATTCCGCTGTAATTGCGAGCAAGGGTGGTAGCTGCAACAGCCTGATGATCTCTCGATTCGCGGCGGGAAATTTGTTCGGATTCAGCTGCGCCGGAAAGCACCAGGCCAGGGGCTGATCTTCGAGTCCGCACGCCTCGCCCAGGAACCTGTTGACACGCCAGATATCCAGCAGAACGTCGCGGTCCCCATAATGATGGGCAATTTTTCGGAACGGGAAACAATGGCTTGGATCGATAACAATGCCCAGTTCTTCCTTCAATTCACGATGCAGGGCCGCCAGCACAGTCTCTCCGGGTTCCAGCTTACCTCCCGGAAATTCCCACAACCCACCCTGGTGAACGTTCATCGGCCGACGGGCAATGAGAATGCGTCCGTCCGCTCCCATTATTATGCCGACTGCAACGTGGAGGATCTCAGACATTTTGTTAAGTAATGGTCAAACGACAGGATCAGGAGCGGTAATCGGCATTGATTCTCACGTAGTCCTGGGACAGGTCCGAAGTCCAGACGGTCTCCTCCCAGTTCCCCCGGCCCAGATCAACGGTCACGCTGATTTCGTCAGAGTTCATCTCCGCCTGACCCTGCGCCTCTGTATAACCCGGGGCCAATCCTCCTGCTTCCACAAGCCTTGTGTGACCGAGGTCGATATTAACCCGGTCTATATCGAGATCCGGCAATCCCGCACGTCCCACTGCCGCGAGAATTCTTCCCCAGTTGGGGTCTGAGGCAAACAGCGCGGTCTTTACCAGTGGCGATTCGGCGATGGTATAGGCTACAGCCAGACATTCGGAACTGCTGGCACCATTGACTACCCTGACAGTGACGAATTTAGTTGCGCCTTCGGCATCCCGAATGATCTCAGTGGCCAGTTGTAGGAACACATCCTGCAGACTCGCTTCGAACCGATCACAGTCCATTTGCTGATCCCTGGCAATGGCGTGGCCGGATGCACCGGTGGCAACCAGCAGACAGCTGTCGTTTGTAGAGGTGTCACCATCGACAGTAATCCGGTTAAAGGATTTATTGACCACTCGATCAAGCATCTCTTCAAGAAGTCCTGTGTCCAACTCAGCGTCTGTAAAGACAAAGGCCAGCATAGTCGCCATATCGGGTTTAATCATGCCGGCACCCTTGGCAATGCCTGTAAGCGTGGCAGTGCCCCCCGATGACAGCGAAACCTGACAGGAGACTGCCTTGGGCCGGGTGTCAGTGGTCATAATTCCCCTGGCAGCTGCGTGCCACTGATCATTGGCCAACACAGAAAGTGCTCCGGGAATGCTGTTGACTATTCGTGCAACCGGCAGAGGTTCCCCGATTACACCGGTGGAAAACGGCAGGACCTGACACGCATCAACCGGGCCCGGTTCCAGTTCCGACGCGGCGGAAGCAACTGCTTTACAGCAGGATAACGCGTCGGCCAGCCCTTGCTTACCGGTCCCGGCATTGGCATTTCCTGTGTTGATCAATAGATAACGGGGTGAGGATTCCCGCAGATGCCGCCTGGCCACCTGAACCGGTGCAGCACAGAATGCGTTGCGGGTGAACACGGCGGCCACCCGGGATCCTGGTGCCATCTGGAAAAGCACAACATCCGTCCGGTTCGGGTAACGGACGCCGGCTTCCACTGCGGCGATTCTGACTCCGTTGACTGGCAGCAGATCACCATTAAGTCTGGACTTTACAGCCATCTCTTGTGCACCGATCCAAAACTGCGGCCCGGGAAGTATTCCCTACGGCCTGTTCACACAAATTTGATTTTTATGTAACCACGCCCTAGCAGGCTGTTGAAAAACTATTGCGCTTGCCAGTGCTTCGTTAAAAACTGGCTCAAAATGCTCATTTACACCCGGTAAACTGCGCATTTTCGCCAGTTTTTGCCTCGCCTTGGCTGCGCTCATCACGTTTTTCAACAGCCTGCTAGGCCAGGCGGCCATGACACACTTTGTATTTTTTCCCCGACCCGCAGGGGCAGGGTTCGTTGCGGCCAACCTTGGGCACCTCCCTGACAAAGGGAGCTTTTGGTGTTTCCTGTTGCGGATTGGCCGGGGCCGGGCCGGCAGGTTCCGGCTCCTGAGCAAGAGAAGATGCTGCGGCATGCTGATACTGCATCCGCTCCTGAGCCAGTTCCCGTTCCCGTTGTCGCTCAATGGCATCAGCCTCATCTTCGCTTCGCACACGGACAAGGCTGAGCATTTTCACAACTTCAGCCTGAATATTACTCAGCAATTCCTGAAACAGTGCGAAAGCTTCCCGCTTGTATTCCTGCTTCGGGTTTTTCCCACTGTAGCTGCGCAGGAAAATACCCTGCCTGAGTTGATCCATAGTGGCGAGATGTTCTTTCCAAAGATTGTCGATAATCTGCAGCACGATCTGTTTTTCAAAGAGGCGCATTTTATCGCCCACCGGGGCACACTTCTCAGCATACTCCTGAGCCAGCACCGCCGTAATTTTCTCTTTCAGCCGGTCTTCGTACAGTTCGTCCTCTTCATCAAGCCACTGCTGAATCGCCAGATTGCTGCCGAACTCCGTTTCTATGGCTTTTTCAAGACCGCTGATGTCCCATTGTTCCGGGATACTCTGGGCAGGAATGTGTGAATCGACAAGACCGTTGACCACATCGGCACGCATTTCGGTAATCAGATCCGAAACATCGTCGCTTGCCATCAGTTCGTTTCGCTGGCGATAAATTATGGTGCGCTGATCATTGGCGACGTTGTCAAATTCCAAGAGTTGCTTACGGATATCAAAGTTTCGGCCCTCCACCTTCCGTTGAGCTTTCTCAATCGACCGCGTAACCATGCGATGTTCAATCGCCTCTCCCTGTTCCATACCCAGTTTGCGCATGAAATTGCGTACACCGTCCGATGCGAAAATGCGCATCAGATTATCTTCGAGCGACAGGTAGAAACGGGAATATCCCGGGTCACCCTGACGCCCTGCCCGGCCTCTTAACTGATTGTCAATGCGGCGCGACTCATGCCGCTCTGTACCGATAATGTGCAGACCACCCGCCTCGATAACCTGATTGTGACGTTGCTGCCAGTCGTCTCTGATCTTTGCGCGTTGCTCCTCGGTAGGATTCTCAAGTGCGCCCAGTTCAGCTTCCCAGTTGCCTCCCAGCACAATATCCGTGCCCCGACCGGCCATGTTGGTGGCAATTGTGACCACACCCGGCCTTCCGGCCTGGGCGATTATCTGTGCTTCACGGGCATGAAATTTTGCATTCAGCACTTCATGGGGAATCTTTTCCTTTTTCAGCCTCGCCGAAAGTATTTCCGAAGTGTCGATGGAGGCAGTGCCGACCAGCACCGGTGCACCTTTGTTACTGAACTCTCTGATATCCCGGATTATGGCTTCAAACTTTTCCTCTATGGACAGATACACCAGATCATTGGCATCTATGCGTATCATGGGTTTGTTGGTAGGAATTACCACCACGTCGAGGTTATAGATCTGTTTGAACTCGAACGCCTCAGTATCCGCGGTACCGGTCATCCCGGCCAGCTTCCGGTACAGGCGAAAATAGTTTTGAAACGTAGTCGAAGCCAGAGTCTGGCTCTCGCTCTGGATTTCCAGCCCTTCCTTTGCCTCCAGCGCCTGATGCAACCCCTCGGACAAACGTCGGCCTTCCATGGTCCGGCCGGTATGTTCGTCGATCAGAACGATTCGATTTTCCTTGACGATGTATTCTACATCCCGATGGAAAAGATTATGGGCCCGCAGGGCCGAGTGGACATGATGCAGCAGATTCAGATTGGTAGCCGCATACAGACTTTCTCCCTCGTTAAGAAGTCCGTTCTTGACCAGCAATTCCTCCACAAATTCATGACCTGCCTCGGTCAGTTCCACTTGCCTGGCTTTTTCATCAACAGTGAAATGTCCGCTTTCCTGGCGCTTGTAATTGGGATCGAGTTTCGCCGTCATGCGCTCTTCCTGGGAAAGTTCCCCCTTCTGGAGCCCCGGAATCAACTTGTTGATAGCTATATAGAGCTTCGAACTGTTCTGCGCCGCGCCTGAGATGATCAGTGGAGTCCTTGCTTCATCGATAAGGATAGAGTCCACTTCGTCGACGATAGCGAAATTCAGCTGCCGCTGCATTTTGTCTTCGAGCCGAAACGCCATGTTGTCGCGCAAATAATCGAAGCCGAACTCATTGTTGGTGCCGTAACTGATAGAACACTGGTATGCAGTGCGCTTCTCGGCAGGCGTCTGACCCGATTTGATAACACCTACGGTCAACCCCAGGAACTCGAAAATGGGCCGCATCCAGTTGGCATCCCTTTCCGCCAGGTAGTCGTTGACAGTGACAATATGGACACCTTCACCGGTCAGACCAATGAGAAATGCGGGTAATGTCGCAACCAGAGTCTTTCCTTCGCCGGTGCGCATCTCCGCTATATCACCCTCATACAGGACTATGCCCCCGATCAACTGCACATCGAAATGCCGCAGGCCTAAAGTCCGCTTACTGGCCTCCCTGACCATGGCGAAGGCTTCCGGCAACAGCTCATCCAGCGGCTCTCCATTTTCGTAGCGCTCCCGCAATACCGGGGTCCGGCTTTTCAGTTCCTCGTCAGACAGGGCTTCGAGTTCACCTTCCAGTACGTTTATGGCGTTGATTTTACGTTGAATTCGTTTGAGTTTACGGGAGTTGCTGCTCCCGAAAATTTTACTTAGCAGATTTCCGCTCATCGTTATAACTTTCTTTCTTGGTAATCAGAATTTCGAGACAGGGACCCGGGAATTATTGCCTGAGCCCTGACCCGGCTTAATTGCAGGTCGTGACCCGTAAGATCTGTGAAAGGATCACCGCACAGTGCGGTTGATGTATGACGCCGGGTCAACTACCCGACCATTTTTGAAAACTTCGAAATGCAGATGGGGCCCGGTAGATCGACCGGTACTGCCGACCAGACCGATAGTCTGGCCTTTCCTGACGATATCACCCACTTCCACCAGCAACTGTTCAGCGTGGGCGTAGCGTGTTTCATAGCCATTTCCATGGTTTATTTCAAGCGTCAACCCGTAACCGGGTTTTTGTGCGGACCAGGTAACCACACCGCCCGCCACCGATTTGATATCACTGCCCTGTTCACTGGAAAAATCGATTCCCGGGTGGTAGGAAAGCTGACCTGTGAAGGGGTCTGTGCGGCGCCCGAAGCGAGATGAGACCCAGCCACGCTCTACCGGCCGTCCGTCGATCTGTCCCTCCGCCAGAACCTGACGGCCTATTAGAACTTCTTCAAGTATTTCAAGCTGTTGCTGGCGATGATCCAGTTGATTTTCCAACTGCTCAATCGCATCCATGAACTGTGGAACAGTATAGTCCACGCTGAAATCGGATTCCGGCCCGCCGACTGCTACAGGCTGGCTGAAATCGAATTCGCCCTCGTCTAGCTCCGAGACCTCCACCACACGCTCACCGACTGCATCAAGACGAAGAAACTGGGCCTGCATGGAAGCCAGGCGCCTGGTCAGAGCTTCGAGTTCCTGCCGTGACTGATCACGATATTTTCATCCAGCTGTGCAGCCTGCTTCTGTATCCGGGTATCCCAGTTAATGGTGGCTTGTTCATTGTACCGCGCAGGACCGTGAGAAATAGCTAACTGGTAACCGAGAAACCCCAGTGCCACAGGTGCCCCGAGCAAACACATGGACAGGAGGCTTTTCAACCAACCCTTGAGGATTATGGTTCTGGAGCGGCCGTGACGCTGATCTACGAGAATTATCTTCATTACTCAGACTGTACCAAGCGAGCCCCTGTCCGACCCCGGGGACTATCGTTAGGAGTTGAGAAGCAGGGCCTTCGCCTAAGAAAATGCCCATGATCAGCGAGTTAGGTCAGAAGATTGACAAGCTCTTCTGTAAAGGCTCAGGCCGCCAGTACCGGCTTCATGTAGGAGATCGGAACCTTGGTGTCGCTGTCGAAGCTGACTATTTCCCAGGCATCCTCATTGACTTCCAGCATCCTTAATAAGGCATTATTCAGCGCGTGTCCAGACTTATAACCCTTGAACTCACCGATGAGGCTGTTTCCCAGCAGATAAAGGTCACCAATTGAATCAAGGATTTTGTGCTTGACGAATTCATCCTCGTAGCGAAGCCCATCTTCATTCAGGACCTTGTAGTCGCCAACAGCGATGGCGTTATCCATGCTTGCACCCAGCGCCAGATTACGATTCCTTGACTCCTCAAACTCATGCATGAATCCAAAGGTTCTGGCTCTACTGACTTCCTTGACAAAAGAAGTGCTTGAAAAATCGATGGTGGCCGACTTGGTATGCTTTCGATATACCGGATGGTCATAGAGTAAAGTGTAACTGACTTTGAAACCGTTAAATGGTTCAAGACTTACGGATTTGTCGTCCTGCTCGAGCTTTACCGGTCGCTTGATGCGGATAAATTTCTTGGGCGCGGGTTGCTCCTCGATACCGGCGGACTGGATTAGAAATACAAAAGGTCCGGCACTACCGTCCATTATGGGGACTTCTGGTGCACTCAGGTCTACATAGCAGTTATCAATGCCAAGGCCATACATGGCTGACATCAAATGTTCAATTGTGGAAATGCGAACGTAACCCTTGACCAAGGTGGTGGAGAGCGTGGTATCACCCACATTGGAGGCCTTGGCAGGTATCTCAACGACAGGGTCGAGGTCCACCCGGGTGAAAACTATACCTGTATTGACAGGTGCCGGCCGCAGGGTTAGATAGACTTTCTTGCCAGTGTGCAGTCCAACACCAGTAGCCCTGATTACATTTTTTAAAGTTCGTTGCTTTAACATATTTAATAGTACGCGAGACCATGGCTCCTGGACTACCTAACTAGTGCCGGCCTGATTGCTCCTGTTAAGGGTTAGAGTTCAGGTAATTCAACCTAACGCGGGTAAAATCCAGCGGACCCGCAGTCTGTCTAGGTATACAGGGAGCCTGAAACTGACCGAAATCGATGCTTTTATCAAGCCCGGGACGGCTCCTCACGATGGTGGTAAATGTTATCACTAAACACTTTCCAACCCAAGTGGCAATAAGCTGCCATCCAGCAGCACAATGCAGTCATCTAAAGCCCTTGATATAGCTTGGAAACAGGGCAACTAACGTCCACTAGGGCGCTTAATCGACCTGCTGCCTCAAGAAAGCCGGAATATCCAGATAGTCCATATCTGGACCGTCACCGACGGCCTTCGCCATCACTGGCGCCTGGCTTTGGGCATACTGTTCCTGATTGCGCAAAACGGTTGGCTGATCAAGTCGACGGTAGTCGCGATCAATAATCGCCTCACTATTATCAACCACCTTAGTGGGCCTACTGTGCTGCTG
Source organism: uncultured Gammaproteobacteria bacterium (assembly GCA_942492445.1). Taxonomy (GTDB): domain Bacteria; phylum Pseudomonadota; class Gammaproteobacteria; order Pseudomonadales; family Pseudohongiellaceae; genus NORP240. The sequence goes on from CALOEW010000089.1 coordinate 90,097, forward strand.
ACCAAGACCGGTAGCAACGACGGTAACATGCATTTCGTCCTTCAGGTCTGGGATCAATTACTGTTCCAATTACAACAGTGGCATCATCTGAAGCAAACTCCTCAATGGTGTCTCCCACCTCGGAAAATTCACCTAATGAGAGATTTTCCCCTGCGGTAATATTTACCAGTATGCCGCGGGCACCTTGTAAATCTACATCTTCAAGCAATGGACTCCTGATCGCCGCCTCTGCAGCTTCGCGGGCTCGATTCTCGCCACTGGCAAAGCCGGTCCCCATCATTGCCATGCCCATTTCTGACATCACCGTCTTCACGTCAGCAAAATCGACGTTAATCATCCCGGGGTTCATTATCAAATCAGCAATCCCCTTAACAGCGCCCAACAACACGTCGTTGGCAGCCTTGAAGGCTTCCAGCAATGACGCCTGAGGGCCAAGTACATCAAGGAGTTTTTCATTTGGAATTGTAATCAGCGAATCAACATGCTGTTGCAACTGCTCAATGCCCTGAAGAGCTACCTGAGCCCTCTTCTTGCCTTCAAAAGGAAATGGCTTGGTAACTACTGCGACTGTTAGTATACCTAGGTCGCGGGCCACCTCTGCGACGATTGGCGCTGCTCCGGTCCCAGTCCCCCCTCCCATGCCAGCGGTAATGAATACCATATCCGCGCCACTGAGAATGTCCGCTATTTCGTCGCGATCCTCAAGAGCCGCTTCGCGGCCGACCATGGGGTTGGCACCTGCACCCAGCCCCTTGGTGATGTTACTGCCCAACTGCAGTATGGTTTTGACATTCAGATTGCTCAGTGCCTGGGCATCGGTATTGGCGCAGATGAAATCAACGCCTTCGACCTCGTTACTGATCATGTGCGCGACGGCGTTGCCGCCCCCGCCACCAACGCCTATGACCCTAATTACCGCACTTTCAGGTACGTTTTCGACCAGTTCAAACATCGTATAACCCTCTTAGTTAGTAAGCCCTGCAGACAGGGCAGATCAATTTCATTTGCCCTGATGAATCGCCACTGTCTGCTAAAGAAGTAATTTGTTATCCCGGCAATGCTTCCCCTGTTAGAAATGCCCCTGGAACCAGCCCTTGACACGATCCACAAGCTGGACCTGAGGCTCTTTCCTGGCGCTCATGCCTTCACGTTCCTGGTGCTGCTTGAGGCCATACAGCAATAACCCCACACCTGTGGAGTAGATCGGGTTTCTTACAATATCGGCCAATCCCTGGACACTATGAGGTGCCCCAATACGGACCGGTGCGTGGAATATTTCCTCGGCAAGGTCTACGACCCCTTCCATTTTGCTGGTCCCTCCGGTCAACACGATCCCGGCAGCCAGAAGGCTGCTGTAGCCACTGCGCTCCAGTTCATTCTGGATGAGCGTAAACAGCTCCGCATAACGGGGCTCCACGACCTCTGCAAGTGCCTGCCTGGACAATTCCCGTGGCGGCCGGTCCCCGACACTGGGCACTTTGATCCGGTCTTCCGGACTGGCCAGCTGGGTCAACGCGCAGGCATATTTGATTTTGATTTCGTCGGCGTTTTCGGTCGGCGTTCGAAGGGCCATAGCGATATCATTGGTAACCTGATCGCCGGCGATGGGAATGACCCCGGTGTGGCGTATCGCCCCCTCGGTAAAAACGGCGATATCCGTCGTGCCACCACCGATGTCCACCAGGCAGACTCCCAGTTCCTTTTCATCGTCGGTGAGCACGGAGTAACTGGATGCCAGTTGCTCGAGAATAATCTCCTCGGCTTCCAGCCCACAGCGCTTGATACACTTTTCGATGTTCTGTACCGCGTTAATGGCGCAGGTAATCAGATGTACCTTGGCTTCGAGCCGAACTCCGGACATACCCAAGGGTTCCTTGACCCCTTCCTGGGAATCGATAATGTACTCCTGGGGAAGGATATGCAGCACTCGCTGATCCGCAGGAATAGCCACTGCCTGCGCTGCGTCAATCACTCTGTCGATATCCGCACGCAATACCTCACCGTCCCGGATTGCCACTATTCCGTGGCTGTTCATACTGCGTATGTGGCTGCCGGCAATTCCCGCATAGACTGAATTAATCTGACAGCCAGCCATCAACTCAGCCTCTTCGACCGCCCGTTGAATGGAATTCACTGTAGATTCGATGTTCACGACAGTGCCTTTTTTCAGCCCTCTGGATCGATGGCTGCCGATTCCGACAATATCCAGACTTCCATCAGTTTTGATATGGCCAACGATAGCGACGACCTTGGACGTACCGATATCCAGGCCGACAATCATATTTTCCCCGGCCGAACTGCTCATGAATCAAATCCCGAAAAATCGGCTGACACTCCCGGCGTCAACCCTAGGTGGCCAAAAACAGAGAGTGCCTTCACCTGACTGCTACCTCTGAGTGTTCCTGCTGCTTGCGCTTGACCGTGAAGCCATTGCTGTAACGTAGATCAATTTTCTCAATGACTCCTATATCGTTTTCTATCCGCTTATCATAAATAGAGGCGAATCTTTTCAGCTTTTCCCTTACTGCGACTCTTCCAGCGACCAGCCGCAAGCCTCCACTAACTTCCAGGTCCCAGCTGTTGCGCTCACTCAGCTCCAGTTTTTCTATTCGCAGACCCGCGGGGTATAGAATCTGGTTGAAGGCATGGAACTGCTCCATCATCAGGGTTTCGGTGTTTTCCGGACCTGTAAGCAGCGGCAGCGAACTGGTATCGTCAAGCCTGGACGGGGTAAAAATTTCTCCAGACTGGTTGAGCAGCGAGCCTTCGCGCCAGCGCGCAATTGCCACTTCCTCGGTCAGGGCGACAGACAGGGCGTTAGGCCAGATTCTCTTGACCTCCGCACCGGCAACCCAGGGGTGAGATTCCAGCTGTCGTTTTACTCCAGCGACGTTAATATCGAAGAAGCCCTCATGCATATAAGCGGCAAGCAGTCGCGTAACTTCACTCTCATCGACACGATTGAGCCGTGAAGTCAGTTTCACTACTACTATCGGCCTGTTGAGGTAATGGACGATGGCGCCCCGGTTCGGGACCACCAGAGCCGCCATAACCAGGACTATTACGCTGACACCCAACCAGCCGAACCAGGCCCGGCGACGTGGATGAAGTGGCCTATCGTTAATGCGCACGCGCGCTCTGCCTGCCGATCGCGGCACGCTTCGTCCTGGCTGTCCCTGTATCCGGTGCCTGGTCATCAGCCCTCGTTCCTTACCTTGGCAAACAATATCTGCAGCAGCAGGTCTTCAAAACTTATTCCCGCCTGTCGGGCCGCCATTGGCACCAGGCTGTGGTCGGTCATGCCGGGTACCGTATTAACCTCCAACAGATAAAACTCCCCTCCACTGTCACGCATCAGGTCTACACGCCCCCAACCTTCGCAACCGAGTGCATTGAATGCGGTCAGAGCCAAATTGTTGAGCCGCTCAAGCTCTTCCGTCGACAGCTCAACAGGGCACAGGTACTGGGTATCGTCAGCCAGGTATTTGGCCTCGAAATCGTAGAATTCTCGATTGGTCTTCAGCTGGATTGCCGGCAGGACTACCTGCTGTAGAATCGATACCGTGAATTCGTCCCCATCGATGTATCGCTCTGCCAGTATCGTGCGGTCATACTTCCTGGCTTTCTGATATGACTCCTTCAGGCACTCGGCACTGCCAGCAATAGACATCCCGATACTGGACCCCTCATTAACCGGCTTGACAACTACCGGACCCAGATCCCGGACGATGCCGGCCCAGTCAGATCTGTCATCAAGAGTGATAAAGTCCGGTGTACTGAGGCCCAGCTGCCGCCAAAGCAATTTACTGCGCAATTTGTCCATGGCCAGCGCCGATGCCAGTACGTCACTGCCTGTGAATGGGATGCCCATAGCCCGCAGCAGGCCCTGTACGACTCCGTCCTCGCCTCCTCGCCCATGCAGAACATTGAATACACGGGTGGGTCGAATTTCCTGAAGCCGGCCTGCAAGATCTGCGTCCATGTCGATAGTCACCACGTCAAATCCGGCTGTTCGCAGCCCGGAAGCAACTTCCTTTCCACTTAACAGTGATATCTCCCGTTCTGCGGAATCCCCACCCATGAGTACCGCCACGCGACCAGCTTTCTTGATCAGCTCTTTTTTTTCCGAAGTTTCCATAGACTCAAACCATCGATCCGGTAATTTCTGTATCCCGGCTATCAGCGACTTTCACCGGCGAAGCCGGTTTCGCTCAGCTGCCTGGCAACAACTCCGACACTGCCAGCTCCCTGCGTAACTACAATGTCGTTTTCCTGAACCAGCGCACTCAAAAGCGCGGGTAATTCTTCCGTCCTTTTCACATATACTGGGTCCACCTGCCCGCGCAGGCGAATGCTGCGACACAGACTCTTGGCATCTGCACCGGCAATCTTTGGTTCACCGGCACTGTAGACTTCCAGCATCAGCAACACATCCACCTCCGACAACACTTCGACAAAATCCTCGTACAAGTCTTTGGTGCGACTGTAGCGGTGTGGCTGATAGACCATAACCAGCCGCCGTTCCGGCCACCCGGTTCGAATCGCTGCAATGGTTGCCTGCACTTCCCGGGGATGATGTCCGTAGTCATCTACCAGCATCACCGTTCCTCCGCCGGTCAGAGCGAAATCACCCAGTATTTCGAAGCGCCTGCCGACGCCTGAGAAACTGTTGATTCCCTCCACAATCGCCGCGTCGGATACTCCTTCATCTGTAGCCACGACGATGGCCGCAGTCGCATTGAGCGCATAGTGTCTGCCCGGCATATTCAGAGCTAAGTTCAATTCCTTTTTGTCATCCGGGCGCTCCACCGTAAATTCAGTCAATTGCTCACGGTGGCGCAAATTCCTGATCCGGAAATCCGCCTGCTCTGAAAACCCGTAAGTCAACGTCGGTCTTGAAATCCTCGGGAGTAGTTCAGCCACTACCGGATCATCAAGGCACAGCACTGCCAGCCCGTAAAACGGCAGATTATGGAGAAAGTCAACAAAGTAATTTTTCAAGCGGTCGAAATCCCCGCCATAAGTCGACATGTGATCTTCATCGATATTAGTGACAACTGCCACCATTGGTTGCAGGTGCAGGAAGGATGCGTCACTTTCATCGGCTTCAGCAACCAGATACCGGCTCTCCCCCAGTCTGGCATTGGTCCCTGAGCTGTTCAGCAGGCCACCAATCACATAAGTAGGATCCAGATTTTCCGCGGCGAATATGGAGGCCAGCAGACTGGTGGTGGTTGTTTTGCCATGGGTTCCAGCGATGGCGATACCGTGCCGGTATCGCATCAACTCCGAAAGCATTTCGGCTCTGGCAATAATGGGCTTTCCGGATTCCCGTGCCATTGCCAGTTCAGGATTGTCTCTGGCAACGGCACTGGAATAGACGACCACATCGGCCAGGCGGACGTTGCCTGCCTCATGACCGATGAAAATTTGCGCACCGAGCCCCTGCAGCCGGTCCGTGTTGCCAGACACGCGAATATCGGAGCCCGTAATGTTGTACCCCTGATTCAACAAAACTTCGGCAATGCCACACATACCGGCACCCCCGATGCCAACGAAGTGTATTGTCCTGATTCGCCGCATTTCGGGAATCTGATACATCCGCCTGGCATCAACCACGGGCAACCTCCAGGCAATGCTCTGCAATACGTTTGTCCGCATCACGAACAGACACTTCGGTTGCCGCTAGAGACATGGCAGCCAGTCGCTCCCTCTCATTGCCGAGTCTGTTCAGCAGGTCGCTCAAAGCCGAGGGTGACAGCTCACCTTGCTCAAGGATAATCGCAGCTCCCGCTGTGGCCAGCCAACGGGCGTTTTTCAACTGTTGCTGATCCTTGTGATGGGGATAGGGAATCAGAATCGCAGGCAGACCAACGACTGCCAATTCTGCAACCGTACTGGCTCCAGAGCGGCACACGACTAAGTCGGCCCAACGGTATGCGGCAGCCATGTCATCGATAAACTCAACCACTCTGACGGTCTCACCCGATTCGATTTCGAAACGCCGGTAGGCGGCCTGGGTTTCAGCCAGCTTGTTTTTTCCGGTCTGATGCCAGACTTCTGGTCTTGAGGAAGCGGGACATTGAGCCAGGGTTGCCGGAAACACCTGATTGATAGCTTCTGCTCCTTGGCTGCCGCCCAGAACCAGAATCCGAAGTGCCTCCGTCGAATCTGTCGGCTTCTTGTAAACTCCATCGACAATCGCCTGTCGAACCGGATTGCCGACCATTACCGCTCGGGCAGACGCCGGAAACGTTCCCGGAAAGGCTTCCAGCAACCGAACCGCCAGCGACGACAGCACGCGATTGGTTATCCCGGGCACGGCATTCTGCTCGTGTATCAACAGTGGACGTCCGCGCAAACGCGCGGCAATGCCACCCGGCCCGGTCACGAAGCCTCCCATACCGAGCACGCAATCCGGCTTGACCAGACCGATAATGCGGTAGGCCTGTAAAGTGGCCCGTATGAGCATCAGTGGCGCAAGAAGCACCCTCAAAATCCCTTTACCTCGCAGCCCATGGGCGGAAATCTTATACAGTGGGATTGTCGTTTGAGCCACGATCTGCTGTTCCAGACCAGCATCAGATCCAAGCCATCGAACCTGTATGCCGATGTCCTGCAATTTCTCGGCAATTGCAAGCGCCGGGAATATGTGCCCTCCGGTTCCACCTGCCATGATCAACACTGTTTCAGCTTCCTTCTCCATTTGCAGTTATTGCTGGTTGCTCCGCGGTACCACAGTGGTTTCAGCTTCATATTGAATTCGAATCAGTATTGCCACCATCATGCAACTGACGATCAGGCTTGCACCACCGTAGGAAATGAATGGCAAAGTGAGTCCCTTGGTCGGCAACAGGCCGGTGTTGACGCCCACATTTATAAGAATCTGGCTGGCGAAAACCACTGCAATTCCATAGGCGCAGTGTGCCTGGAAGAAAAGTCCTTTGCGCTCAGCCTCCCTGCCAACAGCCAGGCCCCGATACACCAGTACTGCCAACAGCGCCAACAGCACCGATACCCCGACCAGACCCAGTTCCTCGGCCAGAATCGCAAGAACGAAGTCGGTGTGGGCCTCGGGGAGGAAATAGAGCTTCTGAATACTGTTTCCCAGGCCTACACCGAACCATTCTCCACGCCCGAAAGCGATCAGAGCCTGCGTCAACTGGTACCCGCTACCATAGACATACTCGTCCGCCCATGGATTCATGAACGAGGTGAAGCGCTCTATGACATAGGGGTATTTGATCGCCAGAACCACAAATCCTGCGATACATGCCGCCAGGATAAGAAGAAACCTGTGCAGTTTGGCACCGGCCAGAAAAACCATACTGAATGCAGTGGTGAGCAGGATCACAATGGCACCATGATCGGGTTCCCTCTGTAACAGAAACAGCGCGGCACCGATGATCAGCAACGGCTTGATAAACCCGGACCAGCGTTCCCTGACCTCATCGTGGTGGCGTTCCAGAAACGCCGCCAGGTACAGCACAAGAAACAGCTTGGCCGGTTCCGAGGGCTGCAGGTTGAACAGCCCCAGATCGATCCAGCGGGCGCTGCCATTAACAACCTTTCCAACTCCTGGGATCAGGACCAGTACCAGCAGCGCATAGGCAAGAAACAGCAACAATCCACTGGCCGCATACCAGTTGCGCGTTGGTATGCTGATGGTTACCAGCATGACGATCAGACCGACGCCGGCGAAAATCACCTGCCGTTTAAAAAAATACAGCGGGTCCTGATACTGGCCATTTGATAATTCGATGGACGCAGAAGTCATCATCATCAACCCAATGACAAGCAACAAAGAAACAGTGTTACCAATAACAATCCATTGATCGGTAGCGAGTTGCCGACGTGGCCAGCCTGACCGACTCCCGGTTTCATTACAGCACCTCTAACAGTCATTGCAGACTCTGACTGTAGCCTCGAAAACCTGACACGGTGATTGAAATCGTCGAACATGTCGAAGCTCGCACAGACAGGCGACAACAGGACTGCATCACCCGGCGTTGATTCCGCCAGAGCCGTCACCACTGCCGCATCCACAGTCCCGGCGAACAACACCCTGGTCCGATTCTCAAGAACCCTGGCAATTTCCCTGGCGGCTTCTCCAATCAATATCACGACTTTGACATGACGTTCGACCACAGGGAGCAAAGCTGAAAAATCAGCTCCCTTCCCACACCCCCTGCTATTAGAACTACCCCCCCGTCAAGCGTCTGACCCAGGCCGTCAATAGCCGCTATCGTGGCACCCACATTGGTTCCCTTGGAATCATTGTAGAAGTCGACACCATTCAGGTTCACAAATCCACTGACAGCGATTGGGCAGGCCGCTGAAATTCCTGACCGCTTCGACAATAATTTTCAGCTCCACGTGCAGGGCATGACAAATGGCCATGGCCGCCAGAGTATTGGCTACGTTGTGACGACCGAACACCTTGAGGTCCTCTTCGTTGATCAAAAATTCATCGCCGTAACAAAGACAGGTCTTTCCTTGATTTTCCCGCAGACCGAATTCTCCAACCGCCGGTTCCTGAAGACTGAAATTGACGACTTCGCTCTGGGCTGATCCGGGTGGCTGACTGTAAGGACAATCCCGGTTGACCACGATTTTGCGCCCGATGGAAAATTCTCTGCTCGTGGCCTGCAGGTACTCCTCTAAGTCCTCATGATAGCGGTCCATGTGATCCTCGCTGAAGTTCAGGAAAGAAGCCACTTCGGCACCGAGATCTGCGGTTTGTCTCCAAGCTGGAAACTCGACCAGTTCCAGAACATAGATGTCCGGTGGCGATTCCTTCCCGTAACACTGATCAAGTGCCGGTTTCCCTATTGAAGCCATCCAGATTGCCGCCCAATCCCACTTTCCTTCCCACATCCCGCAATATATGCCACCAGGGACACCACCGTGTTTTTCCCATTTGAACCCGTCACTGCGATGATCGTTTCTTTCATCACCCGGCTGAATATATCTATGTCACCCGTTACCGGCACTCCCTGTGCTCTCGCCAGCATTATGGCCTGTTCTCGCAGACTGACTCCGGGACTTACAATCAACTCCGCCGCGTTGCAGAATGTTGACTCCCGGAATTGTCCCAGTTCACAGGATATGCCGGGGAAATCCTCGATAAACTTTGCCAGCCCGGGGGGTTCTGGCCGGCTGTCGGCAACCATGAAGGGTACGCCACGTTCCCGGAGAAACCTGGCACAGGACAATCCGGTCTTTCCCAGCCCTACAATCACCGATATTTTCTCGTCACTGCGTTTTCTGCCAACAATTTATTTCCGGCCATCCCTATCGTAATTTCAGAGTAGCCAACCCGAACAGCACCAGCATTACCGTAATAATCCAGAAGCGCACAATTACCCTCGGCTCAGGCCACCCCTTCAACTCGAAATGGTGATGAAGGGGTGCCATGCGGAAAATCCGTCGGCCTGTAAGTTTGAATGAAGCGACTTGCAGAATTACCGACACGGTCTCCATTACAAAGACTCCGCCCATGATGAACAGGATGATCTCGTGGCGCGATACTATCGCCATGGTCCCCAGAGCGGCACCCAGGGCCAACGCCTCCCACATCGCCCATGAAGACCTGAGCAGGATAGGTATTGAACCAGAGGAAACCCAAGACCGGCACCAAGCAGCGGCACCGGAAAAATCACCACCTCCCCGGCATCACAAAACAATGTAGGGAATGTTCAGATATTCCTGAGAACACCTACATTTCCTTTTGCTTCAGGCTATTACTGCCAAGCGCCCCACCCGACCATAACCGTTGGCAGGATTGCGAGCCCATCGAGACCATCAGTGAGGTTTACTGCATTGCTGCTTTCCCACGATAACGAAATAACTTACTGGAGTATGTAGACGAATCCCACGTCAAGTCGCGACATCTTTGAAAAACGGGACGATGTAGGACAGTTCTGCGGATCCCTGTGCTGAATGGTATAGCCAGCTTGCGGCGACCACACCGATGGCAGATTGCCAGAAGTATTTCCACTTAGCCGACAGTCCCCTGGGATTCTTGCGAAAAACCTTGCGGTAATCGTCGACCCAGCCTATCGCGCCGAAAGCCATGGTTACCAGCAGCACAATCCAGACATAGTGGTTCTGCAGGTCACTCCATACCAGTGTACTCAATCCGATGCTGACCAGAATTAGCGCACCGCCCATGGTCGGCGTACCAGCCTTGCTGAAATGAGTCTCGGGGCCATCATCCCTCACTACCTGACCGATCTGGTGCATGTTGAGCCTGCGTATCATGTACGGACCGATTATCAGAGAGACACCCATTGCCGTGAGCACACTGAAAATTGTTCTCACGGTGATGTACTGGAGGACAGCGAAGCTGTTGGCCAATTTGCATCAGGTATTCAGACAACCAGACAAGCATAGTTAGCCCCTATCTTTTTTTCCGTCATCCGGGCTGCGCCCCAATGCCCGTACGATCTCATCCATCCCGGCACTCCTGGACCCTTTTACCAGAACAGTCGAACCGATTCGCAACCTGTCCTTGCAGGCACTACAATCTTGGTGTTTGTCAATGAAATGTCGGCCGCCGTGGCCAAACGTTAGAGTACTTTCGCGGCTGACCTTGCCTATACTCCAGACTTCATCCACACCGACCAGCCTCGCGTAGTCACCCAGTTCCCGGTGAGCCGCTTCGGTGATCTCACCCAGTTCAGCCATGTCTCCCACGATCAGAATCGTCTGACCCGAAATCCCTGCGAGTACATCGATTGCCGCTTTGAAAGATTCGGGACTGGCGTTGTAACTGTCGTCGATAAGGCATCCACCCAGATCGGTGACTACTATCTGAAGGCGGCCATTGAACGGCCTGAAACTCTCGAGGCCGGACCTTGAATTGTCGAGGTTGGCTCCCGCTTCCATGGCAACAGCCGCTGCAGCCACGGCATTGCCGATATTGTGAAGCCCCAACAGATTCATTCTTATGACATGCCCACCGTCCGGCGTGTTCAGTGTAAAACTGAGCCCGCCGTCCCGAAGTGCCTGTACGTGCCCGGCGTAATAGTCTGCCTTGCTGTTGCCGACAGAGAAGCTGACGATTCGCCTGCCCGCAGCCCGTTCTCGCCAGACTTCAAAAAAAGTATCGTCCCGGTTCAATACCAGGGTGCCACCGGACGCGAGACTGTCGATAATTTCTCCCTTGGCAGCGACTACTCCCTGCAGACTGCCAAAACCTTCTATGTGTGCACGGGCAGCATTGGTTATTATCGCCACATCCGGCCGAACCAGCCCCGCGCTGTAGGCGATCTCGCCGGCATGGTTGGCACCCATTTCAATGACCCCATACTGGTGACACTTCTCCAGTTGCAGCAAGGTGAGCGGTACCCCAATGGAATTGTTGAGATTTGCCCGCGTAACCAGAGTTCTGCCTGAATCAGAAAGGATGGCGCCAGTCATTTCCTTGACCGTGGTTTTCCCCTGACTCCCGGTAATTCCGACAATAGTTGCTGCGCTGGCCTGACGATTAAGTTGCCCCAGCCTGCCCAGTGCAAGCAGGGTATCCTCAACCTGCAGTTGCGGTATTGGCGTTTTTGAAGCGCGACTTACTATTGCGGCACAGGCACCCGATCTACCTGCTTCAACTACGAATTCATTGCCATCAAAATTTGCCCCTTTTATGGCCACGTAGAGATCTCCCGGCTGCGTCCCGGTATCAATGGACACCGTGGAAACCGTCGAACATCCGGGCCGGTGAATTCTCCGAGGTGCA
>CALOEW010000090.1:0-81193 GCA_942492445.1 uncultured Gammaproteobacteria bacterium
CCCACGGCGCGCACCGGCGTCACGTGACCGACGATGAGCTGCCCGGGCGTCACCACCGGGTTCACGTGACACCCGGAGATCGGGCCGATGGTGTACACGAGGAACAGCAGGGTCAGGCCGAACGCCAGTGCGACGCCGAGCTGACCGACATAGGTTCCGGCGAACACCGCGGTACCCACCGCGGAGAACACCAGGAGGAAGGTTCCGATCGCCTCCGCCACGTACTTCCGCAGGTCGGAGAACTCACCGGGGTCTCTGATTTCCAGGGAGGTCTGGCGTGCGAGATCTTCGTCGATTCGGGACTCGGGATCGCGTGGGGGTTCCATGGGTCACCTCGATGTTCGCGGTCCCGCTCGCAGGCGGAACCTGGTGGTAGAACACTTCGAGTCGATGCACCGCAGCCGCGAACTCGTCGTTCGCGCTGTGAGGAGATTACGCATGCGCCGTGACCTCGACAACGACATCGTGCACCGTGGCGTGTCCGCCCATGTAGATGCCCTCCCGCGGCGGCACGCAACAACAACAGTCAGGTGCGCGTAGTCCTGACCGAAACGATCAGGCCGGTGAGAAGGGTGATTCGACCGCCGGTTTGGGCTTTGCGATCCGTTCTTGGTAACCTTGTCCATCGGTGCTCAGATGCACCCAGAGCTTTCCTACCAGCTACCAGCAAGACGACAGGATTTTACGCGTGGCCAACATCAAGTCCCAGGTGAAGCGGATTCGCACCAACGAGCGCAACCGACTCCGGAATCAGTCGGTGAAGTCGTCGCTTCGTACGGCGATCCGTTCGTTCCGCGAGGCTGCGGCCGCTGCCATGACAAGGACAAGGTCAACGAGCTCCTCGTCGCCACGAGCCGTCAGCTCGACAAGGCTGCCAGCAAGGGTGTCATCCACCCCAACCAGGCTGCCAACAAGAAGTCTGCTCTCGCGAAGCTTGCCAACAAGCTCTGAGTTCATCGCTCCGAGGTAGTAGACGCAGGCTCTGCGTCACGAAGGCCGTCCCCCGCCGGGGACGGCCTTCGTGGCGTTGAACGACAGAAATGATGCCGCCCGCCGGAATCGGCCGCGGGCACGAGCACGGGCACGGGCACGGGCACGGCGGAGAAGCCTCAGGCCGCCAGCTCGGAGATGACCCGCACGGCGTGCTCGAGGGGGCGTAGTCCGGATCGGCCGCGGCTCCCTTGACGTCGGCGTTGAGCGCAGCGACCACCGTGGTCGCGGTCCCGATCGACAATGAGCGCCCACGGTGCGCGCCTGCGCCTGCGCCTTCTTCACCTTCCACGGCGGCATACCCAGCGACGACGCGAGGAAGAACGGGTCGCCGCGACCGGCCGAGCCGACCCGGGCGATCGTGTGCACGGCGTCGGCGAGAGCATCGGCGAGCAGCACGTGGGCGACACCGCGGTGCATCGCCCACCGTAGCGCTTCGAGCGCACCGGCCGTATCGCTTCTACCACGGCCTTCTCGGCTACGTCGAATCCCGACACCTCGGCCTTGCCCGAGTAGCCAGCGTCGCACGGCCGCAGCATCGATCTTGCCGCCGGTGTCGGCCACGAGCTGGCTGCACGCCGCAGCGAGTTCGCGCAGGTCGGAACCCACCGCCTCGATGACGAGCTGTTCGACATCGTCCGAGACTCGCACCCCCGCAGCCTGGAACTCCTTGTGGACGAACGTCCGCACCCACGCCGCCTTCTCCCCCGCCTTCGCGGGGCGGCACACATGTGCTCCTCGGCGCCGCGCTTGCGCAGCGCGGGCACCATCGCCTTGGTGCGTCCCCCGCCGCTGTGGAGGATCACCAGTGTTCGACGCCCGGAGGCGGATCGCCCGCGACATCGAGGATCAGCGCCGCGGCGTCCTTCCCGGCGTCGGCGGTGGATTCGAGGATCACGATACGTTCTTCCGCGAACAGCGACGGACTCAGCAGCTCGGCGAGTTCGGGTACGCCCGCGTCGGCTAAGCGCGGAGCCTGGAGACGGGGAGATCGCCGGGAGTTTCGCTGCGCGTGCGGACATCGGACACGATCTTCGCGACGGCACGGTCGACGAGCAGTTCTTCCTCACCGAGGATCAGATGCAGGGACGCGTCGCTCACGGTTCCGATCGTGCCACGCACGTCCGACACCACCGCGAGCGCCCCCGGAGGCGGCACGGAGCACTGCAACGTCGCCGTGCAGGTCGGTCCGCAGGACCCGCGCCCCGATTCCGGTCAGGGTGGAGACGATCTCGGGATGGGGATGCCCGAACAGGTTGTCTCGCCCGGCGCTGACGAGGGCGACGCTCGGCAGCCGCACAGCGGTGAGGAAGCGTGCGGGTGTGGTGCGTGAGCCGTGGTGCGGCACCTTCAACACGTCCGCACGCACGTCGGTGCCCGACCGCACGAGTGCGTCGAGCGCGGCCTCCTCCGCGTCTCCCTGCAACAGGACCCGGCCCACGACGGTGGTGTCGACCGCCAGGACGAGCGAGTTGTCGTTCCCGGAACCGCCTGTCCGTCGCCCGGCCGGGCCCAGCACCCGGATGTCGAGATCGCCCGCACGCAGGGTCGCACCGGCACCCACTTCCCGCACCACGACACCGGTCCCGGTCGCCGCGTCGAGCACACCCGCCGCGTCGTCACCGGCAGCACCCGGCCCGACCACGACCATCTCGACCGAGCGCCCGGTGAGGACACCGCGGATCCCACCCGCGTGGTCGGCGTGCAGGTGTGACGCGACGAGCAGTGCGATACGACGAATCCTCAACCGGCGCAGGCACCGATCCGACGGTTCCGGTTCGGGTCCGGTGTCGACGACCGCGCGCCCGTCCCCCGTCGCCAGCACCAGCGCATCGCCCTGACCGACATCGCATGCGACGAGTACCGGTCGCTCCGGGCCAGCCCGGTCGCAGCATCCGCACCGGCAGCCACACCGCCGCGACGGCCACCGCAATCACGAGAGCCGTGATCCGCACCCGCCGGTGACGAGCCACCGACCACGCCACCGCGACCAGCACCGCCGCGACCACTGCCCCCACCGGCCCGTCCGGCACTTCGACTCGGCCGACGGCAACGGTGCCGCCCGGTCGGCCACCGTGATCAGCCACCACAGGAACGGCCCGGTGCGCGCGCGAGCACCTCCCCAACCCACGGGACGACGGAGGCGCCCACCGCGACCAGCGAACCGAGGACCGTCAGCGGCGCAAGTACCGGGGCGACGAGGACATTGGCCGCGACCGACACGACACTCACGGTCCCGCTCACCGCCGCGACGAGAGGTGCGGTCGCCACGAACGCGACCAGCGACATTGCCGCGACCTCCGCGATGGGACGCGGCCACCGCGATCCACGAGCCGGGTCACGACAGGTGGCGCGGCGACGATCAGTGCCGCCGTCGCGGACACCGACAGCGCGAACCCGACGTCGACGGCGAGGTCGGGCAGGAGTACGAGCAGTACGCCCACCGCGGTGTACACAGGGCGGGAAGTGCCTGTCGCTCACGACCCGTCACGAATGCCAGCAACCCGATCGATCCCATCGCGGCCGCGCGCACCACACTCGCCGACGGACGGACCACGACGACGAAGGCGACGAAGGCCGTCGCGGCGAGGATGGTCCCGGAACGCGGTCCGAGTCCTACCGCGCGCAGGAGCAGTACCGCTCCGAGGACGATGCCGACGTTGGCTCCGGACACGGCCGTCGGGCTCTTCAGTCCGGCCACCCGGAAGTCCTCCCGCACCTCGTCGGTCAGCGCCGTGGTGTCGCCCACCACGAGACCGGGCAGCGAAGTGGCCCGGTCGGCGGGAAGCACCGCGGAACCCACGTGCGCGAGCCGGTCGCGTACCGTGCCGGCTTCCATCGCTGCCACACCGGGGGCAGACCGACGACCACGTGGGTGCGTTCTCCCGCGTGGAGCACCGCCACCGTGGTGCCCGGCCCGGTGTGCGGCGCCGCCCGCACGCGTGCGGTGACCGATGCCCGGGCAGGAGATCTCCCCACGGAGTCGGCCGGGGCGAGCACCACCACCGATCCCCGGTGTCCATGGATCGCCCACCGACCGTCGTGCTCGAGCCGGGCCGGGATGCGTACCCGGGGTGTGTCGTCGAAGGCCGCAGCCCGGATGTGCCGCGGGTCGTCGGTGGGGAGGAGGACGACGTAAGCCCCGCGCTCCCTTTCCGCTGCGGGGCGATCGGGTGCTGGTCGGCGGCCCACATTCGTAGACCGGCGAGTACGGCCGAATCCACGCGACGACGGCCAGTGCGGCGAGGAGGATCCGCGCACCTCCGCGTGGGATGCGACCGGTCGCGACGAGACGGGACCGTCACGGCGCATCCGACGACGGCCGCGACCGCCACGGCGGTGACGATCCGCCATCCCGTGTACAACCCGAGAAGTGTCACGGCCCACGCGGCCAGCGCGCACGGCACCAACCGGGCATCGAGAACCGTTGCGGCGTCGGACCCGTCGTTCCGTCCGGTCACACCGTCACCAGTTCACGCAGCCTCGCGAGTCGCGCCGGTCCGATCCCGTCGACCTCACCGAGTTGTTCGACGTCCGTGAACGATCCGTTGGTGTCGCGCCACGAGACGATCGCCGCGGCCGTGACGGGACCGACGCCCGGCAGCGCGTCGAGCGCGGTCTCGTCGGCGGTGTTGAGATCCACCGGCCCGCCTGCCTCCGGTGGAGCATCGCCCGGTGTCTGCGCCCCGACGATTCCACTGGCCTGCGGAACAGGTTGGGGCGGGGCGATTCCCACGACGATCTGGTCACCGTCGGCGACCCGCCGGGCCAGATTCAGGCCGATGAGGTCGGCGCCGTCGACGGCACCCATGCGGCAGCGTCGAGCGCGTCGGCCACACGAGATCCCGCCGGCGACCGCACGAGCCCGGGACGTGTCACCCGCACCCACGACGCTGACGACGAAATCGGCGGAATCCGGTTGTGCCGTGTCCGTCTCCCTCGCGGCGGACGGCTCTGCCGTGTCCACGACTTCGACTCTCGGCAGCGGCGGTACCGGTTCAGGGACAGCCGGTCGCGCCACACGACGACGAGTGCCACTGCGGCAGCGAGCACTCCGATCGCGGCGAGAGCAGCGGTTCCCCGTCGTCCCGTGTCCCATCGCGCGGCGGTCAGCCGATCGACGAATCGTTCCCGGCCGGGACCGCTGTGGAGGGGTTCGTCGCCGTCGTCCGGATCCGCCCAGGGGTGGTCGCCGACCTGTCGTCGGTCCAGGGCGGTTCCGCGGGCATCGCCGAGGAACGCGTGATCGCGCCCGAGGCGGGTGCGCGCGAGATCACGATGGTCACTGCTCGCCATGCCGCGACGCTAACCGCGGCCGCGACCGCCGGATTCGGTGTCGGCGCCGATCCGGCCGGGGTTGTGGATGACCCGCACCCTGTGGATGAATGCCCGGATGGGGCCTCCACCGGCATCATCCGGGCCGGGGAGGTGGTGTAGGTGGTCAGTCCTCGGAGACACCGGTCGCCGCGGAGGCGACGACCACCGACCGCACCCGGCCCGACGTGCGCGCCGAGAACCGCGTCGAGTTCGGACACGACGATCTCGGTGCCTTCCGGAGCGCTGTGCGAGCTGATCGACGAGGCTGCGCGCCCGCTCGGGTGCCCCCGCGGTGGTGCACCGCGACGAGCGGTTCGTCGCCCACATCGGTCGCGGCTCCGTCGACGAGCTTGGCCATCGCCTTGGTCATCGTGCGGGTCTTCTCCCGCAGGGCCAGGCTGCCGTCGGAGATGTGCAGCACGGGCTTCATCGCGAGCGCGGTACCCAACAGCGCTGTGGCCGTGCCGATCCGGCCACCGCGACGGAGGTGGTCGAGCCGGTCGACGACGAGCAGGGTCCGGGCGGACGCCGCGACCTCCACGGCCCGCTCGTACACCCGGGCCAGGTCTTCTCCGGCCCGTGCGGCGCGCACCGCTTCGAGGACGGCGAAACCCGAACCCATGGCGGTGTTCCGCGAATCGACGAGCCGGATCCGGTCGCCCAGCGATTCGGCGGCGTGCCGGGCTGCGTCCCATGTCCCGGACAGCACCCGCGAGAGGTGCACGGCTACGACGCCGTCTCCTCCACTGTCCTCGAGCGCCTCGGTATAGGCGTCGGTCAGTTCTGCGGGAGACGGACCGGAGGTCGTCACGGTCGACAGGTCCTCCGGTAACTCGTCGACGCCCTCGCGGAGGTCGCGTCCGCCCGCGATGATGTGCAGTGGCGCAACACGGATGTCGTACCGACGGACCAGTTCAGGGTCGATACAACTCGACGAATCTGTGACGACGACGACGGACACGACGCCTACCGTAGGCCCTCCACCGGGACTTCCGCATCCCGATGCACGATCCGGACCGCGTCGCCGACAGCGGCGGCGACACGGCGGTGTCCTTCCCAACCCCAGTGGATCCCGTCGGGATTGGCGTCGCCCGAGAAGACGTTCTCCCGCACCGCTTCGGCGAGATCGACGAGGGGAACCGACTTCTCGGCCGCCCAGCGGGTGATCGCGCGTGCCGCGGGAAGCCGTAGAAGGTGCACCGACCGGTACTGCTCGCTGCGGTGCACCGACGGCATGGTGCCGATGACGGGCAGATCGGGGCGCATGTATGCCAATGCGTCCCTGATCGTTTTCGAGGTACTCGACGCTGACCCGGGGTGGGAGCGCCACCGGTCGCCCGAGCGGTGACAGTCGCGGCTGCAACCACCCGTAGGCGTTACGCGCCGCGCGACGCAGAGCCGGCAGGCGGATGTAGCGCAGGCCCTCCCGCAGTGCGGTGGGCAGCGGGGACAGGGTGTCCATCCCGCCCACGGCCAGGACGACGGCTCCGGCGTGCGGGATCGCGGCCACCCGCAGGTCCTGGGTCATGGCCCACCACGCGTCGCGTGTGGTCCACCCGATCCGGGCGACGAGTTCGACGTCCCATCCGAGTTCGGCCGCGACCAGGTTGGGCCAGATCTGCGGATGGTCGGCGGGCAGGCCGCCCTTCAGGCCGTAGTAGCTCAGGGAGTCACCGATCACCAGCAGGACCGGGCGCTGCGGGGCGGCGTCGGTTCCGATCGGCGTGGGTTCATCGAGGACGTCATCGGGCGCCACCGTGGCCGCCGCGTTCCAGACATCGAGGCGCCAGCCGGACTGCACCTCGCCGTAGCCGCTGAGCTGCACCCAGCTGGTGTTGGCCAGCCCGCCGAGGACGGACCACCGATCGCCGGGCAGATCGAGCAGCGCGGCGGTGAGCGCGGCGATCAGTCCCCCGTGCGCCACCAGCACGATGGGCCGACCCCTCCAGTCCTCGTGCTCGTCGAGCAGTTCCCCGACGACGGCCACCATGCGCCGCGCGACGTCGGTCCGGTCTCGCCTCCCGGGCGGTGCCCAGGTCGCGTGCAGCGCGCCAGGCGACGCGCGCGCCGGGTGCCTCGGCGTCGACCTCGATGTGGGTCAGCCCCTCCCAGTCGCCGAGGTGGGTCTCGCGCAGCCGGGTGTCGAGCGCGATCAGGCAGCCCGATGCGATCGCCCAGCGCGATCGCGGTGTCGTGCGCGCCGGCGCAGATCCGACGACACGATCGCGAGCGGATCGTTGGGCGATCGCGTCGCGCGCGGCTTCTCTTGGCTGTACGGCCGAGTTCGGTGAGGTCGGTGTCGATCTGGCCCTGCATGCCGTCGGTGGCGTTGCACTCGGTCTGACCGTGGCGCAGCAGCACCAGCGTGCCGCACGCCTGCGTTCTTGCTCTGCTATCCCTCCCGTCCGAACGAGCTGGGGGATCTGTGGCTCGTTCTCTCCTCCGCGTGTCCCCCGGCGTCCCGATCGTCCCGACCGTGCGGACCGCCCATACCATCGACCTCGATGCACCACGGGCAGTCCTTCCACAGCCGGTCGAGGGCATAGAAGTTGCGCTCGTCGCTGTGCTGGATGTGCACCACGACGTCGACGTAGTCGAGCAGCACCCACCGTCCCTCGCTGGTCACCCTCGCGGCGGACCGGCTTGTGTCCGGCGGCGCGCAGTTTCTCTTCGACATTGTCGACGATGGCGTTGACCTGACGCTCGTTGGGTGCGGACGCGATGACGAAGCAGTCGGTGATCACCAACTGCTCGGAGACGTCCAGGACCACGACGTCGTCGGCCTTCTCGTCGGCCGCGAGGGCGCGCGATCCGCCTATCTCCAGTTTCGTTCGTTCTGCCGTTGCGCGATCTCGTGCTCGATCCTCTGCGTCTGATGCCGGGTGGTGTTTCCGTGGCGATAGCTCCGACATGTGCACATCTGCGGGGGTGCTACCTCGGGCGGTACAGCTGGCGTTCGCTGATGTACTGGACCACGCCGTCGGGGACGAGATACCAGACGGGCCGGTTTTCGCTCGCCCGCAGCCTGCATTCGGTCGAGGAGATCGCCAGCGCCGGGATCTCGATCAGGTCAGCGCGTCCGGGTAGGTCCTGGAGATGATCGGCGCCAGATGTTCGACGTCCCAGTTCGAAGCCCGGCCGGCGACACCCCGACGAATTTCGCGAGGTCGAACAGCTCCTCCCAGTTCTGCCAGGTCAGGATACTCTCGAGCGCGTCCGCGCCGGTGATGAAGTACAGCTCGGCGTCGGGATGCTGCTCGCGGAGATCGCGCAGGGTGTCCACCGTGTACGTCAGTTGCCGTCGGTCGATGTCGACGCGGCTGACCGAGAACCTCGGGTTGGATGCGTCGCGATGACCGTCATCAGGTAGCGGTCCTCGGCCGGGCTGACGTCGCTTGTCCGCCTTCTGCCAGGGCTGCCCGGTCGGGACGAAGATGACCTCGTCGAGCCCGAAGGTGTTGGCGACCTCGCTGGCGGCGACGAGGTGGCCGTGATGGATCGGATCGAACGTTCCGCCCATCACTCCCAGCTTGCGGACCGCCACAGGTTGTTGTTGCACGATTGTCGATCTTACTTCGCGGGACCAGGACTACAGATCACACCGGCAGTAGCCGCGAGACGATGTCGCCCAACTGCCCGGCGGAACGGCACTCGTACATGCTGATGACGTCGCTGTAGACGGTGGTTGCGGAGTCTCCCGAACCCCACTGACCCTTCGGTTCCGGGTTGAGCCAGTACGCGTGCTTGGCCACCGCAACCGTACGCGCCAGCGCCGCCACTTTCGGGTCCCGGTAGTTGGTGCGGGCGTCGCCGAGTACCAGCACCGAGGTCCTGCGGCTAGTCAGGGCGTGGGCGTAGTTGTCGTCGAAGGCCCCGAAGGCATGTCCGTAGTCGGAGTGACCGTCGTAGGTGATCAGCTCCGCTTCCTTCGAACGATCCGCGACATCGACTCGCCCGAGATCGGACCCTGCATCGAAGATGATGGCGTCACCTCGTCGGCGGAGTCGATGAAGGCGAAGACGCGAACGCGTGAGAACTGCTCTCGCAGCGCATGGACCAGGAGCAGGGTGAAGTGGCTGAACCCTGCGACCGACCCCGACACATCGCACAGAACCACGAGCTCCGGGCGGGCTTTCCTCGGTTTACGCTGCACCAGGTCGATGGGCACGCCGCCCGTGGACATGGATTTCCGCAGTGTGCGTCGAAGATCGATCGAGCCCGACCTGCTCCGCTTACGCCTCGCGGCGAGCCTGCTCGCGAGTAGTCGCGCCAGTGGCGTGACGCTGCGTCGCAGGGCCACCATCTCGGTATCCGACGCGCGCAGAAAGTCGACGTCCTCGGCGAGCTTCGGAACGCCGTAGCTCGCGACGCGTTCCCGGCCGAGCTGCTCTGCGGCGCGGCGGCGTGTTTCCTTCTCCACCATCTTGCGCAGATCTGCGATCCGCTGCGCGGCGGTACGCTTGGCGACCTCGTCCTCGTACGCGCCCGACGACCGGTCCGAACCGTTTTCCGCGTTTCCCAGTAGTCCTTGCAGGATCTTGCTCAGCAACGTATCCGGGGCGACATCGCGCAATGCCTGATACGCCGAGAAAGACGGCCCGTTAGTCGACTTGTATTGGCCGAGCTCCTCGACCATCTGCGCGGCCAGCATCTCGGTCAGCTCGAGTGCCTCGGGACTGCCGTCGACGAGCAGATCGGTGATCAGCTCGCGCAGGGCCGTGAAGTCGATCGTGCCGTCGGGCATCGTCGGCAGCTCGCAGTGAGGATCTGTCCGGCCTCCCGGTGTCCGATCGCGGGCGGAAACCACAGGTCGAACAGGGCATCGAAGTGTCGCCCGGTGCGTCGGTCTGCGCAGGAGCGAGCACGCCAGTCCTTCGCGAAGGGCTTCGCGATCGAGGAGGTCGAGCACGGCGAGAACACGCCCTGCGTCGACCGTTTCGGACGGTCCGACGGCAATGCCGCGCGCCCGAAGCGCCTCGACGAAGTCGACGAGATGGCCGGACAATCCGTACGGGGACAACATGTCAGTTCAGCCGGAGCTCGGCTGCGGCCTTGTCCTGGTCGGACTGATGCTTGAGCACCACTCCCAGCGTGGCACGGACTGCGTCGTCGTCCAGGGTGTCCATCCCGAGCGCACGCAGGGTCCGGCCCCAGTCGATGGTTTCGGCGACCGACGGCACTTTCTTGAGCTGCATTGCACGCATGACGCGCACGGTGCGGACCAGCTGCTCCGCGATTGCCTCCGGCAGCTCCGGCACCCGACTGGCCAGAATTCTCCGTTCGAGTTCGGCATCCGGAAAGTCGAGATGCAGGAACAGGCAGCGACGTTTGAGTGCTTCGGACAGTTCGCGAGTGGCGTTCGAGGTCAGAACCGTGAACGGCTTGCGGGTCGCGGTGATCGTGCCGAGCTCGGGAATGGTGACAGCGAAGTCGCTCAGCACCTCGAGCAGCAAACCCTCGATCTCGACGTCGGCCTTGTCGGTCTCGTCGATCAGCAACACCGTGGGATCCTCGCGGCGGATCGCCTGCAACAACGGCCTCGCGAGCAGGAACTCCTCCGAGAACACATCGACCTTGGTGGAGTCCCAGTACTCGTGTCCCGCCGCGGGACCTCGACTGAATTCGCAGGATCTGCTTGGCGTGATTCCACTCGTACAGGGCACGTGCCTCGTCGACGCCCTCGTAGCACTGCAAGCGCACGAGTTCGGCCTCGGAGGTGATCAACAGCGCGCTTTGCCGGGTCAGTTGCCGGCGGTATTGCCACAACAGATAGGTTCTCTGGGTCCACCTTTGGGCACCGGATGAAAGCAGCGGGTTGTATCCCTCCCGATCATCCAGCCTGGTGTGACTGAGCTGGCTCAGAAAGATCCCGTTGCCGGCGGGTATGCGCCAGCTCATGTTGGCCTGCCAGCCATTGCGATGGCCTCCCGGCCGGTCAGCTTTCACAGCCGCATTTTCCAGTACCGCCAGTTCCGCGGTAAACAACTGACCTCCGAATCGGGTTTGCAGTGGACAATTGAAGCCACCGGCAGCTTTAGCCTCCACTCCGTTCAAGCGGCTGTTTTCATGAAACAGCTGGTGCTGTAAAGCCAGGCCGACAAAAGGTCTGCACGGACTGGGCACTCGTGGAAGATAGCGGGCTCCGAATTCGGAGGCGGTGTAAAAATGGCTGCCGCCAAAAAGCAGATGGGAGACCCCTGTCTCCAACTGCCAGCTTCGCCGCCGCCCCGGGTAATTGAGCGCGTAGCGCAGGTCGAACTGGACCTGGTCCGATCGCGAATCCTCGCTGGTCCGGCCACGAGCCTCCAACAGCCAGTTATGCTGGTAATCAGGGGCAAGTTGCCGGAATCTCGCTCCCAGGCGGGCATTCAGATAAGGTCCACTGACGCGGCGATACTCCGGATTCAGTGCCAGTACCACGTCTTCACCGGACAGGGTGAGAGTGATCTCACCGACGTCAGGGGCGCTGTTCAGGTTATTGTCATAGCCGGCCAGCACGTCCAGCTGAATCAACCTCTGGCTGGTGAGTGATTGCCAGTTTTGTTGCCGGTTTTCAAGAATCCCCCGCAGATTCTCCGGCAGGTCCCCGCGTCCGAGTAACCTGGTGTTCAGTTCCAGGGCGGCAAACAGGTCGCCCTGTAGGTAGAGTGCCTGGGCGTAATCGATCTGGGCTGCGCCATGGTCAGGATCGAGCAGCAGCGCCCGCTCGAGCATCTCCAGGGCTGCGGGTACATCGCCACTGTTGAGCCGGGCGGCACCGTAGAGGGCAAAAAATTCGGCGCTATCAAGGCAATCCGGCAGCAACAGCGACAACTGCCGGCCCACCACCGGCCAGTCGGGATCTGCCCCCGGGTAAAGGAGTCAGGTCCGGGCAGGCCGCGGCAATCGGCCGAGTACCAACCAACAACGTGAGTAACACGAGTTTTTTCAGTAGTTCGGGCAATGAGATCCGCCTGCAGACAAGTCAGTTATCGGGTGGGAGCGTGAGGCATGGCGGCAATTATCCTGAATCGAGCTGGTGCCGCAACTATAAATTCACGGCAAGCAACAACACCGCTTCCGAATAACCGGAATCTTATTATGGACGACCGCCTTTTATAACCTTGAGGTTCACGGTGTCAGACAATTTGCGCTGGCTGATGATTGCCGCCGGAGGCGCAAACAGGCAATGGGGAATACGTAATCCGCTCAGCAGGTAGCTGCCCTGGGATTCCAGGCCGAAATCGCTCAACTGCCGGGCTGCACACTCACCGACCAGGATGGGCTGTGCCAGATTTGCCGTCATCTCCTGAATCCGGAGAGTGACCGTAACCGTGTCACCGAGCAAGGTGTGAGTGCGGCGGTTGGCCGGGCCGATCGATCCAATCAGGGCAGGCCCCTGTTCGATACCGATTCCCAGGGCCAGAGGTTCCAGCCCCGGGGGCGGGTGCTGGGGCAGCATTTCAGAATCAATGGTGCGCTGCATTTCCCTGGCAGCGAGCAGCGCTTTCCTCGCCGAGGCGGCGTCCTGCTCATCCCAGACGGCAAGCAGGCCGTCGCCTTTGAATTCCTGAATCCTGCCACCGTGATGTGCAATGATTTCCGCAGCCTTGGTGAAAAAGAAATGCAATACCGCCGCCGACTCCTCTGGCGGCCGGGCTTCTCCGAACGCGGAAAAATTGCGCAGGTCGGCGCTCAGCAATGTCACATTGCAACGGCGCGCATTGATACTGGAGCTGGGCAGCGAGAAGGCAATCTCCCGTGCCACGTCACCGGGCAGATAGCTGCTGAGATTATGGAACACCCTGCTGCGCTCATAACGCAGGCGTTTCTGCTCGAGCAACAACAACAGACTGGCAGCCAGCACGCTGAACAACGCCGGATACAGCCACCCTATCCACAAATTGCTGGAAGCCAGCATCTGCAGATGGAGTGACACCGCCAGCAATGGAAACAGTACCCCGGCAACCGGCAGGCCGTAGGCCGCAACGCGGTCCCTGGTACCCGCCAGGGTGTAGAGAATTCCGCCAATAATGAAACTCAACAACCCCAGCAACAGGCCGGATATTCTGGGCGAATAGGGAATGTTGGAGTCCAGCAGGCTGGTCAGAATTCGAGCCTGAATCTCTACACCGGGAGCAACCCCGGAATAGGGGGTGGGAACAATATCGCCGATCCCGAAGGCCGTGGCACCGACAAGAACCCAGGTATTCTCAAGAAGTTGCGGGTCGATCACACCGTTCATGACGTCCACGGCCGACACCGCCTGGTAACTGCCCGGGGCTTTCTTGTAAGAAATCCGGAGGTTACCATCGGAGTCCAGCGGAATTTCCAGCCCCGGATAGGAATCCAGCTGCAACACCTGGCTCGGCCCGAACCCGTTTGCACCTTCCTGAAGCTTCACTCCCCAGCTGTTGCCATTGACACTGTGCAATAACGCCGCCAGCGCCAGCGCCGGGTAGGGCTGATTGTCGACACAGATCAGCGCGGGAATTTTACGTACGGCACCATCATCAGATATCAGCGGTGTTATATGACCTCGGGGGATCGCGGTAAAACCGGCATGCGGCGCCAGATAATTGGTGGTGTTGGCGGATACCTGCCGGCACGAGGCTCCAGCCACCGGATGCGACATAGCCCCTATCGAGACTGTCTGGTCAGACTGGAGGACGGGTACCTGAGCGATAACGGCACCCCGCGAGGACTGCAGTGCCGACAGCAGTTGAGCGTCGCCGCTTGCGGGCTCGGAATAAACGATGTCGTGCAATTGTAATTGCACATCCGCCTCGTTGAGGGCACGAGTAAGCTTCGCCATTTCCTCTCTGGGCCAGGGCCAGGCACCGACTTCGGCGATACTCTTTTCGTCAATGGCGACAATCGTCAGACGCTGTTCCAGGGAATCATCAGGAGCCAGGGTCCAGCCCAGCACGCCAACGCGCTCCTCCAGCGACCCCAGACTGTCATCGAAGGCAATCAGCAACCCGGCGCTTAACAGCGCCGCCAGCGCCAGCATAAGAATCCGCCCACCACGGGGCATCATCCGCACGGCTATGGAAAGCGGATTCAGCAAATCGTTGATACGGGTCGGCTGGCTCATCGTTACTGGCTATTCCACAGGGTCAGACCCTGTATACCTCCGTTCTCGAGCTGGCGATCGAACAGATACCCCGCCTCGGTACCATCCAGACTTACGGCACCAATGACATTCTGGGTGTCTGAGCGTTCGTAAAAATAGCCCCCGGAATAGATTCTTCCCATGGCACTGAAATCTATCAGGCCGGTCGAAGCGTGCTCAAGACTCAGCTCCGTGGTGAAGGTATTGCGATCGAAATCGATATTGAGCGCGCCGCTCTTGACCTGCATGGCGACTATGCCGGACTCGGAGCTGTAGAAGGCCTGTGCGCTGTTCAGTGAAAACCCGATCACTCCCAGTCCCGAATCAACCCTCGCGGTGCCGCCCTGCTGGTCTCGAAACAGTCCGTAGTCTCCGTTTCCAATAGTGATATCACGACCTATGTCGGCTTCCGTCGATGCCACCGTGATCCGCTCCAGATCACCCTGCCCCTCGGACCAGGACCAGCGGCCCCACAGCAGTTGACGTTCCTTGAGCACCTCCTCGACAACCGGCTGCGGCGGAGTAAAATCATCCACGACTCCTGCATCTGAATCCTTGGAATTGGAAACAAGCAACCTGGCGTCGGCAGCCAGACGAGCCGACGTCACCCCTTCCAGGTAAACTTCACTGCCTTCGGCTTTCTGTTCCCCATCCCCGTCCTGTTCCGAGCCGGATTCCTCGGCATTCGTTAGCTGCATTTCATTACGCAGCAGCCGCGGATTACGTTCATAGGTTGCCGGCGTGGTGACGACTCCATCGGCGTTGAATTCCACTATCTGCAGGGAGTCTCCGCTCAGTTCGATGGCATTGTCGGCACAGGGCCCCAGGGCATCCGATGTGCAGACCTCCGAAAAGGGCGCCATGACGATCACCCCTTCATTGACCAGTGCGCGCACGGTCTGCGGAGTCGCGCTGACAGCAAAATCTGTTCCGCGCACGCCGATCGCGGCAATTGGCGTATTCAGGCGGAACCGTTGCCGGGCGGATCTGGCGGCATCACCGGAAATGGAACGTGCCACGCCCTCGACGAGATTGAATTTGATGGACGACTGATCCGGGTTTTTGGCATCGTAGTTGTAGAGGACCACCTGCAGCCTGCTGTTGGGGCGGACGCTGACCAGTCCTTCGTCGATAAACCGTATGTGGGCATGCCCATTGGCACTGGTGACAATCTGATCACCGACTTTAACCGGGAAACCCACTTCAAGCTCGTGCCTGCCGGACGCCGGATTGTCCACAAAGGCTTTCCCCAGCACCAGGCTGATCTCGCCCACCTGCTCCGGACCCCAATATTCAGTCGGCGAATTTCCCTCGGCCAGTGCGCCGCCCGTTGCCAGAATCAATGCCGTGGCCACGAAAAAGCGGAGCGAATAGTTAAAGATTGCAGCAGATCTGACGAAATGCTCGAATGTCTTGTTTGATTTCATTCTGTGTTTCTCCGCGGGAAACGGCAGGACCACCGCCCGTTATTCGCGCATCTTACGTTTGGTGACAGTAACTCACCTGATGACGTGCCCAAGTGATGGCCGTCACACGAGAGTCAGAAAATCCATTTTTGCCACCGGGATTCAAGTAGTTATAATAACCAACCTACCCGTGACAGGGGAAGTAGCGGCAAAGAATCCAGGGTTAAATACTGATGGTGATAACCACTGATCTGCTGCGCACTTTCCCGGTTCTCAAGTCGTTGCCCGATCCAGTTCTCAACGAATTGGCCCAGCGCTCCACGCTCCAGAAGCATTCCCGAAGAGCCATCGTTCTGAGTGCCGGTGTACGCGAGGATTGCGTCTGCTTTTTGTTTGAAGGGCGCTTGCAAGGTGTAGATTTTACGGTAGATGGAAGGGAAGTGGGTCTTTACTTCGTGGAACCGGGCGACTTTTGTGGCGAGCTGGGTCTTTTCGACGACGGCCCGCAGCCTGAATATGTGATAGCATTGACCTCCTCAGCGGTGGTGGCGGTGCCGGTTGAGCAAATGCGCAAGGTCATGGTGAACACACCGGGGGTCGCCAACGTTCTTGGCACCCGGCTGGCTGCCAGGGTGCGCCAGTTAACCTTTCAACGCTCTTTGCTCGGTCTGCCCAACATCGCCCAGCGGGTCTGCTGCCAGCTGTGGGCGCTGGTCCCGGTCAAGGATCGCGACGGGGCGGGGCAGTCGGAACTGCAGAATCCCCCTACCCACATGGAAATTGCCATCATGCTGAATATCAGCCGGGAAACAGTCACCAGGGTGTTTCAGGCTCTGCAGGGCAGACAGGTGGTGAAACGGGATGGTCCGGGCCTCCTGCGGGTTAACAATCTCGACCTGTTGAGAAAACTTGCCGAGGGGAAAGAGGAGCTGTAAGTGGATGTCAAGACTTACAGTTTTCGCGTCTGCTGGTGTAAGATGCACGGATTTTTTGGGGAAAAGCTGGAAAATCACCCACCCAGTCCCCACGTTACCACTTTCGTTAACGCCGCCTGCCTTGATGCCAACAGGAATTCGGCTCGATAGAAACAATAAAGCAGATTACCGATATGACCCGGAATTCAGACGGACCCCGCTATCCTGAGCTGGCCGAAACGCTGCTCAGTGTCAAGCGCTACTTTATCTTCGCTGGCGTGTTCAGCATTGCCGTCAATCTCCTCATGCTGGTACCCATTATTTACATGATGCAGGTCTATGATCGCGTCATCGGCAG
Source organism: uncultured Gammaproteobacteria bacterium (assembly GCA_942492445.1). Lineage (GTDB taxonomy): Bacteria > Pseudomonadota > Gammaproteobacteria > Pseudomonadales > Pseudohongiellaceae > NORP240. The sequence continues at coordinate 17,080 of CALOEW010000090.1, forward strand.
CGGCAGCCTGTCAACCCTTGCCATGCTTACCCTGATCATCGTGTTCCTGCTGATAGGCATGGGGGGATTCGAATGGGTGAGATCCATGATCCTCATCAATGCCAGCAACCGCATTGAGCTTGGACTTCGGGAACGGGTCTACGACGCCATGTTTCGGCGTGCCATGAACAACAGTGGTGCACGCAATGACACGGCTTTACGGGATCTTACCGGTCTTCGGCAGTTCATGACCGGGAACGGCCTGTTCGCGTTTTTTGACGCACCCTGGTTTCCCATTTATATCGGCATCATGTTCCTGTTTCACCCGTGGTTCGGTATCGCCGCAATAATCGCCGGAATCATCATGGTGGCACTGGCAGTGACCAATGAAAAAGTCACCAACAAACGCTTGAAAGACGCCAACTCCCAGGCCAACCTGGTCAATTACCAGGTGGTGAGCAATCTGCGCAATGCCGAGGTCATAGCCGCCATGGGGATGATCGGGGATGTGCGGCGCAGCCAACAACAGCGGTCGAACAACGTGCTGGGGTTGCAGACCGACGCCAGCAAGGCTGGCAGCGCCATTTCCGCTTCCACCAAGACATTTCGAATTACTGCACAATCCCTCATCCTGGGGCTCGGGGCTTTACTGGCGCTGAGAGGGCAGATTTCCCCCGGCATGATGATCGCCGGCTCACTGTTACTGGGCCGCGCGCTGGCGCCTATCGATCTGCTGGTCAGTACCTGGAAAGGCTTTTCCGTGGCCAGGGCCCAATATGAACGCCTTGGCGAACTGCTTGAGGCTGTTCCTGAAAACCCCGAAACCATGAGCCTGCCGGCACCCAAAGGCCACCTGACCGTAGAGCAGGCTGTGGTTACCCCGCCCGGAGCCAGATCGCCGGTAATAAAGGGAGTTTCCCTGGAGCTGAACCCGGGCGAAACGCTGGGAATCGTCGGCCCCAGCGCGTCGGGCAAATCCAGCCTGGCACGGGCGATTCTGGGCATCTGGCCGACGATTTCCGGGCGGGTGCGGCTTGACGGGGCGGATGTAGCCGCCTGGGATCGCACCGAGCTTGGGCCTCATATCGGCTATCTGCCCCAGGATATCGAACTGTTCGATGGCTCTATCTCGGAGAATATCTGCCGATTTGGCGAAGTGGACTCGGAAAAAATTGTCCAGGCTGCCAGGCTGGCCGGTGTGCATGACCTGATTCTGCGCTTGCCTGACGGCTATGATACGGTGATCGGTGGCAGCGGCGGCGTGCTTTCCGGCGGCCAGCGCCAGCGAATCGGTCTTGCCAGGGCGCTGTACGGAGACCCCCGTCTTCTGGTTCTGGATGAACCCAATTCAAACCTGGACGATCAGGGGGAGAAGGAACTGGTTGAAGCGCTTCGCCGTGCAAAAGCAAATGGCTGCACGATTGTGGTCATTACCCATCGCACCATGGTACTTCAATGCGTGGATAAGATTCTGGTGCTGCGCGAAGGTCTCGTTTTCGCGTACGGCAATCGTGATCAGGTCCTGGCCCAGTTGGCGGGCAAGACTCCGGCTAATGTGCAGGGCGGAAGTCTGCCCGGAAAAGCCGGGGCCGCCAGTGCAAACTGATCACATCGGGCAAGGATTGGCCAGGTTCTTTCGACCTGTCTGACTAATTTATTTTCTGGAAATTACGCGAGAGCTCTAAATTGGCGGAAAACAACGCAATCAGTCTGGCCACGGAACTCCCATCCCGTGAAAGCGGCCCCGGCCTGTCAACGGACATCGGCTACCCGTTGAAGGTGGGCCTGGCACTGATGTTCCTGGTCTTCGGCGTTTTCGGCACCTGGGCGATGCTGGCACCCCTCGACAGCGCAGCCCATGCTCCGGGACTTGTGACAGTGGAATCCTACAAGAAGGTTATACAGCACCTGGAAGGGGGGATAGTGCGTGAAATCATGGCCCGCAACGGCGATCATGTCGAGGCAGGCGATCCGCTGCTTTATCTCGAAGATACCCAGCCCCTTGCACAACTGGAGATCGCCAATTCCCAACGTGCGGCCCTGGCGGCAATCGAAGCGCGCCTGATTGCCGAGCGGGATGGCCTGGAAGCGATCCGCTTTCCGGAGTTCCTGTTATCCGGAGACCAGGACACGCGCGCGGAGATGGATGCACAGAATGAAATCTTCGCTGCCAGAAAAGCGTCTAATGACGGCAGCATCGAGGTGCTGGAACAACGAATCAGCCAGCTGGAGTCCCGCGCCGAGGGCCTTCGTGCACTGAAGGAAACCCGCGAGATACTGGCGGCTTCCTACCAGGATGAGCTGAATGACACCAGGGAACTGCTGAGCCAGGGTTTCTCCGACAAACTGCAACTGCGCCAGCTGGAGCGGGAGTACGCCTCGGCACGGGGTGAAGCCGCGGATCTGACAGCCAATATCTCCTCCACCGAGATACAGATAGGGGAAACACGATTGGAGATCCTGCAACAGCAGCGTCAGTTTCACAATGACGTGGTCAGCGAACTCAGCGAGGTACAGACCACCCTGAAGGACGTGCGGGAGCGCATCACGGCACTCCAGGATATAGTCCGACGTACTGTAATTCGGGCACCGGAAGAGGGTGTTGTCAACGGCATGCAGGTGCACACCGTCGGAGGTGTTATCAACCCGGGCACGCCGATTGCCGAAATTGTCCCTCAAAGTGACAATATGATCATCGAAGCAAGGGTCTCGCCCAACGACATCGACAGTGTCACATCGGGACAGGAGGCTTCCATTCGCTTTTCCTCCTTCGGCCGCTCCGCTGTGCCGACCATTTACGGCAGCGTACTGAGTATTTCCGCTGACCGGTTCGAAGATGAAAACACCGGTGCTCCCTATTACCTGGCGAGAATTGCCGTATCACCGGAAGGCATGGAGGAGCTGGGCAACCTGACACTGGTACCCGGAATGCCGGCGGAGGTGTTCATCAATATTGGATCACGCACCTTTTTGCAGTATCTGATGAAACCCCTGACCAACGCCCTGGCGCGAAGCTTCCGGGAAGAATAATGTTGTCACCGCTGCACCGTTGTCTTACATCATCAGTCTTCATCGTACTGCTGGGAAGTGGCTGGTCAACTGCCAGTGCCCAGGAAACGACCGATGGTTCTGAAGTGCAACGGGACAGCCTGGGCATCACCAATGCACTGGGCTTCACTCTGGAAGATTTTTTTACCTCGGCAATCGATTACAGTCCCCAATTGGAGATCGCCCGCGAACAGCTGAGTATCGGAACCGCCAGGAAACGGGCGGCGACCGGCCAGTTGTTGCCACAACTGAACGCCAATGCCAGTGTCTCCGACAACGATCGAGACAATGGAGCGCTCAACGAACGTTACGATGGTGAGCGTTACAGCATTCAACTGTCACAGATCTTGTTTGACTGGCAGCAATTCGCAAACCGAAATCAGGCTTCTTACATCGAGGATCAGCGCGAAGCGGAATATTATTCTCAACTCAGCGTTCTGTTGACAGATGTTGCCAGTGGTTATTTCGATGTCCTGCAGGCCGAAGACGCCTTGACCTCTATCCGGTCTGAACTCAACGCGGTTGCGTCGCAGCTGGAGCTGGTTGAGAGTTACTACCAACGTCAACTGGCGCAGATTACCGATCTGTATGATGCCCAGGCGCAGCTGGCAGCAGTCCAGGCGGAGGAATTGTCATTGCAGAGCCAGTTGCAGATTGCGCGGGAAATTCTCCGCTCCCTGGCAGGTATCACCCCGGGAGCCCTCTATCGTCTGGACGACGAATTGGAAATCCCCGCGCTCGAGGAAAGCATTGACTACTGGGTTGAACAGGGGCACGCCAACAGCCCGCTCATTCGAGCCGGGCAGGCCGCCAGCCAGGCTGCGGAGGAGGGCGTCTCTGCCCGCCGTGGCGCCTACATGCCGCGGGTGAATCTCATAGTCCAGCAACAGAGCTCCAACCTGGGTTTCGACAACGCTCCGCTGCAGGAGACTGACACCACGTATGTCGGTGTTAATGTCTCTATTCCTCTTTATGCGGGGGGCAGCAACCGGGCGGCAGTCAGGGAAGCCATGAGTCTGAAAAATATCGCCAGTAACGAACTACGTTTTGTCAGGCTGCAGGTCAATGAAAGAATCCGCGCAGCCTACCTGCAGGTGAAAGCCAGCGAGACTCGCACCGAGGCTGCCCGGCGCCTGGTGGAATCCACGGCCCTGTCCGCAGAGGCCAGGCAACGGGGATTTGAGCTGGGCACGGTAAACAGCGTGGACGTGCTGAATGCATTGCGGGACCAGTTTCAGGCACAACGGGATCTGCAACAGACCCGCTACGAACACGTTAAGATGCTGCTGGAACTGAAACGGGAAGCAGGCACGCTTTCGGCTGAAGACCTGCTGGAAGTGGGTGGGTGGCTGGTAGAGCAGGAACAGTGATACCTGAGGTTCCTGACCGTTAAATGACCAAACTGACACGATTCACTACTCAGTACAGGAACGCAGATGACCGGATTCTGCTGACCGGGGAAGGCAAAGAGTCAGGAAGTGTATCGTTATGGCTCACGCAAAAATTGTTGTTGAAAACCATACCGGTGCTTGTGGATTGGCTTCAGAAGAACAACCCGGCAGACCTGAAGACCCGGGACAACAGCGCCCAGGCCAGGGCCATGGCCCAGGTTTTTTCCCGAAAGCCGGTACAGTCCGCAGTCAACTCCGGGGCCGTTCGTCAGGATAAAACTGACGCATCCAGTGGTCCACACCCGGTTCTGGTACACAGTATAGACCTGAATCTGAATCCAAAATTATTGCGACTACGCTTCCGATATGACGATCAGGAACAGGCTGACCTGGCCATGAACGCCAGTCAGTTAAGGCAATGGCTGGCGGTATTGCAGGTCCTCTGGACCAAGGCGAGCTGGCCGTCTCACATCTGGCCACAATGGCTGAAGGATGACGTGAAGCTGGTCAGCAACGAATCCCGTGGAGCGTTCCATTAGAACTGTATCACCGGGGATTCATTTGCAATTATAGTCCGGGTTGGCCAGGTTAGTGGCTGATGCTGTACGTATGTTTACAGGAAGGTTGGTGCCGGGTACGGAATCAGACATGTTTTTAAGCTCGTTAAGACAGTGGGTACTGACTCCGGTTGACAACTACCGGCTGTTTCACAATTTCGTCAAACAGGACTTTACCGGCCAGTTTATCGGTTCCGTAGGCGGGATTCTTTGGCTGTTCATTACCCCGGTAGTTAATATCATCATCTATGCGTTCGTCTTCAGGTACGTATTCGGAGTCCGACCACCCCCCGAGTACGGACAAACCAGCTTCGTGGTCTTCATGATGGTCGGCTATCTTCCCTGGTTTGCTTTTGCCGACGCCCTTGGAAAGTCACCGGGGTTGCTTCTGGAAAAAGCGCCACTTATCACCAAGGTCATGTTTCCGGTGAACATTCTCCCGGTAGTGGGGTCATTGATTCCCTATATGACTCACGCGATAGGTTTCAGTCTGCTTCTGGTATACCTGGCTTTAAGAGGGTATTTCAACAGCCTGTGGCTGATTTTGCCGGTTGTCTTCGCACTACAGTTTCTGTTTACGCTGGGGCTGGTTGCAATTCTTTCGGCCCTTTGTGTTTTCCTGCGGGATCTGCAACAGCTTGTCGCCCTGATCATTACCAGCTGGTTCTTTCTCACCCCGATCGTTTACCCGATCTCAATAATCGCGGATCCGGGTGTTCAGGACCTGTACAATTACAATCCCATGCACAGCTTTGTAACCCTTTACCGGCAGATAATTCTGGCCGGAGAGCTCCCGGTATTGAATCTGCAGGTTGCTTTCGCTGTTTCCCTGCTTGCCTACCTGGCCGGGGGCTGGCTGTTCATGCGCATAAAACACGCCTTCGGTGATGTACTGTAAAACAAGAAATAGTTTCTAGCGCCATGACCGAACCAACAAATCCTCTACTCCGCATTAAGGTCGAGAACCTGTGTAAAGAATTCAAGATCTATGAGCAGCCCAGGGACCGGTTGACGGAACTGTTATTCAGGAAATCCAGGCACAAGATCTACCATGTTTTGAGCGATGTGTCTTTTAACGTGGAGAATGGCAGGAGCCTGGGAATTATCGGTGACAACGGCGCAGGGAAATCCACGCTGCTTAAACTGCTGGTGGGTACTCTGCAACCCACTTCGGGCAGCATCTCGGTGGAAGGCCAGGTGGCAGCGCTATTGGAACTGGGAGCGGGATTTCATCCTGAATTCACCGGGCGCAGGAATATTTTTCTCAACGCCTCGCTGCTGGGTGTGCCTGACGACAATATTCCCGAGCTGGAAATGGACATCATCGAATTTTCGGAGTTGGACTATTTTATCGACAGGCCGGTAAAAACCTATTCATCCGGTATGTTCGTGCGACTGGCATTTTCCATTGCCACGATGGTAAGGCCCGATGTGCTGGTGATCGACGAGGCTCTCAGTGTCGGTGACATGGCTTTCCAGAAAAAATGCGTGGAGCGGATGAATCGCTTTCGGGAAGAAAAGAAAACCATGGTTTTCTGCAGTCATTCCATGTATCACGTGCAGCAGCTTTGTGACACAGCGATCTGGATTGACAAGGGCAGAATACGGGACATAGGACCAAGTGAGGAGATCGTCGGCCGTTACGAAGACTATTGCAATAACAAGAAAGCCTATAACAGCATTACCGAAGACGTTCCTGATTCCACACTCTACGACAGTGGAGAAGTGACGGAAGAGAAGCGCCGCGACAGCCGCATAGTCAATGTACACGTTGAATCCCCGGATGGAGAGAAACTTTCCAGGGTGTCCCCATTGTCCGACGTAGTATTGAAAATGGAAGTTGAAATACTCAAGGACGGCGTGGAGGGCAACTTCGGCTTCGCTTTCATGCGAGCAACCGATGACGTAATTTCATCGTGGCTGACCACGGACATTTCCGAAATAGATAAAGGACCATTCAAAAATGGTGATCGATTCGAAATTTCACTTCTGGTGAAGCGACTGGCAATGCGAAGTGGTGAATTTTATGTGCTCGGCGGAATAGCCGACCGCAGCGGACTGCTCTGGTACGAGACAAAGAACAGCAGGCCAATTACCGTAGCGTCGTCAAAAGGGGTGGGGCAACTGGCAATGGAATGTGACTGGCAGGTGGCACGAAAACCCTGAACCCGATCTGAGGCCAGTTCCTTTTCCCGGCCGGTCTTGCAGGTCCAGGGAATAGCTGGTCCGCTCAGAATTCAATTTCATACTCATTGATCCGGGCAGGTGCCGTATCAGGTAGATAGCCGTAGGGATCAACCTTGTAGACGCGAGGCGCTCTATTGAAGGTGCTGACTTCCACAATCTCCATATAGGCCTGAACAACCGGGTCCGGATTTACGTCCAGCCCCGCGTCGACAGCAGCTTCCAGCTGCATCCGGAATGTCTCGGCAAGCTCCACCCGCGGGTACACAAACAGTGAATACACGGTGCTGGTCTGGTTGCCGATCCAGGGCGTCAGTTCAACGAGGTTTTCAAAGGGAATAATGCTATCCAGCTCGCTCCGGTTATTGATGTCTCTGGTTTCACGGTAGGCGATAATTCTTTCAATCAGTTCGTCATCGAGCCCGGGCAGCATCTGCATCGCTTCACGGGTGGCAAGGTTGATATTGACCGTACGGTTGTTGCCGTAGATAGTAAACGCCGCTTCCACGTTGACACCTTCGAACAGTTCGGAAAAACCGCGGATCTGCAATATCTCCTCCACCGATTCCAGCTCAGGGTTGTTGCGGGGCGTGTAGGGTGGATCAAGAGACAGGTAGTAGTCCGCTTCAGCGCCATTGAGACTTTCCAGCTCGTTGATGTCAGTCCAGTCAGTCCAGGCGGCCAGCAGATCCTGAACCTGCTCCGGGTCGGCATCTTCGCCGCCCAGGCGTTTTTCGATAATTGCCTGCAGATTGCGGCGGGGAATACGGTTCAGATTGATCTTGCCACCATGGTCATAGATGCGTACTACGATATCTTCAGCAGCCGCATAAGCCAGCTCCAACGGACGACCATTGAACCGATATTCATCCAGAAGGATTTCGCCGTCTTCGTCAGTTTCCTGCTGCTCGCCAATCGGCCGGGGCATACTCTTGAACATCAACTCCATATGCGCTTTTTTAACGGTCTCCATGACAGCCGCCCAGACTGCCACTCCCTGCTGGTTATGAAATGCGGTATTGGCTGAAAGGCGCACCTTGCCGGCCATGGCAGTGACCAGGACAGTCAGCAGCACTGCCGTCCAAAGAACGATAATGATGACTGCTCCCCGCTGACGTGCCCTGACCTGGACCATGGCGCCCCTCACAAACCCTGAAACAGGTTGGGCCGCAGATTCCGGTTCTGATTGCTGGCGATGGCAGCGACAACCTCAAGCGCCTCCAGCGTGCCATTCCGGTCATCCAGGGGAGTAAACCTGACATAGACTCCTAGGGGGAGGCTTTGCATCTCCTCGCCCGGCCATTCGTCGCGCCATTGCCGGGTTTCATCCAGTTCCTCGTAAAGGTAGCCAAAGCTGGCAGTGTAGTTGGGAAGAATGAGCCTGGGCTCGGCCTCCGCCAGCCTGTCGCCGGGGTAATCGCTGAATGCCGGAGCCAGAGCCAGCTGGACGCCTTCGTCGGTATTGAACAGCTCCCAGGCCATGAGGCCGGGCTGGCGCTGGGGCGAAACCGTGGAAACCCAGCTCAGGTAATCCTCTTCACCAACGAAATAAACGTAGCGGACAAGACTTTCCTCTTCGGTATAGCCGTGGGGGAAAGCACCGTGCAGCGCTCTTTCGATCTGCAGGATGGAAAGCGCTTCGTCGAGATTACGATCCAGTTGATCGGAATTACGGTTCCAGTCCTGGGCTACTACATAGACTCCTGTGCTCAGCAGACCAAGAAGTGTTGTAGTAAGCGCCAGTGCCAGAATAACCTCCACCAGCGTAAATCCGGTGACCATCGAGCGCGATTTAAGGGAGGCTCTTTGCATATTACCTCGGCAGCTCCAGCTGTATCCATCGCGTTCCGGTAATCTGCGATTCACGCTCCTCATCCTCCACTTCAAAAAATTGCAGTGCGTATTGCATCGGTTGCGTCTTACGCTCCGGATCTTCCAGTATCTCAGCCTCGCTTATTCTGTAGCGATCGTTCTCGAGAACCGGCTCCACCTCATTCAGCCCGTTTTCAAGCAACGCGAAGTTGAAGGCGGCACGAGTATTGATGGCGCGAACAAGCGCCTCTTCCGATCGCCATGACAACTGCTTGCTGCCAGCCAGCAGAGTGAACAGACCGCCAAGCAGAAAGCCGGTTATTGCCAGAGCGACAATCACCTCCAGTAGTGTGAACCCTTTTGACTGATTCCCTGTTTGTCCGCGTATCATCCTATTGATCGTCCAGAAATTCGGTCTCGACCCTCCCGGTAAAGGGATTGATCGCAATGCTGGCACGCCGCTCTCTGAAAGCAAGGAACAGGTTGCCACCGGTACTGCCACCCTCGGGATAAAAGGTGATGTCCACTGAATCCTCTATCTCCACCTCCCGGTCGGCGCTGTCCTGAAAAGTCAATTCAAACCCGCTGCCATCCCAGCTGCCGACAGTGAAAGGAGAGGGCATCTCGATTTCCCGATCGTCCTCAACTGCCATGTTGAAGTGCGCAACGCCGGGCTGGCCGCTGACAACCGCAGTGCGGCGTGCCAGATTCAGCAGCGTATGGGCCTCTCGAACCCTGGCGTTAAAAGTGCGGGTCTCCAGCCCGGTGATATTGGGAAAAACCACGACGCTCGCCATTGCCACAATGGTCAGCACCAGCAGTATTTCCAGCAGGGTGAACCCGCCTGCCCGCGTACCCGGGCCTGATCTTTTTCGCCGGCCGGAAATGACATTGGCAGCGGCAGCATCCCGACCGCTCCCGGCCAGGCTCCCGGGCCTACGAACCAGGTTTGGAAAACACCGCAGAAAAATTCCGGAAAATGGGGCCGGACCGTGAAGAGCCAATTTCAGTTTCATGACAGCAGCCCACTCCTGGTGTAAAGCAGATCCCGGCAACAGTATTCAGGTCGAGTGGGCCAGGGATCACAAACCGATGTCGGCGTCGTCATCCTCACCGCCCCGCTGACCATCCGCGCCATAGGAATACAGGGTAAAGCTGCGCCCATCGCTCTGATACACGTATTCATTACCCCATGGGTCCCTGGGCACATCCCGCCGCAGGTAGGGGCCGTTCCAGCTGGCACTGCCGGATTCATTCTCCATCAGCGCCGAGAGGCTGTCCGGATAGCCGTTCATGTCCAGCCGGTAGGAGTCCAGCGCAGTCTCCAGTGACGAAATCTGGGAACGCGCTGCATCACGCATGGCACCTGCCTGCTGCCTGAACAGATTGGGAGCAACCATTACCGCAAGCATGCCGATAATAGCCATTACCACCAGGATTTCGATCAGCGTAAACCCGCGGACTCTGTTGTCGTACTTAGCCAGTTTCAGTCGATTCATTGCCTTCCCTTATACCTTTGTCTGAGGAACCTCTGGTAAATTATGATACTGCTTTCCGTTCCCGGAAAGTGCAGGTGCCTTCTGCCTGCCTGCGGAAGCTCTGACCCAGGACCGCAAGGCCTTGCGACGCCCCGCCAGGGAGCCTCTGATCAAGTCCCGCAGAGCGTTGTGGGACTTGATCAGAGGCTCCCTAGATACCCGCCTCCTCGAACAATTCCGCGGCCAGCTCGAAGCGTTCCAGAATTTCGGAGTAGCTCACGGCGGCCTGGTCATTCAGATTGACCACTTCCGGGCGCAGCACAATAAAAAGCTCCTTGCGCTCATTCAGATCCTGCCGGTAGGAAAACAGACCGCCGAGAACCGGCACTCTGTTCAATCCGGGAACGCCGGTACTCAGATTCTGGTTGTCAGATTGTATCAGTCCACCGAGAACGACACTTTCTCCGTCCCTGACCACAACGTTGGTGCTGATGTTCTGGCTGTTGAAAATCGGATTCTGATTTACACCGTCGCTGCTTGCCACTGACGAGAGCTCCTGCTCAATGGTCAGGTTGACCACGCCATCGGAATTGATCTGTGGTGTCAATGTCAACACGATGCCGGTTTCCCGATACTGGATATTGGAAGTGATATTACCCCCCGCTCCGATAGTCTGCCCGCCTTCCACCGGCACGTCGGAACCTATCTGAATCTGCCCTTCCTGATTGTTGGTCACGGTCAGCGTTGGCCGGGCCAGCAGCCTGACATCGTTGTTGGCTGCTATCGCCTCCAGGGTGGCATCGACGAGCGCGGAACCATCCACGAACGTTTTGTTGAAGAGCAGCCCTCCGAGGCCTCCGCGGCCAGGCGTTCCTGACCCCGGCAGGAAGGACGTGGATGTGCGGGTGGAAATGTCGTCCGCCGTGCTTGCCGCAACACGGGACCAGTCCACACCGAAACGATTGTCGTCGGTCAGGGTTATCTGCGCAATGACAGCATTGACTACAACCTGCAGGGGCACAGCATCAAGCTGGTTTATGGTGGTCAGCAACTGGCGGTAGTCCCGGGCGGTACTGCGGATCAGCAGGCTGTTGGTGGCCTCGTCGGCAACAATTCTAACCCGCAGGTTTGCCGACACGACGGTAGGTAACGCCACAGTGAATGCTGACGCTTCGGGATTGACATCCACAGCTTCAAGTCGGGCCCGGCGCTCGTCGCCTAAGGCTCCCGGTACGAATTCGTCTTCATCTTCCTCGAAAACATCAGACAGTGTTTCCGCCAGGTCGACGGCACTAAGATTTTTAACCTTATAATAGAACAACTGTTCCACCTGTTCCTGGTTTTCGGAATCCAGAATTCGAATCCAGCGGTCTATTTCATCAAAACCACGATTTGCCGGTGCTGTCACCAGAATCGCATTGATCCGGGAAATGCCTTTCACCTGATAGGTGGGAGTCTGCCCTTCGATCAGCGCCAGAATTTCATCGAGCTCCGAGGCCACCTCTTCGGCGCTGGCATTACGCAGTTGAAACACCTGGATACCCTGGTTGGCAAAGGGGTCGGCATCGATCAAAGACAGTAACTCATTGACGCGTTCAAGCTGGGAGGCCGATCCGGAAATGGCCAGTACGTTGCGATTGGTCAGCTTGATGATCGACCCTGCCTCAAGCATCGGGGTCAGCACCTCAATAGCGGAATCGGATGCGATGTAGGTAAGGGGTGTCACCTGCATCACCCGGTTTCCCGCAGTCTGCCCAACGGTTTCCGGCGTGACGATGTCAGTGGGAAGAGCGGTTGATACGGCGTAGGCGGCATAAAAATCACCCAGACGTTCCAGTGTAACCCCATTGCGACGGGTAAGAATCCGGACCAGTGGCCAGATGTCATCCCGGCTTAGTGGCCGATCCGCCGATGTCCTGATTGTTACCCGGGCATCGATACTTGGATCCGCTACAAGTGTTATATCGACGGCGTCAGCGAGGTCTTCCAGAACCTGTCGCAGGTCTGCCTGTTCATAATTCAACTCGACGATGTCGTCACCCTGGGGATCCACCGCCTCAGGTGCCTGTTCCCGATAACCTGTGAATTGCAGGGGGTTGCCATCCCGATTGATTTCCTCGATGAGCCGCTGTTGTTCCTCCCTGATACCGTTAGTCGATTCCGGTACGTTGACGAGCGCACTGGTCCCTGTGGCTTGATTTGCGGAGCCCGTACTCGGGCCAGCGGCAGTCGGGGACGCAGCCGGTGCCGGCTGGGAGTCTACCGAGGCACAAGAAGAAAGTCCGATGCCAACGCCTGTCAGTAACACCATGCCGATGGTACGAACCAACGATTTCACTCCTGATCTGTCGGTCTGTTCTTCCTTCACTGCGCTCGCTCCTTTTCAGAATTCCACGGCATTCATACTGAACACGGCCGACAGCATGGTAATGGTTATGCCTCCCACCGCAACTGCCAGGAAAATGATCAAAGCCGGCTGCAGTGCCGAAACCAGCCTGGCCATCTGGTTACGCACTGAATTGTCGAATGTGTTCGCAGTCTTGCTCAGGATCCCCGCCGTTCGACCCGATTCTTCACCGACTGTTACAAGTTGATGCAACAGGGTAGGGAAGCATCGGGTTTTTTCAAGGGAGGACCCGAGCCCCTGAGCCACCGCGAACATCTTCCTCGACCTGGACAAGGTGCCGGGTGATTTCGCTGTTCTGGACCACTTCCCTGGAAATTCGCAGCGCCCTGATCAAGGGAATACCCGCCCCCAACAATGCTCCCAGGGTGCGCGCAAAGACGGCACTTTCACGGTACAGGATCAGGTTTCCAAGCAATGGCAATGACAACATGAATTGATCCTTACGCAGCTTGTTTGCCGGATCCCTGTCCAGATACTTCCACCCCAGAATCAGGCCGATTACCAGCAGAATCAGCAGATAACCATAGCTCTGCATAAAGTCACTGAGTGACAACAGAAACTGGGCAGACGGCGGTATTTCCGTTCCTGCGTCCTCGAACATGGCGGCAAACTGCGGTACGACGAACACCAGTAGCAAGAGTACAGAAATGACACCGACTGCCAGCAGCACGATCGGATAAATCATTGCATTGATTATCGCCTGCCGGTTCCTGGTATTGGATTCAAGAAATTCCGCCAGTTCAGGCAGGAGTTGATGGAGAATGCCGCCTTCCTCACCGGCCCTGATGATATTGATATACATTCTGGTAAACACGTCGGGGCGGGCTTCCATGGCATCAGCCAGACCCTTGCCCTCCTTGACTTCGCGACGCAGGTTCATGACCAGGTTCTGCATCGCGCTTGATTCGGTTATGCCCTCCAGCAGTTTCAGTGCCTTGTCGATGGGTACTCTCGCCTCGGTCAGGGTGCACAGCCCGTTGGTAAAATCCAACAGATCGCTGTGGCGGATTTTCCTGCGTCGTCCGCTGCTTTCTCCCGCCCTTGCCTGCTGCACTTTGACCGGCACCAGTTTGCGGCCCTGGAGAATTCTGACCACTTCCCGTTCCGAGTCAGCATTGAGGTGACCGGACTGAATTTTGCCGGAGCTGTCATAAGCCTGGTACTTGAAATGCAGTGTGCTCATAGGGCTCTGGTCACTCTAACCACTTCCTCCGGCGTGGTCAGACCAGCCTGCAGTTTCCGCAACGCGTCCTCGCGCAAGGTCTGCATCCCCTCTCTGATAGCCTGATCCCTGATCACGTTGGCATCGGCTTCAACCGCGATATTGTGTCGAATGGTATCCGACATCACCAACAGTTCGTAAAGACCCACCCGGCCACGGTAGCCGGTGCCGCCGCACCGATCACAACCGTTGCCGCGGTTGATAGTTGGACAGCTTTCCCTGCTCAATTTCCAGCACCCGGGCCTCATCGTCCGTCAACTCATACACCTGCTGGAACAGTCGGTACAAACACGTCTCACCAGGCGCTGAGCCTGAATAGCCAGGAGGCTGGAGCTTATCAGGTAGCCCTCGACACCCATATCCTGCAGTCGGGTCACCGCACCCGCCGCATCGTTGGTATGCAGAGTCGAGAAAACCAGGTGCCCGGTCAATGCCGATTCAATTGCGATCTCCGCAGTCTCATGGTCACGGATCTCACCAACCATCAACACGTCGGGATCCTGGCGCACCAGGGAGCGGAGGCCCGCAGCAAAACTCAATCCGATGCTGGCATTGGCCTGAATCTGGGTAATTCCTTCCAATTGATACTCCACCGGATCTTCAACGGTGATGATCTTCATGGTTTCACTGTTTATTTTCTCCAGCGTGGCATAAAGCGTAGTCGTCTTGCCACTTCCGGTGGGGCCGGTTATCAGCACCATACCGTTCGGTTGCCTTATGATTTCCTCGTAGTGCACCCGCACGCGCTCCGGCATCCCCAGATCCTCCAGGGTAACTGCGGTGTCACTACGGTCGAGTATGCGCAGTACTATCGATTCACCATGCACGCCGGGAAGCGTGGAAACCCGCATATCCAGTTGCTTGCTGCCGATCTGGTAGTCGATCCGTCCATCCTGAGGCAACCGCTTCTCGCCAATATCGAGTCTGGCCATCAACTTCAGCCGCGAAGCCACCGCAGTGTGTATTTTTACAGGCAGGCGTTCGATACGGGTCATAATCCCATCAACCCGGCAGCGAATATCCAGGTTGGTTTCGCTTGGTTCGAAGTGGATATCGCTGGCGTTCAAATCGAGGGCACGGGCGAAAAGATGGTTTACCAACCGGATTATCGGTGCTTCCGAGGCCATGTCGGTGAGCTCTTCGTCATCCTCGAAACCGGACACGAAAATCTCCTCGGTACTGCCGATTTCGGGCGACAGTTCCGCCCGCCAGTGGCGCATAAGGCGCTTGACTTCATCGCCGCTGCCCAGAGAAAAGCTCACCTCATCATCAAGTACAAATCGGATTTTGGCCCGCAGCTCAATCTGGGGAACATCAACACATACCAGGTTTCCACTCTCCCGGTAATCAAGCGCGGGCGCTATCTGCTGGGGTTCAAGCAGTTCATTGAAAACCGGCATTGTGACTTTTGTGTGTGACATCTGCTACCTTGTTGCGGATTGAGCTACTATCAATCCTTCACTCTTGGCGAAACCCACTACGGTTATGGAACCACTGTAAATGTTCCGCGCTCTATCGATACTGAAGTCAGTGACCCACAATCTTGGTGTGGAGGCATCAAGGTTTTGTAAAAACCTGATGGTATTGGCGGCATCCGCGGTACGGTACGACATTTCCTGCCTTACCATCACCCAGCCGTCTGTTTCCAGGCGTTCCGCCAGACGCGTTGAGATAACACTGACCTGGCTGTCTCGGGCTTGCTGGGTCAGCACTCTCTGTATATTGGCTTCTATGATCGGCAGTGTGTCACCGGCAAAGATCTGGCTCTCAAGGCCCTCTTCGGCACTTTCTGCATCGGCGCGACGGTTACGCCAGGTTATGCTCTCGTCAAAAAGCCGTTTCTCTCTTTCAATTTGCAGCATGATGTCGTCAACGGCCTGATTACGCTGCTGATAGTACGCCTTCAATGCCGGAAAAACGCTGGTTATCACGAAGGCCAGGGCGACGATTCCGGCCAGGACAAGAATATTTTTTTCACGCTTGTTGACCTGCATGACCGCGTTCAACTCTCCGGAAAATAGCGCACCATATAGCCTTCGAAATTCACTGTGCTCAGTCGCAGGTCTATATAGTAACGAGTGTTGTTGGTAGCCCTGGAGAATACCACCTCGGTGAACATCGGGTGGGTTTCCAGCCGCTGCAGAATCCCCTGGGGTTCATCGCTTTCGCCCTCGATACTGATTAGGCCTTCACTCAGTTCCAGAGAGGTGAGCTGTTCAGGGCTGAGAACACTCTGGAGAGTGAACAGAGTCTGCACAACATCCTGCCGCGGAAAATCCGAGATCACACCCCATTGCTGTTGAAAATTCTGCACTATCTGCCGGTCTTCCCGGGCATCGGCGCTCAGCTCTCTCTGTTCCTCAAGGATGGCCCGCAACCGAAAACTTTCAATAGTCTGAAACAGAAACGGCACCGAACCGAGAAATACGACTGTCGCCGCGGCTGCCATACCGACAATGACCCGCTTGCCTTTTTCCAGTTGCCTTTTGGCCCGCAGAGCGCCCTGTGGAAAGAAACAATAGTCGCCTACCGGCAGTTTGTCAGTATTGGCGCGCCCGTAGGCATCACCCACATTTTCCCGGTTAACCGCGAGTCGGGGACCGTCGCCTGTTTGCGACAGTTCCTGACGCCACTGTCGCTCGAAAATTTCCTGTTCCAGGTCTTTCTTGTTTATGTGCAGCCATTGAATGACCACGCCTCCCCTGACCAGAACCCGCGTCAGGTGGCGGTCGTCCTCATCGAGAATGTCCTGATCGCCGGTAACATCCATCAGCGCCAGGCAACGAGGCAATACGCCACCAAGAAACAGGCCTTCCTGTTCAAACGCCTGGTAAAGTTCATCCAGGCGACGTTCCGGAATCCACAGCGCCACATCAGGATGTGCCTCATCGTTTCCGTGAGGAACGGCAGCTACGGCCAGGGCTTCCGTACAGCTTGGCAACAGCGTGTCCGATTGCAATTTCAGGGCAGAGACCAGGGCTTCTCTGTTCATACCGGGCATTTCAACCCGGGTCGCGGCAAATTCATGTGGGGGTAATAGCAGCAGGACCGTTGTGTCTTCAGCACCGATTTCCAGCAACTCACTCACTGCCCCGGCAAGCCTTTCGCTTTGATAATCAGTGGGATCGTTAAATCGGGATTGGCGACCGGAAACCAGATCGATGACCTGATCGTCAAAAAGCAGTACGATGGCACTTACCTGCTTCAGCAGCTCTCGTTGCGAGTTACCGGTAAAGACCTGCATCCAGTTTCGAGACAGGATGTGTCTGACAGTATCCTGCCAGCGATTTAGTTCGATTGCTTCAGCTGCCATAGTCAAGTTGTTTAGCAGATTGATTGGCCGGGTAGATTCCAGCCGGATATCCGGGTCAGGGGCAAGCCAGGCTTTCAACCGTGCCCCGGCTGTGAAGGAAACCGACCATCCCGGTCTGAATTTTATGATCTCGTTTTCAATGCCGCTCTTATACCGGGAAGCCGCGGGCAGAGTCGATGCAGAGCCCACTCCCGAATAACGGTCAGATCTCCCTTAAGACTGTTATATCGGCAAAATAGTTCGAACCATCAAACAAAGAAAAGTGTAAGACTGCGGATTTACCCGGGAAGTTTTTCCGCGATGGAACCTGACTCACAAAAAAGCCAGCTTCGTTAACACGAAGCTGGCCTGTGCGGTTATAAACTGCGAGCCTGGCTGATCAGTCGCCGGACGAGGACGTCATGGCCTGCTTCTCCTTGTTGACCAGGAAATCCACTACGTTGAGCATCTCCTGCTGGGTGGTAACGGCCTGCCCTGTGGAAATCAGGTACTTGCCGTTGACGATCATGTTGGGCGTGCTGCGAATCTGGTAATCCTGCATGCGACGGTCGCCCTGGTTTACCTTGGTCCTTACAGCAAACGAATTGTACGTGGAGGTGAAATCCTCCTCGCTGACGCCGTGCCCGGTGAAAAACGCCCCGATCTGACGTTCGTTCTGGAGCCGATTGCCCTCCACATTGATGGCGTTAAACGCCGCTTCATGCAACTCGTCGAACTTGTCACTGTCAATCTTGCCCGCTGCCAGCAGTGCCTCGGACACATAAAAAATCTGCGAATGGATCTTCATCAATTGGTTCCACTGTGCGGGAAACAGGACGAAATTCACATCGTCGGGGAGATTGGACACCCAGTTCTGAAGCAGGGGTTCAAAACGAAAGCAGTGGCTGCATCCGTACCAGAATGCTTCGACAACCTCCACCCTGGAAGGGTCCTGAGTTCTTACCGGGTTACCTAGCTCTACATAATGAGTGCCCGCCAGGTAGCGTTCCGGCTGCGCGTAAGCGGAAAACGCCAGGGGCATAAGGAAAAGAATCGCAACAAACTGCCTGATTCGATTGGTCATTGGGGTACTCCGTTCTTCACTGAGTTGGCTGATATTGATTCACTCTCATTGGGGCGCCCTGACGATCAGTGCCAGAATGCCCGGGATTCCTGAAATAATCTTAGGACAGTATCACAGGGCCCGCCAGCGTGCCAGATCACCCGGTTGCTGTCGACTGCCACTCATCCCCAATACCGGGGCAGCATGCCGAATTGCAGCTGAACCCATCCTTAAGCAACCTCTGCATGGGCGCAACTGCGCTCCGCAGGGCCGGTGCCGAGTCGGGCGCCCGGGTGAATCCGCTGTCAGGAAATCAGTGTAATCCGGCCACGTAGTTTGCCAGGGCTTCCAGTTCTGCGTCCGTGAGCCTTTCCACAACTGTACGCATCATGCCATTGAGGTCGTTGTCACGATCACCGGCACGAAATGCTCGCAGCTGAGTGAGTGTGTACTCGCTGTGTTGCCCTCCAAGGGCCGGAAACCCGGCTGGCGCATTGCCCCTGCCGGTAGGTGAATGGCAGGCAGTGCAGGCGGCAGCGCCGATTTCGCCATTTCCCGCGCGGTACAACGCTTCACCAAGAGCCAGTGACTCCTGGTCGTTCTGCGCACCGGTAATCTGACGCGCCTGGCTGGAGTAATAGGCGGCGATGTCCTCTATGTCCTGCTCTGAAAGCCCCCCGACCATTGCCGACATGGTGGGATTCTGTCGTGCACCGGACTGATATTCCTGCAGCTGCTTGACCAGGTAATTGGCGTTCTGACCCGCCAGGCTGGGGTTCATGGGAATCTGGCTGTTTCCGCCATTGCCATGGCAGGTCGCGCAGATTGCCACTTTGGTGGCACCGGCCGCGGCATCGCCCTGGGCGCCGGCGACTTGTACGACGGACAACGCCGCCAGTGAGAACAACCAGGATAGTAGAGTAACTGATTTCTTCATTGACAATTCCAGGATTCAAAAAGCTCCAATAGTGAAACGAGTCTGGTACAGACGGCCATGTGACAAAACGCGGTCGCGGATTATAACGTAAAATCTCCGCCGACTCTATCAGCCCGGATCCTGGTCACTCCCTTACCAGGCTTGGCAACGACGCTGAGACGTTCTACAGGCCGGGGCGATGTGGGACTTACTAAGCTGTTCCCTGGAAACCTCTTATTAATCAACAAGGCGGAGGATCCCGGGAGCCAGGGCAAGGAGACTGTGAAGACCCTTCGGGTCAATTTTGCTACACTGCGCGGCGCCATCCCGTGGGACAGAAGCCAGAGACTTTTTACATGGACTTTCAGGACACTCAGTTTGCCATCAGCGCCGCCCGGCTGGATGCCTGTCCACAAGACAGTGAGATCGAGGTCGCCTTTGCAGGGCGCTCCAACGCGGGAAAATCCAGCGCCATCAACGCTCTGACCGGTCAGCCGGGTCTTGCCCGGACCAGCAAGACCCCGGGTCGTACTCAGCTTATCAACTTCTTCCTGGTGGAACCGGGCCGCTACCTGGTGGATCTCCCCGGCTACGGTTTCGCCAAGGTGCCACTGGCGGTGAAAGACAACTGGCAACGGGAACTGGAGAGCTATCTGCGCAACAGGGAATCCCTGGCCGGCCTGGTGTTGTTGAGCGACATACGACACCCCCTGAAGGAATACGACCGGATGATGATCCAGTGGGCAAATGAGGCGGAGCTGCCTCTGCATCTGCTGTTGACCAAGGCTGACAAGTTAAAGCGGGGGGCGGCCCGAAACACCCTGCTGGCAGTCAGCAGGGAATTACGAGAGTTTCCCAGCGTGTCAATGCAGTTGTTTTCCGTCAATCAGGTCGACACTATTAAAATTCTGGGCAGGCAGCTCAGAAACTGGCTTCAGCCGTCACATGACGCTGGCGGTGAAAGCAGCGACTGAAGCCCTGCAGAACCCGGGTCAGCAGTCGCGATCAGTGGCATCTTCACAAAGGTCCTCGATCGCATTACCCGCATTCGTCGCTGTATCCTCAACCACATCCCTGGCGTCTCTTGCCGCATCGCCGATAGAGTCGGCGACGTCTCTGGCGCGGTTCTGCAAGTCTCCGGCGAGGCTGTCCACTTCCGCCCCGATCTGTTCACCGGTCCCCTCTTCCTGGCACGCGGCCAGGGTCAGCACCGTAACAGCAAGCAATGTTGTGAATTTCATAGATACTCTCCTCGTGATACGCAAAGCCCTAATGGGCTTCGTCCCAATTGTTACCAGTTCCCACGTCGACTATCAACGGCACATCCAGCGAGGCCGCAGTAATCATGCGAAATCTGACCCCTTCTGCCAGCAGCTCCACGTCCTGCTGCGCCACTTCGAAAATCAACTCATCGTGCACCTGCAGCAACATACGGGCATCGAGGCCGGCAACCTCAAGCCAATGGTCGATATCGATCATGGCATGCTTGATAATGTCGGCGGCGGTTCCCTGCATCGGTGCATTGATTGCTGTGCGCTGGGCGGCCCGCCGCAGAACGGCGTTCCCGGCCCGAATGTCCGGCAGATAAAGCCGGCGACCGAAAAGAGTCTCCACGTAGCCGTTCTCATCGGCCAGTGCCTGAGTCTGTTCCATGTAGTTTCGCACTCCGGGGTAGCGCTCAAAATACCGATCCACGTACTGCTGGGCTTCCTGCCGACCGATTCCCAGCTGATTGGCCAGTCCGAATGCTGACATTCCGTAAATCAACCCGAAATTGATTGCCTTGGCACGGCGCCGCTGCTCTGTTGAAACCTCCTCGAGGGGTATTTCGAATACCTCAGCAGCCGTTGACCTGTGAACGTCCTGTGAGTTTTCGAAGGCTTTTAACAGGCCCGTGTCCCGCGAAAGATGCGCCATGATGCGCAACTCCACCTGCGAGTAGTCGGCTGCAAGCAGTCTGTAACCCGAAGCACTCACAAACGCTTTGCGGATTCGCCGGCCTTCCGCTGTGCGTATCGGTATGTTCTGCAGGTTAGGTTCAGTGGAGGACAGGCGCCCGGTGGCGGCTACGGCCTGCTGGTAAGTCGAATGAATGCGACCGGTGCCGGGCTGAATCTGCTGCGGCAATTTGTCCGTGTAGGTGGATTTAAGTTTGCTGAGACTGCGATGCTCCAGAATCAGCCTTGGTAATTCATAATCCACAGCCAGCTCCTGCAGAACCGGTTCTGCGGTGGACGGTTGACCCGTCTTGGTTTTCCTGAGTACCGGAAGCTCGAGCTTTTCGTAAAAAACCTGTTGCAGTTGCCTTGGGGAGCCGAGATTGAACTCTTCGCCAGCAAGATCATAGACCTGGAGTTCCAGCTCCTGCAGTCTGATTCCCAGCTCGTCACTCTGCTGTCTCAGCACCTCAGCATCGACCCTGACACCCGCACGTTCCATTTTCTGCAGCACCGACACCAGAGGCAGTTCGTAATACCGATAGAGCCCGGCCAGCTGGCCCGTCGTTTCCAGTTCGTGTTCAAGCAGCGTCGCCAGGCGCAGGATCATATCCGCATTTTCCGCCGCATACCGGGTTGCCTTTTCAAAGGTCAGTTGCGGGAAACTGAGTTTTCCGCGGCCTTTGCCCAGCATCACGTTCAGGTCGGTCGGGTTCTGGTCCAGGTAATATTTAACCATCTCAGGAAGCTGGTGCTTGATGGCAACAGAATTCAATACATAGGATGCAAGCAGCACGTCGCTTTTGACGGGAACCAGCTTTATGCCGTAATTGGCCAGCACATGAGCGTTGTGCTTCAGATCAAAGCCGACCTTGGTTTTCAGCCGGTTTTCAAGGATGGGTTTCAGCCTGTCCATAGTCACCGCCGCTTCCAGCTGCAACCCGCTCTCTTCATTGTCATGGCCGATGGGTATATAGCAGGCTTTTCCGATTCTGTGGCTGAAAGCGATACCGATAATCCTGGCGTGAAGGAAATGGCTGCCGTCATGCTCGATTGATAAGGCAAATCGTTCACACTGCTCCAGCTCCTCGAGCAGTGCTTCCAGTTCAGCTTCGGCAAGGATTGTGGTGTATTCGATGTTGTCCGGTACTTTGAGTTTTTCGACGTCCAGACTGCCAGCCGAAGTGACCTGGGTTTCCTGATCGGGGTCTCCTTCAATTCCCTGGTTTTCGAGTTCTGCAATCCAGGTCTTGAACTCCAGTTCGCTGAACAGGCGATGCAGTTCCCTGCCGTCTTCCTCATTGCGAACCAGGTTTTCCAGGGTGACATCGAGCTCAACGTCCGTCTTGATAGTCGCCAGCTGGTAGGAGAGTCGCAACTGGTCGATATTCTCCCTCAGTCGCTCACCAATTTTCCCCTTGATCTGTTCGGAATTGGCGATGATGCCTTCCATGTCTCCATACTGCTCAAGCCATTTCACCGCGGTCTTGGGCCCAACTCCCGGAACACCGGGAATATTGTCCGACTTGTCGCCGACCAGGGCCAGGTAGTCGATAAACTGCCCGGGACTGACACCAAACTTGTTTCTGACCCCAGGTTCATCAAGGACTTCACTGGTCATGGTGTTCATCAGGGTAACGTGGGGCGAAACCAGCTGCGCGAGATCCTTGTCGCCGGTTGAAATCAGGGTTGCTGCACCCTGCCGATGGGCCTGACTGGCGAGGGTACCGATTACATCATCCGCTTCGACACCCTCCACGATAACCAGAGGGAGGCCCATGGCCCTGACGATGTCATGTATAGGTTGAATCTGAACCCGAAGTTCATCGGGCATGGGAGGTCGATGGGCCTTGTATTCGGCGTATAAGTCGTTCCTGAAAGTCTTGCCCTTGGCGTCAAAAATGATTCCGATGCGGCTTTCAGGGTAACTCCTGATCAGGCTGCGGATCATGCTGATTACACCCTTGACGGCACCGGTGGGGTGGCCGCGGGACGACACCAGCGGAGGCAGGGCATGAAATGCACGAAACAGATAGGAGGAACCATCCACGAGTACCAGCGGCTGGCTTTTTCCCGCAGACATTAATTCTGATCTCTGCTCAGGCAACGGATGAAGTCGTCAACCAGCCTGTGCAACAGTTCGGGGTAGCCCTCTCCTGTACCCAGTCTTTCTCCGAGCAGGTCCAGCTGGACCTGGTGTACGGGAGTACCCGCGAACAACGTGTCAACCGTGCTCTGGCGGGAAGTGACGTCAGTGAACAGGCAGACCGGCTGCTCGTCGGCGATCGCCTGTCTCAGCTTCATTATCCGCCGGATTCCGGGTTGGATCTCCGGATTGTCCAGCAACACGATTCTGGGGCTGCGACCGAAGCGGTCTTCAACGTAACCTATGGCGTCATGATAGACCGCGTAGGATGCCTGGGGCGCAGCCTGCAGACGCCTCCTCCATTGAAGTTCTTCATCCAGCAGACGCTGTTCCAGGGCAGCATAGTTTTCCTGCCAAAGCGATGCCCGGTCGGCGTCCAACTCCGTCACAGCATCCCGCAGTGCCGCGGCCATCAGCAGGCCGTTGCCGCTGTCGAGCCAGATATGCGGATCAATATTGCCGCTGTCATCAAGCCGGCGCCGGTTGAGCCCCGGCAGGTTGATAAACTCCAGGACCCGCCGTTCTCCGGCCAGTTTGCTCATCACCCCATGCAGCTCGGTCTCAAGGGGCTCACCCACGTAAAGGATAAGGTCCGCCGAATCCAGGGCCAGCCGGTCTGACGGGGTCATTGTGTAATGATGGGGAGAACCCGAAACCGGCACCAGTACCCGGACGTTGCCATGATTACCGACAATACTTTCGGCGATCAGACGCAATGGTGTAATGGAAACGACCACGTTCAGCTGAGCGAAGGTGATTGCGGGCATCAGCAGAACAGTCAACAGCAGGAACAGGCGGTATGGCATAATGCGTCAGTCGAGTTCAGTGTGCGGAATGAATTCCATGATATACCATTGTAGCCCCGGATGCTGACGATGCCGATCTCGACGCTTTTCCGAGCTGGCCTGAAGGGTGAATACCCCTTAAGGTCCGGCCACACTGTGTCGACCTTCAGGGCAACTCATTCGACACCATCAGAATAAACGGTCAATCGCAGCGAAGTGCAGTAGCGCCATCATGCAGGAATCTCTCAGCCCCGGATTACAGCAAACTCTGGTCCAGGCCAGTGATATCTCGGTAACCCTGGCCGGTCGCCAGGTTCTGCATGGTATCAATCTTTCCATCGAGCGGGGCAGGATCGTTACGCTGATAGGCCCCAATGGGGCCGGCAAAACGACTCTGGTCAGAGTAATTCTGGGTATGTTGACTCCGGATACCGGTAAAGTCTGGAAGCAGCCGAATCTTACGATTGGCTATATGCCCCAGCGACTGCAGATAGAACCTACCTTACCCATCTCGGTGATGCGCTTTCTGCAACTTACGGGGATAAAGGATCCCGAGTCCATTCGGGAACAGCTGGACAGACTGAACGTGGAACACCTGGCTGACCAGCAATTGCGGAATATTTCCGGAGGGGAATTGCAACGGGTGCTGCTGGGGCGGGCCCTGCTGAGAAAGCCGGCACTGCTGATACTCGACGAGCCGGCCCAGGGTGTCGATGTCATGGGCCAGGCGGAGCTGTATCAGTTGATCGACAGTATTGCGGAACAGAACTACTGCGGTATTCTCATGATCTCCCATGATCTCCACCTGGTGATGTCGGCCACCGACGAAGTGGTATGCCTCAACCAGCACGTCTGCTGCCATGGGAAGCCTGAGCAGGTCAGTAATGACCCTGCCTACCTGGCTCTTTTCGGAAAAGTCGGTGTCGACAACATCGCCGTTTACACCCACAACCACAATCACAGCCACGACATTCACGGCGACGTGATTGAAGAAGCGGGAGACAGCGATGGCTGACTTTATTCTATTTGCACTGGTGGCAGGACTAAGCCTGGCGATAGTGGCGGGGCCGCTTGGATCCTTTGTCGTGTGGCGCCGCATGTCTTATTTTGGTGATACACTGGCACACTCGGCGCTTCTCGGAATTGCACTGGGCTTGATTCTTGAGTTCAGTCTGCAACTGAGCATTATGATCGTCTGTGTGTTCAGCGGCATCATCCTGGTATCAATGAATCGACAGGTGTCCATTGCCATTGACACATTGCTTGGAATCCTGGCGCACAGCACTCTTGCTATCGGTGTGGTGCTTCTGGCGCTTACCGGGTCCACTCAGGTCAGTCTGGAAGCGTATTTGTTTGGTGAGCTGCTTACTATAAGCGTTCCAGATCTGTTGCTTATCGTAACTGTCAGCGCGGTAGTCCTTGGCATCCTGATAATATTCTGGAATCAGTTTCTTTCCTTTACGGTCCATGAAGAGCTCGCCAGTATTGAAGGTGTAAAGGTGGAGGTACTCCGTTATTTGCTGGTATTGCTCATGGCGGTCACTACAGCGGCCGCCTTGAAAATAGTGGGCGTGTTGCTAATCACCTCGCTTCTGATAATTCCCCCTGCCGCTGCCCGACAACTGGCAGACAGTCCAGAGCGGATGGCGCTTCTTGCCAGCCTTTTCGGATGCCTGTCGGTAATCGGTGGACTACTCGCAGCATTTGCTGCTGATACGCCGGTGGGGCCGTCGATAGTCGTGACAGCAGCGTCAATTTTCCTGTTGCTGTACCTGCTGCCATTGGGCTTTAAAAATCATACCTGACCCCACGAGTCTGTCAGTCTCTGAATAACCCATAGGCCTGAGCAAGCCTTTCGCCTGTGTGTGGACCGTGGACTATACCGAGATAGCGACCGGCCAGGATCGACCACTCCGATGTGGTCACTATGCTGCACCGTGTAGTTGCCGCCAGTCCCTCCAGCCTGTTCAACTGGTCTGGAGAAGGCGAAAAACAACTGCTTGGCCAAGGCGGCTATTTGCGGATACTCGCCCGTCAGCCCGACGAAATCAGGGTGCAACGCCCCCACAAAATCGGCCATGACTTCAGGCGAGTCATGCAGAGGATCAACACTGACCATGATGACACCGGTTTCGCTCCGGAGCCTGTCGGACTCCAGACCACGATAGAACGTTTCCAGGGCCTGCATGGCGTAAGGGCAGATATCCGGGCACGAGGTGAACCCGAAAAAAACGAATTGCCACTTGCCCTTCAAATCGTCCCGGGAAAACACTCTGCCCTGCTGATCTGTAAGCAGAAAATCCTGCAGCAGCACGGGATCCTCGAAGCGGGCGATACCTGGTTCGATAAATGCGTCGTCGCCACTGAACTCCGACCCGGCCAGGAACAACCCTGCCAACAAGGCCAGCAACAGCAGGTCAAAGACTGCAAAAGCCAGCAGGAGCAGCCGTCTTCTGTGCGTCACCATGGGGGTCAGGGTGCCTGTGGCAGATCAGAACAGGTAGTGATCGGTGAGTAAAGCGACAAAGAGGATCGCCAGGTAGACAATGGAGTACTTGAAAGTCTCCATCGCGGTTTTCGGCCCGGGCCTGAACATAAGAGCCAGCGCCCAGGCCAGAAAAATGGCACCCAGTATCAACGCCGCGGACAGATATAACAGCCCACTCATTCCTGACAGGAAGGGAAAGACACTGACAACAACCAGAATTGCCGTGTAGATGACAATATGTACCTTGGTAACGAATTCCCCATGAGTGACCGGCAACATGGGAATGCCGGTCTTCGCGTATTCGTCCTTTCGATGGATCGCCAGGGCCCAGAAATGGGGTGGAGTCCAGGCAAAAATGATCAGCACCAGGATCAGTGCGTCAGGTTCAATGGTGCCGCTGACCGCAGACCACCCCAGCAGCGGCGGCATGGCCCCGGAAAGCCCGCCGATAACAATGTTCTGCGGTGTCGCCCGCTTCAGGTAGCCGGTGTAGATAAATGCATAGCCCACAAAAGACGCCAGCGTCAGCCAGGCGCACAATGGATTTACCCCGAACAACAGGATCACCATTCCAATCACCCCGATCACGGTTGCGAACAGAGTGGCATGCAGGGGTTCAACCCGCCCCTGTGGGAGAGGACGGTTGTGAGTCCGCTTCATGAGGGAATCCACCTTGCGGTCAATAAGGTGGTTGACTGCTGCGCCGGACCCGGCCACCAGGGCAATTCCCAGGTTGCCAAGGATGAGCACGTCCAGCGGAACCATACCGGGGACTGCCAGGAGCATTCCGACCACCGAGGTAAGAATCATCAGCATGACTACCCGGGGTTTGCACATCTCATAGTAGTCACGCCAGGAGGCGGTCTGTTGGCTGGTTATCTCAGTCACTGTTTCTCTCGTTCGGAAAGGCCTTGAAAGGCCGGGGAAATTTACTGTCGTCGAGGCTGCGTGGCTTTCCAGGGGGATCGACGCCCCGGTGTCTGCAACCAGGCGGCGGGAATTCAACCACGTTTCGTTGCTGATCTCAAGGCCGGTTTTTCGAAAGCGGCGGTCACCCTCTGTCGGAATGGAATAAGGCTACCCGCGCATTTTGCGTCGATTCTCCGGACCCGGTCAATGCCCTGCCGCGGCAAGGCGACCCGGGGCTCTCTAAAACCCGTTGATTTATCGCAACATATTGCCATTTTATGGTGCGGTTTTACTTGCGATGGAAATGAAAAATCTATAGCATTGCTGCGGATTTACATGGTGTGTTGAGTGAGCTTTCAGAGGCGTTTTTTTACCCCCGGGTAAGGCCCGCCCAGTTATCGGTAATTGAGAAAAATTAAAAAAACAGCCGGGAAAACGGCATCTTTCGCGAGACTGGTGAAACAATTCCTGACCTCCCTCGCGAACGCTGCACAACTCTTCCGGGATTGTCCGTAACTCATCAGGCAATTCATTCATCACGCTCTTCGTGGCCGAAAACTGCGTATCCCTGCGCCGGTTTATCGTAGCGAAACAGGAAAGACGAAGATAAACACAAGTTTCCACTGTCGCCCGCATCATTAAGGTCGCCGGTAAGCGCTTGTTTTACTGATGGATAGTTAAGGACTAGTCGATTATGGCTCTAGCAGTTGTTATTGTTGTTTTGGTTGTGGGCTCCATTATTTTCCATTTTGCGAGCCCCTGGTACTTCACCGATATCGCGGCCGACTGGGGCTCGGTGGATGGCGTGATTACGGTGACCTTCTGGGTTACCGGCTTTGTCTTCATCGCCGTTAACCTGTTCCTGGCCTATTGTGTCTGGAAGTTCCGCCAGGCTCCTGGCCACAAGGCTGTCTACGAGCCGGAAAATTCCAAGCTTGAGGTCAGCCTGTCCGTAGTAACCGCTGTCGGTGTGGTGCTGATGCTGGCGCCGGGCCTGTTTGTCTGGGCCGCCTTTGTCTCTCCGCCTGAAGACGCCTACGATTTTGAAATTCTTGGCAGCCAATGGCAATGGCAATTCCGCTATCCCGGGGCGGACGGTGTTCTTGGTACCGCCGACACGAGATATATCAATGAGTCCAACCCCTGGGGTGTCAATCCCGAAGACCCCAACGGCCAGGACGACGTGGTCATCGACGGCAACGTAGCCCATTTGCCGGTTGATTCCGACATCCGTGGCCTGTTGCGTTCGAAGGATGTACTGCACAATTTCACCGTTCCCCAGTTCCGGGTCAAGATGGACATGGTTCCCGGGCTGGTTTCCTACCTCTGGTTTCACACTACTGAAACCGGTACCTACGACATCATGTGCGAAGAAATGTGCGGCATCGCCCATTTCATGATGCGCGGCAATGTGGTTGTTGAAGAACAGAGCAACTTCGACGCCTGGCTTGCCCAGCAGCCGACTTTCGCGGAAACCCAGGCCGTGTCAGCACCCAGCATCGCTGCCGGACAGCAGGCCTACGCAGCCTGTGCCACCTGCCATGGCCAGAATGGCGAAGGCAATCAGGCCCTGAACGCGCCTCGACTGGCAGGATTGCAGGACTGGTACCTGGAACGTCAGCTGAACTACTTCAAGAGCGGTGTCCGTGGCGGTCAGGGTGACTCCATCGGTGCCATGATGGCACCCATGGCCATGGGGCTGGACGACAGCACCATTCGCAACCTCTCCGCCTATATCGCCAGCCTGCCCGTCAGTCCGGCTGCCGGCACCATCACTGATGCCAATATAGCCAACGGAGCACGAATCTATGACCGCAACTGCAAGGCCTGTCACCTGGAAAACGCCGAAGGCACCTGGTACACCGACGCACCGGCCCTGGCTGGTATGAGCGACTGGTACTTTGTCAACCAGATCAACAACTTCAGGAACAGGGTTCGCGGCATGCATCCGAACGACCTGTACGGTGAACAGATGGTCTGGATGGCAACCTCGATGGCCAATCAGAACGAAGTGGAAGACGTCGCGGCCTACCTCAATTCGCTGCGGTAATAACCGAATTTGAATGTGAAGCAAGAATTGCCAGCAGTTACAGGACAGCGCATCAGTAAAAGGCCCGCTGCCGCGACGGTCGCTGTAAGTTTTTATGTACTTTAGGAGGTTTTAATGGCTTACGTACCTTTAGCCGACCAGGAGCAAGAGCTCCACCATCCGCATAGTTGGGTAACCAAGTATGTGTTCAGCCAGGATCACAAGGTGATCGCCATTCAATATGGCAGCACTGCGATCGCGGTTGGCGTGGTGGCACTGGTGTTGTCACTGTTGATGCGCATGCAGCTGGGCTTTCCGGAAACTTTTTCCCTGATTGATCCCAGCTCCTATTACCAGGCGGTTACCATGCACGGCATGATCATGGTGGTTTACCTGTTGACCGCATTGTTTCTCGGAGGATTCGGCAATTACCTGATTCCCCTGATGGTCGGCGCGAGGGACATGGTTTTCCCATTCCTCAACATGCTCAGTTACTGGGTATACCTGGTGTCGGTAATCATCCTGATGGCCAGCTTTTTTGCTCCCGGGGGGCCGACCGGTGCCGGCTGGACACTGTACCCTCCGCAAACCAGCATGCTTGGTACCCCTGGCCATGACTGGGGCATAATTCTGATGCTGGCATCCCTGGCAGTGTTTATCGTGGCATTCACCATGGGCGGCCTCAACTACGTCACCACGGTTCTGCAGGCTCGTTGTCGCGGCCTTACTATGATGCGCCTGCCACTCAGCGTCTGGGGTATCTTCACCGCCACCGTTCTGGGTCTGTTCGCTTTCCCGGCACTGTTCGTGGCTGCCATCATGATGGGCTTCGATATCCTGCTGGGAACCAGTTTCTTCATGCCGGCCATCATCGATGCCGGCCAGCCCCCGGATACTGCCGGCGGCAGCCCGATCCTGTTCCAGCACCTGTTCTGGTTCTTCGGCCATCCTGAAGTTTACATCGTGGCGCTGCCGGTGTTTGGGCTGGTATCCGACATCATCAGCACCCATGCCCGCAAGAACATCTTCGGTTATCGCATGATGGTATGGGCAATCATAGCCATTGGCGGCTTGAGCTTTGTCGTCTGGGCTCACCACATGTACGTGAGCGGCATGAACCCGTACTTCGGTTTCTTTTTCGCCACCACCACGCTGATTATCGCGGTACCGACGGCACTGAAAGTCTACAACTGGGTTCTTACCCTGTGGGAAGGCGACATCCGCATGAATGTTCCGATGTTCTTCGCCATCGGCTTCATCTTCACTTTCATCCATGGAGGGCTGACCGGCCTGTTCCTGGGTAATGTGGTAATCGACCTGCCACTTTCGGACACCTACTTCGTGATTGCCCACTTCCACATGGTGATGGGCGTATCCCCGGTACTGGTATTCTTTGCGGCGCGGTCTATCACTGGTTCCCGCTGATGTCTGGCAGGATGTACAACGAAACCATGGCCAAGTGGCACTTCTGGGTGACATTCCTTGGAGCCTACGCCATCTATCTGCCAATGCATTACCTGGGTTTCCTGGGTGTACCGCGGCGCTACTACGCACTGGGCAGCACCGATTTCATTCCAGAGTCTGCTCAGGACCTGAACGCCAACATCACTATTGCCGCGCTGATCGTCGGCGCCGCTCAGCTCCTGTTCCTCATCAACATCTTCTGGAGCCTGAAGAGTGGCAAGAAAGCAGGGCACAATCCCTGGGGTTCGGCATCTCTGGAATGGCAGACTCCGGACGTTCCGCCGGTACACGGCAACTGGGGAGCGAAGCTGCCTTCGGTCTATCGCTGGGCGTACGACTACAGCGTGCCTGGCGCTCACCAGGATTTTATTCCACAGAGCACTCCGGAAGCGGAAGAGCCAACGGTTGACGAGCAGCATTTCGACCCGGACCACGATCAGTCCAAGGCGGAACTATGAGCTTTTTTAAACAGGTAACCAGCAAGCCGTGGGAGCGGAAAGGCATCATCGGCCCCCTGCGGCCGGAGGGTGCCTTCGCGGTTCCGTCGGAAAAGGTGGCTCTGAGCTTCTTTCTGGTGGTGGTGGCGGTGATCTTCTCTCTGTTCACCGTCAGCTACTTTATTCGCATGGAGCTGCCCGACTGGGCGGCTAGGACAGAGCCCGCACAGTTATGGATTAACACCGGTTTGCTGGTAATCAGCAGCATCCTGTTCCAATGGACCCGCACCCTGCTGGCAAGTGGGCAGACCCGCAATCTGAAAACCGGACTGCTGGGAGGCGGAGCATTCGCCATCGCCTTCATCATCGGCCAGTTGCTGGTCTGGAATCGGCTGCGGTCCGAAGGAATAACCATGACCTCCAATCCGGCGGATTCCTTCTTTTACCTGTTGACAGGCCTGCACGGACTGCACCTGTTGGGTGGCCTGTGGGTGTGGAGCAAGTCTTCCATCAAGCTGTTGTCGGGGGATGCCGAACCGGGGGACATCAAACTCAGCGTGGAACTGTGCACCATCTACTGGCATGCCCTGTTACTGGTTTGGCTGGTGCTGTTCGGAATTCTGGCCAACACCTGAACGGAATAAATTGATCAATTAATACAAACATTAGGCAATTTGTAGGGATAAATGCATGACTGACACCGCAGCAACAGACGCCCTGACGCCCAAGTCAGGGATGGACGGGCTGGTAGACGACTGGTCTGCCGACAAACAAACCTATCATGTGCCCTGGGGCAAGGCGATGATGTGGATCTTCCTGGTAAGTGACACATTCATCTTTACCTGCTTCCTGGACCAGCTACATGAATGTCGATGGACCGCCACCGAGCCCTGGCCTTATCCCAGCGAGATCTTCGCCCTGTCGTTCGGTGGCGATCCTATTCCGCTGATCCTCATCGCCATCATGACGTTTATACTGATCACCAGCAGCGGCACCATGGCGCTGGCCGTCAACTACGGCTACCGGGGCGATCGACAGAAAACCGCACTGTTGATGCTGGCCACTGCCGCATTCGGTGCCTCATTTGTCGGTATGCAGGCGTTCGAGTGGACCAAGCTGATCGTGGAGGAAGGCATCCGGCCCTGGAGCAATCCCTTCGGAGCTCCCCAGTTCGGATCGGTATTTTTCATGATCACCGGGTTTCACGGTCTACACGTAACGGGGGGTGTTATCTACCTGCTGATCGTTGCTTCCAAGGTGTATCGGGGCCATTACGAAAAGAAAGGTTACGAGATTGTCGAAATCGCCGGCCTCTACTGGCACTTCGTCGACCTCGTCTGGGTATTCATTTTTGCATTTTTCTATCTTTGGTAAGGAGAGACAGTAATGTCAGCGGAAGCAGGTCAACAACATCCTCTGGGAATTTATTACAAGGTCTGGGTTCTCCTTTTCGTGCTCAGTGGCTTCTCATACGCCACTGACTTTTTGCCGGACGGCATTCTCCGGTGGGCGCTTATTCTACTTTTCATGGCGTTGAAGGCCGGCTTTATCGTTGCCATCTTCATGCACGCTTTCTGGGAGAGAATGGCTCTGGTGTTTACTATCCTCGGCCCGCCGCTCGTGCTGCTGCTGCTGATCGGATTCCTGGGCGCGGAAAGCCAATACACCTGGGGTACGCGGGTCCAGTATCGGGGCCAGGATCCTAACGCCATGCCGCTTTCAGTGGAAGATGTGCACGGTGGCGGCCACGAGGAAGAAGAACACTGATTCTTCCGGGAAAACCAGAACACGGAAAAAGCCAGCTGACTTAAGCTGGCTTTTTTGATTCCGCTTGGAAAACAACCGAGATGCGGGGGAGTTCCCCGCCAGCGACAATCACCATGCAGTGGCACCTGCACGGTCCTGTCTGAATAGATCCACTTTCAGCCTGCGGGAATACCCTTTTGGGCTAACAGCGCTTCGATACTTGGCTCCCGCCCCATGAAATCCTTGAAAAGCTGCAATGCTTTGTCCGCCCCACCGCGACAGAGAATCTTGTCGAGAAAGCGACGCCCGGTTGCTTCGTCCAGCACACCGGCCGCATCGAATCGCGAGAAAACATCGGCTGACAGGACTTCGGCCCAGTAATAACTGTAATAGCCGGCCGCATACCCCCCTGCAAATATATGGGAAAAACTGTTCTCGAAGCGATTGAATTCCGGCACTGAATACACTGCTGTCTTTGCCCTGACTTCCTGCATTGTGTCGCGCACGTACCCCGGGGCAAGTCTGGCCAGCCCCCGGTGTAATTCAAAGTCGAACAGGCCGAGCTCAAGTTGCCGCATCATTTTCATCCCGGCCTGAAAATTTTTAGCTGCCAGCAACTTATCCAGCTCATCCTCCGGAAGTGGTTCACCGGTTTCAAAGTGAGAGGAAATCAGGTTTATAGACTCTTTGTTCCAGCACCAGTTTTCCAGAAGCTGACTGGGAAGTTCAACCGCGTCCCAGGCTACTCCATTGATCCCAGAAACCCGTAAGCTCTCCTCTGTGGTGAGAAGATGATGCAGCCCATGACCAAATTCATGAAAAAGTGTCGTAACTTCAGGATGAGTCAGAAGGGAGGGTTTGGCGCCTTTTCCTTCACTGAAATTGCAGACCAGGTAGGCTGCGGGCAGTTGCAGGCTGCCATCTTCAAGTTTGCGCCGAGTGCGACAACCGGCCATCCAGGCACCGCTGCGCTTGCTGTCTCTGGTGTAAAGATCAAGAAACACTCTGGCAATCAGTTTCCCCGCCCTGAAGATATCAAAAGCTTCAACACTTGGATGCCAGGTATCGTAGGTCTTATTCGGTTCAATCGAGATCCCGAATAATCTGCCGGCGATCTGAAAAAGCCCGGCTTTGACTTTTTCTACCGGGAAATAGGCCCGCATCGCCTCCTGAGAAATATCAAAGAGGTGAGTTCGAAGCTTTTCACTGTAGTAGGGGATATCCCAGGCTTCGAGGTGCCGCTTCCCGAGAGTGGCTGAAAACTCTTCAAGCTGTCTGAACTCTCGTTCGGCAACCGGCCTGCCACGTACCACCAGCTTTTCAAGAAAGTCCACGACATCGCTGGAACTTTCGGCCATCTTGGTCGCCATGGACAGCTCAGTGTAGTCGACAAATCCCAGCAGACCGGCCTTTTCCCCGCGAAGCCTGAGAATCTCATCGATTAACGGGGCATTATCCCAGCGCCTGTCGCCTCCATTTTGATCAGAGGCCCGGGTGACATAGGCGGTATAAACCTCCCTGCGCAGCGCTTCATCATCCGCATAAGTAGTGACAGCATGAAAACTGGGGAAATCCAGCGTCAACAGGAATCCTTCGAGTCCTTTCTGGTGAGCGGCATTCTCGGCATCGCTCAGGGCAGATTCCGGTATGCCGGCAAGGCGCACCCGATCTGTGATCAGAAGGGTCCAGTCGTGGGTAGCATCCAGCAGATTATTACTGAACTGCATAGAAAGTTTGCTCAGTTTGTTTTCCAGCTCCCTGAAGCGCTGCTTTTCTTCCGCTTCCAGAGTCACGCCAGCCAATTTGAAATCGAGCAGGTAGTCATCGAGTACCTTTACCTGGCTTGTTGACAGCCCCAGCGATCCGGCCCGGTCACGAAGCGCACTGATACGTTGATACAATGCCTCGTTCTGGGAAAGGCTGGTGGAATATTCAGTGACCAGTGGCAGACAACGATCATATATTTCCCGCAGCTCCTTACTGTTGTCGACGGAAAACAGATGACTGACGGTGGACCATAGATTGTCAAGCCGGTCTTCCAGATTATCCAGCACTTCGATCAGGTTATCCCAGTCTGGCGGGCGGTTGTCGTCAGCCAGCAGCACTTCCAGTGCCGTTTTATTTTCCTGGATTACCTGATGCACGGCCGGCTCTATGTGTTCAGGTTTTAATGTTGAGAAGGGGGGAAGAAGCCCTCCGTTCAGCAGTGGATTGATCATGGTTTTCATCAAGACTTCGTTTCTGCAGCCAATCGTCAGCCGAGGCTGATCCGAACCTGTTTGATTACAGTGGCGGTTTCCGGCCTCACTTTCAACCAGATAAAAAAGGACTCCGCAGCCTGTTCTACCAGCATACCGAGGCCATCCAGGACCTTTTCGGCCCCCTGTTGAGATGCCCAGACCATGAACGGTGTTGGATTCTTGCCGTACATCATATCGTAGCAACAGCTGTAAGGGCCAATGGCTGAGGGCGACAGCGGCGGGCACTCCCCCTGGAGTCCGGTAGAGGTTCCGTTGATTATGAGATCGAAAGGACCGTCCAGCTTGTCGGTATAGGACAACGCCCTGATATCGACGAGGGTTGAAAACTCCCGTTGCAACCGGATTGCCCGGTCGAGGTTACGGTTGACCAGGGTGATTGACTCCGGAGCCTCCTCCGCCAGGCACCCGAGTGCCCCCCTTACCGCTCCACCGGCCCCAATAACCAGCAATCGCCGGCCCCGCACGGTGATGTCATTGTTTCCCTGCAAGTCTCTGATCAGGCCAATGCCATCGGTATTGTCACCCCGCAGCCGTTCATCCTGGTACAGGGTATTAACGGCCCGGGCCTGGTCTGCCCGTTTGCTGTGAACCTCGGCCAGCTCGTAAGCCAGCTCCTTGAAGGGCACGGTTACGTTCAGTCCGCTGCCGCCTCCCGCAAAAAACCCTTCCACAAACTCGACGAACTGCTCCCGTGCAACTTCCTCGCGGGTATATTGCAGCGCCAAATCAACCTGCTGCGCAAACAGGGAATGTATCAGTGGTGACTTACTGTGACTTACCGGGTTGCCGACAACGGCAAAACGTAACACCATGACTGTCCTTGGAAGTCTGTTGAAACACCAATGGCTGATCCCCTGATATTACACCAGCCAGCTAGACCCATTCCCGATGAATCAGGTATTCCTTATAAAGACGGTCTTCCTCACTGCCAGGTTCGGGATGCCAGTCGTATTCCCAGCGAACCACGGGGGGTAACGACATGAGGATGGATTCCGTACGCCCCACTCCCGACTGCAGTCCGAAAACCGTACCGCGGTCGTAAATCAGGTTGAATTCCGCGTACCGTCCACGTCGATATTCCTGGAAATGTTTCTGCGCCTCCGTAAACGGCGTGTTCTTACGCCGCTCGATAATCGGGACATAGGCATCCGTAAAGGACGATGCGATGTTCTTCACCATGGCGAAGCTTTGTTCAAATTCGAGTTCATTGAAATCATCAAAGAACAGGCCGCCTACGCCCCGGGGCTCGCCACGGTGTTTCAGATAAAAGTATTCATCACAGGCCTTTTTGAAGCGCGGATAAATTTCGGCACCAAAGTGATCGCAGGATTTTTTGGCAGCTGTGTGCCAGTGGACGCAGTCCTCATCGAAACCGTAGTAGGGGGTCAGATCGTATCCGCCACCAAACCACCATACGGGTTCCTCCCCCGCTTTCTCCGCCACAAACAGACGGAAATTGGCATGAGAGGTGGGCACGAAAGGGTTTACCGGGTGAATGACAAGGGAAACCCCCATGGCCTGGAAAGCGCGACCAGCCAGTTCCGGGCGAGTCGCGGACGCCGAAGCCGGCAGTGACCTGCCGAAAACATGAGAAAAATTGACGCCTCCTTTTTCCAGAACCGCGCCCCCGCTGATAACCCGTGTGATCCCACTTCCGCCGGTTTCCCGATCCCATTTGTCGGTCTGAAAAGTAGTGCCTCCATCTGCCTGTTCCAACCTGTCGCAAATTGAATTTTGCAGATCCAGCAGGAAATCTTTTACCTTCGTGATATCTTCCGGTTTCACCGTATTAGCCTCTTACTTCATACCCTGGTTGCCTGTTCCAATCCGGCACGAGCCACGGAACCTCTGATCAAGTTCGACAACGCTCTGGACTTCGGGCGCTTGCTCCCACATACCAGCGTGCCACTTTAGCATGTACGGCAGTCTATCGGACAATCGAGGCGGGAATTTTAATCTGGATCGAATTTTCCATTCCCGTGACCCGGGGCCATGCGCTGAAACCGCCCTCCTTCCTGCACTACAAGGCCCTTGAGCTCCAAAGACACCAGCAGACGGGTAACTTCTTCGATCGACTTTCCCGAGCGCTCCGCCAAAGAATCCGCCGGACAGGGATCATGCCCAAGTTGCTGCAGGAGGGCTCTCTCGGCCGTTTTCAGAGGCTCTGCTTTCTGGTTGACGGAGGGTTTCAGCGGCGCCGCGTTCCGTGGGGAAGACCCGGCCGCCGAATGCTCCCGGACCCGACCCGCGGCAATGGTGGTTGTACACTCTTCCCCCGGATTCAGCTCCTCCAGAATCGACTCTACACTGTCGACCAGCTTAGCTCCGTCCCGGATCAAGGCGTGGCAGCCTTTTGAGTTGCCGTTGAACAGCGAGCCTGGCACTGCAAAAACTTCACGATTTGTCTCCATTGCCAGTCGCGCAGTGATCAGCGAACCGCTTCGCAGTGCCGCCTCTACGACGATAACGCCAAGGCTGAGGCCAGCTATGATGCGGTTGCGTTGCGGAAAATTGCCGGCACAGGGTGGAGTGCCCGGGGGAAACTCAGAGATCAGTACACCCTGGTCGGGAAATTTCCCGCGCCAGTGCCTTGTTACCTGGCGGGTAGGTCCGATCGATTCCGGTGCCAACAATGGCAAGGGTTCTTCCCCCGGCCTCCAGGGCGCCACGATGGGCCTCGCTGTCAATTCCGGCGGCCAGCCCGCTGGTGATGCCAAAGCCGTTAGCGGCAAGTTCCTTCGCTAACCAGCGGGCCACAAGCTTTCCGTTACCGCTGGCCCGGCGGCTGCCCACAATAGCAAGTTGTGAGGTCGCCAGCAGAGCCCTGTCTCCCGCCACGAAGAGCAGTGGCGGCGGACTGTCTATCTGTTTGAGTAAAGCCGGGTACGCGGGGTCTTCGTAACAGATCAGGTCTCGATCCGGGGCACTGTGCAGCCATTCGATTGACTGCCGAACCAGCTTTCTACTGAAAGCTGCGGGATTCTCCAGACTTCGAATAAGTTCCTCTGCCTGGCGACAGTCGGCACCGCTTTCTTCGAAATACCTGACCACCGCCTGATTCAGGCCCGACATGGATCCCGTGTGCCGGATCAACCGAGAGTAGACCGAGTGGGGTAAACCGTCCAGATTGAGCAATTGCAGATACTGCAACTGCAGGGGTGTCACCATAGTGATCGTCCATGATCATGGTTGCACTGCCGAAGGAGTCCAGTGCGACAACCTCAGTCCCCCCGGATTCGGGGCATCAGGGGTTAACCACACTATCGCCAAGTCTGGCCGGTTCACTGCTGGTCAGGATCAGGCCGTAGCTCAGGTAGTCAAAAACCCGGTAAACCAGTACCGTGCCCACTTCCTGGCCGGGCATTTCCACGGTTTCATTGGCGGCTGCCGCAAAAAAGCGTTGCACGAAGTTTTTCTTTTCGCGTTCCGTATCATCAACTATCTGTTCTCCAGCCTGCTTGACAGAAAGGATGTCACCGGGATTCAAGCCGTCGCGGTCACCAACGTCCACCAGAACCGTGTCCAGCTGAGAGGCCATACGCTCGGTGTTGATCATGGCCACGATATGGCCGGAAACCTGCCCCGAGGGCGACCTGGGATAGATGATGGAATTGAAACGTTGCTCCGCCCCGACCAGCAGGCGGTCCCCAACCTTGATTTCTTCCCTGCTTCGGGTAATCCGCAGGCGCTTGATATCTCCGGACTCCTCACCCACCACCGTTGCACTCCCTACAGTTAACAGTTCAACCGAGGTGGCACTCTGATCTTCAGGGTCGCTGAAAATGTTTACCTGCCGGTAGATGACAAAGTTTGTGATTTCGGCGGGCCAGTTTCCACGGGCGTATATTTCATCTCCGCTGCCTATTACCAGCCGATTGCCCTGGGGCGAGACAATATGCGGTGCTGCTTCGTATTCGGCCTGCTGCACAATTCGATTGGTGGTAAAACTGCTTTGAACATCTTCCAGAGGAATGGCAGGAATTTCACTGGTTACGCCCACGACCCGCATCTGGGGCTCAAGACGCTGAACGCGAAGATCTCCCCGCTGGGCCACCAGGCGTGCCCTGCCATTAATAAATTCCACTCGAACCACATCACCCGGCCTGATGTCGCTGTCGTCTTCAAGGAACGGTGTGGGCTGCCAGAATTCTCCCCAGGATGAGGGGTTTGTTAGGAACTTGCTGGCAATTTGCCTGATCGTGTCGCCTTCCTGTACGGTATAGCTTTGTGGATAATCCCGCACGAAAACTGAACTAACCTGCCCGACCACCGCAGTGACCGGTAACAACAGGCTGTTGAGAAAAACGACGAGTAAAAATTTGCTTAGGACACTCTTCATAGCTTAATTTCCACGGGTGCGAGGCTGATTATCTTAGCAATAAGGTATAATCAGAACCGGTCCCAGTTCACAGAACCAACTTATTGAATTGACAGGTCAGCCTGG
Organism: uncultured Gammaproteobacteria bacterium; assembly: GCA_942492445.1. GTDB lineage: Bacteria > Pseudomonadota > Gammaproteobacteria > Pseudomonadales > Pseudohongiellaceae > NORP240. Next base: position 57,075 of record CALOEW010000090.1, read on the forward strand.
CTGGCAACTAATCAATTACGCTTATGGCAGTTTTACAGATTCTTGAATTCCCCGACCCGCGACTTCGAACCGTAGCCTCACCGGTCACCGCTTTCGATGACGGTGTCAAGCAACTGATCGCGGACATGTTCGAAACCATGTACGAAGCCCAGGGAATCGGCCTGGCCGCCACCCAGGTCAACGTGCACAAACGCTTGCTTGTAATAGACTTATCGGAAAATAAAGATAGTCCTCAAGTCTTTATTAATCCAGAATTCGAAGTAATCGACGACGAGGAGGCCGAGTATGACGAAGGCTGCCTGTCGGTACCTGGGTATTACGAAACAATATGCCGGCCACGAGCGATCCGAGTCTCGGCCTGTAATGCCGATGGCGAGCCCTTCGAATTAGAGGCCACCGGCCTGCTTGCCACCTGCGTTCAACATGAGATCGATCATCTCAATGGTAAGCTTTTTGTGGACTACCTGAGTACTCTGAAGCGGAATCGAATCCGGCAGAAGCTGGAAAAAGAACAAAAGACGTCCGCCTGATAATGCCGCCTCTTGATATTGTCTTCGCCGGCACACCGGAATTCGCTGCCCGGCACCTTGAATCACTGTTGGGAGGTCCGCATCGGATTGTCGCGGTTTACACACAGCCTGACCGCCGGGCCGGGCGGGGTAAGAAGCTGGTTCCCAGCCCGGTCAAAGCGCTGGCCCTTTCACACCATATCCCTGTTCATCAGCCGGTCACCCTGAAAACTCCGGAAGCCCGGCGACAGCTCGCGGCACTGAAGCCGGATTTGCTGGTGGTGGTGGCCTACGGCCTGCTTCTTCCTGAAGCGGTGTTGCAAATCCCCCGGCTTGGATGTGTCAACGTTCATGCCTCGCTTCTACCCCGATGGCGCGGTGCAGCACCCATCGACAGGGCTCTGTTGGCCGGAGACACTGAAACTGGCATTACCATTATGCAGATGGATGCCGGCCTCGATACCGGCGCCATGTTGCTGCGCCGGTCAGTGACCATTGAAGGCGATGATACGCGGGCCTCCCTGGAGCTGAAATTGATACAGGCAGGAACCAAGGCTCTTCCCTATGCCATTGATACTATTGAAAAACTTCAACTAACCGCCACTCCCCAGGAAGACCGCTTCAGCACTTACGCCAGGAAACTCGACAAAGAGGAGGCGCTGATCGACTGGCACAATCCGGCAGTTCAGGTGGACCGCCAGGTCCGGGCCGGCGTCGGCCGTCAACCTGCCTATTGTTACGCCGGGTCTACCCGACTCCGGGTTCTGGAGGCCAGCCCGGAAATCTACGGCGGCAGTGCGCCACCGGGGACGGTTCTGGAACTCGATCGAAACGGCATGCGGGTGAGTTGCGGCGACGGCAGTCTGCTGATTCGGAAGATACAACTGCCTGGTAAAAATCCTGTGTCCATTGGAGATCTGATGAATGCCAGACAGGAAATTCTGAAGGCCGGTGTGCTGCTCAGCAGCCACGGGGCCGTCGACTGAATGGCCGGCGGCGCCAGCAGTCGGGCGGTGTCAGCCCGGATAATCTGCCAGTTGCTGGCGGGACAAGGTTCCCTCAGCAATCTCCTGCCCCGGGGAGAGGCACAGCCCGACGCCCCATTGATACAGGAAATCTGTTATGGAGTCTGTCGCTATTTCTTTGCCTTACGGCGGATAGTGGATCTGCGGCTGACAAAACCCCTGAGGTCTAAAGACCAGGATGTCGATGCGTTGCTCCTTGTGGGGGCCTACCAGATTTTCTGTATGCGTATCCCCGACCACGCGGCAGTCAATGAAACTGTCAATGCGGCAAGCCTGTTGAAAAAGCCCTGGGCAAGAGGCCTGCTTAACGGGGTGCTGAGGCAGCTGGTAACCGCTGAATCCCAATGGCTGGAATTGCTGAGATCCGGTCCCGAAGAGGTCCGGTACCTGCATCCACAATGGCTGATCGACAGTATCCGCCTGGACTGGCCGGATCACTGGGAAAAAGTGCTTGCCGCTAACAACCATCATGCGCCCATGACACTTCGGGTCAACCTGTCGAAGACTACGCCCGGACATTATCAGCAGAACCTCACAGTGCTGGGTATGGAAAGCCGGCGCGGTACCCTGGCGGAGAGCTGTCTTTATCTATCATCTCCCTGCCCGGTGCAAAATCTGCCGGGGTTCTTTGACGGTCTGGCAAGCGTTCAGGATGAGGCCTCGCAACTGGTGGCTGGCCTGATGGATCTCGCCCCGCGACAGCGGGTACTCGACGCCTGTGCGGCACCAGGAGGGAAAACCGCTGCCTGTCTTGAAAGTGAGCCTTTACTGACATCCATAACAGCCGTCGATATCGATGGGCTGCGGGCTAAAAACATCGAGGAAAATCTGCAGCGCCTGGGGCTCAGCGCGGAGCTGAAAGTCGCCGATGCAGCGGACACCGGCAGTTGGTGGGATGGCAGATTATTCCACCGCATCCTCCTCGATGCTCCCTGCTCTGCCACGGGAGTTATCCGTCGCCACCCCGACATCAAGATCCTGCGAACCGGCGACGAAGTGGAACAACTGGCCCGTCGGCAACGCAAGCTGCTTAAGCATCTGTGGCAGTGCCTGGAGCCGGAGGGTCTGCTGCTGTACACCACCTGTTCGCTGCAGAGGAAGGAGAATGAAACAGTCATCGGGCAATTTCTGGACCAGACAGCGGATGCTAAACATCAAGCAATCGAGGCCGATTGGGGGGTAGAATGTCGTTTTGGCAGACAACTATTACCTGTTTCGGAAGGCAATGACGGGTTTTATTACGCGCTGTTGAAGAAAACCAGGGCAGCCCGTAACGGAAACTCGGATTGCTTTTCCAACGGCACGCGTGGAGACATTCCGCGGCACTCCGGTCCCCCTGAAACTACCTGACCCGAGCTGGCATCAGGCTGCAGGACGTAGACATGAAAATTATCATTCTCGGCGCCAACCAGGTCGGTTCCACCCTGGCGGAAACCCTCGCCAACGAGCGCAACGACATAACTGTCGTGGATACCGATGTCAATCGCCTCAGAGAGCTCAAGGACAAGATTGATATAGGCACCATAGCCGGCATGGCCTCCCACCCCGACGTCCTGGAACGTGCTGGCGGAGAAGACGCCGATATGATTATCGCCGTGACCGAAAGCGATGAGATCAATATGGTTGCCTGCCGGGTTGCCTATTCACTATTCCACACTCCCAAGAAAATCTGCCGCCTGCGTTCCACCGCCTACCTTGTCAGCGATAAGCTGCTTAGCGGTCAGGACGGGATAGCCGTGGACGTAGTGATCAGTCCGGAGCACATCGTATCCGACTACATACGACGTCTGATCGATCTGCCCGGATCACTCCAGGTTCTGGATTTTGCCGACGGCAAGGTTCAGCTGGTAGCGGTCAAGGCTCATTACGGCGGACCACTGGTAGGGCAGGAAATCCGTTTGCTCAGACAGCACATGCCGTCCATTGATACACGTGTCGCGGCAATTTTCCGGCGGGACCGACCCATAATCCCGGAAGGCTCTACAGTGATAGAAGCCGACGACGAAGTATTTCTGATTGCAGCCAGGAATGATATCCGGGCCGTAATCAGCGAACTGCGGCGAATGGACAAACCTTACCGGAGGTTGATGATTGCCGGCGGCGGCAATATAGGTCTAAGACTTGCCGAGGAAATAGAAAAGCGTTACCAGGTAAAGATCATAGAGCGCAACAAGGAGCGCTGTATTTTTCTTTCCGAAATCCTGAACAAGGCCATTGTCCTGAATGGTGAATGCTCTCAGGGGGAGTTGCTCATCGAAGAAAATATCGAGGATACTGACGTATTTCTCGCACTGACCAACGACGACGAAGCCAACATCATGTCCTCCCTGTTGGCGAAGCGGCTGGGTGCCAGAAAGGTCATGTGCCTGATCAATAACCCGGCCTATGTCGACCTCGTGCAGGGAGGTGAAATCGATATCGCCATCTCACCACAGCAGGCAACCATCGGCAGCCTGCTCGCTCATGTAAGGCGTGGGGACGTTGTCAATGTTCATTCATTGCGGCGAGGGGCCGCCGAGGCCATGGAGGCCATTGCCCATGGCGACCCTCACTCCTCCAAGGTGGTGGGGCGGACCATTGAGGAAATTGAACTTCCGGAGGGTACTACCATTGGCGCAATCGTGAGAAAGGAGGAAGTCCTCATCGCCCACGATGATATCGTCGTTGAGTCGAATGATCATGTCATCCTGTTTCTGGTTGACCGTAAACAGATACCCGAAGTGGAACGCTTATTCCAAGTAGGCTTCAGCTTTTTCTAGGTTTCCCAGAACACCATGCACTTTTCCATTATTGTTAAAATCCTCGGCATCCTGCTGATGCTTTTCAGTTTTCTGAGTAACCTGCCACCCATGGCAGTTGCCCTGATTTACCGGGAGAATACTCTTTTTGAGTTTGGCGCGCCCCTTGTAATCACGTTCAGCATCGGTCTGTTCCTGTTTTTACTGACATTCCGCTCTAAAGAAGAGTTGCACACCCGGGACGGGTTTCTCGTGGTAATCCTGTTCTGGAGCGTTCTCGGTACTTTTGGATGTCTGCCATTTCTATTTGCCCCGGTCCCTGAGTTGACCTTGACCGATGCGATTTTCGAATCACTCTCCGGGCTCACTACAACCGGAGCAACGGTCATCAGTGGTATTGACGAACTGCCCAGGTCAATCCTATTTTACCGTCAACAACTCCAGTGGTTGGGGGGCATGGGCATAGTAGCTCTGGCTGTAGCCGTACTGCCAATGCTTGGTATCGGAGGCATGCAGCTTTATCGAGCCGAGATGCCAGGGCCGATCAAGGATAACAAACTGGTGCCGCGGCTCACGGAAACGGCAAAAGCTCTCTGGTACATCTACCTGGCGCTGACGCTATTGTGTGCAATGGCCTACTGGGTTGTAGGCATGAACCTGTTCGACGCCGTCACCCACAGTTTCGCCACTGTCGCAATAGGCGGATTTTCGACCCATGATGCCAGTATAGCTTACTTCGACAACACTGCCGTGGAGCTGGTGGCGATCGTGTTCATGTTCGTCGCCGGAATCAATTTTGCCCTTCACTTTACGGCCTGGAATCGCCGCAGCATTAAGCACTACCTGGTCGATCCGGAACTGAGATTCTATGCCTTCATCCTGCTTCTGGTTTCGGTAATAACAATTACAGTTCTGCGAACCTCTCAGACTTACGGATTGTCCGAAGCACTTATCAAAGGACTGTTCCAGGTTGTCTCCGTAGCTACCACGACCGGCTTCACTTCTGCGGACTACAGTTCCTGGCCGTCCTTCCTTCCCTACATGCTGCTGTACGCGGCCATCATCGGTGCCTGCGCCGGGTCCACGGGGGGCGGTATCAAGGTGATTCGAATCCTGCTGATTTTCAAACAGGGAATTCGAGAGGTACAACGGCTGATCCATCCACGGGCGGAGATTCCCATCAAAGTAGGAAAAACTCCGGTGCCCAGCCGGGTAGTGGAAGCCGTATGGGGGTTTTTTTCAGTCTACGTGATGGTATTCATGGCCATGTTACTGGCCTTGCTTGCCACCGGCCTGGACATTATCACCGCCTTCAGTGCCGTGGGGGCCTGTATCAACAATCTTGGTCCCGGCCTGGAGGGCGTCGCTCTGAATTACGGCGAGCTGCCCGCCACGGCAAAATGGATTCTGTGTCTGGCGATGCTGATGGGGCGCCTTGAAGTGTTTACCCTGCTGGTTCTCTTCACCCCCACGTTCTGGCGCAAATAATCCACCCCGGAGATTGCCCCCGGGATTCCCGTCTGGGCCGGTGCTCAGTGCCCGAATTCCAAACTTGTGGAAGCCAAGAATACATGAGTGATGGCTGAAGGAGGAAAATCCTTCCAGTGGAAACTGGGAAACCTTCATCCACAAGTCGTTTGAGTCAAGAAAAGCCCTGTCTTTTTTTCAGCAAAATTGGTACTTCTTAAATATGCAGAGATTCCTTAAGAATAGGGGACAGCAATGGTCTACCTGTAGAGGCGGGAACCGTCGGGCCGACGCTTGAATCGCTTGTATTCCCACTGATACTGGGGAATAGCCTCGGTAACACAGTGCTCCACACTGAGATTCAGTGCCGCGACGGATTTCTGTATATCCGCCTCGTAAATCTGCGGATCAGCCGCCCGGATCTTCAGCCGGAATCCCGCACCATTAGGCAGGCGCTCCGCGAATCCGCATATCACTCTGGCACCTGTCCGCTGAACCAGGCGTGATACCAGCGTCATGGAAAGAGCCGGCGTACCAAAGAAAGGGGCGAATACTCCAGCTTCTTCGGCCGGCTCCTGATCCGCCAGTATCCCTATGGATTCACCCAGTTTCAGCGCTTGCAACAGAGTTGCAACGCCCTGACGATTGGTAGGAGCCAGTCGGACCTGGCCACGACTGCGTGCTGTTCTGATCAGCTTGTCAAAATAGTGGTTCTTCGTAGGCTGATACATGAAAGTAGTCGGGTGCCTCTCTGCGAGGTAGTAGGCAAACACTTCCCAGTTTCCAAGGTGCGGCGCCAGTATAACGACTCCCCGCCCTTCCTCCACGGCGTCTTCCAGAGCTTTCTCCCCTTCCACCTGAAGGACCATTGCCAACACCCTATCCATTGGTAATAGCCAGCATTTGCTCATTTCAAACGCAGTTTTCGCCGTTTCCCGGAGGCTGCGGGCAGCCAGGCGTCTGAGATCCCGCTCGGGCAGATCGGGAAAGCACAGGCGCAGGTTCTGGCGTGTAGTCTGTCGCATCCTCGTGGGAGTGAGGTTTACAACGGTACCAAGAAGGCCGGCCACTCCCTGAAGGATGATGAGAGGAAGCCTGGCGCAAAGTTGCAGCAGACCCCAGGCCAGCCTGAATTTCAATCGATCAATAAAGCCTTGTTTCACTGGTTCTGGACTACTCCGGACAATCCGGCCGAATAGAATCACAAATTACCGTGGCAGACAACTCGCACGGCGCCGCTGCTGTGGGTGTTGAGCGGCCTCACGGTATAGATATGTTCAATGGAATCAAGGATAATTGCAGCCTTTTTTATGACAGGAATCTCTTCTTTCCATCCAGGTATCAGGAATTCTGAATGAGTAGTCAGCCGGATTTAAAAACGTTTCAGGGACTGGTTCTCGCCTTGCAACAGTACTGGGCGGATTACGGTTGTGTGGTATTGCAGCCGCTGGATATCGAAGTGGGTGCGGGTACCTTCCATCCGGCTACTTTCCTTCGATCGATAGGTCCGGAAACCTGGAATACCGCTTACGTACAGCCTTGTCGACGACCTACCGACGGCCGTTATGGAGAGAATCCCAATCGTCTGCAGCATTATTATCAGTTTCAGGTAATCCTCAAGCCTTCCCCTGAAAACATTCAGGAGCTTTACCTTGCCTCTCTTGAAAGCCTGGGTATCGACACGTCAGTTCATGATATCCGTTTTGTCGAGGACAACTGGGAGTCCCCTACCCTTGGAGCCTGGGGTCTGGGTTGGGAAGTATGGCTCAATGGAATGGAAGTCACTCAGTTCACTTACTTCCAGCAGGTCGGTGGACTGGACTGTTTTCCCGTAAGTGGCGAGATCACCTATGGTATCGAACGAATTGCCATGTATCTTCAGGGAGTCAACAGCATCTACGACATCGTCTGGACCGATGGCCCCGACAATGTTGTCACCTACGGTGATGTTTTTAGACAGAACGAAGTCGAAATGTCCGCATTCAATTTCGAGCAGGCAGACACCACGCTGTTATTTCGCTACTTTGACGAATGCGAGGCCCAATGTCAGAAACTGATAAGCAACGGACTGGCCCTTCCAGCCTACGAGCAGGTGTTGAAAGCGTCCCACTATTTCAATCTGCTTGACGCCAGGCAGGCGATCTCCGTGACCGAAAGACAGCGCTTTATTCTACGAGTCAGGTCACTTTCGAGGATGGTAGCGGAGGCCTATTTTGAAAGCCGCAGAAAACTCGGCTTTCCGCTGGCTCCGGAGCCCCTTCGCAAAGAATTTCTTGAAAACTGAACCCTATACGCCCAGGTTGTCCCGAAGATGTCTGAGAAAGATTTACTGGTAGAGATCGGCACCGAAGAACTGCCACCCAAAGCACTCAAGTCCCTGGGCCAGGCTTTCGCTTCCGGCATGGAAAACGGCCTTTCCACAGAGGGCCTTCAGTTTGAATCAGTCAAGTGGTTTGCTACACCAAGGCGGCTTGCAGTTCTGGTTCGCAACCTGTCCACATCGCAGGCCGACAGGGACGTGGAGAAATTCGGCCCGGCCGTAAAGTCGGCCTTCGATGCCAAAGGCCAACCGACCAGAGCCGCTGAAGGGTTCGCCCGGTCCTGCAATGCGAAAGTTGCGGAACTTGAGCAGGGTGAAAAGGACGGGGTTTTGAAACTACTTTACCGGTCACATTTGAAGGGCAGAAAGACCGAGGCCCTCCTTGAAGAAATTGTTACTTCAGCACTTCGTAATCTTCCCATTCCAAAACGTATGCGTTGGGGCAGCTCACGGGTCGAGTTCGTCAGGCCGGTCCACTGGGTACTCCTGCTGTTCGGAAGTGATACTGTTAAAGCCACAATTCTTGGCAAGGAAAGTGGCAACATCACTTTCGGCCATCGTTTTCACCACCCGGGACGTATTGAGATCAAAGTGCCAGGTGATTATCCATCAGTTCTGGAATCGACCGGTTTCGTTATCCCGGATTTCGAAATGCGCAGGCGAATGATTCGTGATCTTGTCGAAGTGGAAGCGGAAAAGCTGACAGCAACCGTAATAATCGAAGATACCCTGCTCGACGAAGTAACCAGCCTTGTTGAGTGGCCCGTACCCCTCACCGGGGAATTTGACAGTGGTTTTCTGGATGTACCCAAAGAAGCACTGATTTCTTCACTGACCTCACACCAGAAGTGTTTCTACCTGGAGGGGAAAGGGGGCAACCTGCTACCAAACTTCATAGCCGTAAGTAACCTGCAGAGCAAAGATCCCTCACAGGTGATTGAAGGTAATGAAAGAGTGATTCGTCCCAGGCTTGCGGACGCCGAGTTCTTTTTCCAGACCGACAAGAAGGATTCACTGGAGAGTCGACGAGAACGGTTGAAACAGATTGTTTTCCAACAAAAACTGGGTACCGTATACGATAAGTCGCAACGGGTGGCCACATTATCCCGAAGCATTTCCAACCAGCTTGGTGGCCAGCCTGATACCTGCGAACGGGCAGCATTACTTGCCAAGTGTGACCTCGTGACCAAGATGGTCGGTGAGTTTGCGGAACTTCAAGGCATAATGGGTTACTACTATGCACTGCATGACGGAGAAGACACGGAAGTAGCGGCGGCACTGAATGAACAATATATGCCCAGACATTCCGGTGACGATCTTCCCGGGACCCTGACAGGTTGTATTCTTTCACTGGCAGAAAAAATCGACACGGTTGTTGGCCTGTTTGCCATCGACCAGCCACCTACTGGTTCCAAGGACCCTTTTGCCCTGCGGCGAGCAGCAATAGGAATTTTGAGGATTCTGGTAGAGAAGCGGTTGGACCTTGATATAAAAAATTGTATTTCCATTGCGATACAAAGCTTCTCGTTCCTTGATCCGGCACCTGAATTAAATCAACAGGTCTTTGATTTTTTTCTGGAACGCTTTCGTTTCTGGTATCAGGACAAAGGGATTCCTGTAGAAGTTTATCAATCCGTTCTCGTTCTGCAGCCTGTAAAACCACTGGATTTCGACAGTCGAATTCTGGCCGTCAGCCATTTCCGTTCGCTGGAACAGGCGAAAGCACTTTCCAGTGCCAACAAGCGGGTTGTGAATATTCTTAAAGATGTGTCTGAGGATGTTTCCAGCTATATTATTGACGAAGGCCTTCTTGAAATAGCTGCAGAGAAGGAACTTGCCAGGGCGATCAAAGATAAAGAGTTAGAGGTGGCGCCTTATTTTGAGAAAAGGGATTATCAGCAAGGTCTTGAACGACTTGCCGCTCTAAAGGAACCCGTCGACCGTTTTTTTGATGATGTCATGGTAATGGACGAGGATCCCAGATTACGCAGGAACCGGATCGCATTGCTTAACCGGTTGCGGGAGTTGTTCCTTCGGGTGGCAGATATTTCCTATCTGCATCAATCATGACCTGTTTTATCGCCTTTCAAACAGAGAACCTCAGATTGACGGCTTCACAATGTTGAAACTGGTAATTCTTGACAGGGACGGGGTGATCAATCAAGACTCTGACGAATACATCAAGTCTCCCGACGAGTGGATTCCAATCGATGGCAGTCTTGAAGCAATTGCCAATCTCCGTCGGGCTGGGATCAAAGTGACAGTGGCTACCAATCAATCAGGAGTTGCCCGTGGACTCTTTGATCATTACACACTGGCTCAGATTCACCAGAAAATGTGTCTATTGGCTGAAGAAGCCGGTGGCTTTATCGATGGAGTTTTCTTTTGCCCGCACGGCCCTGAAGAGGGATGTCATTGCCGTAAGCCACGTGTGGGCATGCTTGAGGAGATTGCCAGTGAATTCGCTACGACACTGGAGAATGTGCCTTTCGTAGGTGACAGTCTTAAGGACATCCAGGCCGCGAGGACAGCGGGCTGCCTGCCGTTTCTTGTACTCACAGGGAAAGGACAGCGGACGCTCGATGCTCTGGGTCAAGAGGAGCTATCCACGGTTCACGTAATGGCCGACCTGCGTGAGGCGGTACAAAGTATTCTGGCGTATTAGTTCTCATGAAAAGACTGGTGTTGTACCTGAGATCTCTGGCCTTTTATACGGGTTATGTCATTGTAACGGCGGTTCTTGCAATTACTTCGCTGCTGCTGGTGTGGCTGTTTCCGGAATCGAAACGGCATCTGTTTCATAAACTTTGGTGTTTCCTCCTGTTGGGCTGGCTGCGGATCTGCTGCAGTATTCGCTACGACGTGAAGGGATTGGAAAACATACCTTCCCGGCCGGTGGTGGTTCTTTCAAATCATCAGAGTGAGTGGGAAACCCTGTTCGTTTACCGTCACCTGGCGCCAATCTGTCCCATCCTGAAAAAGGAATTGCTTGCGATTCCCGTTTACGGTTGGGCCATGCGACTGGTAAAACCGATTGCCATAGACCGCAGCAAGCGGCATGAAGCCAGTCGTTCGATACATACACAGGGCCTCAATCGGCTGGGTAGCGGCAGATCGGTTTTCATTTTCCCGGAAGGTACCAGGGCACTTCCCGGGCAGGTAAAGTCCTTTTCCCGAAGCGGGGCGAGACTGGCGCTTGCAGCGGGGGTTCCAATTCTCCCCATCGCTCATGATTCCGGTCACTGCTGGCCGGCACACAAGTTCATAAAGAACCCCGGCACAATCCATGTTCAAATTGGTGAGCCTCTGCAATCAGATTCGGGTAACGCATCGGAGCTCACCGCCCGGGTAGAGAACTGGACTAAGGCCTGTTCACACCAATTTGATTGAAAAATTAATCAAACATCGAGGTTTTCAACTGACATTGCATTGGCTTCGATAAATTCCCGACGTGGCTCGACCTGATCACCCATTAACGTGGTGAATAGTTGGTCCGCCCCGATGGCGTCTTCGATTGTAACCTGCAGCATACGGCGGTTGTCCGGATCCATCGTAGTCTCCCACAGCTGGTCCGGATTCATTTCGCCAAGACCCTTATAGCGTTGCAGGTAGTGGCCCTTCATCGCATCCGCGATCAACCACTGGATTGCCTGGTCGAAGCTGCCCACTTCCCTGGTCTTTTCCCCACGTTTGACGTAGGCCCCGGGTTCAAGAAGCCCGTCAAGAGTGTTACCAAGTCGAACCAACGCTCGATATTCCCCCGAGCCGAACAGCTCTTTGGTAAACACAAATGCCTTCTTTAGTCCGTGGAGGCTGAGCAATGCTTCTGGCTGAAATAAATGCCTCTCCCTATCTTCCTTGACTTTGAGCGTATAGTGAGCACTCACATCAGGATGTCTTTCCCGAAACTTGACGGTCAACTTCTCAATCCAAGCCTGTGCCTTTTCCTGATCAGTGAGAATTTCGTCATCCATTGGGCTGGTAAATATCATGGTCTCCAGGATTTCCGCCGGATAAAACCTGCCCAGCCTGGCCACAATCGCGTGGGCGTGATTATATTCTTTGACGATAGACTCCAGGGAGTCCCCGGAAATTGGCGGGGAATCTTTATTGATAAAAAGACTGGCTCCATCCAGTGCAACCTGGGTCTGATAGGCTGCCAGCTCTGTGTCATCCTTCAAATACTGCTCCTGCTTACCTTTCCGGACCTTGTATAGTGGTGGTTGCGCTATGTAAATATGGCCCCTTTCAACAAGCTCACGCATCTGCCGGAAAAAGAAAGTCAACAACAGGGTTCTGATATGGGAGCCGTCCACATCAGCATCGGTCATAATAATGATTCGGTGGTAACGCAGGTTGTCCGGATTGAAATCCTCATTTCCGATCCCGCAGCCCAGTGCTTTGATAAGCGTGCCGATCTCTGCTGAACCCAGCATCTTGTCAAAGCGGGCCTTTTCCACATTCAGGATTTTCCCTTTAAGTGGGAGAACCGCCTGGTACTTTCGACTTCGCCCCTGCTTCGCGGAGCCCCCTGCCGAATCGCCCTCCACAATGTAGATTTCCGAAAGCGATGGGTCCTTCTCCTGGCAGTCCGCCAGCTTACCCGGTAACCCGGCGATATCCAGAGCTCCTTTCCGGCGGGTCATTTCGCGAGCCTTTCTTGCCGCTTCCCTGGCACGTGCCGCTTCGATTATTTTCCCCACAATCAGTTTCGCTTCCTGGGGGTTTTCCATCAGGTAGTCAGTTAAATGGCTGGCCATTTCCTGTTCGACTACTGCTTTGACTTCGGAGGAAACCAGTTTGTCCTTGGTCTGAGAAGAAAATTTTGGGTCGGGAACCTTGACGGATATGACCGCAGTAAGGCCCTCCCGGGCATCGTCACCCGTGGTACTGACTTCCTTGCCTTTTTTAGAGGTAACTTCCTTATCGATATAACTGTTCAAGACCCGCGTCAATGCGGCCCGGAAACCGGCTAGATGGGTGCCCCCATCCCTTTGTGGAATATTATTGGTGTAGGCAAAAATATTCTCCTGATAGGAATCGTTCCATTGCAGGGCAACCTCAACAGTTATTCCATCTTCCTTGCGCTCTGAACTGAAATAGAAAATTTTATTTATGGCGTTCTTATTCGTATTGAGATACCCAATGAAAGCTCTCAGCCCGCCATCATATCGAAAAAGCTCTGATTTTCCGGTGCGCTCGTCGCTGAGTCGAATTGCGACACCAGCATTAAGAAACGCCAATTCGCGAAGCTTCTTGGCCAGAATATCGTAGTGAAACTCCACGTTGGTGAATGTGTCCCGCGACGGTTTAAACGTACATTCCGTCCCTGTGGAATTGGTTTCTCCTACCACCTTCAGTGGTTCCTGGGGAACGCCATGACGGTAGTGCTGTTCGTGTACCTTGTTTCCTCTCCGGATAGTAAGTTTCAGTTCCTCTGACAAGGCGTTGACCACGGAAACGCCTACCCCATGCAACCCACCGGACACTTTGTAGCTGTTGTCGTCAAACTTACCACCAGCGTGGAGAACCGTCATGATGACTTCAGCCGCGGACACGCCCTCTTTGTGCATATCCGTAGGGACGCCCCGGCCATTGTCTGACACCGTTACCGATTCCCCCACGTGTATTGTCACGTTGATTTCATCACAGTAACCGGCGAGCGCTTCGTCAATCGAATTATCAACGAGTTCGAAAACCATATGATGTAATCCGGTGCCGTCGTCGGTATCACCGATATACATTCCGGGCCTCTTACGTACAGCATCAAGTCCCTTTAAAACCTTGATGCTCTCTGAGGTGTAATTGGATTCATTGCTCATTCGATACCTCGAACAGGAAGGGATACTGGTTTAGTGACTTATTTTACCATGTTCCACGTGAAACTTAGTTACCCTTGCGCTCCAATCAAGGGAATTTGTCAATGTCGAATCGTCCACGCAGGTAAGAAAAACCTGCCCTTCCATGCCCTGGAGAAACCGACAGATTCGACTTCTATTTCCATCATCCAACTCCGCCGGTAAATCATCTACCAAGAAAATGCAGCGCCTGGATTCAATGGTTGACTGAATTACTCCCTGTGCAAGTTTCAGGGCACTGACAAGCATTTTTTGCTGACCTCGTGACAGGACATCGGCGGCCAAGAGCATTGCCCTGCCTGACAATGATATCGGCGCGATGTGGACCCGATTGGGTGGTTCCATATTTGATATCCTGTTTTTCATTTTTCTCGAGAATTTCAAGTAAGTCCTGCGCCTGATCCCAACCCCTTCGATACTCGAGTGAAATATCCCTGATGCTGGTTATCTCTCCCAGAACCCGTGTAAAAACAGGCAGAAACTGTTGAAAATAGCGAAACCTGGCTTTATCCACCTGCTCCGAGTCTCTGGCAAGTTTCAAATTCCAGGCCCGGAGTTGAGAAATATCTGATTGTCTGGATTTCAGTAGAAAGTTTCTATTGGCTATGCACTTTCGGCTACTTCGCCAGGATTCGATAAATGAAGGTTCCACGTGGAACACGCCCCAATCAAGAAACCGGCGGCGCTCGCCGGGGCTCCCCTCCAACAATCGAAACGTCGTGGAATCCAGCACCTGAACCGGTAATAACCTGGCCACTTCAACCCAGTTTTGCTGCTTATGCCCCTGTAACTTCAATACAGGCTTCTGTCGCCGATGCTTTTCCAAACCCACAACGGCCCCACCGGTCAGCCCGGCAAAGACTGTAAGTTTCTCAGCGTCATGCCTGATTAATGGCGCGGTTCTGTTACTTCGAAAGGATTTCCCGATGGCCAGGACATGAATTGCCTCCAGAATACTGGTTTTGCCACTCCCGTTAGCACCGTATAAAAGGTTTATACGATCATCAGCTGTCAGCGTGAGCTTTTCAATATTTCTGAACTGGCTTACCTCGAGGCGCTTGAATGTTGACATGGCATGCCGGCTTACTGGCCCTTCGCTATGGACATTATCCTGGACGAACATTCAGGCTGCACAGTCCACCATCGGACGACCAGCAGGCCCAACAACGACCACTCACATTCCGAATCAGAGCCGCATGGGCATAACGACGTAGAGCGCTTCAGAGGATTCCCCATCCTCCGCCTCCAGTAAGGCACTACTGTTCGAATCAGATAAGACAAATTTGACCCTGGTACTGTTGAGTGCCGTCAATACATCAATCAGATAACTGACGTTAAACCCAATTTCCAGAGAATTCCCCGAGTAATCAACGGATACAGATTCCTCAGCTTCCTCCTGCTCCGGGTTATTCGCCAGTATTTTCAATTGCCCCGAATTTAGAACAAGCCTTACCCCGCGGTACTTTTCATTGGACAGTATGGATACTCTCGAGAACGCCTGACGCAGCTCCTTACGATCACCAATAATATTTTTGTCTCCACCCTTGGGAAGCACCCGGTTGTAATCTGGAAACTTGCCGTCAACCAGCTTCGACGTAAAGGTATAATCTGTCATCCTGGCACGAATGCGATTGCTGCCAAAAACCACGTTAATTCACCTTCCCCCTCACTGATTAGTCGAGAAAGTTCCATGATCCCCTTTCTTGGCAAAATTAACTGCTGTGTCCCTTTTGTGTTATTCCTCATGGCTACGGTCTGCATTGCCAGGCGATGACCGTCGGTGGCAACAACTCGTAAATAATCCGGCGCTACTTCGAACAACATCCCGTTGAGATAATAACGTACGTCCTGCTGAGCCATGGCAAAGCTGGTGCTGTCCAGCAACTCCTTCAGTTTCTGTTGTGACACAGTAACGGAAGACGTCCCCGGTTCATCCTCAATACTGGGGAATTCCGAAGCCGGAAGACTTGCCAGGGTAAACCGGCTTCGTCCTGACTTGATAACCACCCTGCCATCGGCCTGGGAGAAATCCAGCATGGATCCCTCAGCAAGGGACTTACAGATATCCACAAGTTTGCGGGCAGGAACCGTTACAGCTCCCGACTCCCCCTCCGGTTGCACGGCGACCCGACCGATGAGTTCTACTTCCAGATCCGTACCGGTGAGCGACAGTTCCAGATCCTTCAACACAAGCAGGATATTGGAAAGTACCGGCAAAGTTTGTCGTCTTTCCACGACACCACTGACCAGTTGAAGGGGTTTAAGCAAAGCATCCCTGGAAACTGTGAATCGCATGTTGGTTCCCTTAACTAAATTAACCTGATGGTGTTTTACCCGGATAACGATCGCAACAGGTTATTGTAATCTTCTTCGATATCCGACGTAGTCTGCCTCAGTTTGCTTATTTGGCGACAGGCATGTAACACCGTCGTGTGATCTCTTCCACCAAACGCGTCGCCTATTTCCGGAAGACTGTGATTGGTCAGTTCTTTGGACAGGGACATGGCCACCTGTCGTGGTCTTGCAACGGACCTGTTCCGTCTTTTTGACAACATATCACCCATTTTAATCTTGTAATATTCGGCAACAGACCGCTGTATGTTGTCAATTGAGACCATTTTGTCCTGCAGGGCAAAAAGGTCTTTCAATGCCTCCTTTATCAGGTCCAGTGTGATTGGTCGTCCCACAAACTTTGCATGGGCCATAACTTTCTTCAGTGCACCCTCCAGCTCCCGAACATTGGAACGCAGGCGTTGGGCAATGATAAAGCGCAGGCTCATAAGGCAGTTCTACATGACAGAGCTGTGCCTTCTTGATCAGTATAGCTGCCCGGGTTTCCAGTTCGGGTGGTTCCACCGCAACGGTCAGGCCCCAGCCAAATCTGAGACTTTAGCCTTTCCTCCAACCCATTGATTTCCTTATGATACCTGTCACAAGTCAAAATAATTTGCTGACCGCCCTCCAGCAGGCGTTGAAGGTATGGAAAAACTCTTCCTGAGTACGCTCTTTGCCAGCAAAAAATTGAATATCATCAATCAACAACGCATCCACTGAGCGATAAAAGCGCTTGAATTCGTTGATGGCATTCAACTGCAAAGCCGTTACCATCGTTGCCACGAAGGTTTCCGAATGCAGGTAGACTATTTTTGCGTCCGGCTTTCTCTGTAGCAGGTAGTTGCCAATTGCATGCATCAGGTGTGTCTTACCGAGCCCCACTCCACCGTAGATGAACAGAGGGTTATAGGCATTGCCAGGATTTTCCGCTACCTGCAGCGCCGCTGCTCTGGCCAGTTGATTCGATTTACCTTCTATGAAATTATCAAAGGTGCTTTCGCCGTTCAGCTTACTCTTGTGGCTTATTTTTCCGGCTATCAGCATGAACGTCGACTGGACCTGGCTGGGGCAACTCCTGAGCTGGCTCCTGGACCCGGCTGTCACCTCCGTGTCTGGCCGTCTGCCACCAGGCCGGGCATCTCCGGCGTCCGCGCTGCTTTTATTTCGTTCAGGAATATTTATTGGAATTCTGCACCGGGGTTGACGAGGCATCTGCGCCGCTCCTTACCTATCGGTCTACATGATTATCTGAGATAAATACTGCGATATTTCTGTGATTGCTTTCTCTCTTCAACAATTCTTCAATGCGCTGCTTGTACTTTTCCTCCACCCAATCCCTGACAAACCGATTTGGCGCAATGAGATAAACTGATTGCCCATTCCCCTCCACCCTGAGAGGTCTGATCCAGGTGTTGAACTGTTGAAGGGGAAGCTCATCTTTTAACTTGTTTACACAACTCTGCCAATTGAATGCCAGCACCGTAGCTTTCCCCAATAGTGTTCTGAAAATAGTTTTTATAATTTCTGAAGGACGCTAATTCTACCCTATTCAAAAAATTCTTATCCACAGCCCCGGCTTTCCTTTCATCACTTTACGCTGATTATATTTCTCATATTATTCAATTAGTTACTTATATTAAATGGAAATACATCGAGAAACAGAGGAGTAAAAAAATAACCTGATGCCGGCTTTCAGCACTTTAACAACCTGTGGATAAGTTGTAATTAGCATGGCAATAACCGCTGGGAGTCGTGTCTGCTCGAAACTTACCGGCCAAACAGGTCAGCCATTGCATAATCTACCCAAAAACACTAGAATTCGCCCTCCTTTTTGCAGCGAGGAAAGCTCCTCCCTGTAAATAGACTTACTGGAATTCAGAATCATGAAACGTACATTTCAACCCAGTGTTATCAAGAGAGCACGAACCCACGGATTCCGAGCCCGGATGGCCACCAAAGGTGGCAGGCTCGTTATCAAACGACGACGTGCCAAAGGCCGGGCCAGACTCTCAGCTTAACTATCCTGTAACAATTACAGGAATTGACTGGCGTGCCCGGCTTCAGCTTTCCCAGAAGGCTCAGGTTGACCGACGCCGGGCAGTTTACAGAAGTGTTCAGCCAGGCACAGTTCAAGGTTTCCAATCGTCATTTTTTAGTCCTGGCTCGAAAGAATCGACTGGAACACAGCAGGATCGGCCTTGTAGTAGGCAAAAAGCATTTGCCCAAAGCCGTTCACCGCAATCGAATAAAGCGGCTTATCAGAACCTCGTATCGATTGAATCAGGGTTTGCTCCACGGACTGGACATGGTTATTCTTGCGCGCAGCAATATGAATTCACTGGATAATCAACAGATTCTGTGCGAGTTACAGCAACTCTTGCGGGATCTGATTAAAAAGTCCGATGCTGAAAGACATGATCTGAAGCACCAATGAAGTCGTGCCGAGGCTCTCTCGATGATTACCCGAATAGTCCTTAAACTGATCTCTGTTTATCAGGTCAGCCTGAGTTTCCTCCTTGGCAGCAGATGTCGTTTTTATCCAAGCTGTTCCCAATACACCAAAGAAGCGATTCAAATACACGGCCTGGCCAAAGGAATCTACATGGGATTCCGACGCATTGCCTGTTGCCACCCCTGGCATGAAGGGGGATACGATCCGGTCCCAGGTTCCACGCCTGGTGAACAAGATAAAGCCACTGGGAAATAAAAGTCACCATGGACCTATCCAGATTCTTCCTTTACGCCGCACTTGCTGTCGTTTCCTATCTGATGTTGCTGGCCTGGAACGAGGATTACCCAAATCAGGCTCCCGAGCCTTCCAGCCAGCAGACAGCCAGTCAGGTGGTGCTGCCTGAATCACAACAGGAACCTGCAAATCAGACGGACATTCCCACCGAGATTCCGACCGCACCATCCATTCCGTCCACCCCTGGCAATAACGTCGGCCAGTCAACCCTTGCAACGACAACCGGTGTGTCTGACAGGCCTGGCGTGATTTCTGTCACTACCGATACACTGCGACTCGATATTGATCTTGTTGGTGGTGACATAGTCTCCCTGGCACTTCCAGAATACCTTAGAGAACTGGACACGCCTGACGAACCCCTTGTGCTTCTGCAGGACAGTCCCTCCCGCAGTTATGTGGCCCAATCGGGCCTCGTTGGAGTAAATGGCATCGATTCTCCCGATCGCGCCATTTATCAGGCCACCCAGTCCCGTTATACCATGAGTGACCGCCAGAACGACCTGACTGTCGATCTGATAACAAAAACGGATTCCGGAGTGGAAGTTATTAAGCGCTACGGCTTCGAACGGGGCAGTCATGTCATTACCATCTCCTACCAGATTACAAACAACAGTAGTACTCCCTGGCAGGCAAACGTTTTCGGCCAGATCAAAAGAAACGACTTCCCCGACCCAAGTGATGCCGGAGGCTTTTCCCGCACCTTTCTGGGCTTTGCAGCCACCTCGGAAGAAGACCCCTACATCAAGATCGAATTCGAAGACATAGACGACGGGACCGAGGCAATCGAGATGACTGGTGGATGGATAGCCTTCAGCCAGCATTATTTCCTGTCAGCCTGGATTCCCGACCAGTCACAGCGGAATCGATTCAGCACCAGGAAAAACAGCAGTAATCAGTATATCGGTGATTTCGTAGGCCCCACGTTCACCGTGGCATCGGGTGCCACAGCCAGTCAATCAGCACGTTTTTATGCAGGCCCCACCAACCAGAACCTGCTCGGCGAACTGGCACCAAACCTGAACCTGACAATCGATTACGGAATTCTCTGGTTCCTGGCGTCTCCCATCTATTGGCTTCTCACCCACATCGAACCTTTTGTCGGCAATTACGGCATAGCTATCATTCTCCTGACGCTGCTGGTCAAAGCGGTTTTTTACAAACTTTCGGAAACCCAGTACAAATCCATGGCGGGAATGCGACGGATCATGCCCAAGGTTCAGCAATTGAAGGAGTCCTATGGTGATGACAAGGTGAAACTGCAGAAGGCAACCATGGACCTGTATAAAAAAGAAAAAATCAATCCTTTTGGCGGCTGTCTGCCCATGCTTGTTCAAATGCCGGTCTTTATTGCTCTCTACTGGATGTTGATGCGCAGTGTTGAGCTCAGACATGCACCTTTTGTGCTCTGGATCGAAGACCTGTCGGTAATGGACCCGTTCTTCGTTCTGCCCCTGCTGATGGGCGCTTCCATGTACCTGCAAACCAGCCTGAGTCCGACTCCTGGAGACCCCATGCAGGCCAAGGTCATGAAATTCATGCCGGTAGTTATGACGGTTTTCTTTCTCTGGTTTCCGGCCGGACTGGTCCTTTATTGGTTGGTCAACAGTCTGCTGGGCATACTCCAGCAGTGGTATATCACCAGGAAGATTGAATCCACCTATTCGTCGGGTAAATCCTGACTGCAAATCAACCTGTTAGAGTGATCTCTCCCTGAATGACGATCACGGATACGGATACTATCAGCGCTATTGCCACGCCACCTGGTCGAAGCGGTGTCGGTATCGTCAGAGTTTCAGGACCCCGATGCTCCGTAGTAGCCAACCGGATACTGGGTTTCAATCCGAAAGCCAGAAAAGCCTATTACGCTGACTTTGTTGCAGCTGACAAAAAAAAAATTGACAAAGGCATAGCGCTTTTTTTCACCGCACCCAATTCCTTTACCGGTGAGGATGTTCTCGAGTTACAGGGCCATGGAGGCATTTTTGTACTCAACAATCTGTTAAAGGCAACCTTGGACCTTGGCTGCAGAATTGCAAAGCCAGGAGAATTTTCAGAACGGGCATTCCTGAACGGAAAAATGGACCTTACACAGGTAGAAGCATTGGCCGACCTGATAAACGCCAGCACCGAACAGGCGGCAAGATCTGCTATCAGAACCCTGGAGGGCGAATTTTCAAACCACATTACCAGACTGGTTTCCAGCATAACCGAGTTACGAGTCTATCTTGAGGCATCAATAGACTTCGCCGACGAGGACATCGATTTCATCACCGATGGCAACACAATTGGCAGGCTTCACGCAATTATCGATCAGACTGGAACCGTGGTCTCTCAGGCCAGGCTCGGCTCGATTCTTCAGGAAGGCATCAAGGTAGCAATCGCCGGGCGTCCCAATGCCGGGAAGTCAAGCCTTCTCAACGCCCTTTCAGGAAGAGAATCAGCCATAGTAACCGCGATTCCCGGAACTACCAGAGACGTCCTTCGCGAATTAATCGACATTGATGGAATTCCGGTTCACGTTATCGACACAGCTGGATTGCGAAGCAGCGAAGACCTGGTGGAACAGGAAGGAGTAAAGCGTGCCCGCATGACAATCGATGAGGCGGACCTGGTCCTGTTGGTTATCGACAGCCAGCCCCTGTGCTCGGGTAGCGATGACCTGGAAAAGCTGTTCGGCGAAACAGAGTTGCCAGCCTCGGTTCTGGAACGAAACAGGATGCTGGCTGTTTTTAACAAGACAGATCTGCTGACCGAGGACCAGCAAATTCCGACGGGTCAGTTGACTATCCGGGGCAGACCTGTTGAATGCGTCCGGGTTTCGGCAAAAACAGGAACCGGCCTTGAAACGTTACGTGAAGCATTGAAAGAAGCTGTCGGCTATGTGTCTGGTGAAGAGGGGAGCTTCATGGCAAGGGAAAGACACCTGCGCGCCCTGGGGAAAGCAAAGGAATTTCTGGATTGCGCCCTTAACCAGCTGCTGGCAGGAAATAACCTGGAACTGGTTGCAGAAGACCTGCGTCTGGCCCAGAACAGTCTCGCCGAAATCACCGGCGAAATCACCAGTGACGATCTGCTTGGACAGATATTCTCCAGCTTCTGTATTGGAAAATGATCAGGCAGTACACAGGTTTTCCCGGATTTGGAGACAAACAGATTACGCCGGGAAAACCTGTTGATGAAAGCCCTTTTTCTGTGGGCATTTCCTGGGATTGTTCTGGGCGTGAAATTGGTCCTGGATCCAACTGACTATTACCCACAGTCCACCCCCAGTTGTTCCGCATCATAATAAGAGCTTATCAAGTGCTTTACCAACTGACTATGGTATTGATATCAGGCGGAAATATTCTCTTATCTACAGAAAACATCTGCCCCTATAACAACAATATCTAATGTTTTCATAACTACTATCACTATTAATATAATTCCAGTAAAGCTGATTGCCGTTTTAATTTCTCGCTGCAATCTTCCCGCCTGTCTTCCGATCTGCAGAGGTTGTCAGTGAATCGATTCGGCGTATACTTACCGGCCCTGAAACCCAAATCCGGAACAACGATGAATTTCCATACTTGCTACGACGTGATCGTGGTCGGAGGTGGCCATGCTGGTACCGAGGCTGCTCTGGCTGCCGCGCGGGCAGGAGTCAGCACGCTGCTGGTAACCCACAACATCG
Source organism: uncultured Gammaproteobacteria bacterium (assembly GCA_942492445.1). Taxonomy (GTDB): domain Bacteria; phylum Pseudomonadota; class Gammaproteobacteria; order Pseudomonadales; family Pseudohongiellaceae; genus NORP240. Next base: position 79,742 of record CALOEW010000090.1, read on the forward strand.
AAACACTGGGTCAGATGTCCTGTAATCCCGCAATCGGCGGAGTCGGTAAGAGCCATCTGGTGAGGGAGATCGATGCTCTGGGTGGCGCCATGGCACTGGCTACCGACAGGGCAGGTATTCATTTTCGGATTCTCAATGCCAGCAAAGGACCAGCGGTTCGCGCAACCAGGGCTCAGGCAGACCGGGTTCTCTACAAAGCGGCAATCCGGCAGATACTGGAAACGCAGCAGAACCTGCAGATTTTTCAGCAACCGGTGGACGATCTACTGCTTGAGGGCAACCGGGTGGCAGGTGTTGTTACCCAGATGGGGCTTCAGATCAGGGCGGAAAAAGTCGTTCTGACAACCGGGACATTCCTTGGCGGTCGAATTCATATCGGTATGATCAATGCCTCGGGCGGGAGAGCAGGGGATCCGCCATCAATCGCGCTGGCGCAACGGCTGCGTGAATTACCGTTTCGGGTTAAGCGTCTGAAAACGGGGACTCCTCCCAGGATAGATGCGAGAACCGTGGATTTTTCAGGCATGACTGTGCAACACGGTGACACGCCGGTGCCGGCTATGTCGTTTCTGGGCAGTGAAAAGGACCATCCCAGGCAGGTGGCTTGTTACATTACAGCAACCAATGAATCCTGCCACGAGATCATACGTGGTGGTCTGGATCGGTCGCCCATGTATGCGGGTGTTATTGAAGGGATTGGACCACGCTATTGTCCATCCATCGAAGACAAGGTGATGCGCTTTGCGGACAAGAAGTCCCATCAGGTTTTTGTCGAACCAGAGGGTTTGAATACCTATGAACTTTATCCCAATGGTATCTCCACGAGCCTTCCTTACGATATTCAGGTGGCGATGGTGCGGCAGATCAGTGGATTTGAAAACGCCCACATCACCCGTCCGGGCTACGCAATCGAATATGATTTTTTCGACCCCAGGGACCTGCATTACTCGCTGGAAACCCGGTTCGTCGAAGGCCTCTATTTCGCTGGTCAGATCAATGGCACCACCGGTTACGAGGAAGCGGCGGCACAGGGGCTGCTGGCTGGAATAAATGCCGCACTCGCGGTTCAGAACAAGGACCCCTGGTGCCCCCGCAGAGACCAGGCCTACCTCGGTGTGCTGGTCGATGACCTGGTGACTCTGGGTACCAACGAACCCTATCGCATGTTCACCAGCCGGGCGGAATACCGGCTGACATTGCGGGAGGATAATGCAGACTTGCGTCTTACCGCCGTCGGCAGGGATCTGGGGCTGGTGGGTGATGACCGCTGGAGGATTTTCTGCGAAAAACAGGAGGCCGTGGAAAAGGAACTGGCCAGATTGCGTGGAACCTGGATTCAGCGGGGCACTCCAGCGGCGGATGCCGTTAACAGGCTACTGGAAAAACCCTTGTCCCGTGAGTATAACCTGGCTGAATTGCTGACCCGTCCTGGTGTCGGTTACCGCGCGCTGC
>CALOEW010000091.1:0-55466 GCA_942492445.1 uncultured Gammaproteobacteria bacterium
CAATTGGGAGTGTGACCCGGGTTTCCAGAGTGTTGCCGACGGTTGCAGATCGCGGCGATAACTGCAAAAAGTACCAGACCCGACCGCCATTGGCCTGTGCAGTTCGGGCCGCGTAACGTTGACGGAAGACGATGTAGAACGTGGTCGCAAATTGACACCGGGGAACGGTGGTGTATACTCTGCGTCGAAGAAAATCAGTCTTTTCAAGCTCGCCCTGGTGAAAAACTCTCCTTAAGATCTGGGCGGTTTCTACATTCCGTCGCTCACAAGTAATCAAGTCTTTATCGGATTAACAGCCTGTTAAAGCGCCTTATGTCAGGCCGGGTTCCTGTGTACCCGGGGAAGGTTGAATGTCCACGTCAGTGACTTGTAACGCTGGGTCAAAGAAGTAACTCGGGCGGAATACTGACGCCTGTAGTCAAGCTGACTGAACAAGGAGCCGGTCAGTGTGAACAGGCCCTAAGACAACGATCAGGATGGTTCTATGAATTTATACATTGGAAACTTGCCCTACGGGGTTACTGAAGACGACATCAGAGAAAAATTCTCTGTTTTTGGCGAATTGGCCAGCATTGACCTGGTCACGGACCGGTTCACCGGGGAGTCCAAAGGATTCGGTTTCATCAAATACGAAAGTAATTCCGATGCCGACAAAGCCATCAAATCCATGAATGGCTCGCAATTGGGCGGAAGGGTTTTAAAAGTCAATCAGGCCAAGCCGAAAGAGAAACAGTCCAGGCATCGTCCCCGATACTGAACCCGGCGGTCGTTACCCACGGACTGATAGTCTGCCACCAGAACCCGACGTCAGTCAGTCGGAGCGCACCTTGTGCCACTGGAATGGAAACTCCTCGTGGGATACGGGTCCCAGTTGCTGCGAGCCACAGCGAACAGATCGCCGCCGCAGGCATGCAGCGCCAGCAGGGGCTCGTCAAGAGGATTGTGAATGGTCCTTTGAACCTTGTTCGATTTGAGACGGCAGCCGTGATCGGGACCATTACAGCCCTGCGCAGAATGACCTCCACGCCGGCCTGGCGGTCGGGTGTTTTCAGAGCCTCGGCACAGGACTCGCTCAGTGCACGAAACGGATTATCCACAGAGATACCTCCTCTGAATTAGTCTGTCATGCGGGTTTCCCGCCCGGCCTCACGACCCGGATCGCCGAACCGCCGCCACTGCGCTGCGCCCATCATTTCAACTTCCAGGCACAGAACGCTCTTGATAGACTGGGACCGTGCGCCGCACCCCATTGCGGGGCCTGCTCAGAGTGCAGAGACAGAACCGGTTGCTATGGACTTCCTGGCCCAGGGTTCACGGCAGGCAGCGGCAGATTGCGCGTTCAACCCTGGGAACCCTGTCAATCTTATTCAATTTCAAGGCGCTGGAAAAGCGCCTGCGCTATTGCCCTGAAAACCGATGACTTATCTGAAGCCTGCCCTTGCCTTGTTGCTGGCGCTACTGGTCAGCCTGTTTCTGCTGCTGACATTGGCTCCGGCAACCCTGCTGGCGCCGATCGCCAGGGTCTATCTGGCGGCATCCGGTATTGAACTGGCATATATCGAGCGGCTAGAACCGGGTAGTCGGCAAACCGACGTGGGCAGACTGGGCTTTACAGTGGCGGGCTATGATATCGAGGTTCAGGGCCTGGCGCTCAATTATGAACTGACGAACCTGTTGAACGGCCGCATCGACTCAGTCTCTGTCAACCAGATTGACATTCAATCCAGCGCTGCAACTGCAACAGCAACAGCGACAGGGACTGAGGCTCCCGGCCAGGCACTGTCCGAACGGTTTGCGTCGTTGACTGATCTTCCAGTACGGCGCGTGACGGTGGACAGGGTGCGTGTTGACTCGCCCTTCGGCCCGGTACAGGGCAGCCTTTCCCTGTCGCCGGCACCGTGGCGGCTTGAATCGCAGCTGGAAATGGATGCGTATCCGGGTCTGCGGGTTGACCTTGTTCTGAGCGCCACGTCCCCGGACACGCTCTCGGCGCGTGCCGCCCTGTCGTGGGCCAGCGACGGTATCCTGGAAACCACGCTGGAGATGGCAATCGACCGTAACGATCTGCGCATCGACGGCGACAGCGATATCAATCTGACACGGTTGCAGGCTGCCGCCGAGAACTATGGCTTCCCGCCGCCCCTGCAGGTGCTTACCGAAACTCTGCACGTGAGCAGTCGGCTAACCGTTACCGGGCCGCTAAACCGGCCTGCCATACCAGATTTCAGCATGTTGATCGATTCTCCCGGTTCCGGGCTGCACCTCCACTGGCAGCTCGGCCAGTCAAGTGTTGATGCCCGGTTATCGCTGCCATTGCAACTGGATGCAACGGCGACAACTACGGACGGCCCGTTTCAATTGTCCCTTCAGGAAACAACCTTGACCACGACGGTCAGTCTGGGCAGCGGCAGCGTGGCGGCTCAGGCTCGAGTCGAGCCCTTCCTTACCCGTTGTGAACGCCTGCTCCCCTGTGCCGGAGAGTTTGAGTTTCAGATAGACGGTGAAGCGGTTCTCGGCGATCAGCTGCAGTTGGAAAATGCCACCTTGAATGGCAGCCTCGACCTCAACTACTCGGACCAGGGCCTGCGCCTGTTGGCTCCTGAGCTGGCGCTGACTTTGCCACACCTCGGCAGCCCCCTTGGCACCGGCAGTCTCAGCCTGAACCTGGAGGACTTGATGCTGACAATCGATGACTCCGTGGCTGGCAGTGTCCACCTGGCCACCACCAGCCTGAATCCGGGAATCGACGACCTCAACCTGAACAATCCGCTGGTCTATGGGGATTTCCAGATTGCCGATCGGCGTCTTGCCGGCGACCTGGTTCTGAGCGTGAACAACCAACTCAACAGTTCGCTGGCAGTTGCCCACGACCTGGCGGACGGGCGCGGGTCAGTGGAGCTGAACCTGCCCGAGTACCGCTTCAGCCAGCTGACTCCCCTGAGCAATCTGTTGACGCCTGCGCGGTTACCTCTGGACCTGGTTGAGGGTGCGGTTTCGGCGGCAGGCCGCGTGCAGTGGCAACGCCAGGATCAGGGGTTGTGGCAATTCAGTGGCCCGTTGCAGCTTCACCTTAACGGGCTCAGTGGCTACGTTCTGGGCAATACATTCATTGACCTCGACACCGACCTCAATATCGAAATCACCCATCCGCCCGGCGTCCGCACCGAAGGCCTGCAACAGGCAAGTGTTGCCAGCCTGGATGTGGGCCTGCCCCTGGGTCAGACAGACTGGCACTACCAGTTTGATTCAACGACGCCGTCGTTGACAGTGAAGGATTTCAACACCAGCATGCTGGGAGGCAATGTCAAGGTGCCGGAGTTTCTATTCGACCCACAGCAGGAAAATAATCCGATGACCGTGGTGTTAAGCAGCCTGGACCTGGAGTCCATTGTCAGCCTGGCTGATTATCCCAACCTGCAGGTAACCGGGCTGGTCAGCGGTTACCTGCCGCTGCTGGTCTCCGGCAGCAAGGTGACAGTGGATGAGGGGCTGATCAGCGCATTGAACCCCGGCGGTTCAATTCGCTATATTCCCGACGCCCCCTCGCCCGCTGCTAATCGCAATGTGCGACTGCTCCATGATGCACTCTCCAATTATCAGTACGAATCTTTGAATACCCGGGTGTACTATAGCGGGGACGGTGAGTTGTCGTTGGAAGTGGAACTGCGGGGCGTCAATCCGGATATGAATGGCGGGCAGCCAATCAATCTCAACGTCAACATCAGCGACAATGTCCCGACCTTGCTGCAAAGCCTGAGAGCCGGCCGGACCATTACCGATAGGCTGGAACAGCGGCTCAGGCAGCGCTGAGCGATTTTTTAAGGAGGGCAGCCCCACCACCCTTCCGTTAAGGATGGATTCATCTATTGGTGATAGGCTGCTATCAGACAGCGAGTGGACAGACAGACTGATTATGAACAAATTGACTTTACCAGGCACCATGGCGACCCTATTACTGGTCATGTCGTGCACGCCCACCGTACAGGTAGCCGTGCCGAATGAACCCATCACCATCAATCTCAATGTACGCATCGAACACGAGATCCGAGTCAGAGTCGAGGAAGATCTGGATGCTATTTTCAGCGAAGACAGCGACCTGTTTTAGGGGGGACCAGATTATGAAACAGCTACTCAAGTCGATTGCCGTTTTACTGGTTGTTATTACTTTTATACCGGCGGCGTTTGCCGTGACACTGCAGGAGGCCAAGGAACAGGGCCTGGTTGGCGAGCAAAGGGACGGCTTCGTGGGGCTGGTTGTGGACAGCGCCCCGGCGGAAGTGACTGCCCTCGTCCGAGACGTCAACAATCAACGCCGCCAGCGCTACCAGCAGATAGCCCGGGAAAACGGAATAAGCGTAGAGCAGGTTGCTGCGATTGCCTATGAGCGTGCCGTCGAGGCCACTCAACCCGGCCACTTTGTGCAGCTTCCCGATGGTGCCTGGGTCAGGAAGTGAGGGAATATTAGTTCCCACTTGTTGAGGCATCTGCTCTGAATTTCTGCATCCCTGTCAGGCGGGTGCGTTCCGGATTGAAACCCCGAGGCGCGCCGTGACCGTAATCCGAAGGTGCCACCATCTGCGTGGTGTCAGAGACAGACCCCGCCCGGAGAGGCCTGGTTGCAATTGGGTTGATTCGTGTCTTCGCCAGGAGTAGAGTCCCAACAGACCTTTGAACAGATGCTGCAGTACCCCTGGATTGCGCACGGTTCAGGGGTTCCTTCAGAATAATAAGGCTTTGCGGGAGGCCACCATGAAATCGACTCTTGGAATTTGCACCATCGGGTTGTTCGCCTGTGCCGCAACTGTCACTCTCGCGCAGGAAAACTGGACCGCTCCCCTTACACCGGACGGGCAGCCGGACCTGCAGGGCATCTGGACCAATCCCACGATAACACCCATAGAGCGGCCGGCGTCACTGGCAGACCAGGCATTTCTTTCCGATGACGAGGTCGCGGCGCTGGAAGCCCGTGCCGCCCTGCGCCGACAGCAGGCGGATAACAATATTGAGGTTACCGATGGCGGCGATGTCGGCGCCTACAACCAGGTGTGGCTCGACTCGGGTGACACCGTGCTCTCCACCGGCCAGACGTCACTGGTAGTGGATCCACCCAACGGCCGCGCGCCGATTCGGGAATCTGCGCTGCAGACCAGGGACTATTACTTCGACCATGTTGAAGACCACTACATCTACCATACGGTATGGGATCGTTGTATTACCCGCGGTGTACCGGGCTCGATGTTGCCGGCCGGGTACAACAACGCCTATCGCATCGTGCAGACTCCGGATACGGTTACCATTGTCTATGAAATGATTCACGATGTGCGGATTATTCCCCTGCGTAAATCCGGCCATCTGGACAAGCGGATCAAATTGTGGATGGGCGATTCAGTGGCGCATTGGGAAGGCCAGACGCTGGTGATCGAAACTACCAATTTCAACGACAGAGGTATGATCGCCAGCAGTGCAGCGGGCGGTCGGCTCAAAGGTGTGCCGGTCACCGAGGATCTGCAAGTGGTGGAACGATTCACACGAACCGGTCAGGACACACTGATGTGGGAAGTTCGAATCACCGATCCGGAAATCTACACCCAGCCATTCACTATTTCGATGCCGTTGACCCGGGATCCTGAATACGTGATGTATGAGTACGCCTGTCATGAGGGCAATCACGCAATCAGCAATATACTCAGAGCAGGCCGGGCCCGGGAGGCACGGGGAGAATCAGCCCGCTAGCCGCCGGCTTTCTAAGGAACCTCTGATTAAGTTTTAAGGAAAGGCCCATGAACCGATACCGCCTGCCGCTGCTGTTACTGACTCTTGGATTCACTGTTGAACCGGTAACTGCACAGGAAGTCGTTCAACCCTCCTGCAACAGGTGCCAGGCGGAACTGATTTCGGCGGAGGAAATTCAGCAGTATGTGCAATTGGGTCAGTTGTCGGCTGCCGTCGGCGATATGCAGATACGCTCCATCGATGTGGGGCGGGCCAACGCCCAGATCTCCCTGGTACATCGCAATGCGCTGCAGGAGGCTTCAGGCCGAGTGGCGGAACACGATCTGGTAACCGAAATCTACTACGTGCTTAGTGGCGGCGGAACGGTACTGACAAGTCCCGACCTTGTCGATGCCGTCCGCCGTCCTGCTGACAGCTACACTGTAACCAATCTGAACGGCCCCGGGCAGAATGCCCGGGCAGTTCGCAATGGCGTCGAAACCGAATTGAAGGCCGGAGACGTTTTTGTAATTCCTGCCGGAACCGGGCATGCCTGGATAGCGATCCCGGACCATGCCACCTACCTCACTTTCCGCATCGACCCCGACAAGGTCGTAAAACTGATGGACGACAGGGACTCCCGACGCTTTCTGGATTCCGGCGGTGACGTGGATGTACTACGTTAACGTTGCGCAATGAAGGAGCACGGCAGAATTCTCACCACGATGGCGCCATGGTGAGGTGAATTAACCCTGGGCTGACAGGGATCGGCGCCTTCAATTCACCATCCCCCCTTATTTTTCAAAGAACTTATCCAGTCCATGTGTGCGACCCGGCTCTCAGGTGAATAGGCAACTTTTCCGGCGATCTGGGGAACCTCTGATCAACAATACTGCCCACTTCATAGCTGTCCCACATTATTCAGAAGCACCATTTGAGCTTAAAAAAAGGGCTTCTCTGGATTCAAGCGGCCTGTAGATGGGAAAATTTTTCCGGGCTTCCCGGGAAGGATTTTCCTCCTTCAGCCACCACTGGCGGGTTTCACGGGACCGATGCCAGCAGTGTGCCCAGGCTCCTGGAGTGATAGGTCAGTAAGTACTGGATTTGAAAATCAGATAGCGTGCAGTGTTGTTTCCAGGGGTTCGAGGGGAGTCAGTTATTCTTGGAGCCATGTTTTCGTGGCTTCGAGCGGCGTGGCCGGCAGGGGGTTCCTTTGGCTGCGGACCGCGCCCCTCGAGGGTGCCCCTCACTCCAGAAAAATGCCCTGGAAAACGGTCATTTTTCCTTCCTCGGCGCTGGTCCTTTTATTGCAGCCCCAGGAACCCCCTGCCGGCCACGCCTTGGCTAAGTGCAGAATTCCTCGTGCAGTGGCTTCGAATGCTCCGAATAACTCCCAACAGAGGAACTAACGATGAATATCGGCTTTTCCAACGATTTGCGCTTCTAGGGAACCCCGGAGGGGTGCAAGTTGCGGAGGATCAGACTCCCCTGGACCGGTGCGATCCCGGAAAATTTATCGCACACCTATTTATTATTGTTGGTCGTGTAACAAACTCACGTTCATGTCTTACAGGGATTGTGAATACTGGAAGCACCCGGATTCAGGCCACTGAAAGCCTTCCGGTCATGATATTGTGGGACAGCAATGTGCCCACTTACTAACTTTTAACATTCGAAACTTGTGCACACGGCGAGCATCGGTTCCTTGAAATCCGCCAGTTGAGATCCCGCCAGTTCAATGCCAATTAACGACGCAATGAGGTTTAAAAGATTCAGAAGAATCCGGTCTCGTACCCGATCAATGCCCGCTTCCCCGGGTTTCTTGCTAGACTTCATGGATCAAGAGTATGATTCTCTGCGCAATCCCCGAATCTTCATCGCTTCAAATCGCTGCAGCCACCGCCTATGCCTGATCAAGCCTACATACCGGATGACGTCCTGAACGACCCGGACCTCCTCTCCAACCTGGAGGATATTATCCAGTCATTCGCCTTTTCTCTCGACCTCGACGAGGCTCTCAAGGCGTCGCTGGGCAAAATACTCGAATACACCTCGTGCAGAAGCGGCATCGATATTCCTGCTCACCAGTAACGATGAACTGGTCTGTCAGGGATGCGCGGGGAAGGTCGACATTCAGGACCCGATGCTGAAAGTCGGCATGAAGGTCCTGAATCAGGCAGTCCGGGAGTCAAAATCGATCCTGGTCAAGGATACCCGCGATTCAACTGAATTTCAGCTGGAACCGGGGCAGCAATCGGAGATCAGCACGCGGTCAATTCTGTGCGCCCCATTGATTATTCAGGGAGAAACCATAGGCGCCCTGGAGTTGATCAACCACATTCCTTCGCCCAGTAATCCCGAGGGGCTGTTCGATGAATCAGATTCGCGCCTGCTGAACCTGCTTTGCGCTTCCGCTGCCCTGGCGATTCACAATGCCATCATGGCGGAGGAAGTGCTCAGATCGGAGAAAGTTCATCAGGAATTGAGCATCGCCCGTACTATCCAGGAAAGTTTTCTGCCCAGTTTTGATGCCAGACACCCGATCGTCGGACTGAATATCCCCGCCAAGAACATGTCGGGCGACTTTTTCGACTACCAGTTGCTTCCTGACGGCAGTTACATGTTCAACATCGGCGATGTTTCCGGCAAGGGAGTCGATGCCGCTCTGTTGATGGCCAAGGGCAGCAGCCTGTTTCACTGCCTTGCCAAATCCATCGATTCCCCGGCGGAAATCCTGGGTGTGATAAACCGTGAACTGCACGAAATGACGACCCGCGGCCTGTACATCACCATGATCGGCGGCACCTACAATCCCGAAACCGGGCTGGTGAAGCTGGCCAATGCCGGTCACCCGCCGGCAATTCTGCACCACGATGACGGCCGATTCGAGCTGTTCGAATCGTTGAGCCCCCCGGTGGGCATCCTGTCGGAGCAACACTTTGAAGAGGTGTCCTTTACTATGGCGGGCGGTAGCCTGTATTTGTATACTGACGGTCTGTCTGAGGGGTTGACCCGCGGCTCGGAACAGACCGACGAGATCGCAGGCCTGCAGGCATTGATTGAACGCTGGAGTCATCTGCCGCGGCAATTTCGGCTGGAAAAATTTGTTGAAGAAGTGTCCAGCACCGGTTCGCGGTTCGATGATCTGACCGTGCTCATTGTCGAAGCCCTGGGTCAGGCTTCAGCGACCGGTCAGGCGCAGGAGTGAAGATTGTCATAGAGGATCAGCAGGAAGGCATCAGCCGGAGATCGGGTCGCAGGTTAGGTTGAGACTCATGACTCTGGCCAACCTGTTGGCGATGCAACCAGCACGTGGAGTATTTCATCGTGGAAGCAATCCAGCTTCTTAACTTTAAATTTCCTGCAAAACCTGAACATCTTTGCTCGGTCCGGGCGAAACTACGCGAGTCTCTGGGCAAAGCAAAATATTCTCAGGAAACCATCGACTGCATCATACTTGCGGTTGGTGAAGCCTGCATGAACATCATACAGCATGCCTACTGCGAAGATGACTGCGGTGACATTGTCCTGGAGATCGTCCGGCAGGAGTCGTCCCTGGTTTTCCGACTCACCGATTTCGCAAGACAGAAATCCAGGCAGGAGGAAATGAAGTCCAGACCACTGGACGAAATCAGGCCGGGAGGGCTCGGGTGTCACATAATCAACGAAATCATGGATGAAGTAGAACTCCTCGATTGTGGCGGCAGCAAGGGAAACATTCTGCAGATGAAAAAAGATCTTGCCGGCTAGCAGACTGTCGTGGGCGCACAGAAAAAAACTGGCAGGGGCATCGCCAAATCAAGCTAGGGAACCTGAAACGAGGAAAGACCGCTTTGAAACACGAACTACTGAACAAATCGCATTTCGATATGCTTGTGTTGAGTGGCGACATCGACCTGCACCATTCACCGACTTTGCGAGACAGCATTCTCGCTTCTCTGAAAAGCGGAAGGCCCCTCCTGGTGGACATGCAGGAAGTCAGCTATATCGACAGTTCGGGGATTGCCAGCCTGGTGGAGGGATTCCAGACTGCGAAGAGTGCGAATCTGCATTTCGGTCTGCTCAGCATCAGCTCTCCCACAATGCAGGTTCTTACCATTACCCGCCTGGACAAGATATTTTCGCTTTATGACGATGAAGAAAGCTTCATAGAAATTCTTGTCCCCTGACTGAGCACATCGAATGGCCCTGGAAACGGCAATAGAAATTCGCGACCTCGTCGTGGAATACAGCAATCGCAGAATTCTCAATGCTGTCGATCTTGATATCCCGCTGGGTCAGATTTTCGTCATCATGGGTGGCAGTGGCGCCGGAAAGAGTACTCTGCTGCGCAGCATGCTTGGATTGAAAAAGCCAACTTCCGGCGTCATCAGGATACTGGGAACTGATATCTGCAGTGCCACGCCCAGGCAGCTGACGGAGCTGCGGAAGCAAATGGGAGTGGCGTTCCAGGGAGGCGCCCTGTTCTCTTCAATGACGGTTGGGGAAAACATACAACTGGCACTCCGTCAACACACGAAGCTGGACGAAAACACCATAAAGATCATGAGCCGGATCAAGCTGGACATGGTCAACATGCTGCCGCACGAACATCTCATGCCTTCGGAATTGTCCGGTGGCATGACCAAACGGGCCGCCCTGGCGCGGGCGATTATCATGGACCCCAAGCTCCTGTTCTTTGACGAACCCTCAGCGGGACTCGACCCTATTACGTCAGCGGAACTTGATGAATTGATAATAAAGCTCAAACAAACCATGAACATGACAATCGTGGTGGTAACCCATGAACTGGAGAGTGTTTTCAAAATCGCCGATCGCATAGCCATCCTCGGCGACGGGGAGTTGCTCCTGGCCGGAACCCCCAAGGAAATAAAAGCCAGCGACGACCCCCGTATCGTCGGGCTTCTGAATCGCACGCCACGACAGGTGGATGTCGATGTCGATCAGCACCTGAGGCGCCTTTCCGGGCTGCACGAGGCACCTGAACGCAAATGAAAACCGTGGAATCAATGGGCAGCGCCGTGCTCGCTTCTCTGGAGCAGACGGGTCGTACCTTTCTGTTGCTGTTAATCATCGTCTATCGAATCGTACAGCCACCGTACAATCTGTATCCTGTCATCAGGCAGGTCTATTTCATCGGCGCCCGATCACTGGGCGTCATAATAATTTCCGGCGTGACTATCGGCATGGTACTGGGCCTGCAGTTCTACAACACACTGGAGCGCTTCGGCTCTGTGGATATTCTGGGGTCCGCCGTGGCGCTTAGCGTACTCAGGGAACTGGGGCCGGTGATGACAGCACTGATGGTGGTCGGCCGTGCCGGCTCGGCGATCTGCGCCGAACTCGGTATTATGAGAATTTCAGAACAGGTGGATGCCCTGGAATGCATGGCCATCAATCCGGACAAATTTCTGGTTGCGCCCAAGCTGCTTGCCGGTGTCATTTCCGTGCCGCTGCTGACCTGTGTTTTCAGTGTCGTAGCAATCTTCGGCGGCTATTTCGTGGGCGTCATCCTGTTCGGTGTTTCCGAAGGGTCCTACATAAATGGCATGATTGATTCGGTAGTGTGGAGCGACGTGCGGCTCGGGCTGGTCAAATCCTTTATTTTCGGCCTGCTGGTCACCCTGATCTGCTGCTCCAAGGGGTTCTATATCCACCTGACCAGATCCGGCTCGCAGGGTGCCGAGGGCGTCAGTTACGTCACGACTGACGCTGTGGTAATCTCGTCGATAGCCGTATTGTTTAGCGATTTTCTAATTGGTGCCATTCTCTAGCCGACAGACTGCCTCCTGTTCTTCCCGGTTGCCTGGTTGTCGTTGCTTATTCTACCTGCGAGAGTGAAAGTTATGAACAAGATCAATGTCCAGTTGATAACGGGAATATTCGTCGTTATTGGCATTCTCAGTTTCAGCTACCTGGCGATCACCGTTGCCGGTGCCTCGTTCGTCGAACAACCCGGCTATAATCTGACTGCCCGTTTTACCTCGGTATCCGGACTGCGGCCAGGCTCCATCATAGAGGGGGCCGGAGTAAGAATCGGCACAGTGTCTAGCATCGAGTTCGACCCGGAATCCTTTGAAGCGATCGTGGAGCTGCGCATCAATGACGGGGTCATAGTTCAGGAAGACGCCATCGCCGCCATCCGCACCCAGGGAATTATCGGCGAAAAGTACGTCAAGATCGTTCCCGGCGGTTTTGATGAAATGCTGACGGATGGGATGGAAATATACGAAACCGAGTCGGCGATCAGCCTGGAAGAACTGGTAAGTCGTTATATCTTCCAGACCGAAGGGTAAAGAGGGGCCCCTATGACTGTTACTGGAATGAATGCAAGCTACCTGCGCACACTGTTGACCGTATTCAGCCTGCAGCTGTGCCTGGCCACTACCGCCGCTGCGCAGGATGATGACGACGACTTCTTCGAGTTCGACGAGGGGCCGCAGATTGCAGACCCGTTTGAAACCATAAACCGGGCGACATTCAGCCTCAACGATTCTCTCTACCGGGGATTGCTGAAACCGGTAGCGGTGGCTTTCCGTGTCGTGCCCGAGCCGGCACGGGTATCCGTGTCCAACTTCTTCTCCAACCTCGGCACACCGATCTCCGCCATCAATGCATTATTGCAGCTGGATCTGCCCAACGCGGGTACTGAGGCTTCACGCTTTGTGATCAATACAACAGTGGGCATTCTGGGCCTGTTTGATCCTGCCAGCAGCATGGGCCTGGCGCAGGAGACTGAAGACCTGGGCCAGACGCTCGGGCGTTACGGGATTGGTCACGGTTTCTACGTGGTGATCCCGTTCCTCGGTTTCAGCAGTCTGAGGGACGGCCTGGCAAGCCTGGGAAACACGGCGATAGACCCGGTTTTGAACCCCCTGTCCACCGGGGAGATTATCGCCCTGAACCTTGGCGAAGCCGAAACCTCTCTGTCTCTTGACGCGGATACCTACGAAGCGCTTTGTATGACAGTGCCATAGACCCCTATATCTTCTTTCGCACCTCGTACATTCAGAACCGTGCCGGGAACATAGAGGAGTAATACTTAAGGAATCTCTGATTAATTACCGCAGAGCATTGCGGTAATTAATCAGAGGTTCCTTAACAGTCACGGCAGACCGGCCTTGGTTGAGTCCGGCCGGCTTAAGCGTATAATCCGCAGTCAGAAGGGAAGCCAATGGCTTTCCTGGTTGTTCCAGCAAAGCTGGAAAACATTCCGGAAGAGGGCTAATCCATGGGCAAAAAAATGAATAAAGCTCCGGCTTTGGCGTTTATTCTCTGTGTGCTGTTGTCGAGCTATGTGTCCGCTCAATCCAGTCCCACCGAGCGGGTCGAAGGTGTTGTCGGGCAGGTGCTGAACATACTGCGAAATGAGTCGTTGGCAGCAGTGGCACGCAGAGACCAATTGAAAGAGGAGCTGGGCAAGGTTTTCGACAGCCGGGCGATGGCACAAAGTGCCCTGTCCACAAACTGGCGCAGTGCAACTACCGAACAGCAGGTTGAATTCCAGGAACTGTTCCGGCAAACCCTGGAAAACACCTACATCGGCAGAATCGAGGCCTACACGGACGAAATCGTGGAGTACCGGGCTGAAGACATCAACAATAATCGTGCCACAGTGGAAACGACTATTGTCACCGCTGCCAATGAGATTCCCGTTAATTACAAGCTGAGATTGCGCAGCGATGGCTGGTATGTCTACGATGTCGAAGTGGAAAACGTCAGCATGATCAGCTCGTACCGGGAAACCTATCGAAGCGTCGTCAGACGATCCGGTATGGATAATCTGCTGAGCGAAATGCGCGAGAACGTAGCCGCGGCGGAAGCGGCCAGCGGCAGCTAGTGAACCTCTGATTGATTACCACAATGCGCTGCGGGAGTTCATCGGGCGCCACTGGCACGAATTGACGGCCGCCGATGGGTGAAGTCGTGCGCCTGGAACGTTACTTCCCGGCGGGTAACTCCCGGCCTGTTCACCGATTGCAGGCAATTGCAGGTATCGACGCTGACAATGGGATCCGAGCAGCTGCAACTTCTCTATTACCTCGCCACCGCGCTGGGCATCGGCGCGCTTATCGGCCTGGAACGGGGCTGGAAGCAACGGGAGGCAGACGAGGGAGAACGTATCGCCGGAGTGCGGACTTTTGCGCTGATCGGCCTGCTGGGCGGAGTTTCGGCCCTGCTCGCGCAACAGCTCGGTCCTCTGGTTCTGAGCGTGATCTTTGTCGGGCTCGCGGGCGTCTGGGCTGCAGTCTATGTTTCCAACCTTCGCACCGGGACCCACGACGTCGGCATAACCAGCCTGATCGCCGGCCTGTTGACGTTTGTACTTGGCGCATTGACGGCACACGGACAGGTGGCGACGGCGGTGGCAGCCGCGGTGGTAACCACATTCATACTGTCGTACAAACCACGGATCCATCATTGGGTGGCGGCACTCGATGCCGGCGAGCTGCACGCGATCCTGAAGATGTTACTGATTTCGGTTGTGCTGCTGCCGATTCTCCCGGATCAGGGCTACGGCCCCTGGCAGGCGCTCAACCCGTTCAATATCTGGTGGATGGTCGTACTGGTCGCGGGAATCTCCTTCGTCGGCTATTTTTCCATCAAGATCGGGGGCACCAGGCGGGGCGTTCTGTTTGCCGGGCTGTTTGGTGGCCTGGCCTCCTCCACCGTCGTCACCCTGAATTTTTCCCGCCAGGTACAGCAGGAGCCAGGGAGCGGCGAAGTGTTCGCTCCGGGCATTCTCCTGGCCTGCGGCACCATGTTCCCGCGCATGCTCATTGTTGCCGCTCTGATCAACAGCCGGTTATTGTTTCCCGCGTTACTGCCGACGGTGCTGATGATGGTGGTGGTGTATCTGCCGATTCTGCTCAGCTGGCGGCGGCTTGCATCCCGTAAAACGCCGCAGGTGGAATCGATCATTGCGAACCCTCTGGAAATCGGCTCAGCATTGCTGTTTGGTGCCTTGCTCGGGCTGGTACTTCTGCTCAGCGAGGCGCTGCAGCAATGGTTCGGTGAAACCGGTCTGTTCGCCCTGGCGGCTGCCTCCGGCTTATCCGATGTGGACGCCATCACCCTGACCCTGGCCCAGGAAAGTCAGCAGGACATCAGTCCGGGCATTGCCGTCATGGGCATAGTCATCGCCGCAACCGTGAATGGGCTCGTCAAAGCGGCCATGGCCTATGCAATCGGCGGTCGCACACTCGGTCTACAGGTAGGTTTTCCGTTGCTTCTGAGCGGGATCGTCGGCCTGGGCAGTGCCTGGTTGTGGGTCTACTGATTAACTGCCATAAACCGGATCCATGCAGGGCACTGGATGGTATGATACCGGTCAGGTGTGAAAACACGCGCGGCCCGGAATGCTGACCCGGTCGTGGCATGCTGTGCGCACCAAGCTCAGGGATTTATCGCGGGACAACAGGACTGCTCCATGAATGAAACAAGTCAGAAAATCGCACTCTTCATCGATGCGGATAACGCTCCGGCGGGCAAATTCGATGACGTACTCAGCGAAGTCGCCAAATACGGCGTGGTCACCATCCGCAAGGCATACGGCAACTGGAAGTCACCAACCCTGAAGAAATGGGAGGAGCTTCTCCACGAGTACGCGATTCAACCAATTCAGCAGTACGACCTGACCAAGGGAAAAAATGCCTCGGATATTGCCCTGGTTATCGATGCCATGGATGTCATGTACACGAAAAACATCGACGTCATGTGTTTCCTGTCGTCAGACTGCGACTTCACTCCCCTGGTAACCCGCGTCCTCGCCGAGGGCAAGGTAGTGCTGGGATTTGGTGAAAGGAAAACACCGTCGCCCTTTGTCAATGCCTGCTCCAAGTTCCTTTACCTGGATGCTGAAAAGAAAGAAACCCGGGTCAACACCAGACCCAAAAGCATCAAGTCGGATTCCAAGCTGATCAATCTGCTGCGGGCGGCAATAGAGGCCAACGAAGACGATGAAGGCTGGGCAGCGCTGGGACCGGTCGGTTCGCATATTTCCAATAAGTCATCCTTTGACAGTAGAAACTATGGGTTCAAAAACCTCAGCAGCCTGTTCAAGGCTGTCGATCTTTTTGAACTGAAGCGCGGGGCGGGGAACTCCTACCAGGTAAGAAACGTTCGGAAGAAGTGATTTTGAAGGCGCCGCGAATGCAATGCCCCAGTAGAGAAATCAGTCGGCCCCGCAGCCCCCCGCACTTGATCCCGCCCCGGACCAGGTACCTGCCAGTGTGCCTGCAAGGGCTGAAATTATTCTCCGCCTCGCGAAACACCCTCGCATACCGCCATACAACCCGCAGGTGCCCGCTAATGTAGCCTCGCCAATTTCCCGACAGGTGGTCGCTGCGCCCCCGTTGCAGGGTGACCAGCACTTCGGGAATGAAGTCTATGTGCATGCCGTTGACAACCATCCGCAGGGAGAACTCGTAATCCTCCGTTTGCCTGAAGCTTCGATCAAACCCCCCCAGTCGCAGGAAGTCACTTTTTTTCATCAACAGACTCTGACAGATCAGATGCGATGAGTTGACCAGGTCTGCCTTGGTCAGCCGTGCCGGTTTATCGAGAAAGCACTGCATTCTGCCGTCCGTTGACAAGGTTCTGACACCGGTATGCACGGCATCACACTGTGGGTGGCACTGCAGGTAGTCGAGCTGTCGTCGCAGTTTGTCCGGTTCCCACCGGTCATCGCTGTCCAGGAACGCAATGTAGTTGCCGGAAGCCGCTTCGACGCCGATATTCCTGGCCTCGGAGACTCCCACATTGTGCGGCAGCCGAATCAATGTAATGGTCCCGGTGTACTGTTCAAGAAACTCGATGGCATCGCCACCGGAGGCGTCATCGACTACGATTATCTCCAGCGGTTTCAGGGTCTGCTGCAATACCGAATGCAAGGTGGCAGGAAACGTATCCTGCCTTCGAAAGAAAGGAATTACTACCGATACTGACCTGTCCAGCACTGCCTGACCTGTTATTCTATCGCTACTGTTTATCAGCACTGCCTCACCGGTTTCGAAACAGAGAATTGAACCCCGTTCACTGAGAATCAGTCGGCACCGGGTATACTGGGCCTTTATCAGAGGTTCCCTGGGAATCTTCTGAAAGAGTACCGGCTGAAAAATTCCGTTCCTCCAGCCCTGTGCATTCGATGAAGAAACTGCTCAGCATAGTCATTTGTACCAGAAACCGGCCGGATTCACTTCGGCGTACTTTACAGTCTCTGGTGAAAAGTGCCAGAGATTGTGCCCGGGATCGGTTCGAGATTCTGGTCGTGGACAATGGTGGTTTCCTGGACAGGGCGGTCTGGGAAGCCGAATTTTCCCCGCCGCTTCCGCTGCGACTGATCCGGGAGGAGCGCCCCGGTTTATCGATCGCCCGCAACACCGGCGTGGCCAGTGCCGGGGGTGAATGGATCCTATGGACCGATGACGATGTCAGTGTCGACTCACGCTGGATCTCCACCTACCTGGCGGCGGTCGAGCGATTCCCGGAGGCCAGTGTCATGGGCGGCCCCATCGTGCCGGTGTTCGATGATTCTCCCCCCGAGTGGCTGATCGAAGGGCAACCCCACATCCGGACAGCCTTTGCCGCACGTGCTCCCGATGACGTCAAGGCAGTATTCCTGGCAGGCGATGCGATACCCTGGGGCGCCAACTTCGCCACTCGCAGAGCCGGGGTCCTGCAGTTTCCCTTCGACTCGAAACTGGGCCGTCACCCGACCCGGCCTACCGGCGGTGGTGAGGAGTCTGCGGTCATTCAGCAGATTCTCTCGGCCGGTGGTACCGGTCGCTGGCTTAAAGAGGCATCGGTGCTGCATCACATCGACTGTTCGCGGCAGACTCAGAAATACGTGCGGGATTACTATTTCGAGCTCGGTTTGCGCAACGCCGTCAGCACAGAACCGGTCCGGGGGCGCTGGAAGGCACTCGATTACTGCTTCACCGCGCTGTACCGGGCCCTGGGTAACGAAATCAGGTACACTGCGGCACGACTGCAACGGGGTCGCCCACTATTGGCGTTGCACCTGAAGAATGCGGCCAAAAACTGGGGAGCCGCCAGGGCATGGCTGAATGAAGCCCGCGGTAACGGCTCACTTGGCTGAGAGATCAGAGATGGTCATGGACAACAAAGTACTGGTTATTGGACTCGACGGGTTTGAAAAATCCATCGCCGATCAACTCGTCGCCGCAGGCCGCATGCCCCACCTCGCAAAACTGCTGTCCTCATCGGCAAGGTTGGAGCTGGACCATGGCGTAGCGCGGCGCACCGGACTCGCCTGGGAGCATTTCGCTTCCGGATTATCACCGGCGGGGGCCAGGCGCTGGTCTGCCGTAACTTTCGATCCACAGAACTATACATGTCGGCAGGAACCCACCAGGCTGGTGCCGTTTGCGGCACAATCTGAATTCAGAACCGTCGTATTCGATACCCCCTACTTCGACCTTATCAAGGCCCCGAATGTCAGCGGTGCCGTCAGCTGGGGCGCACACGATCCGGGAGTACCACCTGGCTCCAGGCCGGATTCGCTTTACGCAGAAATTCTTGAACGATTCGGACGTTACCCGGCTAAACCCTGGATCTATGGCTTCGTCTGGCCCAGCGTTGAACGAACCCGGGCAATGGGACAGTCGCTCTCCGATGCTGCCCTTTCACGGGCTCGGATCGCCAGATGGCTGCTTTCTGAGCGCCTTGTCGACTGGGATCTGGGTATCGTCGTCGTGAGTGAACTGCACTCCGCCATTGAAGCACTGTGGCACGGAATGGACACGTCACATCCTCTGTATGGAGTTTCCTCCACGGCCGCCGCCCGGGTCGCGCTCGAGTCGGTTTACGAAGCAGTCGATCAGTTGCTTGGAATTCTGATCGAGTGTTTTCCCGCCTGCATGCACGTGGTTTTTTCCATGCACGGCATGGGGCCGAATGCCGCCGACGTTCCGGCCATGGCGCTGCTGCCGGAGTTTCTCTATCGCCGGCGCTTCGGACGCCCGCACCTGCAGACCGGCGTCAGTTCAAACGACTTGATCGAGTTGATGTGCAATAAAGAGGTATCGTCCTGGACGACCTTCGCCCGTACCCGCTGGTTAAAGGCAAACCCTGTGTTGCGGGGGCTCAGGCGAATCCGTTCCATGCTGCGGCAACGCCAGACCGGCACCGGCGGCATTTCCCTTTCCTGGATGCCCGCCTACTGGTACGCACGCTATTGGCAGCGTATGCCAGCCTTCGCCCTGCCGGCATTCTACGACGGACAGATCCGGCTTAACGTCCGGGGCAGGGAAAAAAAAGGCCTGGTAGCCGACGGCGACTACGATGCGTTGTGCCGATCAATCGCTGACGAGTTACGGGAGATTACCGATATCGACAGCGGCCGACCGGTGGTCCGGGAGGTGATCTTTACCCACCCCGGGGAACCCATGGCAGTCAGCGACACCGAGGCTGATATTCTTGTGGTCTGGGAAACGGCCTCACTGGGATTCCGCACCCGGGAACACGGGAACATCGGCCCTTTTCCACCTCGCCGACCGGGTGGGCACACTGGCGGTGCAGGAATGGGACTCTGGTCAGGACCAGGCATCGTCCCCGGAGACCACGGGCGTTGTTCATCGTTTGACATGGTGCCATCCCTGATTGACTATCTGACCGGCAGGCAGGCGCCGGGAATTGATGGTCGAAGTGTTCTTCACAAACTTCGACTGCAGGCCACCCGGAACGGATCACCTGCAACTGGCAGCCAAATGATCAGCGAATCCCAGGATTAAGGAACCTCTGGTCAAATACCGCAGCGTGGTGCCATAATCAATCAGAGGTTTCTTACTAATCGGAAGGCGATTACGGTTCAACCCGGTCCCGATCACTATGAGCGACTTCGACATCACCGATCTGGTTCCTGACGTGCGCGACGGCCTGACCCGTAAAGAGCGCACCCTTTTGTATGTGCTGAAGAAAACCCAGGAGGAACTGAAGGGGCGCAATGTGCCGACCATCATGCTGTATGGCAGGGTGGTGGAGCATATCGACATGAGCCAGGAGGAGTTCCAGTCCATCCTGAACCGGCTGGTGGGGCTGACGCGATCAGGTTCCGACCGCTGACCCCGGGTGCCGGTCTACCGCCTGGCAAACTTCTGGATGCGGCGGTTGATCACGTCGGAGATATAGACATTGTCGTCTCTATCCAGGGTCAGGGCATGGGCTTCACCGAACTGACCGTTCTGCTGGCCGGGCCTGCCGATGGCACCCATCACGTTTCCGTCGCTGTCCAGCCTGGCCAGCTGACCATCGAAACCAGTGGTGATATACAGGTGACCGTCGTCATGCAGGTACATGGCGCAGACCATGGCATCGAAATTCCACACACCCAGCAGCTCGCCCTCGGTGTCGAAGCGATGGATACGCATGTTTTCGCGGTCTGCCACATGCACCACGTCATTGTCATCAATCTCGATGGCATGGGCGACGGTGAATTGACCCGCCCCGTAGCCACGGCTTCCCCACTGGGCAACAAATTCGCCGTCAGCACTGAACTTCAGAACCCGCGGTTGACCTGGCCCGTGCCCCTGGGCCACGTAGATGTTACCGGCGGAGTCGACCGCCACGTCGTTGGGCTGATCGAACAGATGAGCGCCGGCAGATTCATCCCACTCGCCATTCTGCCCCCTGGTTCCCAGAGTCATCAGCTCATTGCCGTTCCGGTCCAGCTTCATGACCACGTGATCGGCAACATCGGTGGCCCAGATGCTATCGTCCGCAGTGATATGCAGGCCGTGGGCACGTCGGAACAATCCCTCCCTGCCGAACGAGCGGACGAATCGGCCGTCGCTGTCAAACTCCAGGAAGGGGACGTTGCCGCGACTGAAAACCACCAGATTGCCGCGGTTGTTCACCGCCACGCCGGCATAAGACTCGCCGGCGAACTCCTCAGGCATGGCAAACGCTTCGCTGTACTCAATGGGGACGTACTCCGTCAGCGTGTAGGCCCTGAGTGGAAACAACTGCCGGTTCGGGCGCTGCGCCGACACCAGCGGCGCGACGATCAAGGCCAGGATAAGGCAGGCTGACTTTATCATGTCCAGTTTTTTCATTATCGTTCTCCCACAGTGCTGGCTCAGGCCGACTCTGAATCATCAACGCAATTCGCTGCAGCAGCCAGGAATCTCCTTATTCCGTGTATTCCGAGTACGCCCTCAGCAGCCAGTCGGCGGTGTTGTCGTTGGCAGCTGCAAAACCGTCCGCAGGCTCACTGTCCAGCATCTGCTGAGGCGAAAGCCCCTGTACCTTAGCGCGTACCAGGTTTCCGCGGATGACCACCAGCATCTCCCGATAGGCCCGCAGATCCTCCCGATTGGCCAACTGACCGTGGCCCGGGATCAGAATCGTGTCGCCGTCGATGACACTGTCCAATTCCCACAGGGCATCGATCATGCCATTCAGGCTGCCGCCATTGTCCGTGTCGATGAAGGGCAGTCCGTAACGCACAAACATATCCCCGGTATGCATGACATTGCTGTCCCGGAAATAGACCTGAACATCCCCGTCCGTGTGACCATCGCCAGTATTCAACAGGTCGATAGTATTGCCATTGAAGTAAAAGCGCATGGAATCGAAAAAAGTGATTTTCGGCAACCCGGCTCCGTCGTAGGGCTCCTGCACGCGCCCGGTAGTCAACACCTGGGTCGATTCCATGCGGCGGCGGGCATTGTCCTGTGCAACTATGTACGCACCGGCACGACCGAAATTTTCGTTGCCATCAGTGTGATCGTAGTGAAAATGAGAATTGACCACAAACTCCACAGGCTGGTCGGTGAGTTCACCGATAGCGGCAGTTATCTTGTCGGTAAGGGGGGCAAACTGATCATCGATAATGAACGCTCCGTCGTCGCCGACGGAAACGCCGATATTGCCACCGCTCCCCTGCAGCATGTAAATGCCATCGCGCACCGGGGTGATGGAAATCTGAATGGCATCAAAATCCTGGGCCTGTACCCCGACAAGTGGCAGGATCGGTAACGCGAGAGACAATGCGCCCAGCAGTCGCCGGGAAAGTTTCCCAGAATTCGAACCGGGGCCTATTGCGCAGTCGTTGCTGTTGTTGTTCTTGTTGACACTAACCATCATAGAGCACTCCAGTTTCGTAGTGAATCGGCCTTTAACTCTACCTCGGGCCGGACCAAAGTAACAGGACAATTTCCATTCACCCATTGCTGTCCCACATTTTCCAGAGATACCAATTTTACCGGAGAGAAGCCAGGACTTCTGTGGGCTCAAGGGACCTGCCGTTGGAACCATTGCCGGCAGTGTCCCCAGGCTCCCGAGGGTGCTAGTGAATTTGAAAATCAGATGGCGTGTAGGATTGTTTCCGGGGTTGGAGGATTGTAAGTTGGTTGTGGCATCCTGTTGTGACTTTGAGCGGCACGGCGCAGGCCCGACTGGATTGGTTGTATTGGATCCAGTTGCTATAGTTCCAGTCTCCATACCGCCCAATCAACCGTGGGATCGGCCGGGTAGGAACTCAGCCGATACCTTCAACGAGGATCACCAATGTTCAGCCACATTATGCTCGGTGCCAACGACGTGGAAAAATCCAAGGCCTTTTACGATGCGACTTTCGGCGCGCTGGGTTACGAGCCGGGAGTTCTGGACGAGAAGGGCCGTTGCTTCTACAGGACCAGGACAGGAATCTTCGGCATTACCCGACCCATCAACGGAGAGCCGGCCTGCCATGGCAACGGCAGTACCATCGGCTTCAATGCCGACAGCAAAGAAGCTGCCGATGCCTGGCACGCCGCCGGATTGGCCAACGGTGGCTCCACCTGCGAAGACCCGCCCGGTATCCGGGAAGGCCGTGCCGGCAGCCTTTACCTGGCCTACCTTCGGGACCCGGACGGCAACAAACTGTGCGCACTGTACCGGGTGGTAGCCTAGGGAACCTCTGACTCACTGCCGGAGCAGCCCCGGGCGAGGATGACGCAGATTCCAATATCCGGCCAACCCTGCTAGAGTCTTGCGCATGCAGACTCCGACCCCGACGCTGCTGCGCAAGGCCGCAGCGTTCCTTGCTCCTTACAAGATCCAGATGGCGGTGGCCCTGCTCGCCCTGGTGGTTACCTCCGGTCTGACCCTGGGGTTGGTACAGTACGTGCGGATAATTGTCGACACCGGCTTTGCCGCCGGGTCGACGGCCTCACTGAATACCGCGGTTGCCGGCTTTGTTCTTGTCGCTGTGTTGCAGGCGGTGGGGACCTTTACACGATTTTACTGGGTATCGTGGCTGGGCGAGCGGGTTACCGCCGACATTCGCAAGGCTGTGTTCAATCACATAATCGACCTGCACCCGGGTTACTTCGAAGCCAATCTCAGTGGCGAGATCTCTTCCCGAATCACCACTGACACCACCCTGATACAGTCGGTAGTAGGCTCCTCGGCTTCCATCGCTCTGCGCAATCTACTGATGCTGATCGGCGGCATAGTCCTGCTTTTCATCACCAATCCCAGGCTCACCAGCGTAGTGCTGATCTGTATACCGCTGGTGGTGGGCCCGATCCTGTATTTCGGCCGCCGGGTACGGCGCCTGTCCCGCAGCAGTCAGGACGAGGTCGCCAGTGTAGGTGCCTATGTGGGAGAAAGCATATTGCAGATCAAGACTGTGCAGGCCTTCAACCATCAGCAACATGACGACCGCCTGTTCAGCGACCAGGTTGAAAAGGCGTTCCGGGTGGCAAAAAGCCGCATCTGGATGCGCTCAGTGCTTATCGCCGTGGTAACCACCCTCGTGTTCGGTGCCCTGGGCGCCATGATCTGGGTCGGCGGGCAGGACGTGATCAGTGGCCGCATGTCTCCCGGCGAACTGACGGCTTTTGTTGCCTATGCGGTGCTGGTAGCAGCCGCGGTGGGAGCCATCAGCCAGGTCATCAGCGAACTGCAGCGGGCGGCAGGCGCCCTGGAGCGGCTGATGGAATTGCTGGAAGCGGAAAATGAGATTACCGCCCCGGAAAACCCGCAACAGCTTGACGGCAGGTTCCGGGGCTTGCTGGAGATCGACCGCGTGCGCTTCTGCTATCCCACCCGTCCCGATATTCCCGCGCTGGACAGCGTGTCACTGACCATCAGCCCCGGTGAAAGCGTCGCCCTCGTAGGTCCTTCCGGAGCCGGCAAATCCACCCTGTTCGATCTGGTGTTACGTTTCTATGACCCTCAGTCCGGACACATCCGCCTCGACGGCATCGAACTACGCGACCTGGCTCCCCATGACCTGCGCAGCCACATCGCCATCGTGTCACAGCAGCCGACCATGTTTACCGGCAATGTCTGGGACAATATCCGCTATGGCAGACCCGAAGCCAGCGACGAGGAGGTTCATGCCGCCGCAGAGGCGGCTTTTGCCAGTGATTTTATCCACAGGTTGCCGGAAGGTTACGACAGCCATCTGGGTGAATCTGGAATCCGACTTTCAGGTGGCCAGAAACAACGTATCGCCATAGCCAGGGCGATCCTCAAAGACCCTGAAATTTTGTTGCTGGACGAAGCTACCAGCGCCCTGGATGCAGAAAGTGAACGAAAGGTACAAATGGCATTGGAGCAGCTGATGACCAGACGTACCTCCCTGGTCATAGCCCACCGCCTGGCAACGGTGATGAATGTTGATCGGATCGTGGTTATGGACGGTGGCAAGGTTATCGACCAGGGCACACACCGAAATCTGCTGATGAGCTGCCCTCTTTATGCCAAGCTGGCCAGCCTGCAGTTCGCCGAGGGCCGTGCCGCCTGAACGGCAGAAAGCACAGCAATACATCTGTCTTGTTTCGCATTAACCACTGACCATTCTTAACCATGCTCAGCAATTGGGAACCGCTATAGTGATTATCGATATCAGGTGCCGCCTGACTACCGGACAGGCTGCCGACTATTTCGTCAAAACCATGAAAGGGCGCAAGTTACCGCCAGCCCTGGCGGTGGGGACCGAAGAGGCCTTTTTCAGAGAACTGGACTCGGCCGGAGTCACCGTAGCGGTTGGCCCTTCTGGAAACAATGCCGGAATGACGCTGGGCAAACGGGAATTCCCGCCCAGGACGACGCCTAACGATGTACAGGGGGAGCTTCAGGATAAGTTTCCGGACAGATTTATCGGCGTCGCCAGTATCGACACAGGCAATGGCGCACACAATGCCCTGGATGAGTTGAAAAAGTGCGTCTTGGAATACGGATTGAAAGTTGCAACCATAGAACCCGGTCGCAGACCGATGAATGCGGAAAATCCAGCGGACCCGCGTCTGTTCCCTTTCTACGAACTGGCCCAGGAAATGAAAATCCCGGTAATCATCCAGACCTCCGGCATAAAAGGTGGCGTGGATTTCGATTATGCCAACCCCCGCTGGATTGACCGGATCGCGCACCTGTATCCGGATCTGCATATACTATGCGCCCATGGCTGTTACCCTTTCGTCCGGGAAATGATAGCGGTAGCGCAGCGACACAGAAACGTATTCCCGTCACCGGATGTTTACTACGACAAGATGGGTGCCGAAGAATGGCTCGATGCGGTGAACAGGGAAAATATTTCCCAGCAGTTTCTTTTTGGCAGCGGCTATCCACTGGTCGACGCATTGAAGCCATTCGTGGACCGTTTTTTTCTCAAGCGGTGGCGGCCTGCGGTACTGGATGACATACTTTACCGCAACGCCATTCGGGCACTGAAGCTGGAGAACGATCCCCGTTTCAAGGACAAGCTTGAACAGCCTGTATTCTGGACCCCTGGGCGGGTAGCCGGACGCAGGGCGGTTGCACTCAAAAACCGGGTGTTGGCGAGATTGTCCGGCTGAGATCCCGCACCGGGCCCAACCCAGTCAGACCAGGTAGGCTGATGCTTTACCACCAGCCGCGGAATTCCCGAAACCCTGCAAGGTCGAATCAACCACCCTTTCCAGGAAATCTCCCAACCTGGATTGCGCCAGGATCGGATACAGTACATTGTGGCCGATGTCCAGGCCAGCCGCGTCACTCCTGACTTCAAGGAGCTGTGCCGGCAGCAGCTCCGCCAGTCTGCGGGCGGACTCCCGGTCTGCGACATGATCGGCACCGTACATGACCAGTAAATTGGGATCGTACCCTGGCTGCTCTATCAGATTTGCCAGGGTACGATGCAGTCCTCCACCGTAACCCTGCCAGCGCGGGTCATCGGGACTGTTGCCCGAAATAGCGATACCTTTGCTGAACTGCAAAGTCATGCAGACCAATAAAGCCGGCAGGCCTCCGGCGCTCACTCCCAGTGTCACAACCCGCTGGTACCGGTCGTGGGGTATGAGCCTGTCGATGCCACCGATCAACTCTTCCAGGTTTGAACCCAGCCCCCGGATACCGGTTCGGTATCCATTCTTCAATGGATCCCTGAATACCAGCACATCGAAGGACGCAGCCGGCAGATGTTGTAGCAGAATGGAAATCGGCACCATCATCCTGAACGATCTGCCGGTCATACAGATCAGCAGTGTTTTGTCGCGCGACTGACCGGGCCCGTCGTAGGCCATGATACCGGGCATGAGGCGTCGCCTGGAGAAAGGTTCTACATCATTCTTGCCGCTTCGCCTCGCCCAGTCTTCAATTCTGTCAAACCAGAGAAATGACTCCTGGGAGAATGTCGACCCGGGCCTCAGGTGCAATCTGGCTTCCAACCTGTCTCCCTGTTGCTCCACGCGGTTTTCAAACTTCCTGAGCAACAGCCGGTACAGCGTTCTCGGAAGCTTGAGGAAACGGCCGGCCCTGCGAATTGACCCTCTTGTCTGCAACCAGAGCGAACCGGAATGTTCACCTGCCAGTTCCTCTTCCATCTGCTTGATTTCCTGCAGGCACAGGCGGTCTTCCAGCCTGATGTGCAACCTGTTGATCTCGTTGACCGTTTGGCAGCGCGAGGCCAGCCTGCGGTAACTCAAGGCCACCGGGATGACCCCTCAATGTGATTGACAAGCTCAGCCAGCGACGCCATTCCAACGAGCTGATCAGGGACAACGGATACTCCGAGTTCCAGCTCCACGGCAATACAGATCTCCATCACCGCCAGACTGTCCATGGCAAGGTTTCTGAAATCCAGTGGGTTGGTCCCGCAAAGGAAATCATCCTTAAGATGGGAATCGTGAAAGCCGATTACATTGTTTTCCTCAAACAGCGCTAACAGAAACGTGTTCAATTCTTCCCTAGTCATTGTTGTTCTTATTCCCGCCAAATAGTGCCAGAACCCTGTGACGTACAATCTTGTGCTGAGAATTCCGCGGAATTTTATCCACGATCAGAATCTTGCGCGGTGCCCTCAGGGCCAGCCGTTCGCGGGCAAATGTTAACAGTTCCCTTTCAGACGCCGGTTCCCCTGCTTCAAGCTCAACAACTGCGACAGGGATCTGTCCGTGAATGGTCGATTCCAGCCCGACCGCTACAGACTCCCGCACCGCGGGATGCTCATTCAACACGCGTTCCAGATGGGAAGGAAATATGTTGATGCTGTTGAGAATAATCATATCATCGGCTCGACCATGAACGACCAGTTCACCGTTACCCAGAAATTCGCCAAGGTCACCCGGGTGGAACCAGCCGTTTCGGAACCGTTCCCTGCTCTGGCCGGGATTATCGAGATAGGATTTCGCCATGCCCGGCGTTCTGACACGGATGTTGCCGGGGCTGCCGGATGGAAGTGGGTTATCGTCCTGATCCACAACTTCAACCGTCACTGAATTCTGCGGCTTGCCCGCAGACTCCCTCGCATGGTGTTCAGGCCCGGCTATTGAGATCGTCCCGGCTTCGGTACAGGCATAACGTACATAGAGCTGGTCGGTAACATGAGCCAGGAGCTCCAAACGCAACTCAAGCGGGACACGTGACCCGGCGATTACGAGTCTGGTAAAGTCCGGGAGCCTGGTTCCGCTGGATCTGGCATAGGCTAGCAGGCTGCTCGCATGCAGACGAGATATTTCGAGGCGCGAAACCGACTGGACCCGGCAATAATCCAATACTTCAACCTCAGCAGCCGGTTTAAACACAACAGTACTTCCGTTGTAAATACAGTAGAGCCGATGTCGCTTGGAATTGTTGTGTTCGATCGATGCAAGGCGCAGGACCCTGTCATTGTGAGTGCCCGCAGTCGATGCCTGGAATCCAAGACTATACTCATCCAGCGGCACGATATTGCTGCAGTCTGTCGTGCCGGAAGTATGCAGGAAAACGCTGCCCGGGAGACCCGCCTGCGTCTGGAGGGGGACTCTCTCCGGCAATCCGTCTGAAGCTGGTCTGAAACCCTGCGGCAGGACAAAACAAGGCAGTTCATCGAGAGCATAGGTTTCATCGTCCGCGATGATCTGGCTTACGGACGCACGCCGCGCCAGCGCACCCCTCGTTTCAAGCGGGTCGTGGCTGGCCAGGGTTATCTGGGAAGACCCCAGGGCCAGCAGTGACAGGGACGCGATCAGGTGCTTAACCTCGTCCTTGATCGTTATGCCTACAATGCTTCGCTCACCGATTCCATTGCTTTTCAATTCAAAACAAAGGCCGCCAACCAGTTCCCTGAGTTGGACGTAGGTCAGAAGCAGGTCACCTTGGGAGACAGCCGGCAGATCCCCATTGTACTCAGCGATTTCATTCAGACGATGTGAGAAGCGCTCCATTGCCGGTAACGGAAATTCCTTGTTGCTTGATTAAACCTTATTCATTTGTACCAGCTCAGGAAACCTCTGACTAAGTCACACAACGCTATGTGGGGCTCATTCTGAGGTTTCCTTGACTACTGAAGCCGTTCACTTCCCTGTAACTCGATACCAAGAAACCGAAGCTGCCGTTCGACCAGGAGATCACCCGTACTCAACCAACGCTGATAGAGTGCCAGTACTTCGGCGGCGCTGACTGCATTAGTCCGGGCACAGGCATCGGCTACCATCTCAAGCATGCGTCCGAACTTGTGAGCCAGGTCTGAAAAAATGTGGCGATTGTGTCGCGCATTGTCGGCAAGGTAGTCATAGGCGCTGCCACCCATGCCGATAAAATAGTCCCGCTTAATGCCATGACGAGCAAAGCGCTGTGGGAAAATGGCTCCCAGAAACAGCGCCATATCTCCCAACTGCTGCAACAGCAGACAACGTTCCCGGTCACTGCTGGCTCTCAAGGCATCTGCGTAAAGCAGAGCCAGGGGTCTCAGTGTCAACTGACCATCCTGGTAGGAAAACAGCTCTTCACTTCGACCAAAGCGGTCCAGCATGCTGCCCAGATACCAGCAGGTGTCCTCGTGAGGGGGTGGCCGCAGGCGCTCGGCATAGCGACTCAGGCGCTTCTTGAAGTAACTGGCCAGGGATGTTTCCGTCACCGGAAGCTGACTGCAATCCAATAGCATGATCTCCTCCAGAACAGCGAAAAACCTTTCCAAGAATGCTCCGCACCAGACCCTCATTGACCGACGCTGCTCGTTGACTAACTATATGCCAGAAAAACTCGAAAAATCAACGTCTTTGAAACATCCAGCTCACAACTGAAATATTTATTCCCGGCACTCTTGAATTCACACGCCGGTGGCCTTATTGAATACGCACCCCGGGCACGGGTGTCATTCCGGGCTCGTGGCCAAAATTACCAACAACAGCAAACCATTGAGATTGTCTTCCAAATTAACGAGGTTATTCTCATGCACATTAGGCCCCTATATGACCGCGTAGTAGTACGTCGGTTGGAGTCTGAAACCACCTCTTCCGGTGGCATTTTAATTCCCGAATCCGCCAGTGAGAAACCCAACCAGGGCGAAGTGATCGCCGCGGGTCCGGGATCTCTTCTGGAGAATGGCGATACCCGACCATTGAGTGTCAAGGTCGGAGACCAGGTTCTGTTCAGCAAATATTCGCCTACCGAAATCAAGCTAAACGGCGAGGAAGTCCTGATAGTCAAAGAGTCAGACATTCTGGCCGTAATTGAAAAAGACGAATCGATGGAGAAAGCAGCATGAGCGCTAAAGTTCTGAAATTTTCCGACCAGGCCAGAGAACGCATGCTCGTTGGTGTGAACACCCTTGCCAATGCGGTTAAGGTTACACTTGGCCCCAAGGGTAGAAACGTAGTCCTGGAAAAGAGTTTTGGTTCGCCGAAAGTGACCAAGGACGGCGTGACGGTTGCCAAGGAAATCGAACTGGCTGACAGGTTCGAGAACATGGGTGCCCAGATGGTGAAGGAAGTGGCCAGTAAAACCGCCGATGTAGCTGGTGACGGGACTACGACCGCTACGGTGTTGGCCCAGGCTCTGGTGCGCGAAGGCCACAAGGCCATTTCCGCCGGGTTCAACCCAATGGACCTGAAGCGCGGCATCGATGCAGCGGTCAAGGTGGCCACCGAAGAACTGCAGAAGCAGTCCAAGCCCTGTGACGACAACAAGGCAATCGGCCAGGTCGCTACGGTATCCGCCAACTGGAACCCCGATATCGGCGACATCCTGGCCAGCGCCATGAACAAAGTGGGCCGTGACGGGGTGATCACTGTCGAAGAGGGGAAATCCCTGGAGAACGAACTGGAAGTGGTGGAAGGCATGCAGTTCGACCGTGGCTACCTGTCCCCCTATTTCGTCACCAATCAGGAAAAGATGCAGGTAGAACTGGACGAACCCTTCGTGCTGCTCTATGACAAGAAAATAAGCAGTGTGCGTGATATTGTGCCGGTGCTTGAGTCGGTCGCTAAAGCCGGTCGCTCGATGCTTATCGTCGCGGAAGATATAGAAGGTGAAGCGCTGGCTACACTGGTGGTCAACAACCTGCGAGGGATAGTCAAGGTGTGTGCCGTCAAGGCTCCAGGCTTCGGCGACCGTCGCAAGTCCATGCTGCAGGATATCGCTGTGCTGACCGGGGGTACGGTGATTTCCGAAGAAGTGGGTCTGAATCTGGAGAAAACTCTGATTGAAGACCTGGGTAACGCCAAACGTGTGGTCATCTCCAAGGACAATACCACCGTCGTGGATGGAGCCGGTAAGAAATCCGCCATCGATGCCAGAATCGGTCAGATCCGCGGCGAGATTGAAAACACCACTTCCGACTACGACCGTGAAAAACTCCAGGAACGCCTTGCCAAACTGGCCGGCGGCGTTGCTGTGATCAAGGTCGGTGCCGCCACCGAGGTGGAAATGAAGGAAAAGAAAGACCTCGTGGACGACGCGCTGCACGCAACCCGGGCGGCTGTCGAGGAAGGGATCGTTCCCGGGGGCGGTGTGGCCCTGGTGCGGACTGCGGATACCATTCGTAACAAGGTAACCACCGTCAATGCCGACCAGGAAATCGGTGTCAAGATTGCCTTGCGCGCCATGGAAGAACCATTCCGTCAGATTGTAGCGAACGCCGGCGTCGAACCCAGCGTGGTACTGAACAAGATTCGCGAAGGCAAGGGCAGCCACGGTTACAATGCACAGACCGAGGAGTATGGCGACATGCTGGTGATGGGTATTATCGATCCCACCAAAGTCACCCGTTCGGCACTGCAGAATGCCGCTTCAATCGCCGGGCTGATGCTGACCACCGAAGTAATGATCACGGACAAGCCGGAAAGCAAAAAGGGACATGGCGGCGCCGGCATGTCGGATATGGACTACTAGGACAGAAGCAATACACTACTGCAATATCGACTCCGGGGCGAGGCGGCGCTGTCTGCCTCGCCCCTTCTTTTTGCAGCATTCGAAACCACTGCAGGAGGAATTCAGCACTGAACCAAGGGACCACAATGTTGAAGACTGAATAGTCATAATCTCCCCCTCGTTCAACTGCGGGTGTTGACGTAGATGACCACATACACAAGTACAGACAGGATAATGTACAGGCGTTCAACGAAGTGGCGACGGTCGATATTGGCCCGCGACCGTGTCAGGTCGATCAGGGCCTGACGTAACAGAAAAGTGTAAAGGACATAATACAAAAATGGGATGACGTGGATAGAGAACGGGTAGTCTTCAAGCGTCGTACCGAACCGATCCAGTATCCAGCCGATTTCTGCATAGATGCCGAACAGCCCTAGCCCGGCATTGATAAACATCCATTTGATTTCCTCGCGCCCGAACAGGGACAGATAGAACACCAGGTACACAAGGATGGCAAAACCACCGTGCAGGTAGAGAAACCCGGCACCCGGCCCTTCGGGAGAATACGCCATGTAAAACCCGGACAGGCCGAACGCAAGCATATGGACCATAAAAAACGGGTAGATGAAGCGCCAGGGGATGTCATCGCCCTTGTTGTATTTTTACCGTTAATGGAGATCGCGCCCTGTAGTTTCATGTCAATATCCATTTAAGGACTGAGAAATCAGCGGTTCCCTAACGAGTGGGTATACTGCCGCCCACTATCCTTTTCATAAGTCGGCCCTGCTCCAAGCGCACATTCTCATCCACCTGATTGGCCAGCAGAACAGCGCGGTCCTCTACGGAGGACGGATAGCGCCGCAGAAAATCTGCAGCGGTCATGGCTTCCGGCAGTCGTACCAGATCGACACGGTGGGGACTGACGTCCTGATACCGTTGGTCGCGAACCGGTTGAAAGCTCATAATGGATTCAGCCAGCACCGGACCTGCCGTGCTCCAGTTTTCCTCCAGGGTGTAACCGACCACCTGGAAGACTGTCTCGTTCGCTCCAGCATAAAGCACATAACCTCTCAGCGGCTGACCCGACTGCCCCTCGGGCGGGCTGACACTGAAGTCCGCCCAGGCTGCATCGAGCCCGTTAAGGGATTGGCTGCTTCTCTGATTGACAGTCACGTCCTGCTGCAGAAATACGGACAGGGCTGCTTGCGGTGATCCAGCCTCGGCGATGGAAAGCTGCATCACCGCATCCCGTTCCGGCGCTGCCGCCTGCACCGTTTGCGGACTGTTCTGGACCTGCCAGGCCACGGGAAACGTCAGCTCCAGACCCAGTTGCGGCTGTATGAAGCGCTGACCGATGAAGTAGCCCTGGCGCGGGTCCTCGCCGAAGACCAGGCCGTCCAGCCGGGCCAGAAATTCGTCTCTCCCCAAGCGAAAATCACTGAAATCCTGCTGCGAACGCGAAACGCGACGCTCATTCGCTCTGACGCGATCACCTGGATCCGGATGGGAAAGCATCCACCCCGGCACTCCCATCTCCTCCGCGCTGGGACCGGTGGATTGCAGCATCCGCATAACAGCGGTGAGGCCGGCGGGATCGTGTTCGGTGCGTACCATGTACCGAAATCCAAGCTCGTCCGCCTGGGCCTCGTCCTGACGGCTGTAACGCAGCGACAGCAGTTGCAACGCCTGCATGAATGTCTCGGAATTGTTTCTCACGGTTTCGGATAAAACCGCGCCGCCAATAAGACCGATCATTCCAAGCTGCTGCTGAGTTATCTGCCGGGCGGCATGACGAGCGGTGACATGCCCCACCTCGTGACCTAGCACACCGACCAGTTCGGCTTCGGAATTCATGTTGGCCAGAATGCCACGGGTGATGTAAATGAAACCTCCCGGCAGGGCAAACGCGTTGATCAACTCATGATCCACAAGCTTGAACGACCAGGGCAGGTCCGGCCGCTCCGAGGCGGAAGCCAGGGACATGCCAAGCTCCGTAACATAGTCCTGCAATTCCTGATCGGGATAAAGACCGCCAAACTGGGCGGTGGCAGCGGGATCACTCTGCCGGCCCATCTGAACTTCCTGGGCTTCGCTGACAAAACTGAGCTCCCGTTCTCCGGTAGCCGGATTCACAGCGCAGGCCTGCAGTAGTGCCGCCACCGGCAGCAACAGCGTGAACGACACCGCTCGCGTGACTTCCAGAATAAACTGTAATCTCATTTTCATATTAGGGAACCTCTGATTAAGTCCCGCAGAGCGTTGTGGGACCTGATCAGAGTTTCCTTAGATATATTCCACACCGGTTTCCACCAAACCTACCAGTCCTATATTATCCAGGTTTACTGCATGTTCCGCAGCGGCTGCGGCGAGACCTGCCTGAGTGTAGGCTCCACTTTCGAGCGCCCCTTCCAGGTCAGCAAGAAGGTCCGTCGGCGCGGGACCACCCACCAGATTATCCCACAACAGACTGACTACGGCGCCATCAGCAGGATTGGGTCCCAATACTGCTTCCAGTGCCACCTCCATGACCTGCTCGAATGTCAGCCCGGCATTGTCAAAGATATCGATACCGACACCGACCAGTTCCGGGTCGACCGTGCCCAGCACGGCACCCAGCAGTTTGACGGTACTGCCGGCGCTTCCGTCCAGGTCGAAAGCCAGGGCAGAGTCGGCAAACCGGATTCGCTCGATACTTTCCAGCGTATCCTCACCGTCGGCCGCGGAACCGGTCACGGTAAGCAGCCCCGCAAGGTTGACGATGGAATAATCCACGGCGTCCCCCGGAAACAGCACCGTATCGATACCCTCACCGCCATGTAGACTGTCATTTCCGCCACCTCCGATCAGGGTATCGTTACCGTCGTTACCAAAGATCCGGTTTGCCGTGTCATTGCCCTCGAGGAAATCGGCATAAGTGGAACCGTTCAACCTCTCGATCACGGTACCGAAATTCACTGTAATCTGGCCGGCGGCTGTGATCAATGGTTCGGCGGCCTGGCCGACATACCCCCACTTGCCCGGTATCAGGCTGATTGTCACCGATGTGGATACTGCCGATGCATCCACTGTGTCCAGACCAGAGCCATCGGCAATAAAATTTGTGGCTGATTCTGAAATATTAAAGGTCGTGTCACCCCCGTTGAGTTGAGGACTGGGACCGTAGAGGTAATGAAGAGCAGCGATATCCAGCACCTGGAACACCGCATGAAAATCCGCAAGGTCATCCGTGTAGGACATGACCGTCCACGCAGTGGTGTCCTCCATTAATCCGAGCACCGCCCCATCCTGGAAGGGATGTTTCAGTCCCAAAGCATGCCCGATCTCATGAATGTAAGTAAGTGCGGCATATTCACCATCCGCGGGGGCAAGATTTCCTGTGTCATCCTTGCTGAAAAACACATCGGACCCGATCGGCAGATCGAAAGGGTAGTAGGCATAACCCACGGAATCAGTCTGAGAATTGTTGCCGAAAGCGATTACATCGGAAGCAGTGAAGAAGGTAGTCAGTCGAAAGTTCAGATTGACCACCGTACTGATATACCTGAACACGCCGGACACAAAAATTTTCTGCTCCAGGTTGAAGGCGGTCCAGCCCATCGCGTCTTCCGCGTCCAGGTAAGTGGGAACCGTAGCGGGAAACCCATACAACACGGAGGTTCCTCCTTCGACGAGGAGCTTCAATTGATCCGCATCATCGGGCAGCAGGGCTGCGAGCCAGTAGGGTAGTTCCAATGCTTCCATCGCCGGGGAAACCGGTTCCTGACGCTCAGGCAGGGGGGTGAATCGTTGCGGCGTGAAATTGCTGTCCATGTTACCAGCGGTCTCGTGAAAAAAACGGAATCCGGCTCAGGTACCGAGGCGCATTGCGATACCTGCGAGAAGCTTTCTTGTGCCTATTCTACTATCGGTTACCGCCTTCAGGGTCACATAGCGGTGGTTGTCCTATCCCTGAGGTGGAGACCTGCTTTCCTCCAGTTCCTGCTGCCGAGACCGCGTTGCAGTAACCGGCTGCGAATCAGGATGATCGCGTAAATACAGAGAAGCCGTATTTGCGCCGGCCAGACTGCCCAGTGTCGCCATCAGTACATCGGTAATATCCACATAGCGCCCTGTTACGGTCGACTGCAGCAATTCCAGAGTACCTGAAACCGCCAAACCTGAAACACAGGCCAGCAGACCGAGTGTTGCCCGGGCCGGGTCGAAACGGGTCGCACGCAATCCCAGTGCCAGAATTGTCCCGACCGGTGCACCGAGCAGGAACTCCCGCGCCAGGTCCACCGCAGAACCTGTCGATCGAACTGAAAAGTGTAGTCGAAACGGTATCAGATTGCTGTCGTAGAGCAACTTGTCGCGAATTGACCGTAACGACAATTCGAATTCGTAGGGTGACAGGGCGATTGCCAGCAGCAGCATGCCATAAAGCAGTCCGGCGCTGAGCAGCAGATAAGGACGGTCAGGTGGCGACAGCACCCTGCCACCAGGCCCGGCACGTGAGGCGAAGCCCAGGATGGCTCCGGCGACAGCCAGTCCGGTGGCGAACCCCAGTACGGGAACCAGAATATCGCTGCGCCCGGAACGGATAAAGAGATTGGCGCCCTCCATTATCAACCCCAGCAGCAGGCAGTGACAGGCCGGCAACAGCAGGCTGCCCCGCCCGCGGCGCAGTTGCAGGACTGCGCTGAGAAAGCCCAGGGGCAGAAATACCAGCAGCTTCAGCGTCAGATAGCGAATCTCGATGCCATTGCGGAAATGATAAAACGGATCGACGATCAACCGGGGCATGGCATCACCGATTGCCTGCAGCTTTCCGTATATCCCCGTCATGGCGACACTGATATCCAGTGGCAGCAGTGATGTCACCAACACCACCGCCACATAAATAAAGCGTATGCCCGCCAGGTTGTTCAGCCGGTCGGCCTGACCTCCAGCTTCCAGCCCCAGCAGCCCGGCCGGGCTCATGGCGAAGTGGAAAACTCCGTGCCTGGCGATGACAAACCCAAGCAGATAACCGCAACTGTTGCTGAGCACATCGGTGGCATCGGAAAAGCGGCCGACAAAGGCCTGCACCACCTCAACGATGACGCTCAGAAGCAGGCCCCAGCACCAGTGAAAACCCGGCCGCTGCAGCCGGCCCGCTGCAGCCAGTGCCATGGCCACCAGAAACCCGAGCGGCATATAAAGCAGAATATTGGTGGAAATATCGCGCAGATTCCACCAGCGCAGGCGAAATTCCCCTGCCAGGAAGAACAGCTCGTTGACACCGGCCCGGGCGGCCCGGGCCGGCGAAATGAAATCGGTCAGGTAGAAGCTCGCCAATCCGATAAACAGCAGGTAGCCGAAGATCAGAATCCCGAAATACCGAGAGGCAAGGGTTGAATTGTCGGATGCCATAGCGGACCCATGATACCGTCTTTTCAGGGCCGGAGCTCAGCAGCCGCGGGCATCAGTCTCCTCTGCCGCTCGAAAGGTGATCCTGAACTGAGCTGCGCAATCCACCAAACGCGGCGAAAAAATCCCTGAAAAACCCGGCAAGCTCCATACTCATCAGCGCAAACTCCTGATCGAATTGCTGCGCCGGATTCTCCGCCAGCCTGTCGCCCATCTCCTCCTGCACGCCATCGAAACGAAGACGTTTGACCGTCAGATCATCGTGCACGACGCAACTCAGAAACTGGTTCCACATAACCCCTAATGACTTCACTCGTTTGTCTGCGGCTAGCATGGCCTGCAGTTCTTCGGTGAGCAGATCCTGCCCCCTGCAACGTACCACATTGCTGCCGTCAAGAGGATTGTACAACTCGCAATCGTGCTCGATTGTGAATTTGTGGGTTGCCTTATGGTCCCGCAGCCAGCGGGTCATAACGTCCCCCGGGGAGCGTTTGACATCCGGTTTCGCCACCGGCAGGGACCCGAGACTGTCCCGCAACAGATTCAGCAGTGACTCCGCCTTCGATGCGCTTGGCGTATCGATCACCAGCAGGTTGTCAGCGGGGGCCAGGTAGGCATGCAGAAGTTGATTCTTAACGAAAGCCTGGGGCAATAGCGACCCGTAAACGTCCTCCTGTATCTGTCTGCGCTCCTTGCGATAGACTTTGCGCGCCTGTCTTTCCTCCAGCTCCGACACCCGTTCGTCGGTGGCATCTTTCACCACCGATGCCGGTAACAGGCGTTCCTGTTCCCGGGCACAGATCATGGTGTATTTGCCTACGGTATGAGTCAGCATTTCCCCATCCCTGCCCAGTGGGCTGACCCACCCCAGGCTCGACTTGTCAAAGCTGCTACAGGGCTGAAAAACGTGTTCCGCGAGCTTCTCTTCCAGATCTTCGGGCGTCAGTTCAAACGGTTCGGTAAGAATGTAAAGACTGATATTTTTAAACCACATGTCGGGGATTCCGTGCTGCTGTCGATGATGCTGGCCGCCGCTTGACAGATGATTGCAACCGGTTCCGGTTGCCCCGGCAGTCCGCAGGCAAAGCGCGGATTATTCTACAGGCTGCCGTAAGTTTCCAGCCTCGGTCATGCCGCGGCCCGGCCGGATCATGCCGGCTCCGTTTACTTCTTGCTCAATGCAGCCTGCAGCAGATCGCCCAGGCTGCCGGTCCTGGCAGCTGTCTGGGTTTTGTTCTGAGCCCTGGCTTCAGGTTTTCCGGCCCGTTGTTCGGAGCGGTTACCGGCAGGATTCTTTCTTGCCTCACCGGCAGGGTCGTCCAGTCGCATCGTCAAACCGATGCGTTTTCGTTGTTCGTCAACTTCCAGCACCTTGACCCGCACCACGTCGCCGCTCCTGACCACCGAGTGGGGATCCTTGACAAAGCGGTCGGCCAGCGCCGAGATGTGCACCAGCCCATCCTGATGAACACCGATGTCAACAAAGGCGCCAAAGTTGGTCACGTTCGTCACCACGCCCTCCAGCACCATCCCCGACTTGAGATCCGCCAGTGTTTCGACACCTTCGCGAAACTCCGCTGTCCTGAATTCCGGCCGCGGGTCACGGCCTGGTTTCTCCAGCTCGGCAAGAATGTCCGTGACGGTCGGTAAACCGAATTGTTCATCGGTGAATATAGCGGGATCCAGGCTCTTCAGGAATTCGCTGTCGCCAATAATGTCACCGATGTGACGGCCGTTAACACTGCTGATTCTCTCCACCACGCGATAGGATTCCGGATGCACCGCCGACGAGTCCAGGGGATTGTCGCCATCGACAATGCGAAGAAAGCCGGCAGCCTGCTCGAAACTCTTGTCGCCGAAGCGTGGTACCGCCAGCAGGTCGGCCCGGCTCCTGAATCTTCCGTGCTGGTTGCGGTACTCGACGACGTTCCGTGCCAGGGACTGTGTCATGCCCGCGACCCTCGCCAGTAACGGGGCTGACGCCATGTTGACGTCCACTCCCACCGCGTTCACACAGTCCTCCACTACGACGTCCAGTGACTGCCCCAGTTTCACCTGGCTGACATCATGCTGGTACTGCCCCACTCCGATCGAACGGGGTTCGATCTTGACCAGCTCAGCCAGGGGATCCTGCAATCTCCGGGCAATGGAGATTGCACCGCGCACAGTCACATCCAGGTCAGGGAATTCCTGCCGCGCAATATCAGAGGCGGAATACACAGAAGCGCCGGCTTCATTTACCATGGCCTTCTTCAGATTCAGCTGTGGATGACGAGCCATGAGGTCGGCTGCGAGCCGGTCCGTCTCCCGTGACGCCGTACCGTTGCCGATGCTGAGCAACTCCACCCTGTGCTTTTGGCAAAGCGCCGCCAGGGTGGCGATGGATTCGTCCCATTTATTGCGCGGTGCGTGGGGATAGATGGCCGTGTCCTCCAGGTATTTGCCGGTCGCGTCCACCACCGACACCTTCACGCCGGTACGCAGTCCCGGATCCAGACCCATGGTCACCCTGCCACCGGCCGGGGACTGCAGCAGGATAGCCTTGAGGTTCTGGGCGAACACCCGGATCGCCTCGTCCTCGGCCTGTTCTCGAAGTTGTCCAAGCAGGTCCGCCTCCAGCCGTGTCAACAACTTGACCCGCCAGGTCCAACCTGCCACTTCGCGTAACCAGAAGTCGGCTGGGCGTCCCAGATCTTCGATGTTGAAATGTCGCGCAACCATGATCTCACAAGGATCGGGGCGCTCGCCCTGCTTCTCGACCTGGGCTGCGGATCTCGATGAAATGGAGAGCGACAGGAATCCCTCTTTACGCCCCCGGAACACCGCCAGGGCCCGATGGGAAGGAATCCCTTTTAACGCTTCTTCGTAATCGAAATAGTCCTGAAATTTTCCTGCCTCCTTCTCCTTGTTCGCGATCACCCGTGATTGCAGAACTCCGTTTTCCCAAAGCGTGTTTCGCAGCCTTCCAGCCAGCTGTGCATCCTCACTGAACCTCTCCATCAGGATATACCTGGCCCCTTCCAGTGCCGCCTTGACATCGGCCACTCCCTTGTCAGCGTCCACAAAGGCTGCAGCTTCAACGGCCGGGTCCAGCCGGGGATCCCCGTACAGCCGCTCGGCCAATGGTTCCAGCCCCGCCTCAATGGCGATCATGCCCCTGGTTCGACGCTTGGGTTTGTAGGGCAGATACAGGTCCTCCAGTTCGGTCTTGGTCTGAGCAGCGCGGATCTGCTGCTCCAGCAGAGGAGTCAGTTTCTCCTGTTCGCTGATACTGCCGAGAATTACCTGGCGTCGCTCTTCCATTTCCCGCAGGTAGCGTAACCGGACTTCCAGGTCTCTTAACTGAAGATCATCGAGACCGCCGGTTACTTCCTTGCGGTAGCGGGAAATGAATGGCACCGTCGCGCCGTCGTCCAGCAGCCCGATGGCAGCCTGAACCTGGGCTGACTTTACATTCAGTTCGTCGGCAAGTAGCGCAGTAATATTCATGACGTACTACAATCCTGCAATGAGAGAGGTTAACGGGTATGCAACCGGCTTCCGACCGATGCCATGGCCGCGCATTCTGCACAGGTAATGGGACCGGTGCAAGCTTCCACTGGCTTCGCGTGACGGCAAGGCTGACCCGGCCAGACCGGTCCTCCCGTCGCAGCAGGGCTTGGCCACCGTTACCGACGCGGGTCGGCTGCCGGCCCAGGTCACCGGGCTGAGAACCACGGAACCGGGGCCGCCAATGTTGGACCATCATCCTGCCGATTTCGGTGCCACTACGATGCAGAAACTAACGACGCGCAGCAAGGGTTGTCATCAGGTATACTCAGCGCCCATGGACCACGCCCGGGAAGTATTGCAACAGGTTTTTGGATACCCGCAGTTTCGTCCGCCACAGGATGCGATAATCGACACCCTGCTGCAAGGCGGAGATGCTCTGGTGCTGATGCCCACCGGCGGCGGCAAGTCCCTCTGCTACCAGATTCCGGCTCTGTTGCGGCCCGGCTGCGGAATCGTGATTTCACCGCTGATCGCGCTGATGCAGGACCAGGTGGATGCCTTGCGCTTGCTTGGCGTCAAGGCCGGTTTTCTGAATTCAACCCTCGATCCACAGACCACTCGTGAGGTGGAGCAGGCGTTGCTGGACGATCAGCTTGACCTGCTTTACATTGCCCCCGAACGGCTGCGGCAGCCCCGCACTCTGGCACTTCTGCACGAAGTGACTGTGGCGCTGTTCGCCATCGATGAAGCTCACTGCGTCTCCCAGTGGGGTCACGACTTTCGTGCCGACTACCTGGAATTGAGCCTGCTGCATCAACAGTTTCCCGCGGTGCCCAGAATAGCCCTCACTGCCACCGCCGATGCCCGCACCCGCCAGGAGATCATCCAGCGCCTGGA
Organism: uncultured Gammaproteobacteria bacterium; assembly: GCA_942492445.1. GTDB lineage: Bacteria > Pseudomonadota > Gammaproteobacteria > Pseudomonadales > Pseudohongiellaceae > NORP240. Next base: position 41,050 of record CALOEW010000091.1, read on the forward strand.
CCTGGCATCAGCCCGCCAGTTTATCGCCGGTTTCGACCGACCCAATATCCGCTATCGCATTGCCCTGAAGCAGAATCCGAAGCAGCAGTTGCTGCGCTTTCTTAAAGACGAGCATCCCGGCGACGCCGGCATCGTCTACTGCCTGTCCCGCGCAAGACCGAGGAGACTGCCGCCTGGTTGCGCGACCAAGGCTTCAACGCGCTCGCCTTATCACGCCGGCATGGACAAGGCCGCGCGCGAGGCCAACCAGCAACGCTTCCAGCATGGCGAGGGCATCGTCATGGTCGCGACTATCGCGTTCGGCATGGGCATCGACAAGCCGGATGTCCGCTTTGTTGCTCATCTGGATCTGCCGAAAACCGTGGAATCCTACTACCAGGAAACCGGTCGCGCCGGTCGCGACGGACTGCCTGCCGATGCCTGGATGATTTACGGTTTGCAGGATGTCATCAAACTGCGCCAGATGCTGGCCGGCTCCAGCGCGGCGGAGGAGCACCGACGCGCTGAACAGCAACGGCTCAACGCGATGCTGGGCCTGTGCGAAATTACCACCTGCCGACGCCAGGCTCTGCTCGCCTACTTCGGAGAATTCCTGGATCAGCCCTGTGGTAACTGCGACACCTGTCTGGAACCGGCGGACACCTGGGATGGTACCGAAGCAGCGCAGTTGGCACTGAGTATTGCCTACAGGACAGGCCATATGTTCGGGGTCAACCACCTTGTGGACATATTGCGGGGTGCCGAAAACGACCGGATTTTCCAGTATCGCCATCACCATCTGCCCCTTTACGGCAAGGGAACAGATATGGACAACAACCAGTGGCGCTCGGTATTCCGGCAACTGGTGGCGCGCGGCTACCTCAGCGTGGACCTGGAACGGTTCGGCGCCCTGCGACTGGTGGAAAAATGCCGCCCGCTGCTGCGGGGTGAGGAGCGGCTGGATCTGCGCCGCGATCTGCACGGCAAGACCGTCAAGCAGCGTACTCGAACACCCTTGCCTGAAGAAATCGACGTGGCGCTGTGGGAGGCTCTGCGGGATTGCCGTAAAGAGCTTGCCGAAGAACAGGGTATTCCGCCCTACGTGATTTTCCATGACAGCACTCTCAGAGAAATGTGTATCGAGTTGCCGCAGGACCTGGACCAGTTCGGCCAGTTGACCGGCGTGGGCGAACGCAAATTGGAAAAATACGGTCCTGCGTTCCTGCGTGTACTGCAGGACTATCGCAGTGGCGCACTTTTGAACTGACCGCTTTCCCTCTGTTGGTCCGGGGTCTCAGGCTGCACTACACTTGCGTTTTCCGGAGGAGTCATGGACCCATGAGCTCAGTCTGGTTCCTGTGGGCAGCGCCGAGTCGGTGTTACTTGGGCGCCTGCTGCGCGTATTCCGGGTACTGCATCTGGTTTCGGTCACCCCCGAGCTGCGGTCTTTGCTCAACGCCCTGCTGATTGCCATTCCCAGAATGGGCTACATCGGGCTGCTGATGTTTGTGATCTTCTATTACCCGGGGCATCGCGACGCGCCTTCGTGACAGTCCCCGACGGCGTCAAAGGCGCTCAACCGTTGCTGGCATCGGACGTGCGGTGAATCGCGCTATGGCACCCTGCCGGCAACCGCTTACAATAGCAGGGTTTGTTGTCCACCCGTTTACGAGGAGTATCCACTACCCATGATAAAAACCAGCTATCGAACCCTGACCGGTGTCGTTTCTCTTGCCATCGCCCCGCTGATGACCGCCCTCGCCCCGCAGGCCACAGCCCAGGATTTTCGCGCCGGAGAGCCCATCGGCTCGGTCAACGAATCAGGCGTCAGGCTGCCGATGTCAGGCAATGTCAAGGTTTATGGGAGCTTTCACTTTTCCGAAAGCTGCACCTTTGACCCCGAGCGTAATCTGATTCTCGCAATGAACACGGGTGCTCCCGGTGACGGTACCGAAAACGATGGCTTCGTTTCACTGATCAATCCGGACGGATCGGTGCACACTCCGAAATGGATCGGTGTTTCCCGGGACGGTCTCGAGTTGAATCACCCACTTGGCAGCGCTGTCCGTAATGGTGTGCTCTACACCGTGGACACCGGTCATATCCGGTCATTCGACCTGGCCAGCGGTCGCCCGCTGAAGTCGGTGCCGGTTCCCGGCTCCACGATCCTCAACGGTATCGCCGTAGCCGAGGACGGCACAGTTTACGCCTCCAATACCCGCGAACCGGAGCTCATCTACAAAATCACCGCAGATGACAGGGTATCGGTTTTTGCCCAGGGCGCGCCGCTTTCGGCACCCAATGGCGTGGCCATGGATCCTGACGGCAACGTTGTGGTGGTCAATATCGGCGACAATGCCGTGATCACCTACAGCCCCGACGGCGAAGTGGTGCGTGTAGAGCATGCAGTCGAAGGGGGCAACGACGGTGTAGTGGTCCTTCCGGACGGCACCAAGTACGTCAGCAGTGTACGCTTCGGCAGCGTGTCGCGTATTCGCCCCGGCGAAGAAGCCGAGATCATCGCCAGCGGCATTCCCAGCGCAGCGTCCATGTGCTACGACTCTGTACAGCATCAACTGGTCATTCCCCTCAATGCCAATTTTGCTCTGGCATTCGTCAGACTGTAAGAGCGGCGGAGCGCAATGCTGCTGTCATCGTCACTTCGATGGCAGCAGCAACAGCGCAGCATCAGATTGGGTCACCTGGCGCCAGCACTCCTTGAATTGCTGAATCGATCAGAATCGCAATCTCCGCGCCGAACCCACGACACAGAACCGCTTCGGCTTCAGTTGTGTCTGATATTCCCTCTTCTGCCCGCCCCGATACAGCCCCAGGAAGTCCGACGGGCAACCACCCTGGCACCGTTCAAACCGTCCACTTACCCCGGATTCGGAAAATTGCCATATAATGGCGCAACACAACAAGGGAACCTCTGATTGATCAGGGCACTGTTCTGCGGTGCCTGATCAGAAATTCCCTATCCGAGGTCCTGCCATGCCCAGCGACAGAGTGACAATCCACGGCCTGCAAGTGGCGTCAGTCCTTGCCGATTTTGTCAATCGCGAGCTGCTGCCCCACCTACAGATGGATGAAAAAGCTTTCTGGCGCGGGTTTGCCCTGATAATTGAGGATCTGTCGCCGCTCAACACCAGGCTGCTGTCGATCCGGGACCGGTTTCAGGAACAGATCGATGCCTGGCACCGTCAGCACCGGGGGCAGGTTCTGGAACCAGCCTCCTACCGGACGTTTCTGAAGGAGATCGGCTACCTGCAGGATGTGGGTGAAGACTTCAAGGTGACAACAGCCAATGTGGATCAGGAGATTTCGGAGCAGGCGGGGCCCCAGTTGGTGGTACCGGTCAGGAACGCCCGCTTCGCGCTGAATGCCGCCAATGCCCGCTGGGGCAGTCTATACGATGCGCTGTACGGAACCGATGCGCTGCCGGAAAGTACCGGGGCCGAACGGGGAGAATCCTACAACCCGGAGCGGGGCAGAAAGGTCATCGAGTATGCCCGCGACTTTCTGGACCGGACCTGTCCATTGACCGCGGGAAGCTATGCGGATGCGTTGGGATTCTCTATTAACGGCGGCAGGCTCGATGTCCGCCTGGTGCGTGAATCCGTTTCACTGGAGCAGCCAGGTCAATTCCGTGGCTACCGGGGTGACCCGGCCGACCCGACCGCGATACTGCTCTGCAACCACAGCCTGCACCTGGAAATCCAGCGGGATCGCAGCTCTGCGATAGGCACCCAGGACCAGGCCGGCATTTCAGACCTGCTGATGGAAGCGGCTGTCACGACCATACAGGATTGTGAAGATTCGGTGGCGGCGGTGGACGCCGAGGACAAGGTCGAGGTATACCGCAACTGGTTGGGGCTGGTGTACGGAGATCTTACCGAAACATTCAGCAAGCAGGGCGAGTCCCAGACCAGGATACTCAGCCTGGATCGCGAATACCTTTCACCGACCGGAGACAGAATAGTCCTTCCAGGTCGCAGCCTGCTGCTGGTCCGCAACGTGGGACACCTGATGCGTAACGATGCGATCCTGGATTCCACCGGGAGCCCCGTTTACGAAGGGATTATGGATGCCATGATCACCTGTGCCGTCGGTGCCATGGACAAACTGGGCAGAACCCTTTTGAGGAACAGCAGGACCGGCAGTATCTATGTGGTCAAGCCCAAAATGCATGGGCCGGATGAGGTCAGCTTCACCTGTGAACTGATGAGCCGTGTGGAAGAAGTTCTGAACCTGCCGCCGCAAACCGTCAAACTGGGCATCATGGACGAGGAAAGGCGGACTACATTAAACCTGAAAGAGTGTATTCGCCGCGCCAGCGACCGGGTCATGTTCATCAACACAGGCTTCCTGGACCGTACCGGAGACGAAATTCACACCAGCATGGAGGCCGGGCCGATGATCCCTAAGTCTGCCATGAAGCAGGCGGCGTGGATCAGGGCCTACGAGGATCACAACGTGGACGTGGGCCTGGCTTGTGGTCTTCCCGGCCACGCACAGATCGGCAAGGGCATGTGGGCCATGCCGGACCTCATGGCCCGCATGCTGGAGGAAAAAATTGACCATCCCCGGGCGGGAGCCAGCACCGCCTGGGTACCCTCGCCAACGGCAGCGGTCCTGCATGCGCTGCACTACCACGAGGTGGACGTGCGCTCCCGGCAACGGGAGCTGAGTAACAGGCCTGGAGCCACAATAGAGGAACTGCTGACATTACCTCTCATGCCCGATCCGGAAAGTCTCTCGGCGCAAACCGTGCAGCGGGAACTGGACAACAATATTCAGAGCATCCTGGGCTATGTTGTACGCTGGATCGACCAGGGTATCGGTTGTTCCAAGGTGCCTGATATTCACAATACTGGTCTGATGGAGGACCGGGCGACACTGAGAATTTCCAGCCAGCATCTCGCCAACTGGCTGCACCATGGCATCTGTTCCGAACAACAGATCCGGGAAACTTTCCAGCGCATGGCCGCAGTGGTGGATCAGCAGAACGCCGGTGATCCCGGGTACCGGCCCATGGCGCCGGAGTTTGACGCGTCCATCGCCTTCCGGACTGCCTGCGACCTCGTATTTGAAGGCACTACCCGGCCCAACGGCTATACCGAGCCACTTCTGCACGCCAGAAGACTGCAGGCCAAAAACGATAGCCTCCGCAGAAACCTCTGAACAGTTTCTGCAGGTAGCAGGCTGTTGAAAAACGTGATGAGCACAGCCACGTGGCGGACAATTGCAACCGGAAACAGATCAAGGCAATCAAGGAGTCGAACAAAGCCTGATATTCGGCTATGCTTCCATCGTCAATTACCTGTCGAACCCTTTATTGCGGATAACTCGATCATGAACAGAATAACCACACTCCCCTTTCTGCTTGGCCTGACTCTGCTGACCGGCTGCAGTTCCGTTTACTACAACACCATGGAACGCTTCGGTGTGGAGAAACGGGACATTCTGATTACTCGGGTGGAAGATGCCCGGGATTCCCAGGAGGAGGCCAAGGAGCAGTTCAATTCAGCACTGGAACAGTTTACCACCCTGTTGAATTTCGACGGCGGCGAGTTGCAGGAAGTGTACGACCGGCTGAACGCCGAATTCGAGCAGAGTGAACGCCGCGCCGAAGAGGTCAGCGACCGGATCAGGGCCGTTGAGCAGGTGTCGGAGGACCTGTTTGACGAATGGGAAGATGAGCTGGAACTCTATACCGATCAGAGCCTGCGGGCTTCCAGTCAACGCACGCTGCGCCAGACCAGGGTCAGGTACGAGCAGCTGCTGGGTACCATGCATGCGGCGGAAAACACCATGGTACCCGTGCTCAATGCCTTCCGGGATCAGGTGCTGTTTCTACGCCACAACCTGAATTCCCAGGCAATCGCGTCGTTGCGCAATGAAGTGGCAAATATTGAATCCGACATCGCCAATTTGATCGAGGAAATGGAGGCCTCCATCGCCGAGTCCAATCGTTTCCTGGAGGAACTGGAACTGATCTGACCAACCCGGGCACGGCTTGTGAGGCAAGCAGGTATTCCAGTAAGGACACCGCAGCGCCCCTGGGTTTCAACCCGCCACGCACCGTCCCTGGCGCAGCCCTCTGTGCCCGGGCGGGCGAAGGCTGCGCAGCACTCTTGTGCTACTCTTCACGCTTCTTGATTCGGCAGATTTCCTCATGGTTTCGCGTACCGGTCATAACATCGAACCCCCATACGTCGCCAGCAACACGATCAGAAACAGGAAGATTCCCGTCATGATTACCGTATCCAGAATTCCCATGGTGTGGTCTTCTTCCATCAATGCCGACAGCGTGTAAAACGTGGGAAACAGAAACAGCAGAAGAAAGCTGATCGCGAGCGAGAATTCCAGTGGCAGCTCCGGATGATTGCGATCGATAAAATGCTGATAGAAAGCGATGCTGAGCAACGTAAAAGGCAGCACCAGGAACATTACCTGGGTAATGCCGCCGAAGGCATTGGCAAGCGCGATTCCGTATTCATGCTTGCGATGTGATTGCCAGAGAATCACGTATTCGCTCATGCCGGCGAACACGGCCAGGATAAACGCGGTGAGAATCGGGTTTATATCAAGTTCCCTGATCATGGTTTCTGCGAAGCTCGACACTTGCTCACCACCGGCAAATGCACCCACGATCCCAAGCAGAAAAAAAAGTATGATTGTGCCGAAAGAACTGGTTTTTACATCCTCGTAAACTATTTCCAGGCGCTGCTCGATATCCTCATCCGACATGGCAAGCCCTTCGCGGACCTCAGCCTCTTCAGCGGCGTAACTGGTAACCAGTTTGTAAAGGTAAACCACGAATATCGTCAACAGGATGAAGCTGATGAAAACCAGGTCCAGGGTGTGGAAACTGGACTTTTCCTGGTCAGTGGAATTCAATGCCAGCAATGTCAGGCCCAGGATGAGCCCCATGGCCCCACCGCCTACCAGAATCTGTGTGCCCGCCTCGGTAATCGGCATGGCATCAGGCACTTGCCCTTGTTGTCATGCAGCGGAAAAGGAGTAGAGGCTGAACACCAGAGCGTTGTTGTAGATGGTAATTATCGCGATGATCAGTGCGGCCAGCGGACTGACGGGTATCAGGTAGGCGATCACTACCAGTTCCGGCGTGGTGGAAAAGATCTCCGCCAGGGTGCCAGCCACGTAATGGTTCCACCGGAAACGGGCCGCCAATCGCTCGGTGGCGGCCACCAGTGCTTCGCAGGCCGCCACCAGCATCACCAGACCGATCAGCAATGACATTGGTGCTGCCAGCCCCCGTGGAGGCTCAATCCCGGCCTGCCGCGCCAACAGACTCAGCAGCCAGAGCAACAGGCCTGCAGACAGACGTTTCAGCCAGGGAGGGATGGTTACATCGCGGGTTCGGTGACCGAGTTTCAGTACCGACAGCCGCGCTGGATCGATTCCTATCCGGCGCAGGGTATCATCCAGGTGTGGACTGGCGCCCGGCAGGCCCGCGCCGGCCACGTTACGATTCCCTTCAGACTTGTGCTTCACCATGGCGGGGGGTCTCTTTTCTGTGTTCGGAAGTGACTGGCCACCGCGTCCACAGCAGGCTCCCAGGCCAGTGGCCCGGAGCCACCAGGGCGGACCGGACCCTGCCAGCTCAGAGCTGCCCCATGTACCACCACAAACCCAGCAGAATGGGCACCAGCAGCAGCACCATCAAGGTGGTGATGGCGTTCATTTTGTTGGCGAACAGTTTACTCCACATAGACTGGCTTTCCTTGTCTGACGGATCCAACCTGGTTGCTTTGCCTGGGATTCACTCACGCTTTGAATCCAGCAATCAGGGACAGGGATCCTCACCGGCCACCGGCGTTGCGCCAGACGGAAGGTAGCGGCAGGGGTCAGCCGATTCCAGTGCCACCCGGGTGCCGGTTCTGATCAGGGCGCCTGCACCGGGACCCTGGAAAAAGCTGTAACCCTCGCGGGTTTCAAGCCATGCCAGCGGCCCGCCCACAAACAACCCGGCTGCCAGAGTCCGGTCTTTGACACGGGTGACGAGCGCTTCGTAAGCAGGATCGCCCTGCCGCCGCCCGGTGAAACTGCCCAGATCGGAGCTGGCCACGAAGATACCGTCGATGCCTGGCGTGTTGACAACCTGTTCGATAATCTCCACCCCCTCGGGCTGCTCGATCATGGCGACTATCATGATGTTGTCGTTGGCAGCCTGCCTGTAATCGTCGCCCCAGATTGCCCGATATTGACCGCCTCCCTGGCTGCGCTTGCCAAGGGGTGGGTACTTGGCGTAGGTCACTGCAGTTTGAACCTCTTCGAGCGCATCGACCATGGGGACGATAATGCCCAGGGCACCGATGTCGGTGGCTTTCTGAATATCACCTTCCGTGGCGGCGGGAATACGTATAAACGGGATGGCAGGCGCGTCTCTGCACGCCCAGATCATGTCCGCCACCTGGGAGTAGCTGAGCGGGCTGTGCTGCATCTCGATCCAGAGGAAATCGAATCCGGCGTTGGCCATGGCACAGTAGATTGCCGGGTCAGCGGTATCGACGGTGCCTCCGATCACCGGCTCGCCCTTGGCAAGCTTCAGTTTGACAGTGTTAAAAATCCGCACATCGTCCGGCTGGGCGAAAGCACAGGATGCAATGGCGAGCGAGGTGAGAAAAGCGGCTGCAAGTGTTTTTTCCAGGGTCATGTTCTGAGTCTCTCAAGGATTGCGGACCGGATTCAGCGGTAGCGTCCGTTCCGATAATACTCCACTGCCCGATCCTGTAAAGTCCCGCCCACAGCCGGGGTTACTGAGACCGGGGCGGGGTGCCGAACAATGGCGCCAGTGCCGCCTTCAGGGTGTCCGTAACCCGTTGCTGGCTGAGTTTCTCCATCTGCCGATGCAGCTCTTTCTGCTGATCTTTGGAAAGGCGCTCGATGCGCCCGGTCAGGTCACCTTCCTCGATTCTGAGACTGTCCCGCCGGGCGTGGGTTCGCTGCTGCAGGGCATCATGCACAAACAGGTAGCGGCCCAGCAGAACATAGGGGAAATTGCGGTTTTTCATCGGCCCCTGGCGTGCTTCATACCCCCCCATGGGCAGCCCCCGAATCTTGAAGTCCGCCAGCCGGTCGGCTCCAAACCAGGCACCACCACCGGCGAGCAGACCACCGGTCAGGGCACCCAGGAACAGACTGTGGCCGGCCAGACCCAGGTCGACAACTGCTCCCGTAGCCGCGCCGGCCATGGTCGCCGCAAGCAGCAATTGACGACGATTCAGGCCCCAGATGATCCATTTTTCGGTATCGAACAGATTGTCCTCAGCGGGCAACTCACTGCTTTTGATGTCAAGACTGTGGTAGTGGTACAGAGCCTTCAGCCGCCCATGAGCCTCCTGTTCCCGTTGACCCAGGACACTGTAGAACCGTTTCTCCAGGATCGGTTGCAGCTGCCTGGCCTGTTCACGACTCAACACTTTCTGTGATGCCTGGTACGAACACATCTCCACCAGCATCGCCGCCAGCACTTGCAGACTGCTGTCATGCTGCTGTTGCCGCTGTTCCCTGTATTCCTGGATCAAGGCCTTTATCTGTTCTTTCCAGTCCTCCCGCAAATGTGAAAAAGCGTCAAGAATGGACAGTTGTTTGTCGAAATCCGCCTGCATGGCATTGAACACTCTTACCACCTTGAAATACTGTGACAGTGCCTGCTGCCAGGAGGTAATATACTGCTCGTTCTCTATTGGATTGATCAATGCCATGCTGGCCTGACCGGTCCAGCGCAGAATCTCCATCTCCGCTTCGTATTCCACTCCATAGGGTCTGGAACCGTCCACCACGTAGAGAATCACCGCACCTTCGATTATGGGGCGTAGCAATTCCACTTCGTCGGGAAACCGATCCCAGCACTCGGGGTCATTGACGAACCGCTGCACTGCCGCCTGTCTCAGCTCGGCGCTGTCAGCGTGTTGCTGCAACCACTGCAGGACCCGGCTGGGACGCTGAAAGCCCGGCGTATCAATGAGTGTGAAACTGCTGTCGCCCACCTGGACCTTGAGGGTCTCCGCCACGCGTGTAGTGCCGCTCTGGGCGGATATGGCAACACTGTCGTCCTGAGCCAGTGTGGCAACGATGGATGACTTTCCCTTGTTGGGGTGACCGACTACGGCAAATGCTGGTGTCATCAGGCACTCCCCCCGTCCGCATCCGGCTGCAGTACCGACCAGCCGGACAGCGTACCGCAGAATCGACGCCATTCCAGCAGGTTGATTTCCGCCGGCGCGGATCACGCTGCCGTCCACGCCGTCACCGAGGTAGCCGTTGCCCTTGACGCCGGTGCCGGCGCCGGCGTTGCCCTCCACGGCGGGGCCGTTGTACGAGTACCCGTACACGCCGCGGCCGTCCTGGCCGCCGCCGTAGCCCTTCACGCCGTCGCCGTCGGTCCCGGCGTACGCGCCTCCGCCGAAGCCGAGGACGCCGTGGCCACTGTTGCTGTAGTAGCCGCCGCCCCCGATGCCCATGTAACTCCGGATCCCGGAGATGTTCCGGCGGCCCGCCTCCGTCCGAGGCGCTCGCCGTCTCGACGCCACCGCCCGCACCGGCACCGATTCCCCGCACGCCCGTGCCGAAGAACTCACCACCCGCTCCCGCGCACACCGCTGCCGTCGCCGCTGCCGTAGCCAGCGAACACCGTCGCTGCCGTCGGCAGTGTAGATGTGGCTGCACCCGATCCCGCCCGGCCGATGACGCCGGGGCCGGGATAGAGGAAGGCGTCTCCGCCCTGGCCGTACAGGCCCACGCCACCCTGGCTGTAGACGCCCGGAGTGCCATCGCCGGAGAGGGGGCGGTCAACAGGCCCGCGCCGCCGTAGCCCGCGACGCCGTGGGCGCCGTAGCCCGCGTAGCCGTAGCCTCCGCCGCCGAAGCCCTCGAGGCCCGGCTGTCGCCGGCGTTGCCGCTGGCGCTGTTGCCCAGTGCTGCGGGTCGTGCCCGCGACGGTGAGCCGGCGGGCACCCGAGGCCGCCGTGCCGAGGCCGACGTTGCCGCCGGTGTGGCTGACGTCGCCCGCGCTGGTGGAGACGTCACCACCGGTCAGCGAGCCGTCGAGCACGTCGGCGGCGTCCACCTCGTTCATGTTGTCGTTGACGAAGATCGCCTCCAGCGACCCGAAGTTGATGGTGGAGGGCGCGCCCCCGACCGGACCGAGGCCGCCGCCCGTTCCGCCCACGAGGGTCCGGGTCCCGTGACCCTTGAGGGGGTCCGGTCCTTCATCGGACAGCGCGGACTGAGGGCCGAGGCCGCTGCCGTCGGTGCGGGCCACGTCTCCTCGTGCGTCGGTGGTCACGCTCGCGTCGGCGAAGTCGCCGGCCGGCGCGTCGGTCGTGACGTTGGCGCCGAGGATGGTGGTGCCGGTGTCGTTCTGGGTGTCGCCGACCTGGGGCATCGCAACCGGCGCCGTGGAGCGGGAGTCGCGCACGAAGCCACCGCCGTTGCGCTGGGACCAGAAGATCACGTCGCCGAGCTCGTTGTGCAGGAGCACGTCGTCCCAGCCGTCGGCATCGAGGTCGAGGCGCTCGGCCGAGCGGGCCGACGCCGGCGTCGACGAGGCCCACCATGGTCGTCATGTCGGTGAAGCGGCCGGTGCCGTCGCCGTGCAGCGCGACGTTGGCAACCGGCGAGACGAGATACAGGTCGAGGTTGCCGTCGGCGTCGAGGTCGCTGACCAGCACGTCGGCCACGGTGACCGCGGGCAGCTGTTGCGACACCGCGTCGAACGCGCGACCGCCGGTGTTCACCGAGACCGACAGCGCGCCGTCGGGTCCGAGGGTGAGCATGTCGAGCGCGCCGTCGCCGGTCACGTCGATCAGCTTGATGACGCTCGGCGTCGGAGCGGGCGCCGCGGCGGGAACGTCCACCGAGGCTCCGAAATCCATCTGGCCCGCCGTGCACAGCACGGCCACGAATACGGACACGATACCCTTGAAGTCTCTCCCAGGATCCTCGTCCCCAGGGTGGTCGACCCGCGATCGGGACGGACCCCACCCAGGGGTTCGGCTTGCAACGGTCCTTCCAGGTGCCCACGTCCACGCCAGCAGACAGCGGCTCCCTCTCTCTCGTGCCCCGGTCTTAACAGGATTCGGGGAGCTGTCAACCAACTGCATGTGTGAAGATCTCGCGGACGCGCCTGCGTTTCACGCGCGCCTTCCCCTGTTCCGCTTACGTGGCAGACCGGCCCCGCATGCGCATCGGACCCGACGATTTGAAGCGACTCACCTTCTTGTTCGTCGTCGCGTTGACGGCGTGCGGTTCCGGGGATGGGCCGACGCCTTCGGGCTCGGACGTCACCGTGATCCAATTCTCGTGGATGCGTTGGACAGCGCCCGCGTCGTCGGCCGCGACGACGTTCCGCCGCCCGTGCCGCTCACGCAGTGGCGCTTCGACGGCGACGATGCCGCGTCGACCGCGGGCCGGGTGGACGGCGGGGCCGGGCATCGAAGAGCTCGCCGTCATCGACGGGCGCCTGACCGGCACGAGCAGCGACGACTTCCCGCTGCTGTACGTGCCGCGCACCGGGCGTCTCGATCAACCCGACGTGCTGCACGCGGTGCAGGTGCGCATGAAGGTGTCCGACGGCGCCAACCTGTGGTTCGGCGCCAGCTACGAGGAGAGCGTCGAGCTGGGCCCCTTCCGCGACTGGTGGACGACCCAGGAGGCCATGGCCACGCCCATCGTGCCGGGCGACGAGGCTCCAGACCTACGAGCTGATCCCGCCCATTCCGCTGCGGTCGCGCGGACTGCGGCACATCATGCTGCGGCCCACCGATGCGGCCGAGGCGCGCTTCGAGATCGAGTCGGTGCGCCTGGTCTGGCGACGCGAACACCTCAGCGAGATCCCGTCCGGCGTGGCCTGGCACGGGCAGGGCGAGGTCTGGCGCGAGACCGCTGTGAGTCGCGCGCCCGAGCGGCTCGAGTTCGACGTGGAGTTGCCGAACTCCCCCGCGCGCTTCGAGGTGGCGCTGGGCATCCCCGGCTGGACGCCGGTGACGTTCGGCATCGAGGTGACACCGCGCGACGGCCCCGACGAGCCCATCACGCACACCCAGCACCGTGACCAGGCGACGGGCTGGTGGAAGAGGTCACGCTGGACCTGTCGTCGCTGGGCGGACGCGCCGCGACCATCGCGCTGTCGCTGAGCAGCGCGAAGAGCCCGGCCAGGTCGGCTGGGACGTGCCGGTGCGCACGGCAATCAGCGCCGGCGACCGTCCCCAGGCACGCTGATGGTGGACACGCTGCGTCCCGATCACCTCGACGTCTACGGCTACGAGCGCGAGACCGCGCCCAACCTGCGCGCGCTGGCCCAAGCCGGCGTGCTGTTCACCGACTGCAGCGCCCAGGCCACCTGGACCAAGGCCTCCAGCGCCTCGCTGATGACGTCGCTGTACCCCACGTCGCACGGGGTCGCCGACTTCGGGCACCGGCTGCCGGCTTCGGCGAACACGCTGGCCGAGACGTTGCGCGACGCGGGCTACGCCACGCTGTCGCTGTCGTCGATCATGTTCACGGGCAAGTTCTCCAACCTGCACCAGGGCTTCGAGGTCGTGCACGAGGCCGCCAGCCTGCCGCGCGAGCGCAAGTCCAAGACGTCACTGCCGGTACCTGAACCGGCCGGGGCCGTGGCTCGAGCAGCACCGCGACGTGCCTTCTTCGTGTTCCTGCACGTCTTCGACCCGCATGATCCGTACCGGCCGCAGCCGCCCTACGAATCGCGCTGGGCCAAGCCCGAGGGCAACGAGGCCCATCCGTTCGGCGAGCTGCTCGACCTGCACATCGTCAGCCCCATGCTGCGACGGATCGGCATGGCCACCCGCGCCAGCGACCACGTCCCCGACCCGGACATCTACATCCAGCACATGCGCGACTGGTACGACGGTTCGATCCGCGCCATGGACACCGAGCTGGGCCGCCTGCGGGAGACGCTGGACAACCAGGCCTGGCCGACGACTCGCTCATCGTGTTCTACCGCAGCGACTACGGCGAGGAGCTGATCATGGGCCGCATGTTCCACGGACAGCTATTCATCGCCGAGCTGAGCCACGTGCCCCTGGTCTTGCACCGGCCCGCACCTGCTACTGGACGGTCGTGGACGAGATGGTGCAGCATCGACATCATGCCGACGATCCTGGAGCTGGCCGAGAGCCTGATCGACATCGTGCGCGCGAGCCTGGCGCCGCTGGTGTTCCTCGAGGCGGGGACGCGCTGGCGTCCGCGGCCGGCTTCATCACCGGACAAGCAACGAAGGCCGGCAGCCGTGCTGGCCTCGACGTGATGACTTCATCCGCTATTCCTTCCGCGAATGAAGAAGAGAAAGAACAGACCCAGGTCAGCGCCATTCAGAGATTCGAAAAATCCCGGACATCAACACAATTGCCATATCCATGTCGCCTTCTCCTTGCTCCAGTTCTTCTA
>CALOEW010000092.1:0-20277 GCA_942492445.1 uncultured Gammaproteobacteria bacterium
GCGCCAGCAATCTCCAGGTCGAAGGCAGTGGCGTGGGATCCCCAGGGGCGGCACGTGGCTGGCTGGTTGCGCCACAACGGCCGCACTCACCAGTAACGGGAATAAAGTGCACCTGAACCATTGACACCAACATGAAAGACCAGCCCCGACTTTCAAGCAACCGGAATAGTAACTGTTCAGCCACGTTCAACCTGAAACACTGCCATTGCCGCTTCAATGGTCTAGCCCGGGAGACCAAACCGCTTCCGTAAAAAGTGTGCCACGCCATCTTCATCATGATGACCAATGACCTCTGTCGCCTGTTCTTTAAGCCCGGAGTGCGCATTTGCGGTGGCGTAGGATTCCGTGGCAATGGCGAACATGCTCATATCATTTTCGCCGTCACCGAAAACGATGATTTCGTCATAGCCGAATTCATCGCGCAGGGCGGTGATACCGCTGCCTTTGCTGCCGCGGCTGTGATGGATGTCTATCCAGCGTAGATTCTGTTCTTGAATCGCCGTACCGGTGTAGGCCACCAGGTCTGCTTCATCGGCAATCATGTCGATCACCGAGCGCACGGTGTCCGCGGGCCCCATACCGCTGAGGGCGATGACATGAGCCGTGGCGGGCATGTTACGCAGCGGCTCCACCGGGAGATGCCGTTCGTCCTCGAACAGCTGGGCAAGATTGCCTTCCGCTTCATTCTTAAGGATGCCGTGATAAACAGCGTGACGTCCATCGGTTTCGAGAGTAAAGACAAACGGCGTTATTTCCCGCAGTGTCATCGCGGCCATCACATGCCAGACTTCCTGCTGGGTCAACAGGTGCCTGTGGCTATAGTCCTGCCGCACCGGGCACCAGATCATTGCACCATTCTTAAGGATGTGCGGGAGCGCAAACTGGTGCCGCTCGATAGGGCCCCGTGCTGCATGCAATGTCCTGCCGGTTGCCACCGTGTAAGGAATGCCTGATGCGCGCATGAGTGTCAGCGTCTCGGCGGTGAACGCAGACACTTCCGACCGGGCGTTCAGCAGCGTTCCATCCAGATCAAAAACAACAAGTCTCATCATGCACCCATACTGTGAAAATCAGGATCTGGATCAATTTTGCCGGAGTTCCTTGAATCCCACTCACCTCCTTGATTCAAAAAACTCCCGCACCGACTGCACCACCCGATCAACATCCTCCACGCCGACGTCCAGATGTGTCACCAGACGAATCCGCCGCCCTCCAATAATCTTTACACCCTGTTGCGCCAGGTAGCCGGCCAGCTCCTCGCCAAGTTCCTGACCGGGCAATTCGATGAACACCATATTGGTGTCGCTGCTGCTGATCCTGATTTCGTCAATCTGTGCAAGCCCTTCAGCCAGCCTTCTGGCGTTGGCGTGATCGCTCTGCAGGCGCTCGACATTGTTATCCAGGGCATAGTCGATAGCGGCAGCCAGAATGCCTGCCTGTCGCATACCGCCGCCAGCCATCTTGCGCCAGCGTCGGGCGGCCCTGATAAACGGCGCGCTACCACAGAGCAAGGACCCCACCGGCGCACCCAGCCCCTTTGAAAAGCAGATTGAAACGCTGTCGGCACAACAGGGCGATCTGTGCCACGGAAACACCCAGGGCAGTCGCCGCATTGAATACCCTGGCGCCATCCAGGTGCAGGGAAAGCTCGTGCTCGCGCGTAAACTGGAACGCTCTTTCCATATAATCAAGACTCAACACCTTGCCGTTATGGGTGTTCTCCAGCACCAGCAGTCTGCTGTGGGCGAAATGGGAGTCGTCCGGTTTGATGCGTGACTTGACCAGGGTCAGGTCCAGGCTGCCATCGGGCTCCACTGAAACCGGCTGCGGTTGCAGACTGCCGAACACCGCCCCTCCGCCGGCCTCGTACAGGTAGGTGTGATAATCCTGGCCAACAATGTATTCCTCGCCTCGCTGACAGTGGGCAAGCAGGGCCACCAGGTTGCTCTGGGTGCCGGACGGCAGCAACAGTGCCGACTCTTTCCCTGCCAGGGTCGCGACCTCTGGCTTCCAGCGCGTTGACCGTGGGGTCATCGCCGAACACGTCATCGCCGACTGACGCAGCCGCCATGCGCTCACGCATCGCCGCACCGGGTCGGGTTACGGTGTCGCTCCTTAAATCAATCATCGGGATGATTTCCTCTTTCCTGTTCGGATTGCCTGTCAAGCGAAGGGTAAGCAATGAGGATTCTGTTTAGCAAATATTGATTACAATGACTTGAACGGACTGAATTGGGGATTACCGCCCTTGCGGCTATTGAGGCCGGCGCAGTAACCACCAGGGAATCTCTACTGTTTTCCAGTCGTCCGGATAAACTGTTCGTACAGGAGGTGCGATAAACCCCATTAAGAGTCCCATAGCACGCGTTCTGGGTCCCCGGAGTCAGGTTTAGCTGCAATGTCTTCAGCGACCTCAGGCGACGCACTGTTCACGGGTTGTCCAGGCACAGGTAACAGCCCGCCTCCTCGATTGGCAGGGCATGGAGAACCAGCTGTTTTCCGGTTGCCTGGCAAAATCCAGAAGACCGTCTGCGACGGGATTCGGCCTAGACACTCAAACTGGCACTGTAAGCCTGCCACAAGGACAGCTCACAGAATACAGCGTATTCTCAAAAGCCGATGCACCGCTGGATAAGGAATTGGCGGTCATCGAACCACGCGCTTTATTGAATCCGCTGAAAGCGTGATCTTGCCCGCCACAACAGGATTGTGAGCAGAACAAACGGCAAAGCACTCACAAGCGCACCGGGCAGTCCGCCGCCGCGAGGATCCACGAGGTTCCATACCAGCATGCCGATAGCCACCTGCAGGGCATACAGCGCAGCCCAGGGGTGCATCCAGCGCTTCATTCTCCAGAACCCGATCGTGCCAGCCAGGTAGATAAGAAAATGCAGCGGCTCGGTCGCCTTCGCCGCCCAGCCGCTAAGCAGGATGCCGAACCAGACTTCCTGCGCCTGGGCAACCGGCTTGGAGAGAAAATCCCAGGGGACATAGAGTAAGCGCCATGTAAGCGCAGAACATCATCAGGGCGTTCATCCACCAGGGCCGCAACGATAAATTGGTCTTAAGCGTGGATAGATTGATCATGATGGGGTGCCGTTACTTCCTGACCGAGTTGCTCGAATGATGCTAAAAGGCTGCTGCAAGAGTGCAGTTTACCACCCTTAATGGCTGACAGAATATTGCGCGTACGCGGAAGATGCAACGGCCATTCGACATTGTCAGATGCGGCGACCACGGTGGCCGTTGCCGTCTGCCGCAATCAGGCAGCAATTTCTGACTTAAGCCCCGTCCCAGCTTTATTGAACTGGCCGTATATAAACTGTCACATTACCTGTACCAAGTTCTTTTCAGGTGAATTTACTACAGGTTTTGTTAATGCCCCGAAAGTCCCGCCTGATGCCACCAACAAGTCACTGCTTATCGCATTCAGCTTCTCAAGAACCGGCTCCAACATGTTGGCGGTAAAGCGAATGACGTATCGCCGACATAAAGCCATTCAACCTTGTCAGGTAAACAGACCCGCATCCGCGCCGATAACCAGATTATCATGCGAAATCTATTAATACTGGTTGCCCTGTCCTGGAGTGTCGCCGCAGTTGCACAGGAACCGGAAGTCTGGGCCTGCCTGGATTCCAGAAGCAGCGGCCTGCAATGGGATAATCGACGCTGGGTGCAGACTTCATTCCGCTCCTCGAATTTCATCCTGACGATGAGCGGCGCCCGTTCGTCAATCTCGGTCAACGGTGACAGCATTGATCTTGAATGCGCTGTGAGCATCATTCCCCAGGTTGTGCGCTGCCATGACATCCTGGGTATCCAGCTTCTGTTCAATACTGTCACCCATGTTGGCACCTATTCCTCGATCGTGGGGGGAGTTATCGGTCCGGGAGCAGACAGTTACCGCGAAAACATTGAAGTCAGAACCTTTCAATGCATTCGCGTAACCACCGGCGACTCGACCCGGCCCAGATGACTTTGGGAACCTTTGAAGAAAGGCAGCCAAAGCAAGGTAACCTCTGATTAACGTCCCACAATGCTCTGCCCCGGGAGTCTGTCGGTGTTGCTGTAAGGCGCCGTGCGCCGGGAACTGGTCCGGACTCCCTTTAACACCGGCATACGAACACCACGCACCCCGGGCGACGCATCCGGAAATCCTCGGACCACAGACTTGCCTGCCTTTAGTCCAAGCCCAAAGCCAGCTATATTGCTGAAACATTACTCAGTTTGGAGACAGTCTATGGTAACCGGGAAAATTGTCGGCGTGGTGTTGTTGGTCGTTGGTGTATTGCTGTTGTTCTTTGGCTGGCAGGGTTCGGAATCGGTAGGGGATCAGATTACCGAAACCATTACGGGGCGTTTTACCGATGAAACCATGTGGTACCTGATCGGCGGAGCAGCCGCTGTAGTAGCGGGGGCCTTTTTGACGTTTTTCAAGCGATGAGTAGATTTCCTTGATCATTGGTAACGCAAATTGACACTTGCCTAGCAGGCACCGCAGATACTCCCCCACGACTGGCTGATCAACTCGCTCCAACTGGCAATAGCAGATTCGTCCGTCAACTCGTCCTGGCGAACTTCCAGCATCAGGCTGGGAATTCCCCGGCTTTCTCCCTGAACGGGAATAGTAAAGTCAATGTCTTCCTCAACCCGGTAAGGTTCATTGTCGCCGATGCAACTTGTGGTTCTGGACCGCAATGCATCCAGCCAACACGCCGCCCACCCGGCATGCAGGCGATAGCAGACGCCCAGCATCCAGGGCCTTTCGGCGCCGAGGAGGGACGGAGTGAAACTGTGAATACTGAGTAGCCGTGTCGGGCTGTCACGGCGACTGTCCAACAGATCACTGATCGTCTGATGGTAGGGGTCGAACAACGCCTGACGTCGCTGCAATGCCTCCTCCGCCGAGACAGCAGCATTGCCCGGAATGAGAATGCCGGCAACGCTGACCGGGATGGACTCCGGATGATCCGGGGGACGATTGCAGTCTATCACCAGGCGGGAATATCGACTCATTACGAGTGGAGCATCGAGTTGCACGGAAAGCCGGCGGGCCAGTCTTGCTGCCCCCGGATCCCAGCCGATATGGCTTGCAAGATCCTCCTCATCAAGCCCCAGGTTGCTCAGCCGTGCCGGTACCCGGTTGGAAGCATGATCACAGACCAGTAAAAGATTGCTGCCGCCCTGACCATTGATTAGTTCAAAGGCTTCTGGTTCGTCAGGGGCGAGTAAGGATGTGTACTCCCGGGTCAACCTTCGACCACTTCGTCAGCGCGTACCAGAAAACTTTTCAACAGCGTTTCACCAAAGCTGTTGCTGAGGGACACATCAGCTGCATCGCGGCCCCGGGCAATCAGAATCCGGCCGATCATGGGCTTGTTGTTGCGCGGATCGAACACATGCCACTGACCTCCCAGATAGGCTTCAAACCAGGCAGCAAAGTCCATCTCTCCATGCGGCGGTGGCACGCCTATATCGCTGAGATAACCCGTGCAATAGCGTGCGGGGATGTTCAGGCAGCGGCAGAATGCAACTGCCAGATGAGTGAAATCACGACATACGCCAGCCCTCCGTTGATAAACCCCGGCGGCGGTCAAGGTATTGTGGGCATACTCATAGCCGAATTTGATGTGCTCATGGACAAAATCGCAGATTGCCTGCACGCGCTGCCAGCCAGTGACACCGTTGCCGAACAGGCGCCACGCTTCATCGGCCAGCAGGTCAGTTTCGCAATAGCGACTTCCCAGCAGGAAAACCAGAGTATCGTCCGGCAGGTTCTGCACCGGGTACTGTTGAGCATCGGCTGCGATGGGATCGGGCTGCCCCGAGTCCAGGATTACGGCGTCATTGGAAATCATGGTGTCACCGGGCTCCAGAGTCAGCCGCGTAACCCAGTTACCGTAGAGATCGCGATAGGCGTTCGAGGGCAGTGGCGGATCAGTTTTGATCTGGTCAGGGCTGAGCAGGAAAGCGGCCCGGGATGAGTGTACGTTCAGTGTCAGGATTATCGGTGTGACCTGTATGCAGCTATATACTATTTCATAGCCAATACGAATTTTCACGGGAAGCGCTCCATGCGGACAATAAAAAGTTCAATGCCCGATAATCGGGCCAGGGAATCAGTAAGCAAACCAATACTCGTTGGATTCAGCCGAGCATTGGGTACGTTGAATTACTCCAGTTGCGAGCAGTATACGCGTATCGCGTCTGCCAGCACCACCGCCGCACCAGGGGTTTCCCGGCTTCGAGGCTGTCAACGGGGGTTTCAGAGTACATAGAAGTAGACAGCAATGAAATGACAGACACTGCCAGACAGGGTCAGAACATGGAACGCTGCATGATTAAAGGGCAGACTGGTGATTGCGTAAAGTACGCCCCCCAGCGTATAAGACAAACCTCCGGCCAACAGCCACACGAGCCCTGGCAGGGGCAGATTGGCGATCAGGGGCCGGATTGCAAAAATGATGATCCAGCCCATGAAGATGTACATCGCTGTGGACAGCAGCCTGTAGCGCCCGGTATAGAACAGTTTGATGGTGATCCCGATCAATGCCATTGCCCATGAAATACCGAAGAGGATCCAGCCGGTGCTTCCGCGCAAGGTAATCAGGGTAAACGGTGTGTAGGTGCCGGCGATCAGCAGATAGATACTGGCATGATCCAGAATTCGCAGCCTGCTGCGTAACGTCAGGTTCTTGCAGGCGTGGTATAAGGTGGACGTGCCGTAGGAAAGAATCAGGCTGGCACCAAAGATCACAAAACTGATCAACTCGATCTGACTGCTTCTACCCACAGTCAGCCGCAACAGGGCAGTCATGCCAAGAAGACTCAGGACCAGGCCCGCTGCATGAGAAACTATATTTGCAGTCTCTTCTGCCGGAGAGTAGGAAGACATGGAGTTCCTCGCAGAAGGCTCATTCACGTTGACATTCTGAACCCTTTTGACCTGCCTGGCAAAGTGGTACAGCGAAATTGAAGCAATCAAGAAATAACAGGGCGACTGATGTTGAATTGCGATTGCGGTCAACAGGCAACAGCCTGGATTGCCCCTGGCGTCACCAGGCAGGAGCAATCAGATCGCCGGTCTTGCAGCAGGAATCACCGTCAGCTTCAGCATTGCAGTCTTGGAACGGGGCATGGCAACTCAACCACCAGGCCGACGCCATAAGGCTGAAAATCAACTTCAACAGAGGTGAACGGGTCAATCTTATTTAATCCGGGTCGGTGTTAAACACAATTTAATCCCAACAGAAGGTAAATGAAGCCCCTGGGTGAATTGAATGGATTCAATGCCAGACTGCTTCACCGGGTTTCAGCGTACCACTCTCCCATAACCCATGCGAAAATACTCCCCATGGCGAAATCGTGCCCCACACTCATCCTGTTGGCTGCCTTGCTGATGTCCTGTACTGGAACTGTCGATACCCGTCTTACTCCAGAGCCCGGGGTCTCCCGTGCTCTGGCCGCCGAGCGGTACGCAACCCTTGCCGATGTCCATTACACGCTCGATATCCAGCTGCCGGAGGAGCGTCGGGAACCGGTTACCGGTTCGGTCACTGTCAGCTTCCGGCGCCTTGCGGGAGCCGGCCCGCTGGTGCTGGATTTCCGCGCACCTGCCGATCATGTCCAACGTGTCCTGCTTGACGGAGAGCCGGTTGCGTACAGTCTGCCGACCGACCATATCGTGATCCCGGCTGAAGCGTTGAGGTCCGGTGTTCAGTCCGTTTCCGTCGACTTCCGCAGCACCGATGCGGCGCTGAACCGCCGCGAGGGTTTCCTCTATTCGCTGTTCGTCCCGGACCGCGCCTCCACCGCCTTCCCGCTGTTCGAACAGCCGGACCTGAAGGCACGCTATACACTGCGGCTTACGATTCCCGGGCACTGGCAGGCACTGTCCAACGGCGCCCTGCTGTCCCGTGACGCCGATCCTGACTTCAGCGCGCAGGATCGTCTGGTTTTTGCCGAAACGCTACCCCTCAGCTCCTATCTGTTTGCCTTTGCCGCCGGGGAATTTTCCGTGGAAAGTGCCCGGCGTGACGGGCGCACCTATCGGCTGTTTCACCGCGAGACCGACGCGGATCGGGTGGCGCGCAATCGCGACGCGATCTTCGACCTCCATGCCACGGCGCTGGGCTGGCTGGAGGACTACACTGGAATCGACTATCCCTTCGGCCCGTTCGATTTCTTTGCCGTGCCCTCATTTCAGTTCGGGGGCATGGAGCACCCGGGCGCCATCTGGTACCGTGCCGACAGCCTGTTCCTGGACCAGGGGGCAACTCGCGTCCGGGAACTGGGGCGCGCCAGCGTAATCGCCCACGAGACCGCCCACATGTGGTTCGGTGACCTGGTCACCATGCGCTGGTTCAACGACGTCTGGATGAAGGAGGTTTTTGCCAACTTCATGGCGGCGAAGATCGCCGGCCCAGCCTTTCCCGAGCTGGACCTGGACCTGCGTTTCTTCCAGGCCCACCACCCCGCCGCCTACTCCGTGGACCGCACCGCCGGCACCAATGCCATACGTCAGTCACTGGAGAACCAGCGCGAGGCCGGCTCCCTGTACGGTGCTATCATTTATCAGAAGGCACCGGTGGTCATGCGCCAGCTGGAAGGGCTGATTGGCGAGACGACCCTGCGGGAGGGACTGCGTCGTTACCTGTCGGAAAACCGGTTCGGCAACGCCGGGTGGACTGAGCTTATCGGGATACTGGATGGCCTCACCGAGGAAAACCTGTCGGCCTGGAATCAGGCCTGGGTGGAGTCACCGGGCCGGCCCCGGGTACACGCCCGTTGGACCGGCGATGGCATCATCGTTTCCCAGGCAGACGATCAGGCCGGCCGCGGCATTCACTGGCCACAGCTTCTGGTGCTGGCCGTGGGCCGCGATGGCGAGGTCACGGAACACGGCGTAACCCTGCGCAGCGCCAGTGCCAGGGTGCCGCTCACGGGCGCGACCGAACCGGACTTTATCCTGCCCGGTGCCGATGGCATCGGCTATGGACGCTTTGAACTGAATCCGGACAGCCGCCGCTACCTGCTCGCGAATGTCCATGACCTCGTTTCCCCGCTCCACCGCGCCGTGACCTGGCAACAACTGGTCGAAGAGCTGCTGGAAGACCGGCTTCAGCCCCTGCCCCTGTTGCAGGCGCTGCTCACCGGTGTGCGCCGTGAACCGGACGAACTGATCACCCAGCAGATTCTCGGCCTGCTGCAGAGTGTCTGGTGGCGCTACCTGTCCGCAGCTGAGCGCGAAGCCCGGGCCAACGGACTGGAGTCGGTCCTGTGGCAGGCACTGGAGCTCGCCGAAGAGGCCGGGCGCAAACGCGCTGTCTTTGATACCTTGGTCCAGGTCATCGTCTCGGAACCGGGCGTCGCCCGCCTGCGGCGGCTCTGGGCCCAGGAAGAGGAACTGCCGGGTCTGCCACTGCAGGAGCCCCAGTTTATCGAGCTGGCCGAAGCGCTCGCGCTGCGTGGCGTAGCCGATGCCGACACCATCCTGGAGCAACAGGAGAAGCGCATCGAAAACCCCGACCGGCTGTCCCGCTTCCGCTTCGTGCGGCCGGCATTCAGCATTGAAGCGTCGGACCGGGAGGCGCTGTTCCGCTCCTTCAGCGACCCGGACAACCGCGGGCAGGAGGCGTGGGTCCTGGCGTCCATGGGCGCCATCCATCATCCGCTGCGCGCTGACGCCTCCGTGGCACTGATCCGGCCGGCCCTGGAACAGCTGGAATCGATCCGTGACACCGGGGACATATTCTTCCCCCTGCGTTGGCTGCATGCCACGCTGGATGGTCACCATTCGCTGGAGGCCGCCGACACGGTGCAGCAGTTCCTTGATGCCCATCAGGACATGGAACCCAAACTGCGTGGCAAACTGCTGCAGGCGGCCGACGGGCTGTTCCGCGCCGCCAGATGATTCAGAGGTAGATCCAGCATTTTGTATAAAGAATTTCCGTCAAATTACCACAATACTCTGGGGATTGAGCAACGGTTCCTTAAAGACCAGCCACCACCTGCAGCAGGGCACGCCAGCCCAGCGCCACGGTCACGACAAAGATCAGCCCACCCGTGAAATTCTGGAACCGTCGGTTTCTATAATTGCCAAGGACCGCCTCGCGGTTCATCAGCCACAGCAGGACGCCCACCACAACCGGCAGAGCAATACCATTGGCCACCTGGGCAAAGCGGATGATCTCGATGGGGCTGATGGCCTGCGAAGAGAACAGCACGCCAAGTGCAAGGACTCCCATCCACACCGAGCGAAAGCCAGGGTGCCGCAGGTCTCCACCCCACCCCAGGCAACCGCTGGTTACATAGGCGGCGGCCAGTGGTGCGGTGATCGCCGAGGTTATGCCGGCAGCGAACAGACCGATACTGAGCAGATAGCGCGCCGCGCCACCGAACAGTGGCTCCAGACTGAGCGCGAGGTCGGCCGCACTACCCACGCCGGTGTTTTCCACCGCAGCAGCCGAGACGATGATGGACATCGAGACCAGCCCACCCATGGCCACAGCCACCACGGTGTCGCGCCGAGCGTCGTGCAGATGTGCCGGCCCCTCCCACTTGGCCCGCACCAGCGAAGCATGGAGGAACAGATTGTAAGGAACCACAGTGGTGCCGATCAACCCGACCACGGTGAGCAGGCTGGCGTCGCTGAATGTCGGTATCAGCAGTCCCCGAAACAGCGGCCCGGGGTCCGGGCGTGTCAGCAACGCTGTAACCAGAAAGGCAAGGCTCATCAACACCACCAGCAGTATCAGAGTCCGCTCCATGACCCGGTAGCTCCCCAGGTACAGCAACAAGAAGGCCGCCGCCCCGATCGGGAGGCTCAGGTAGCGCGCAATTGCCTGACCCTCCACGCCAAGCAGGGTTTCCAGGCCCAGGCGGCCGCCGCTGATGTTGCCAGCCTCGTAGGCGGCATTGCCTACCACCACCGCGCACAGGATCAACAGCAGCACGGCTGCGCGGGACCAGGGACGGTGGCGCAGCTGTTCACGCAGTACGTGGGTCAGACCCTTTCCGGTGACCAGGCCGACGCGGGCAGCCATCTCCTGCAGCACCATGGTGGCCAGCACCGACAGCAGCATGGCCCACATCAGCCCGTAGCCGAAGTTCACCCCGGCGAGCGTGCAGACCGTGACAGTGCCGGGGCCGATGAAGGCGGCGGCCACCAGCGCACCGGGGCCGGTATGACGTAATCCGTTGCGGAACATCGACCAGACCTGAGCAATCAGAATGATTCCGGATGATGCAGTAGCGGCCCGGGCCCGTCAAACCCGAAGGCACTGACGGGGAGACTGCAAGTATGACCCAGTTCAAACCTTTTAATTTCAGGGTTGTCTGTAGTGAGCCCATCAATTATTGTGGCAGGGACTGCGAAAGCTTGAATGAGTGACGATGATTAATCCTTACACCTACCCCGGAATTCTGCTTATCGGCATGCTCGTTGGCTGTCTGCTGAAACCTGACGGCGCCCTGGCCCAGTCCTCGGACGACAGTGCTCTGGCTTCGAGGTTTGCACCAATCATCCACCTTTCAGCGCCGGATTCCGAAGGTGTTCAAGTCGATCTCCAGGGAGGCAGCTACCCCTACAACGACTTCCACCCCATGCGGGTCGATAACCTGCTGTCGCAACCTCCGGGCACTACCATCGACCTCAGGCTGAAAAATCCCGTAACTGTCGGCCAGGATACCTTTCCGGCAGCTGATTATGCTCTCGACGTTCCGGGCTATATCAATTTACTGGGGGCCTCCGGCATCAGGTCAGCGAGTAACAGCCTGCTGTTCAATCCGCTCTGGAGTTCCGCCCAGACCGATGAGCAACTCGCTTTCAAAGCACGGGCCGGTGAACCCACTGTCTATTTCCGCGTTTTTCGAGACACGGATTCCCAGTATCCGTTGCCAATCGCCGTCCAATACTGGTTCTTTTACTTTTATAACGACTGGTTTCTCAATCACCCGGGAGACTGGGAAAGTGTCACAGTCTTCCTGAATGCAAACGCCGATCCCAGGGAGATCGTATTTTCAGCCCGCTATGAAGCAAACAGGTATTCCTGGGCCAATGAAATTTTTGAAGACAGCCGTTCAGACGAACATTTTTCGGTTTTCGTATCCAACGGTGGCCACGGCTCCTATGCGTTCCCGGGTGAGACAAACTATTCCGGCATCAAGGATACACATTGGGGAGACGGAGGCACTCTGGATTTCCAGGTTGGAGACTATGCCTTGATTGACTTGAGGCAGCTGGAAAACAACCAAAACAGCTGGGTCTGGTTTGAAGGTCGCTGGGGCAATGACGGCGTTGACATCAGCGACACCGAGGATCCTGCTCCGCGCGGGCCCATGTTCAGAAAAGACGCGGAAAACGGTGGTGACTGGTTTCGCTCAAACAACAGGCCCTATGATCCGTTTAATGATTGTAAACGACGGGACTACGGAGCCACCATCTATGACCCCTGGTACTGGGCCTCCGGGTATGGGCTGGACATGCCCTGGACCTCCCCCGCTGACTGTCTGGATTCTTCATTCAATATAATGGCACCTGCAGGAATAGAACGCGCAGTCGTTGGCGATCAGGCCTTCTTCCGCTGGGAACCTGTCGCCAATGCAAGCGGGTACAAAGTATTTCTCGGGCTCAGCTCCGGTGAGTATCTCTACGAATACGCTCCTGACGGTCCATTCAGCTTCAGCACCACCCTGGAGAATGGTACCTACTACCTGGCGATAGTCGCTTACAACCAGTTCAGTGAAAGTGAGCTGTCCCAGGAGGTCGTTGTCACCGTAGGTCCGAACAGTACCCCGCTTGCAGCGCCAGCGGACCCGGCTGTCCTGGTGGAGGATGAATCTGTGACAATCAGCTGGAGCACGGTATTCGGCGCTTCCGGTTACACGGCTCAATATGGACTTGTTTCCGGGCAATACCTCGATTCGATTGACCTTGGTACTCTGACAGAAGTCAGCACAGAACTTCCTCCCGGCTCCTACTACCTGAAAATAGCTGGATACGGTGGCAACAAGCAACCAGGGTTGTACACGGATGAGCTTGAAGTGTTCGTGTCCGAACCTCTTGACACGCCTGTGGTACTGTCACCGGGGTCGACGATACCGCCGGTTCCGGAAATAACAGGTCTGTCAGCAATACTGCGATGGGAAGCCACCTCGGGGGCCACGTTCTATAAGGTGAGTTTGCGCGATTTCACAGTCAACAAATCAGTCATTAACCTGGACAGCCTGGAATCGACCAGTTTCGTGGTGACCGGCCTGGAACCGGGGCACAGCTATTGGTGGACTGTCCAGGCCTGCAACAGCTCTACCTGCGGAGATTCTTCCGGCAGGCACTATTTCCAAACGAAATAAGCGCAATCTGATGGTGAGAATTTCCCTGGCGATTGGAATTCTGCCGGCCTTCAGGCGCCCCGGAACCGGGGCTTGCGTTTCTCCATGAAGGCGTTGCGCCCTTCCCGGTAGTCTTCGCTCTCGAAGCAGGCGTCCACCAGCTCAGCCACGTATCCCGGACTGGCCTGTCCAGGATTGACGACGATTTCCCGCACCGCCGCCTTTACTGAACGGATGGTCAAAGGCGCATTGTGGATCAGCCTGTCCACATACTCCGTGACCAGGCTGTCCAGGTCTTTCCGGGCCGCCACCTGGTTGACCAGGCCGATTCGCAGGGCCTCGTCGGCTTTCAGGAATCGGGCGCTGAACAGAATATCCTTTGCGAACGACGGCCCGACGATGGACGTCAGGGTCTTGATGGATTCATAGCCATAACCAAGGCCCAGCTTCGCGGCAGGTATGGCGAATAGCGAATCATCACTGGCAAGGCGGATATCCGCGTTCAGAGCCAGTGCCAGCCCTCCTCCAACACAGTATCCCCTGATCTTGGCGAGCACTGGTTTCTCGAAGCCGGCCAGTGCAGACTGGGCTTCATCGAAGGCGTTTTCGTATGCCTGCTGCTTTTCCCGATTGGAACGCAGAGTCTCAAACTCAGAGATGTCGGCCCCGGAAACAAATGCCCTGTCACCGGCACCCTCCAGGACTACCAGGCGCACGGACTCAACCCGGGCCATGTCCTTCAGCACCTGAGCCAGCGCCTGCCACATGTCCAGTGACATGGCGTTATGCCTTTCCGGGTTGTTGAAGGTAATCAAACCGACGTTGCCTTCGATTCCGGCAAGCAGTTTTTTGCTGGGAGATTTTATCATCATGCCGTCAATGTCCACGCAGATCCGTTCTAAAGTTACCGTTTCTGGGAAAAGCACCGAATCGCCCCACTTGCGGCGAGCAGCTCTATTTCGTCGTCCTCATAGCCGTATTCACTGAGTATTTCCCGTGAATGCTCACCCCTTTCAGGACCTGGAGCACGAAAATCACCGTCCTGATCAAACCGCGACAGATTGATCGGCGATCTTATCAGCGCCAGGTCTCCCAGAGATTTGTGATGAGCGGTCCGGGTCATCTTCAGGTGGCGAACCTGTTCATCATCAAAGGCCTGATCAATACGGTTTATCGGGCCGCAGGGGATGCCGGCCAGGTTCAACGTGGACACAAGCTGTGCACTGGTGAATTTCCGCGTGATCCCGTTAACCTCCTGCCACAGGGCCTCCCGATGCTCACGGCGTCCGTCCACGGTGCCAAAGCGGGGATCCGCCAGCAATCCGGCAGCATCCATGGCGTCGCAGAATGCCCGGAACATGCGGTCAGTACTGGCCGCCAGGTTAACCTGCCCGTCACTGGCATCAAACACCCCCATAGGCGAGAGTGTCGGATGGTTGTTGCCTTCCTGAGTCGCCACCTCGCCGCTCATGGTGTAGCGCGCCGCCTGGAAATCGAGCTTGCACAGCATGGATTCCAACAGCGAGGTGTGCACCCACTGGCCTTCTCCGGTCTTTTCACGATGTAACAGAGCCAGCAGAATGCCCTGACCCAGGAACATGCCGGCGGAGGTGTCACTGACGGCAATGCCGGCCCGCATAGGTCCCCCTCCGGGTTTACCGGTAATTGACATCAGTCCGCTCATACCCTGCACCACCTGATCCACAGCCGGTCGAGCCGCATACGGCCCATCCTGGCCGAAACCGGAAATGCTGGCGTAGATAATAGCGGGATTAACCTGCCGGATTGCCTGGTAGTCTATGCCCAGACGAGTCGTTACGCCAACGCGAAAATTCTCCACCAGGATATCCGTTTCTTGCGCCAGACGCAGCAACACTTCACGACCCGCTGCGGACTTCAGGTCCAGGCAAAGACTGCGTTTGTTACGGTGCAGATTCTGGGAATCCGGACCATGCCTGTCCCCGGCGATATCGCCACTGAACGGGGGTTCGATCCGGATGACATCGGCACCCCAGTCAGCCAGCATGCGAACTGCGGCGGGCCCGGCCCGGGCTATGCTCAGGTCCAGAACCTTGTAACTGGCAAGTGGCAGGCTGCTGTCAATCAACTGATTTCCCTCTTGAATCAAGTCCCGTGAGTTTCGAGACCGCAGACCTGCATTGCTTCGGAAGCGGTACAGAATTGAAATCCCCGACTGGCAGGGTGGCTGAGCAAAGCCTTCAAGGAGACATCTATCCTCGTGAATCTTCGGTCGTGTATATTCGAACGAAACGTAAACGCCAGGTAGGGCCTTTTCTGCAAGGCAATGGCTCGGGAAAGCATTGCAGAAAAAGTGTTTTCCCCTTCCCAGGAGCGCACCATTGCCAGGGGCATGCTCTGTAATCTGCCATTGATGCCATTGCGAAGCAATCTGCCAAGCCGCGTTCGCAAGGCACGAGGCCCGTACCCCAGTTTCATAAACGCTGAAGTCAGGGGTATGAGCGTAATACTCCTGCTTCCAACCTCAACAGGTTTTCTGAAGTCAGCGCTGGAAGGCTGGTAGGGAACCCTGGGGACCCGGCAGAAACTTGGCGTCGGAGCCGTTTGCGGGCGATTACCGTAGTGCTTCTTTGACAACAGCCCAGGCTCCAATGTCAGGTCATAGCGTATGCCGAGTGATTCTGCCCTGTTGACAGCCCTGGTACTCAAAAAGAAGTTTCCAAAACTCATGGCCTGGCACTTCTCGCTGAAGGACTGCCGATAGGCCTCCACTGCGGTTTCAAGGCATTCATCCACCCAGTCGCAGTCTGCGCTGTCGTCGATCCAGCCGTCCAGGCTTTGCGACCATTTATAGTTATGCACATGCAGACCTATAGCGTCGCCACGGGACCTGAGATCGTCCAGTATATTGCTGTACTGATCCACTGCCCAGGCGGGATTTCCGTAAGCGATCCGGATCTGCGGGTCCATCCGCAACATCCAGTTGAAACGCACGGGGCAGCCTGTCACTTCCTCTAATTTATTCCGGTAGTCATTCATATAGCCATGACAGAACTCGAATCCCGACCACGGCCGTGGCTTGGTCACATCCACCAGAAATTCATCCGGCTCCACGTCTATGTTCAGGATGACGGGAATTCTTGCTGTCTCGTTTCCGTAAATCATGCAAATTACCGATTCTTCATCAACAGTGTACACAGTTTTGCCGAATTTCCTTGGGTTATCAAACACTGATTGGTAGAGTGCGATATTGATCAAGCCGTCGTTCCAAACTCCCTTGCCGCCCCCGGACGATCCGGCATTACATCTGTAATTGAAAAAGCAGGCACTAATGAGAGAGACCCGTGAGCAGAACATCGGCTGCCCTTACTGCGGTGAAATCATCAGGGTTGTCATCGATTGTTCGGTTCCACAACAAAGCTATATTGAAGACTGCCAGGTATGTTGCCGCCCGATTGAATTCGATGTTGTTGTAGATGAGGCTGGAGAACCGTCGGTTTCAGTATACACTGAGAATGAATAACGCCAGGCCGTGTACTGGCCAATACGCTGATTTATTGGGGTTGGAGGATTGTCAGTTATTCTTGGCTTCGAAGCCACGAATAACTGACCCCCGCAAACCCTTGGAAACAAAACTGCACGCTATCTGATTTTCAAATTCAGTACTTGCTGACCTATCACCCCAGGGGCCTGGGCACACTGCAGGCATCGGTTCCGTGAAACCTTTCTTTTCTTTAGCTTAACAGGCTGTTGAAAAAGGTGATGAGCGCAGCCATGGCGAGGCAAAAACTGGCGATAAAGCGCAGTTTACCGGGTGTAAATGAGCATTTTGAGCCAGTTTTTAACGAAGCACTGGCAAGCGCAATAGTTTTTCAACAGCCTGTTAATTGGTGCTTCTTAAAAATGTGGGACAGCAATGAACCTAACTCATTGCTATCCCACAATATCATGACCGGAAAGCTTTCAACGGGCTGAATCCGGGCACTTCCAGTATGCGTGGTCCCTGTCAGACATGAACAAGAGTTTGTTACACGACCAACAATATATTGCCGTGCCTCATTCAGAAACTGATCGCAGGAATCGAGGCCAATGCAGGAGGAATTCCGCACTCAACCCAGGCGTGGCCGGCAGGGGTATCCTGGGGCTGCAATAAAAGGACCAGCGCCGAGGGAGGAAAAATGACCGCTTTCCAGGGCATTTTTCGAGTGAGGGCGCCCGGAGGGGCGGGGGCCGGGCCACAGGATACCCGCCGCGGGCTGCGCCGCTCGAAGCCACCCATCTCATTCAACTCTCCGTTGATGGCTGAAAGCCGGAGCATTGCGGTAATTAATCAGAGACTCCTTAAAATGTGGGACAGCAATGAACGTAACTATAGAAACGCAGCACCGGGCTACAAACAGATTTCGGCCACCTATCTCTGCCGGTTCTGAAATAAATTGGCAATCTTCACCATCCCCAGAGTATCCATCCGGCAATACTCAAGCAACTGTTCTTCAAGACTGCTCCTGCGCTCTTTAGAGGTTCCAGGTGCAATACATTGCCTGTACGCCATCTGCGCCTCAGTACCATTGTGCACACCCGCCAGCTGGCTGTAGTCCAGATCAGGCGCAATGGTCGGCAACACCGACTTGATCGACCAGCGACCTTTCATCGCCGGGTGGTAGTAATGTTTTTTCGCCACCTTCTGCAGATCGAAAAGGCGTTCCGCCAGTTGCACCAGCTCATCCGCCAGGTCCGGGTAACGCCGCATAAGGGCCGTGATGACCGTTCGTTCATAATTGCTGTACATGAAAATTGTGCCTTCGCTGCCGAGCACGGCCAGCAGCTTTTCGGAAAATGCCCGCATGGGAGGCGCGCCACTGATGTCCAGGAACGCCTCGTGCTCCACCTCGCCACGCTGCCGCTCGATATGACAGGACCACTGGAACGGCAATGGTTCGAAGGGTCTGGTGTGCAGCCAGACGGGCACGGCAAACCCGATAGTCTCGAAATCCAGGTAGAAGCGTGGATACGGCAGGTCTGCCAGTTCCTTGCCAGCTTCCTGGTCCAGAAATACTTGACCACTTTTGACCGCATGCCGCACTCGCACCTGTAACGGTCTGGTCAGCACACCATCGGGGATGTCACGAATGTCATGAATACCCTGCGCCCGCAATTCGTCCACGACTTTACCTCCACCCGGTAAAGTCTCCAGCGGGTACCCGGGCACCTGCTGCCAGCAATGGCCCCTGAAGGGGCAACCAAAGGGTTCGACACATTGCCTGCCCGGTTCGATATCCGGCAACGGCCCCTGCAGGGTTTGCCTGGCACCGTCCACCCATCCCGGAATCAGCGGTTGCAGATCGGCGACCTGCTCAGTGATGTCCTGGCAGGCGATAAGGCCGTCGTATTCCCCTTCTTCCTGGTAACGGAAGGAGGTGTCGATATGGGCCAGTTCGATCCGGGCTGGCGCGAAACCGGCCTGAGCCATCACCCAGGCCTGCAGCGCACAGTCGGGAATATGGTAAGCCTTCAGCTTCGCCGCTGACTTCACCTCACGGAGCAGCAGCCCGCTTTTGCCGGGTATGACGATGTCCGCCCGTATCAGCACCTCCTGAAATCCGAAAGTCGCCTCGAACAATGGCACTGGATTCGGCCCGGTAAGCAGCTCGCGGGTCCGCTGCAATGCCAGATCGAGCCCGAGCGTTGCCTCGCCACCGACCAGGATACCTCCAGGAAGCAGGTCCCGCGCTATGGCCCCTACTTCATCGCCCTGTGCAAACCAGTATTCCGCCTGTTCGTCCGCGGCGGCCAGTTCCGGTCGATGCATTTCCAGGTAGAGGCGCTTGGGACACTGTTTCCAGGCCAGTATCCTGCCCTTGGAAAGCCGCTCTGATTTCCGCAGTTGATGGTTCATTGTCCAGCCTCAGGGACAGGCTTTAAGGTCTTCCTGCACTCGGTTGTGTATGTCTCCGATGTTGTGATCCGCCGACTCACCTGATTCGCGAGCCGGGAGGATTCCCACCTTTAACAGAACTCTTCTTCGTTTTCCATCTCAGATTCCTTGGCAGGATCCCGGCTATACATGCTCTGGGAACCAACAGCTTCAGATCCGGCGGGAGTTGCACCGCCTGATACCGGGCGGAATGCCGGAACGCAATGCGGTAATCAACCAATCCAGATTCTGACCCGGACGTATACCTTCCAGCACTCAAAATTTTTCCACGTAATTTCCAGGGAACCTCTGATAAGGTCCCGCAGAGTGTTGTTGGACTTTATCAGAGGTTTCCCAGAGGAGGACTGGAACATGAACGCAGAACGATCTGCCCGACTACTAACCGCGGTTTCGCTTGGTTTAAGCGCCTGTGCTGCTTCAGCAGAGACCTATTTCTGTGAAGACGTGGCCGGAGTTTCCATAGATCAGTACGGAGTTTCCACTTCGACCGATGAAGTCAATGATTTCGAGGACCAGGAGTGGGTGGTGGATACCGAGAAGGGCTGGCGCCGGGCCGATCTGCCTCATTTCAGCGGTGCCTGTGAGTCGAATAAGGGCTATGTCGTGTGCAAGGCACATGACATAGCCTTTGGCGAGGCGACGTTTTCCATTCACCCGAATGGTTCAGACTATGTCCTTGTGTACATTGACTATGGACTGGATGCGTTGGCATTCGCAGGAAAATGTTCGAGGACCTGAGTCCTGTTTATCGGGGCTGAACGGCTCCAAAGGCACGCACGTGGCACATGCGCGGCTGGTTCTGTCCGCAGTCGCATGAATCCACCGGTCTGTAAGTACCGGGCTGATTGCGATAACCTTCCTGTCCATGGAAAATTTTCAGATCACCACGCCAGACATTGCGGTTTTGGTCGTCTATGTGCTGGGTACGCGCCTGCTTTTTGGCTGGTACCTGGCACGAAAAAGACTTCAGGCTTCCTCGGAAGAGTACTTTCTTGCCGGTCGTAATCTAACCTGGCCCATCATCGGGTTTT
>CALOEW010000093.1:0-5443 GCA_942492445.1 uncultured Gammaproteobacteria bacterium
ATTCATTTTTACCCTGGTGCGGCGACCTGGGATGTCCGAGGAACAGTTCGCTACTGATGCGCGGGCAGTTGACACTGACCTTCGAGCGTTAAAAGACCTTCTTGAAAGGGATTCCTAGATGAAGCATTGGAACAGACCGTGTTACATCAGAGCAAACATTCCTGGTCAGTTAAAGCCTAAGGAACCTCTGATTAATTCCCGCAGGGATTTCCGCGCTGCTCGCTGGTGACCTCGATCCGGAGAAGAGCGGGCCTCTGGCAAGAGGCCCGGCTTCGTAACCTGCCCCGGCGTCGCCAACCTCTCGAATCACCGCCCTTCCAGCACCGGAAACAGCTCGTCGTCGTCCTGGGGCTGGACGCCGAGCGCGTTCAGCGTCATGGACACGAAGCGGTAGCGACCCACCGATGCCGCGATGCTGATCATCTGGTGGGTGTCGTATCGCTCCGAAAGGGTATTCCATGTGGCGTCGGAGATCATCGTGTCACGAAACATCTCGTCGGCCGCGATGACAAGGGTTCGCTCGTAGTCGCTCCAGCCCGACGCTTCGCGCCCCTGGGCGATCCAGAGTGGTTCCAGCCCGTTTTCGCGGGCACGACCCACGCTGCCCACGTGCTTCGCCCACTCGTATACGGCCTGGGCGTTCCAGCCGGTGCGGAGGATAAGCAGCTCGCGGTCGTGGGGCATCAATCGCGACAGATTGGGGTTGAGCGTGTAGGGCGAGCCGGATCCGAGCTGGGCAACGCGAGGGTGCCGCCTGAAGGTACGTGAAACGCGCAGCCCACCGCCCTCGAGAGGGTCGACCCTTGGCCGGGTGAGCCGCGGCTCCCGATCAGGCATGTTGATCTCGTACGCAATATCCGTGGGGAGGCGTCGTGTCGCGCCCGCATCCGCCTGGATGCCGAGCGAATTGAAAATGATCGAGTGATTGACTGTCTGATTCACCGTGGCCGCGGCATCCATCATGTTGAAGAGATTGTACTCCTCCTCGAGCGCGACCCAGGTGGCGTCGGTGACAGACGAGTTCCGGAAGAGCTCGTCGGCGAGCTGGATCAGTGTCGCTTCGAACTCACTCCACCCGGCACCCCGCCCCTCCGCGACCTGGCGGATCTCCGCGACGGAGAGATCCATCAGCTCCGCTTCACGTGCGATAGTCGCCCAGATGTTGGCGCTCTGGGTAAGCCACGCCGTACGAAGGATCAGAATCGCCCGGTGCCGTGCCGGGAGCGTGGACTCCGCGGCCATGTACCGCGCGAACGGCATGATTACGTTGGCCAGGGCCGGTACCCGGAGAATCGTCCTCAGGGCGATCTCGGAGACGCCGGGGCCCATGAATTCTTCGTACGTCGCCGCCTGCTCGTCGGTCCATTGCGATTCGGGAAGAGGCGTGATCCGCGGTGTAGTCAATCGAGCCGGCTGTGGAAGCGTGCCGGGAAGGCCCGGCATGGTGGTCGCGTACGACCGGCCCGTTGGGGGGCGGGCGGAGATATCGTCTGGTGCCTGAGCAAGAACGCCCGTAGCGAAAAGGCCGAACGCGACGACGAGGGTGAATGTGGAACGCCGGACACATATCAAGGCGTTCATCTCTCGTTCCTCGCTGAAGTAACGCCGTTTTCCAGGTCTGCAGAAGACGCTTGTGACTTTAAGCAATGATTCAGACAAATCACTCATAATCAGTCTCCAACTATAACTGTCGTTGTTGCGCGTTGACGGGTAGAAAAGCAGGCCTGAAAACTCCTTGAATCAGTTACAACAGGGATTTCACAGCGCATTGAACAGTACGTGAATGTCAGGTCATGGCGAACAATAATACGGTAATTGCTCAATTCATGAAACTGATTCCGGGACATGCATTCGACTCATTGGCGAAGCGCCACCCACTCGTGTATGGTGTCAAATCCAGTGACTTATTCCTGAAACCCATCGAACCCGTGCACGCCCTTACGAGAATCATGAAATTTGCCCCGCTCGTTGCGTTAATTCTGCTGTCAGCATCCTGCACGTCGTCAGACCGGCTGAATTTTCGCACCATGAGTACTGAAGAGCTGGCACAGTATAATCAGCCCCTCAAATACGAAGATCAGATAGTCTGCCTGCAGCAAGTTCGAATCGGAAGCCACATTAAGCAGACTGTCTGTCAGTCCCGGTTGCAACACCGGAATCGGGAAGCCGGAGTCACCGGTCAGCTGGAGGCCATAAGTTTCGACAGCACCACCATTCAGGCGTTCTGACCACGCACCGGGGCACATAAACCTTTGGCTGAGGGAAGCGACACCAATAGCGGAGGTTCGAATCCTTCACGAGTAGGATGCTCATTGACTCTTTCACCCGAATAATAGAAGCGGTTGAAACTGACGACGGGCCATCCATAGATTCGACCAGGCAGCAGATTAATCATCTCATCGCCACCATTTCTTCCTTGCCCCGGCTCGAGTCACTCATGACATCCCCATGAGTCTCCATGCAGTCAGGCCGAAGTGCCATCATCCATTCTTCAACTGTCTCTCCTTCAACAATATAGTCGCAGAGATCACACATCAATTGTTTCAACCTTCCAACCTTGGCATCGCATGTCACCTATGAACCTGGAGCAGTTAGTCAATACAACCGAGTATAGAAGTTAGAATCGGCCACAAGCCGAACTTTTTATTGAGAGTCAGGCGCAGCCATTCACACAATCTCTTTAAACCAGCTATCTACTAATATGCGCAGAAACTGTCAGAAATGAAATCTCGAGAATTTCTTCGCTACTCTTATAATGGGTCAACAGGACCGTTGTCGGATCCCCAGCGGATGTAGCGGGTTTCACTTTCCCCTGCTTTCTGGATAAGCGCAGTAGAATTCTCTCACTTTCAGTGGGATACTTTCTTCCAACAATAAGAAAAAAGAACTCCCTGTTTCTAAAAATGTTATGTTCGCAGACGGAATTGGATTCAGAATACTCGGGGATGGCAGAAAAAATGTGGGAAATTGCCATCTCCAATTTTGGGACAACGAATTCCAGATCAAGGCTTGGAAGGAGAACGCGGAATATCACGTTGTGCAATCGAAAGGAAAAGCAATGTGGTATAAGTCGTACTCGGTCGAAATTACAAGGGAACCTCTGATTAAGTCCCACAACGCTCTGGCCTTCAGACAAGTCTGCTGGTGAGGCGCATTGCCGCCGGCATGCGTCGGCCTGTCAAGGCAGTGCAACGAAGCCAGCGGGCTTGTCTGAAGGCCCCTTCGGGCGGGGTCTGTCGGACGTCGCTGCTTCGTTGCCGTGCTTGGCAAGGGAGTGGCCATTCCCGGCGCACGGCGCCTCACAGCAACACCCGACAGACTCCCGCAGAGCATTGTGGGACTTAATCAGAGGTTCCCAAGGATAGAGCGTGAGTATCGTTCGGGCAACATACACTCAGTTCAATAAAAGGCTCGGCTTACGCTTGACGGATTCGATAGATTTGGTAGTGCCATGATTACTGATATCGAAGACTATTTCCTTAAAGGGTGCGGGCGTTGTGAGCGCTTTGCTACACCGGAGTGTTCAACCAGGCTCTGGGCTGAAGGATTAGCGGATCTTCGCCGCATCTGCCTTGACATGGGACTTGAGGAAACCCTTAAGTGGGGGCATCCCTGTTACCTCCATGCAGGTCGCAATATTGCGATAGTTGGTGCATTTCTGGGTGATTTCCGCCTGAGTTTTTTCAACGCCGCGCTGATGCAGAACCCTGATGGTGTTCTGGAGAAGCAGGGCCCGAATACCAGGCAAGCCGACACGGTCCGCTTCACCCATGTCGCTCAGGTTGCATCGCGCGAGCAGATCATTCGGTCCTGCCTTCGCGAAGCCATGAGCTACGCCGAAGAAGACAGGAAGCCGCCGAGAGACAACACCGAGCCGGTTCTGCCCCGGGAGTTGAAGGAAGCGCTCAACGCTGACCCGGCCCTCGCAGGCGCCTTTCAGGCGCTTACACCCGGGCGTCAGAAAAGCTACGTGATAAACATCAATGGGGCCAAGAAGTCTGAAACTCGTGTAGCACGGATTAAAAAGTTCCGTGAAAAGATACTTGCGGGTAAGGGGGCAACTGAGCGCTGAATAAAATGCGTTCAGGCCGGGCCAGGTGATCCAGATGCTGAACATTGAGCGGCCAGAGATGAGGCGTCCGTCCCCCGGGCTCATTCTGGTCTGTATCGCAGTCGCCATATTCCTGCTCAACAGTTCCCTGCTGTGGAGTTTTGAGCTCGATGATGCCCTGATCTATGCTCGATACATTGAGAATTTCACAGCAGGAAACGGGCTTGTCTACAACCCGGGAGAACGGGTAAACGGACTGACGTCGCCCCTGTTTGCCTACCTGGCGATCCCCATCGCCTGGGTCGTTGGCGACGCCAGGGACGCCATCATGCTGGTGTCGGTACTGGCCATGGCCGGCTCCATGCTGGTTTTTTATTACCTGCTGAACCGGTTGCTGGATGACTCTACTGCCGCCTCGCTCAGCGCAGTTCTGGCATGTATGGCGGTCGCTTCCTATATCAATCAGGGTATGGAAACCAGTCTGTTCGTGTTCCTGTTCGCGGTTTGCTTGCAGCTCTATTTCAGCAATGCGCATCGATGGCTGGGAGTTGCACTCGGGCTGCTGATACTCACCCGACCTGAAGGTGTACTGCTGGTTCCGGCCCTGGCCATCAATACCTGTTTTTTCAAGCGCGAGTGGCCAGACTG
The DNA here is from genome assembly GCA_942492445.1 of uncultured Gammaproteobacteria bacterium. Classification (GTDB taxonomy): domain Bacteria; phylum Pseudomonadota; class Gammaproteobacteria; order Pseudomonadales; family Pseudohongiellaceae; genus NORP240. Next base: position 4,700 of record CALOEW010000093.1, read on the forward strand.
GCGCAGTTATCTGTTTCCGTCGCTGATGGTGGCGGCACAGCTTGCCTTCAACGGGTTTTATTACGGCGAAGTCCTGCAGTCTTCGGGTGTTGCCAAGATCTACCAGGGGCAGTCGGGGCTTTGGGCAGCCGACCATTTTCTGTTCCGACTGCTGTCACGGTTTTCTCACGGTTTTCTGCACGAGGGCAACTGGATCGTTATGGGGCTGCTACTGCTGTGCGCGGGCTGTTCCCTTTCAGTGATCAGGGCGCGGCAGTATCTCCTGCTCACAGCAGTCTTCCTGGGTATCTATTCGGCCTTCTACCTGCTGCTGAACATTCCATCCCAGAACTGGTACTACGGTATTTATTTTTCCCTGTTCTGGAGCTATGTCGCAATCGGGTCTGCCGCAATTGCCGGCCGGCTGTCAGAAAAGGCCGGCAGAGGCTTCTACGGTCTGTTTATGGCGTCACTGCTGTTGCTGTTCATCTGGCAGGAGCCGTGGATATTGCGAACCTACGGCGCAACGATAAGGCAGGATTACCGGGCTATCGGGCAGTGGCTGGCAGTCAACACACCATCCGACTCCTCCATCGCTCTGGTCGAGATCGGTACCGTAGGCTGGTATTCTGAGCGTGAGGTAGTCGATATTCTAGGGCTGGTATCACCCGGTCTGGGTGAGTTGATCGCCCGTAATGACCTTGGCGGGTGGGCTGATCTGTACCAGCCGGATTACATGCTGGTGCATGAGCCCCGCTGGGAACT
>CALOEW010000094.1:0-4765 GCA_942492445.1 uncultured Gammaproteobacteria bacterium
CGCAGCAGGTGGACCGGCTCTATGAAAATTTTCTGGCAAACCCCGATTCTCCTCGCGGAATGCGGGGACAGATCTGGCGGAAAGTTGACGGAGCCGGTTTTCTGCAGGCTGTCAGTGGAGACCAGGAGGTCAACGTATTGAATCGGGTCTATCTTGTCAATCGGCCCACACTGGAGACAATGTTCTCCCTGTTGGAAAAATTCGGACTTGATGAATGCGACCAGCTTCACAATGCCGACGACATATTTATCAGCTTCAGTGGCAATGGCAAACCCCGGATTCACGACCTGGGCGGCTACCTGGACTGCCCGACAAGTTACAAAGAAGACACCGCGATACACATGAACCGACCGGCATTTCGTGATGAGCGCCAGCTGATTTTTGAGAAACTGATGGCCTTCAGCAGAAACCCGGACACCGACATCGATGACCTGAAACAGACTCTTGCTGTTGTGCGTCAGTCCTCGTTTGCGCAGGACCAGGGGAAACCCTGATCATAGCCATGGCGTTTTCCTTGGGAGTCTGCCGGTCGCTGTCGTGATGCATCGCACCAAGGGTCGGTCGCTCCCTGGCCAGACATGACCATGTGGTTCTGGTACCGGGCGGGCATCGCCCGGGGAGGCCTTCAGCCAAGTCTGCTGGCGAGGCGGATTGCCGCCGGCATGCGCAGGCCTGTCAAGACAGTGCAATGAAGCCAGCCGGCTTGTCTGAAGGCCAGAGCGTTGTGGGACTTAATCAGAGGTTCCATAATTCCCACAATGCCAATCAGTCACGCCCGCCCGACAACAGCTCAGTCATTTCACTGCTCTGATTTTTCCGGCAGACATGCCGTTCCACCGATCCACAGTTTTCACCAGCAGATTGGCAACTCTTATTCCGGCGAATCGCGTTACCTGTTGATGCAGGGACTGGTAAACCTTACGCCGATGCCGGGCAGCAAAATTAACAACCCGATCGTGCGACTGCAGATTCCATTTTTGAAACAGGTGTCTCTCCGAGTGCTCTACCCAGGCCCGGCTCCAGCGCAGGGAAAAGTACTTCCGGTCTTCCCGGGTTACAGGCGGAGGGCGCAGGTAGGAGACCCTGGAGTCGGGCGCGAACCACATGGAACCATTGGCACGCTGGACGACAAGTGCGAAATCCAGATGCTCGGAAGTTGCCAGATAGTTGGCATCGAACAGGCCGATCTGTCTCACAAATTCCGTCCTCATCAGGACACAATGGAACTCCGCCATCTGGGTCGGCTCTTCGATCAATTGGCCGGCTACTTGGTCGAACGATACCCCCAGAAAACGCTGTACTTCCCTGAGCTGCCTGGTGCCATCCTGTTCGACTATTTCCACTGTACCGCCAGCGGTATGTATGATCTCTTCTTCCAGTTCACCCTGTTGAATTAGAGGAGACACCACGTCGGCGCGGTGTTTGCGGGCGCATTCGAGCATGGCGTGTAACCAGCCTGGCCCGAACAACACGTCGTTATCGACAAAAGCTACATACTCTGTGTTCACCAGGGAAACGACAGAATTGCGGGCGTACAGCGGGCTTTCATAACGTTCACGTCGTAGGAGCTGTATTCTGTTCTCCTCCGCTTTCTGCCTCAGGTACTCCCGCAGAGAGGGTGGCGAGGCATTGTCCACGTAGATGATGGGGCACCCTTGCGGGATTGTCTGCAGTAAGGATTCCAGGGAACGTTGCGATGGACTGAAGCGCTCCCGCTGGACTACGACGATGGTGGTGTCGAGCTTGTCATCCGTTGTCGACATGGCGTGCAATCTCCTTTTCCCGAGTTATCTGCGGCAAGCGCAGGCGGTGCGCAAAAAGCGCAGAGCCCTGCTAGTCCGTATAGATCGTTGTGTCAGACATTGCCACGCTCAATTCCCTGCCTTACCAGAGTTTTTGCTGTCTGCAACGCATTAAGCCTGTTGCGCTGAAGCGTGTGTTGTGATGTCCCCGGTTCAGATTTTAACAAGGCTTTTTCGACCCTGGTTGCCAATTCCGTCAGTGTGCTCAACGCTACCTGTAGATCGTTCAAAGCCACAGCCCCACCCTCATTAAGCAATAGAGAGGCAATCTGTAAAGCCTTTATGTTCTTCTTCAGCATCGTATGCTGCCATGTTCCCGGAGTGAGCTTCTGACAGGCTTTCTCCGATTTGCTGAGAAGCGACTTTATCGGACGCAGTGCTTCCTGAGTCTCAGCAATTGACGGCCTGATCACTGCCACACCTGAGGAACCAGCGGCGATTGCCGCGCCCGTCGCCGCAGGCTTGCAATTGTCAGATCTGCCAGGAGCGGTCCCCCTGCCCTGTTTATCTCCATTGCTTCTTTTGCTTATCCCGTGTACATCAGTTGCGGTTGTATGCTTTTAATCGTTTTGTAACCTCAGAAAGGATCTGGCGCCAGACGCCACGCCCCCCAGAACGCCGATGTATGCCGCTCGGCTGCAGAGTTTCAACACGCGCACCAACATCGATCAAAGGCACTGTTCGCTCGGAACAGGCAGGCACAACTTCTTTGCCACTACCGAGAAAACATGCCAATCATGCTGATCTCCAGCGGGGTAACTGCAAGACCTGTGAACACTGAAACGAAGGATCTCAAAGTCTGTAAATAGCGCCTGCTCCTCCTCTGCCTCAAAAGCGGTCACTTCTGGCCAGTAATCTGCAGCGCGTTAATCTGGTCCTGCCATCGTATCCTGCAGCCCCAGGAAGGAGCCGCAGAAAACGCCGTTAGGATACAGACACTCGAAGATACTCCGCCACACTCCTTCGAATTCTGACTTTGGACAGAAAAACAGACTCGCATCAGCCACAACCAATGAGGCTTTTGGGTAACGGAACGAGCTGAAAGAAGACCTTGAGTAAGGCCACACCATTAACCTCTTTAAAACGAGCCCTGCATCTCATTATTGACTCCTCTTCCACGTCAAATCCATGCACGAAAAAGCCCCGAGGGCGAGGAAAGCAAATACCCGCTCCAGCGCCACATCCGCAATCTATTGCAACTCTGGCTCATCCACGACTCCGACTGCGAACAGCAGGTCGTCGCGAACCTTTCGATTCTCAGTTGCATCAAAGTACTTGCTGACGGCTTCGCTTGGCATGGTTGAACCCTAAGGAATCTCTGATCAAGCCCCACAATGGTCGGCGGGAGTCTGTCGGGCACGCCGGTCGAAGCCACGAAACCCTAAACCCAGGTAAAACTGACTGCCTTCAAACCCCTGGAATCGCAGGTCAGGCTGATTCCAGGCTGATTTCGAAAGTCACGCCCCCCACTGCTGGAACCGGTACCGCCGCGCTGCGAGCTGAAATACAATCGTCGATAAGCGGGGTCGAAGGCGTGGACCGGTTATTTCCTGAGCGTGGGTGACCCGGGATCTGCAACAGTGGAACAGGTCGGCCCTCCTTCCGGCGTAATTACCACCAGCTTATCACCGCCGTCTTCGGCAACAAGCACCTCCCCGGCAGGCGTGATAGCAAGGTTATCGACGCCACTCAGAATCGGATTGCTGCTGGTCGCCAGGTCATAAACCACGAAAGCTCAGCGGTGGTCACATCATAACACCAGATCCGGGTTGTCTCTCTTGGTGGAGAAGAAGACCAGGCCAACCTGAAAGACCAGCCCTTCGCCGCCACGGAATGGTGTACAGTCAGGCACCTGATAACCGGGTCGGGACTGAATGGGCACCTGGATCCTTTACTGCCACCCAACTGAGTTGTTGCCTGCCATTATTTTCCTGTACCCGCGCTATCTCCAGCACACCGCTCGAAAGTTCCGGCAACGGGCGGGCCGGACGAAACCGGTAGAACCCACCATCCGGTTCATCTTCGGTCAAATACAGAACCTGGTTGATCGGGTCAACAGCAACCGCCTCATGCTGGAAACGCCCCAGTGCCGGCCTTACCTCGGCCTCCCTGAAGCCAAAAAGAGATCGCATTCATAGACCCGCCCGCCTTCGAATTCCTGGCAGGACAACCACGTCTGCCAGGGAGTTTTTCCCCCGGCGCAGTTGATCGACGTTCCCTGTAGCACAGGATAGGCATCGGCAGGACGTCCGGACCGGTTGAATCTCAGAGCGCCCACTCCACCGCGGTTACCGGCCAGCTCGGAAGCATTGGAAACATAAATCCAGCCGCCGTCGCCGGTGGCAAAGACAGCACCGCCATCCGGCGCATCGTGCCAGACATAATCGGATGAGGCAACCGGCCGCTCACCGGAGCGTGCGACGATACGCGACTTGAATCCCGGGGGCAGCATTACACCGTTTTCGTCAGGTTCGCGGAGACTGCCAATTGTGCCCAGACTTTCCATAGAAACCGGCCCGAGGCCCCGGCACGAGCGACCCGTTTGGATGCGAAATACAGTATGAAGCCTGCCGCACCAGCCCTGCAGGAATTGTCGACGTTTGATCAGTTGCGCATTCATAGTCTTAACTTTAGCACCATTTCCACTTCTGGAACCTGAAAGATAGGTTTTTCTTATCTCTCATGGGGGGTAACCATCCCAGATACCCATAGGCCACAGCTCTTCATTGTCCGGCCCAAGGGAACGAGTGATGGGATTCTGTTGATCCTGCATGGATTGGGTACAGGTTACAGTAAGAATATGTTCTTGCGCAGTACCAAGTATCACAATTTCTTGCAACTGCTCCTGATCTGCATCGGATTGTGCGCTAGCCGTGCCGGATGCTCCTGTCAGTACAAGCGCAATGGCGGTAGAAAGACAGGATCCCAGGGTCGTGGGGTGGAGGTCAGGGGCAGGCCTGAGT